>JAFSNK010000020.1 GCA_017447445.1 Clostridia bacterium | reverse complement strand
TGTTAAAAAGGCTTCTCTCCTTCTTCAAAAAAGAACTCATGCTCACGCTGTCGCTTATCGCGGCGGGCGCGGCGCTTATAATCACTCCGCCGACGGAGGAGCTCCTGCACGGCATAGACTGGCGCACGCTGGGAACGCTTTTTATGATGCTCTGCGTTCTGGAGGGATTCAAGCGCGAGGACGTGCTGCGCCCCGTGGCGCGGCTCGGCGCGCGGGTCAGAACGCTCGCCGCGCTTACCCTGTTTCTGGTATTCGGGGTGTTTTTCACCTCCATGCTTGTTACAAACGACGTTTCGCTTATAATCTTCGTGCCGCTCACCATCACGCTGCTGCGCGAATGCGGCAGGGAAAAATACATACTGCCCGTAGTCTCGATGCAGAACATAGCCGCCATCCGCGGTTCGATGCTTTCGCCGTTCGGCAGTCCGCAGAACCTGTTTTTATACGGCAAAGCGAACGTGAGCGCGGGGCGCTTTATGCTGCATATGCTGCCGCTTTGCGCGCTTTCGGCGCTGCTGCTTGTCTGCTTCGTGCTGTTTTTGTACCGCAGGGATGTAAAGGAGCCGGTAGCCCCCGCGAAAGAAGAAAAGCCCGCCAAAACCAAGCCGGAAAAGGTGCGCGGCGGGATATATATCGCGCTTTTCGCGCTTATCGCCGCCGTAATTGTCACCCGCACTTCGCTGTGGTACTGGGCGGTGCTTATCGTCGCCGCGGCGGTGTTCTTCACCGATAAAAAGCTGTTTTTGAAGGTCGATTACGTCCTGCTTTTAACGTTTTTGTGCTTCTTCGTCTTCTCGTCGTCCATCGCTTCCAACCGGCACATATCGGAATTCCTCGGCGGCGCGGTCGCGGGGCGGGAATACTGGTGGGCTATCGGCCTCAGCCAGCTTATTTCGAACGTCCCGGCGACGATAGTGCTCTACCCCTTCTCGCAGAACTTCGCGGGGCTTATCTACGGCGCGGACACGGCGGGGCTCTGCTCGCTCATCGGCTCGCTCGCCTCGGTGATAAACTACCGCATCTACGTGCGCGAATATCCGCAGGGCGGCAAGGCGTTCATAAAGACCTTTACTCTGGTTAGCTGGGCGTTCTTCGCGCTGTCCGTCGTGCCGGGACTGCTGCTGTCTAATTGGGAATTTGTGTAATTTCTTCCCCAAAAGCGTAAACGCTTTCGGGGACCCCTGGCGGAGTTTTTTCCGCGGCGAAGCCACGAAAAAAAACGGAATTTAATTTATATAAAATCGGAAGAAAACGCCAAAGGCGTTTTCAACAATAACTTTTCACTATTCACTTTTCACTATTCACTATTATCTTTTAACTAACTTTTCCGGAGGTTCTTATGAACACACTCAAACTCAACTACAAGCGCACGATGCTTATCGGCTTCGCGTTCTTCGGCATCCTGCTTTTGTGGCAGGTGTACGACTCCTGGTGCCCCACCTTCCTCACAGACATCTTCGCCCGCAGGATGTACGGGCTTTCCTCGGCGGCGCTTAAAGAGGCGGGCGCCGAAAAGCTGCTTAACGTGCAGTGGATAGTCGGCATTATAATGGCGTGCGACAACCTCGCCGCGCTTATACTGCTGCCGATATTCGGCAACCTTTCCGACAAAACGAAAACGCCCATCGGCAAGCGTATGCCCTACATACTCGTCGGCACGCTGGTTTCCGCCGTGGCGTTCCCCTTCATCCCGCTGTTCTTCCACAATAACAACATAGTCGGGATGATAATCATGATGGCGATAGTGCTGATGTTTATGATGATGTACCGCAACCCCGCCGTCGCGCTGATGCCGGATATGACTCCGAAGCCCCTGCGCGCCAAGGCGAACGGCATTATAAACATTATGGGTTATCTGGGCGGCGCGTTCGCCACCGTGCTGGGCATTTTCCTGGTGCTTTCCAAATATATAAACGCCCCGGACGAGGCGCGCAGCGTGTGGATAATCGAACTGCCCTTTATAATCGCCTCGGTGCTTATGATGATATCGGCGTTCGTGCTGTTCTTCACCTGCAAGGAAAACAAGATAGCCGAGGAAATGAAAGAGGAAATGGCGCTGGGCGAGCAGATGGCGGCGGTGGAGACTCCCGTCGACGACGACGCCCCGATGAGCAAAGCCAACAAAAGGATGCTGCTGGCGATACTCGGCGCCGAATTCCTTTGGTTCATGGCGGACAACTCGATAGGGACCTACATAGGGAACTACGTTATATATTACCTTAAATCCGCTTCGAGCGCGACGATGATACTTACGATAATCGGCGGCGTGGCGAGCGTCGCGGGGTTCGCCGTGGCGGGAATGATAGCGGATAAGATAGGGCGCAAATGGACTATCTCCGCCGGACTTGCCGTTACCGTCTGCGCGATGATAGTTATGTGCTTCGTCGCCCCCTCCCGGACCGTGGTCGGCGAGCACGGAGAACTCGCGTTCCCCAAACTGCTGTTCGCGGTGTGGGCGGTGAAAGGGTTCGGCATGGCGCTGGTCCACAACTGCTCGTTCCCGATGGTGGTGGAGCTTTGCTCCAACAAGAAGATCGGCAGATTCACCGGGTTCTATTACGCGGCGAGTATGTCGGCGCAGACTATCACGCCGATCCTGCTCGGGCTGGTATTCAAGGTATCGCTGGCGTGGAACGCGCTTCCGGTTTACGCGGCGGGGCTGTTTGCGCTGAGCTGCGCGGTGTTCACGCTGCTCGTTAAGAACATAAAAGCCAAAAAGCTCGGCAACGCGCGCGGGCTCGAGGCGTTAGAGGGCGATTGATGGGCTGGCTGATCGCCGCGGCGTGCGCAATCGTTTTTGCGGCGGCGCTCTGGCTGTTCCTTATTTTCCCCGGGCGCCCGGACGAAAAAAAGCGGGCTCCTTTCGCGGGGGTGAACTACGCCCACCGCGGGCTTTACGCAAAAGATCAGTCCCCGCCGGAAAATTCGCTGCCCGCGTTCGCCGCGGCGGCCATATCCGGGTTCGGGATAGAGCTTGACGTGCAGTTGACGCGCGACGGTGAGGTGGTGGTGTTCCACGACGACGGCGTGAAGCGCGCCTGCGGCGTGGACAGGCGCGTGGACGAATACACGCTTGCCGAACTGCGCGAGCTGCCGCTTTTCGGGACGGAGGAAAAGATACCGCTGTTTTCGGAAACGCTTGCGCTGGTAAACGGCCGCGTTCCGCTGCTGGTGGAGCTTAAAACCGGGAAGCGCAACGCCGAGCTGTGCGAAAAGACCTATGCCCTGCTTAAAAACTACGGCGGCGAATACTGCGTGGAGTCGTTCGACCCGCGCATAGTCGCGTGGTTCCGCGGGCACGCGCCGGAGGTGCTGCGCGGCCAGCTTTCGCAGCAATACAAAGAATACCGCGGGTTCGGGTTCGGCGCGGCGAAGGCGTTTCTGCTCAGCCGCTGTATGCTTAACTGTATCGCGCGGGCGGATTTTATCGCCTACCGCGCGGGGAAGCGCCCGCTTTCGGTAAAAGCCGCGCTCGGGCTCGGCTCGCTCTGCTTCGTATGGACGGTGCGGAAGCCGGAGGACGCTTGCGGCGATTCCGTGATATTCGAGCATTTCATTCCCGGGAAATAAAACCCGGAACAATACCTTTTGGTGGTGGATACTACGGCAAATATGCTTGATTACCTGGCGTGGCGGGGCGACCTGACCTTTGCCGCGGACGGGTTCAACGAGGTGGACAACCTTATATTCTCGGAGCTGGCGTACGTAAATATGGACGGGCTGGCGCCCGAAAGCTTCGGCGAAAGGATATCCGTACGGGAGCTTTGCGCCCGCTATACCGCCGCGGGGCGGGACCAGTCTTATCTGGTGAACGATCCTTCCCACGCGCTTAAAGCGGCGGCGGGCACGAAACGGTTCGGCGAAGCGGAGCTTTGCGGCTACGTGAACGAGGTCGACGTCGAACGGCAGATGCAGTTTTCGGCGGTGACCTTCCTGCCCGGGGACGGCAGCGTTTTCGTCGCCTTCCGCGGAACGGACAACACCATAGTCGGCTGGCGCGAGGATTTTAATATGAACTTCCTGCCGGAAACGCCCGGCCAGGCGGAGGCGGCGGCTTATCTGCGCCGCGCGCTGGATGAATTCCGGCTGCCGACGCGCGTCGGCGGGCATTCCAAGGGCGGGAACTTCGCCGTTTACGCCGCGGCGTTCTGCAAAAGCGGGAACGGCGAGATCGTCGCCGTCTATTCCAACGACGGGCCGGGGCTCAACCGCGAAACGGCGCGGACGCCGGAATATCTTGCGGTCGTGCCGAAGATAACCAAGATAGTGCCCGACCAGTCGCTCGTCGGGCTGCTTCTGGCGGGGTGCGAAACGCCGAAAGCCGTGAAAAGCGACGCGAAGGGCATTATGCAGCACAACCCCTACACCTGGCAGATATCGGGCAACTCCTTCGTCCCCGCGGAAGCCACCGGCGAAACGATCGCCGACGAGACCGTGCGCCGCTGGAGCGAATCGCTGGACGGGGAGCAGTGGAAAAACTTCTCGCAGGCGCTGTTCGACGCGCTTGAGGCGTCCGGCGCGACAACGCTTTACGAGCTTAACAGCGCGAAAGCGACCTATTACACCGCCGTGGCGCGCGCGCTTTACAAAACCGACCGCGCCGTCTATCACGGCTTCCTCGACGCGGCGAAAAAGCTGCTCCGCTCCGGCGTGGACACGCTGGAAACGCGCGGCAGGCGAAAGAAGAATTAACTGTTTGCGCGCGCGGAACGGCGTGCGCGCGGCGGGTTTCGGAGGGTTTATATGTTAAAGACCTTATACCTTGCGGGCGGGTGCTTCTGGGGCACGCAGAAATACTTTGATCTGCTTCGCGGCGTCGTAAGCACAGAAGTCGGCTATGCCAACGGCGGCACGACGGCGCCGACGTACGAAGACGTTAAGCACGGCTCCGGCCACGCCGAAACGGTCAAAGTAACGTTCGACGATTCGATCCTGCCGGCGGAAACGCTGCTTGCACATTATTTTCTTACCGTCGATCCCGTTTCCGTGGACAGGCAGGGCGGTGATTCGGGGCACCAGTACAGGACGGGAGTGTATTACGACGACGTTTCCCTTCTCCCCGCGATCCGCGCCGCTTTTGCAAAAACCGAAGCGGAGATCGGCGCGAAGCCGGCGACGGAGCTCCTGCCGCTTGAAAACTTTTTCCCCGCGGAGGAATACCACCAGAAATATCTGGAAAAGAATCCGGGCGGGTATTGCCATTTGCCCGAAAGTCTGTTTGAAAACGCTAAAGGCCGCGTTCCTTTTTCGCGGGAGAAAGAATAAAAACATCTTGAAATTATTCAATATTCTGCTATAATATAATTGTTATAAAATCTGTTATTCGGGAGCGTTCAAATGAAAGCAATCATCAACGGTAAGATCATTCTTAAAGACAGGATCGTCGAAGGGCGCGCGCTTTTGATAAGCGACGTTATCGAAGGCGTGATCGACTGCGAAAGCATCCCCTCGGGCGCCGAGGTGATCGACGCGAAGGGCGGCTACGTGGCGCCCGGGCTTATCGACCTGCACATCCACGGGTATCTGGGCAAGGACGTCTGCGACGGCGAGGAGGAAAGCATACGCACCATCGCCAAAGGTCTGCTTGCCAACGGCGTTACCGGCTTTTTGCCCACCACGATGACGGTGGATATGAAGGTCATAAAAAAAGCGCTGGAGATCTGCCGCGCGCTTAAAGAAGAAAGCCGCGACTGGGACGGCAGCGCGATATTCGGCGCGCACGCGGAAGGCCCGTTCATAAGCGAAAAGAAAAAGGGCGCGCAGGATCCGAAGCACATACTTAAGCCCGACGCGAAGTTTGTTAAGGAATACGCCGATATAATCCGCATAATCACGCTGGCGCCGGAGGAGGACGCGGATTTTGCCGCCATTAAGGAGATCCGCCGCGATACCGACGTGGTGATGTCGATGGGGCACACCAGCGCCGACTACGAGACCGCCATGAAGAGCACCGAAGCGGGCATCCGCCACGCCACGCACCTCTTCAACGCGATGAGCCCGCTTGCCCACCGCGCGCCCGGCGTGGTGACCGCCGCTTTCAATTCCGACGTCAGCACCGAGCTTATAGTGGACACCTTCCACGTCAGCCCCGCGCTTTACGATATCATCTACAAGCTGAAAGGCCGCAAGCTCTGCTTTATTACCGACTGTCTGCCCGCGGGCGGTCTGCCGGAGGGCGAATACACTTTGGGCGGCAACAAGATAATCTACCGCGGCATCGTCTGCCGTCTGGAGGACGGCACGGTGGCGGGCAGCGTCCTGCACCTCAACCGCGGCGTGTGGAACTTCTATACCAACAGCACCGTTCCGCTGTGGGAATGCGTGAACTGCGCTTCGCTCAACCCGGCGACGGTGATCGGCCTGCAGGACAAAAAGGGCAGCATAGAAGTGGGCAAGGACGCCGACGTTATCATTACCGACGAAAAATTTGAAGTTACAAAAACCTTTATCGGAGGGAAACTTAAATATGAAGCTTAAAGTGAAAGCAAAACTGGACAAAAACTTCGCGCCGCTGGCGCTTGCCGTGCGCGAGATGCGCAAGGCGACCGAAAAAGAGGGGCAGGACCTTGTTATAGGCGTGGAGCGCAACAAGGGCTACCTTACCACCTACAGGACGCGCGTTTTTAAGGACGGCACCGGCCACGACGACGAAAATTTCGATTTTGTCGAAAGAATGGCGAAAGCGCTTTTGTGGGTAGTCGGCGGCTACAAAATAATCATCGCCGGCAGCAAGACCGTGGGCGAGCGCATTAAAGAAGCTTATACCTACGGCGGCCTGCGCGATTTCGACGTTCACTTTATGGAACGCGTTTACGAACGCCCCTTCGAAGTGGAGGTACGCCCGCTTAAGGACGCGCCGAAGGACAACGAGGCGGCTTCCCCCGTGGGCAGGCATCTGGACGGCTGCCGCATCGGCTTCGACGCCGGCGGGAGCGACAGAAAGGTGAGCGCCGTTATCGACGGCGAAAGCGTTTATTCCGAAGAGGTCGTTTGGTTCCCGAAAACTAATTCCGACCCGAACTATCATTATCAGGGCATACTCGAAGCGATGAAGACCGCCGCTTCGCATATGCCGCGCGTCGACGCGATCGGCGTTTCCAGCGCGGGCGTTTACATCGACAACCGCATTATGGTCGCTTCGCTGTTCCTTAAAGTGAGCGACGAGGATTTCGACAAGCACGTTAAGAATATGTATCTCGACGTGGCGAAGGAGCTGGGCGAGAATATCCCGATAGAGGTCGCCAACGACGGCGACGTTACCGCGCTCGCCGGGGCGATGGACCTTAACGACAACTCCGTGCTCGGCGTGGCGATGGGCACCTCGGAAGCCGGCGGCTACGTCGATCCGCAGGGCAATATCACCGGCTGGCTCAACGAACTCGCTTTCGTCCCGGTGGACGAATTCAAGGGCGCGATGGTGGACGAATGGTCCGGCGACTACGGCTGCGGCGTTAAATACTTCTCGCAGGACGGCGTTATAAAGCTGGCTCCCGCCGCGGGCATAGAGCTTGACGAAAAGCTTTCCCCCGCCGAAAAATTAAAGGTCGTTCAGGGGCTTATGAAGCAGGGCGACGAACGCGCCGCCGCGATCTACGACACCATCGGCGTTTACTTCGGCTACGCGATAGCGTTCTACAGCGAATTCTACGATATAAAGCACGTCCTCATAATGGGGCGCGTTACCTCCGGCGAGGGCGGCGTTATCCTGCTCGCCCGCGCGCAGGAAGTGCTTAACAAGGAGTTCCCGGAGCTTGCGAAGAAGATACAGCTCCACATCCCGGACGAAAGCTCGCGCCGCGTCGGTCAGTCCGTCGCCGCCGCAAGTCTTCCGGAAATAAAATAAACCGTTATTCAAAAAAAGATCCCGGCTTATCCGCCGGGATTTTTTTCTTGCATTTTTCTTACTTATATGCTATACTATAATATAATTTTACGTTCGTAACGAAAAATTCTCTTTCGGGAGGAAGATCTATGAGAATAGTTATCGCCGGATGCGGCAAGATAGGCGTATCGATCCTTTCGCGCCTGGCGGCGGAGGGGCACGAGATAGTCGCCATCGATTCGTTCGACGACACCGTGGGCGAGATCGGCAACATCTATGACGTTATGACGGTCTGCGGCAGCGCCGTCGATTTCGACACGCTTAACGAGGCGGGAGTCGACAAGGCGGAGCTTTTCGTCGCCGTGACCGGGTCGGACGAAATGAATATGCTTAGCTGTTTTATCGCGAAAGGGCTGGGCGCGAAGCACACCGTGGCGCGCATACGCGACCCGGGCTACGACGAAAAGGCGCTTGCCTTTATGAAGCAGCAGCTCGGGCTTTCGCTGGTGATAAATCCGGAGCTGTTCGCCGCGGAGGAGCTTTTCAACATACTTAAGCTGCCGGCTGCGGTGAATATAGAGACCTTTTCCGGCAGAAAAATGGAAATGGTGGAGCTTGTGCTTAAACCCGACTCCCCGCTGGACGGCGTTTCGCTTGCCGACCTGCGCCGCAAATACAGCGCCAAGTTCCTTGTGTGCGCCGTAAGCCGCGGAGGCGAAGTATATATCCCCGACGGCAGCTTTGTGCTTAAGAGCGGCGACAGGATAGGGCTTACCGCCGCGCCGACGGAGGTGCAGAAGCTTTTGAAGATGCTGGGGCTGGTGCAGCGCCAGGCGCGCCGGGTGATGATCCTGGGCGGCAGCACGACCGCGTTCTATCTTGCCGAAAAGCTGCTGGAAAGCGGAAACTCGGTTACGGTGATCGAGCGCGACAGGGACCGCTGCGAAAAGCTTTCCGCCGGACTGCCGCAGGGCGCGGTGGTGATACACGGCGACGGCGCGCAGCAGGAGCTTCTGCTGGAAGAGGGGCTGAACACCGTGGACGCCTTCGTTTCGCTTACCGGAATGGACGAGGAGAACATACTTATCGCCTATTTCGCGGCGTCGAAGGACGTGCAGAAGGTCATAGCCAAGGTGAACCGCCCGGAATACACCGAAATGGCGGAACGGCTCGGGCTGGACAGTATTATTTCGCCGAAGAAGATAATTTCGGACGTTCTCGCCCGCTATGCCCGCGCGCTGCAAAACACCGTGGGCAGCAACGTGGAAACGCTTTACCGGCTTATGGACGGCAACGTGGAGGCGCTGGAATTCAAGGTCAGCGCCGATTTCAAGGGGCTTAAAGTCCCGCTTAAGGACATGGAATTAAAACCGAATATACTTATCGCGGGGATAACGCGCGGCAGAAAGGCGATAATCCCCTCCGGCGAGGACGCGATCCAGGCGGGCGACAGAGTCGTCGTTATCGCCGCGGAGCACAAGCTGTTCGACCTGGACGACATACTTCTGCAGTAAAGGGTGGCTTTTATATGAACCGCAAAATGGTTTTTAACATCTTCGGCCGCCTTATCCGCATAGAGGGCGTGCTGCTTTTGCTTCCCGCCGCCGTCTCGCTGATCTACAAAGAGTATTCCGGCGCGCTTATTTTCGCGGGGGTGGCTTTGGGCGCCGCCGCGCTCGGCACGCTGATACGCTATACCGTGCGCCCGGATACGCAGGTCATCTACGCCAAGGAGGGCTTCGCCGTCGTTACGATAACCTGGCTGGGGATGTCGCTTATAGGCGCGCTGCCGTTTGTGATAAGCCGCGAGATACCGAATTTTGTCGACGCGTTCTTCGAAACGGTCAGCGGGTTCACCACCACCGGCGCCTCGCTTGTGACGAATCTGCCCGAATGGCAAAAGGGAATGCTGTTCTGGCGCAGCTTCACGCACTGGCTGGGCGGCATGGGCGTGCTGGTGTTCGTTATGGCGCTGGCGAACAACATTTCCGACAGGACCATACACATTATGCGCGCGGAAATGCCGGGGCCGGTCGTGGGCAAGCTCGTCCCGAAGGTGCGCGACACCGCGAAGATACTTTATCTTATCTATATATTCCTCACCGTTTCGGAAATGATCTTCCTCTGCGCCGGGGGTATGTCGCTGTTCGAAAGCGCCATCCACTCCTTCGGCACCGCCGGCACCGGCGGGTTCAGCACCCGCCCGGAAAGCATAGGCGCGTTCAGCCCGTATATCCAGTGGGTGATAACGGCTTTTATGCTGCTTTTCGGCGTGAACTTCAACCTTTACTACCTCGTGCTTATAAAACGCTTCAAGGCGGCGGTAAAATCTTCCGAGCTGTGGGTCTATCTGGGGATCGTCGTCGTGAGCACCGCCGTTATGACGATAAACATTATGCCGATCTACAACGATTTCGGCGATTCGCTGCGCAACGCGGCGTTCCAGTCCGGCGCGATAGTTACCACAACGGGTTACGCCACCGCGAACTTCGACATGTGGCCGGCGCTGTCGCGCGGGTTGATCTTCGTTTTGCTGTTCCTCGGCGGCTGTGCAGGTTCCACCGCGGGCGGGCTTAAAATATCGCGTTCCATGCTGCTGTTCAAGCTGGTCGTGCGCGAATTCAAACAGCTCCTCCGCCCGCGCTCCGTCAACCGCGTTACAATGGACGGCAAGCCCGTTGAAGAGGAGACGCTGCGCAGCGTGGCGACCTATTTCGCCCTGTATATAATCGCTACGGCGGCGACCTTCCTGCTGATCTGCTTCGAACCGTTCAGCCTGGAAACCAACCTTTCCGCCGCCGTGTCCTGCGTGAACAACGTAGGCCCCGGGTTCGGGGAGATCAGCCCGATCGGCAGCTACGCCGGATACACCGCGTTTTCGAAGCTGGTCCTTTCCGTCGCGATGCTGCTCGGCAGACTCGAGATATTCCCGCTTATAATCGCGCTTTCTCCCGCCACCTGGGCGAAAAAGGCGCGCTGACGCCCCGCCCGGCGCGGGCCTGAATCCGAACGTATGGGGGGTTTTAACGTGAAAAAGACCGGAAAACCGCACGAGATCGACGCTTCGAACGACATTAAATACCGCGGTCCTTTGAACTATCAGCATCTGCGCGTTATCGCGTGGGCGCTTCTGGCGCTGGCGCAGTTCCCCATAATCACCGACGCGCTGAGCCGCATTCTCGGCGAAGGAAACTTTTCCGCGAACGGGACGGCGGTCGAGATAATCCGGGCGATCGGCTCGCTCGCGCTGCCGCTGCTGCTTATCGCGAACTTCGCCGTTATACTCGGCACCGGCGCGAACTACAAAAAGCTGCTTATTAAATTCGGCTCGCTTTCCGGCGGAGTCGCCGTGCTGGCGCTGCTGCTCTACGAGCGTTATCTTGTGGGGATACTTTCGGCCGGCTCCTCCCGCGCGCAGGCAAAAGCCACGCTCACCGATATGTTCGCCGAAAGCGGGTTCCTCGCGTTCAACCTGTTCCTCGACCTGTTTCTCTGCACTCTCGTTACCTATTTCCTGCTTTACACGCCGAAAAAGGTCTTCACCGGGAAGCGGATAATCGTCTTCCGCCTGTTCGCGGCGCTGCCGATACTCTATGAAGCCGCCTCCGTCACGCTGAAGATCCTTGCGAGCATGGGCAGGATAAAGCTTTCCCCCGCCGTGTTCCCGTTTTTAACTACAAAGCCGCCCGTGGGATTTTTGGTGTTCGTCGCCTTCGCGTTCTTTATAAAACGCCGCGAGCGGATGTTCATACGGCACGGAAAAACGAAAGAGGATTACGACGAATTCCTGCGGACGAACGCCAATTCCTGGCATTTTTCGGTCCACGCCGCCATAATACTCGCCATCGCCGCGGTGCTCGACTTTGTGATAGTGCTGGTCTTTGCCGCCGCGCGTTCCTTGCCCTTCAGCGACACGGAGGCGTTCGCGGGGCAGGCCATGGAAGCGGTGTCGCTCGCTATGAAATGGGGGTTCGGCGAATCGGTGGGGCTTATCTTCATCGCTCCGCTTATGCTTCTTTTCTCCTATACCCGCAAGCCGAAGCGCCCCGCGCTGGATATCGCGATACCCGCGGCGGGAGTCGCGCTGATAGTCGCGGAATACGCCGAGGCGGTCTATTACGCGCTGACGCATCTTAAATAACCGAGGTCTTTTTATGGACGAAAAAAAGAAACGTTTGAAACCCGGTACGGTCGGCCGTATCATACGGACCGCGGACGGGATATTCTCCGTCGCCTCGCTGGTTTTCTCGCTGAATATACTTACCTTTACGGGCGCCGAAAACTCCATACATCTTTTCGCCCTGCTTTCTTATCTGTTCCTCGCGGCGTCAAAGTCGCTGCAGGCGGCGGGAGCTTATAAAAAATGCGCGCCCGCGTTTTACGGCAATATCTGCTCCGCGGCGATCCTTACGGCGGCGGGGATATTCGTCTTCCTTGACAAACTGAACGAGACCGGGATCAAAGTCTACGTCGTGTCGTTCTGCCTTATGCTGGCGGTCTGCCGCGTGGCGGCGATACTTAAAACCCGCGCGGCGGAGAAGAAAAAGCTGCGCAGGATAAGGTCGGCGGTGATGAACGGGATCTTTATCCTCGCCGTCCTGCTGTACGCGCTTGCCGCCGCTTTCTCCTCCGGCGAACAAATGGCGTCCTTGCTTTTGACGCATCTGCTGGTCGCATTCATAACGGTGCTTCTGCATATAATCGCCATCTCGTTCTCGCAGATGAAGCTCGGCGTCCTGCAAAAGATATTGCGCAAGACCTTTGCAGCGGAGATCTTCTTCGGGCTCATGCTGCTTATAATCGCGTTCTCGTTCGTCTTCCGCGCGCTCGAACCCGGGATACCGACTTATCTCGACGCGCTGTGGTACTGCTTCTCCGTGGTGACGACAGTCGGGTTCGGCGACCTTACTGTGGTCGGCGGCGTTTCCCGCGCGATAACCGTTATACTCGGCGCCTACGGCATAATCGTCGTCGCGCTGATAACCTCCGTGGTCGTGAACTTCTATAACGAGGTGAAGGATTCGGACGACGACGGCGAAGCCGAAAAGCCCGCCCCGCGCGCCGGGGAAACCGAAAGCCCCGCGCCCGGCCCCGAAGAAGAGCCGCGCGAATAAAGCGCGCTTGCGCGGCGGCAGTCGCGTTTTTGCTATTGACAAATCGCTTCCCGCGGTGTATAATAGCGATTGAAATACAGGCAGGCGTAGTTTAGTGGCAGAACTTCAGCTTCCCAAGCTGACCGTGCGGGTTCGATTCCCGTCGCTTGCTCCAAGGTCCACGCGAAAAGGCGTTTTTCGCGGAGGAAAACAAACCCGGTCCCAAAATACGGACCGGGTTTTGTAAAATCACAGGGAGGACGCGAAAAATGAAAAAGCTTGTTATGCTGCTCGCGGCCGTTTCGGCGGCGCTGTGCCTCGCTTCCTGCGCGAAGGGCGACGCGATCTCCGGCAAATGGCTGGCGAGCTCGGTGATCACCGCCGACGGGCGGGAGGTATCCGTGCTGGAAATGACCGCCGACCTCGGCGGGCTCTCCGCGGACGAGCCCTACGTCGCCTACCGCTTTTCCGGCGGGGTGGCGCAGCTTTATATGAACGACGAAGTCCTTACGGGCGGATATACGATCTCCCACGACAAGGTGTTTCTGAACGTCGACGGGAACGAATCGGTGCTGATCTACGACGCGGAAAACGACACGCTCACGACTCAGGGGATGGGGATACGCACCGTCTTCCGCAGAGAGGGCTCCTGACCGCTTTTTACGGCTTGAAAGAAAAAAGGTTGTCCGAACGGGCAACCTTTTCCTTTTTGATCGTTTTGCTTTTGCGCAAAGAGCCGCTTATTCTTTATAAGCCCGGGTCAGTCCTTAACTCTCGTAAGCTCCACGTCCACCGAACCGTCGGTATTGTAAAGAGTGAGCTTGTCGCCGTCGATCTTGTAGGTGTTCGCGGTCTCCTGCTTTTGACCGAGCAGCTCGATCGTGGTGGTCAACTTGTCGCCGTCGACCTTGTAGGTCCCGTTCATCGTGATCCCGATGGCGGTCGCGGAAAATTCGCCGTTGCTCTTGAATTCATAGGACACCGCGAACCCGCTTTCGGTCCCTTCCCACTTGCCTACGAGGCCTTTGTCGCCGCCGCCGGTGAGGACGATTATAAGCACCACCGCCACCGCGACGAGCACCACGCCGACCGCCGCGAGTATGAAGGGCCATTTGGCTTTCGGCTTCGCGGCAGGGTACGCGGGCTGCGGGGCATAGGCGTACTGCGGCGCCGCGTTTACCTGCCCGGCCGCCGTTTCCGCGGCGGTCCCGGCCGCGTTCTGCGCCGTTTCTACCGCGTCCGCCGCTGTTTTTGCGCCGCACTTCTGGCAAAAGAGCGCGTCTTCAGGAAGCTCGCTTCCGCATTTCGGACAAAACATGATTGCACCTCTTTTATTTTTATTTTTATGGTTTTTTATTCCACTCCGGCTATGACGAACAGATAATCCTCGCTGCCGGGGAAGGAAATTCCGAACTTTTTAATAGGCACTCCGCGCAGCTTGCCAACGAGCTTGTCGCCCTCCACGACGGAGAACGACGGGAACTCCACCAGCGTCTTGCCGATGCACTTCACGTATGCTTCCTTGCGCGTCCAGACCTTCACAAAACGCTCCGCCGGATCGTTGCAGTCGCGGATATAATCCGCCTCGTCCTCCGAGAAGAAGCGTTCCGCCAGCGCGACGTAATCTATTTTGTTGTCCGGCGCGGAGAAGCGCGGCAGATATTCGCCGTCGATGCCGACGGGCTGTGTGGAAAGTGCGACGAGCATCACGCTGCCCGTGGTCGTAACGGAGATATGCCATTTCTTTTCGGTGCCGACGACGGAGGGTTTGCCCTTGTCGTCGTATTCCACCTTTATCTTCGGGTCGCCGCCCAGATAAGCCCGCACCGCCTTCTGCGTTTCGGCGTGGCGCGTGCGCTTTACCGTGTTGTTTTCAAGAACGAATACTTTTAATTTCATTTATTGTTCCTCCCCGGTGGTTGATTCGGGTGTTTCGTTTGCTTCGGCGGATACCTCGCCTTCCTCGCCTTCCCCGGCTTCTTCATCGCCGCGGTTGAGTCTGTCGGAGACCGATTCTTCGGAATCCGGGTCGACCACCGCGAAGCGGGAAACGCGCGCGCCCTCTCCGGTCCGCATAACTATAACGCCGGAAGCGCTTCTGCCGTAGACGGGTATTTCGCTTACGCGGGTGCGGATGATAACGCCGCCGTCGGTGATAATAAGTATCTCCTCGCTCTCGCGGACGATGCGCAAACCCTTCAGCTCGCCGGTCTTTTCGCCTATGCCGTGGCAGATCATACCCTTGCCGCCGCGGAACTGGCGTTTGTATTCGGTGGTGAGCGTGCGCTTGCCGAACCCGTTTTCGGTGACAGTCAGAATATAATTCCTGTCGGCTTCTTCCAAACTGTCGTCCTCGCTGCCCTGCGGGATGACCGCGGCGCCGACAACGTACGCGCCTTCGTCCAGCATCACCGCGCGCACGCCGCGCGCCATTCTGCCCATCTCGCGGACGTCAAGCTCGTTGAACCTGATCGAAAGCCCGCGGTTGGTGGCGACTATAACGTCGTCCCCGCCGTGTGTACGCAGGACGTAGAGCAGTTGGTCGCCCTCGTCCAGATTTATCGCGTAGAGCCCGTTCGTGCGGCGTGTGCGGTAGGCGGTGAGGTTTATTCGCTTCGTAACGCCGAACCGCGTTACCAGCAGCAGGTTCTCCTCCTCCGTGAACTCCGTTACCGGAAGGATCGCCGTGATCTTTTCGCCCTCGTCGAGCGAAAGCAGGTTCACCAGATTGGTGCCCTTCGCCGTGCGGGCGGATTCGGGTATCTCGTAGCATTTTTTAATATATACGCGCCCGGTGTTCGAGAACATAAGCAGGAAATCGTGGCTGTGGGAGATTATAACGTCCTCCACTATATCCTCCTCGCGCGTGCCCATTCCGGTTATGCCCTTGCCGCCGCGGCGCTGCGCCTGGTAGGTGTCGCTCGGCATCCTTTTGATATATCCCGCGCGGGTGGCGGTAATAACGCAGGTCTCGCGCTCGATAAGGTCTTCGATAAGAATATCGTCGGCGGATTCCTCGATATCGGTAAGTCTGTCGTCGCCGTACTTGTTCTTTATGTAGGTCAGGTCGTCCTTTATAATGCCGTCCAGCTTCGTTTCGTCGCCGAGTATGCCCCTTAACTCCTCGATAAGCGCGTACAGCGCGGCGAGGCGTTCCTCGATCTTGCGGCGCTCCATACCGGAAAGCTTGCCGAGCGTCATATCCACGATGGCCTGCGCTTGCGCGTCGGACAGCGCGAACCGCGCCATCAACTGCTCTTTCGCGTCCGGGATGCTCGCGCTGGCGCGGATAATGGCGATCACTTCGTCGATATGGTCTATCGCGATCTTGTATCCTTCGAAAATATGCGCTTCGCGCTCCGCCTTCGTCAGATCGAAGCGGACGCGGCGGGTGACGACCTCCTTGCGGTGGGCGATGTAATGCTCCAGCACCTGTTTAAGGTTGAGCAGCTTCGGTTCGCCGTTCACCAGCGCGACCATATTCACCGCGCAGGTGTCCTGAAGCTGGGTGTATTTGTAAAGCAGGTTAAGCACTATCTGCGGGTTGGCGTCCTTCTTTACCTCGATAACTATACGCATACCGTTCCTGCCGGATTCGTTGCGTATGTCGCTGATCCCCTCTATGCGCTTTGTCTTGACAAGGTCCACCATACTGTCCAGAAGCATACTGCGGTTGACCTGATAGGGCAGCTCGGTAACGATTATCGCCGTCCTGCCGTGCTTTTCCTCGAAATGCGCCTTGGCGCGCACGCGGATCCTGCCGCGCCCGGTCATATACGCCTCGTAGATGCCGGCGGTGCCGTAGATGGTGCCCTTCGTGGGGAAATCCGGGCCCTTTACGAAGGTCATAAGGTCGGTGACCGTGCAGTCCGGGTGGTCCATAAGGTATTCCGTCGCGTCGATAACTTCGCGCAGGTTGTGGGGCGGGATGTTCGTCGCCATACCGACGGCGATGCCCACACTGCCGTTCACCAAAAGGTTCGGGAAGCGGGAGGGCAGCACGACCGGCTCCTTGCGGGAATTATCGAAGTTCGGGATGAAATCCACCACGTCCTTTTCGATGTCCGCAAGCATTTCGTCCGATATGCGCGCCATACGCGCCTCGGTATAACGGTAGGCGGCGGCGCTGTCGCCGTCGATGTTGCCGAAGTTGCCGTGGCCGTCGATAAGCGGGTAGCGCATCGAGAAATCCTGCGCCATACGCACCATGGTGTCGTAAACCGCGCTGTCGCCGTGCGGATGATAACGGCCGAGCACGTTGCCCACGGTGGTGGCGGATTTTTTATACGCCTTGTCGTAGGTCATATGATCCTCGTACATCGCGTAAAGGATGCGGCGGTGCACCGGCTTCATTCCGTCGCGCACGTCGGGCAGAGCCCTGCCCACGATAACGCTCATCGCGTAGTCGATATAGCAGGACTTTATCTCGTCCTCGATGTTGATGTTGTGGATCGTCTGAAACTCGTGACTGCTGTAATCGTATTCGTTGTCTGCCATGCCATTTTCTCCGAAAAACAATTTGAATTAAGGCCTTCTCCGAAAACGGTTTTTCCGGAGAAAAATGAATAATGAAGGATCAACGGGCGGGGGCTTAAAACGGCCGGTCCGCGATCCCTGCCGTCCGTTCCCCGGCGTTTGGCCCGAAAGGACTAAATATCGAGGTTCGCAACGTACTTCGCGTTGGCTTCTATAAATTCGCGGCGGGGTTCCACCTTGTCGCCCATAAGGACCGAGAACAGCGCGTCGGCGTCGGAAGCGTCTTTAATGGTGATGCGTTTAAGTATGCGCTTTTCCGGGTCCATAGTCGTTTCCCAAAGCTGGTCCTTGTCCATTTCGCCCAGACCTTTATAACGCTCCGCGGTGACGTTGCCGCCCAGCTCGGCGATTATCGCGTCGCGCTCCTCGTCCGAGAAGGCGTATCTGTACTGTTTGCCCTTTACCACCTTGTAAAGCGGCGGCGTGGCGGCGTAGACGTGCCCTTCCTCGATAAGCGGGCGCATATGCCGGAAGAAGAAGGTGAGCAGCAGCGTGCGGATATGCGCGCCGTCGACGTCGGCATCCGCCATTATGATTATTTTGCCGTAGCGCAGCTTGGTTATATCGAATTCGCTGCCGATCCCGGTGCCGAGCGCCAGGATAAGCGGCACGATCTGCACCGAGGAATATACGCGGTCGACGCGGTTTTTCTCGACGTTGAGTATCTTGCCGCGCATGGGCAGGATCGCCTGGAACTGGCTGTTGCGCCCGTCCTTGGCGGTGCCGCCCGCCGAATCGCCCTCCACCAGATAAAGCTCGGTATATTCCATTCGTCTTTCGTTGCAGTCGGCGAGCTTGCTGGGCAGCGAGCTGGATTCGAGCAGCCCCTTGCGGCGGGTAAGGTCGCGCGCGCGCTTTGCCGCCTCGCGCGCACGGGCGGCGGAGATGGATTTTTCCACTATCGTCCGCGCGGCGACGGGGTTTTCTTCCAGATATATCGAGAACTTGTCGGTTATCATACCGTCGACAAGCGTTTTTATCTCGCTGTTGCCCAGCTTAGCTTTAGTCTGGCTTTCGAACTGCGCGTCCTCCAGCTTAACGCTTATGATAGCCGTCAATCCCTCGCGCACGTCGTCGCCGGTAAGCTTTTCCTCGGCTTTCAGAATGTTGTATTTATGCCCGTAGTCGTTCAGCACCTTGGTTATGCCGGTCTTGAACCCGGTCTCGTGAGTACCGCCGTCGACGGTGTTCATATTGTTCGCGAACGAAAGTATCAGCTCGCTGTATTCGGTCGTATACTGCATCGCGACTTCGGCAATGCTGCCGTTCTTTTCGCCCTGCAGATAGATAACGTCCGGGTGAAGCGGCTCCGCCGCCTTCTTTTTGTTAAGGTATTCGACAAACTGCCTTATGCCGCCCTCATAGCAGAAATTCTCCGTAACCGGTTCCTCGGGGCGCGCGTCGGTGAGCGTGATGGAAACGCCGGCGTTAAGGAACGCCTGCTCGCGCAAGCGGTTCTTCACCAGCTCGTAATCGAACTCCACAGTTTCGAAAATAGTCTCGTCCGGCCAGAAGCGCACGGTGAGCCCGTGGCTGTCCGTCGCGCCGACTTCGCAAAACGGCTCCGCGACGTTGCCGCGCTCGAACGCGATGTGATATTCCACGCCGTCGCGGTGGTTATAGACCTCCGCCCTGCGCGAAAGCGCGTTCACCACCGAGGCGCCGACGCCGTGCAGACCTCCGGCGATGCGGTATCCGCCGCCGCCGAACTTGCCGCCCGCGTGCAGAACGGTGAAAATGACCTCCAGCGTGGGCTTGCCCGCCGTGGGATGTATGCCGCTCGGCACGCCGCGCCCGTCGTCCTTAACGGTGCAGCTCCCGTCGGCGTTCAGCGTGACGTTTATGTTCTTGCAGTACCCGGCAAGCGCTTCGTCGATAGAGTTGTCCACTATCTCGGTGATAAGGTGGTGCAGACCCTTCACGCTCGTGGTACCTATATACATACCCGGGCGCTTGCGTACCGCCTCCAGCCCCTCCAGGACCTGGATCTGACTGTCGCCGTAAGTTTTGTCGGCTTCTTCCTCGTTGAAATCGTTGTTCAGCAGTTCTTCCATGAAATACCTCAAAAACAAATTTTCGGGTTGTGTTTATATTATATCCGAACGGTTTTTCGTTTTCATCCCGCGTTTGTCGCGTAAAATTCCATACTGTTGAAATCGCCTGCGGCGTTTTCTTTCTTAATCGTTCGTTCGATGCAGCCGCCGGGCGACGCTTTCCGTCGAAAGTCCGCTTATATAGACCGTATCGTCGTATTCGCCCTGTACGAGCACGAAGGAAGCCGGGATATCCGAAGCGAGGTTCACCACGCCCTTCTGCTCCTCCTTGCGTATAAAAAGCGGCTTTGTGAGCGGCGAAGCGCCCGCCGCGTCGAGACCGAACACCCCGATTATATCTTTTTCGGCTATACTTTCGCCGTGTTCGAGTTGAAGGAACATATTTTTCCGTCCTCTATAAAAACGCTGTTTCTGCCGTATGCGCCGAAAATGCCGCTTTCACATCCGGTTATAATGACCTGCCGCCCCTCCAGCCGCGAAAGGATATATTCCTTGCGCGCCGGATCGAGCTCCGAGAGTATGTCGTCCAGCAGGAACACCGGATATTCCCCGGTGAGCTGCGCGGAAAGCTCCCCCTCCGCGAGCTTCAGCGCCAGCACGGCGCTGCGCTGCTGCCCCTGCGAACCGTAGCTGCGCGCGCTTTTTTTGTTGATGGCGACGGCAAAATCGTCCTTGTGCGCGCCGTAAAGCGATATCCCGCGCTCGATCTCCGCCTCCGCGTGTTCGTTTATCACCTCGCGGTAACGGTCCCGCAGGGATTCGAGCGTTTCGTTGTCGCCCCCCTGGGTGCGGTATTCCGTTTTAAGCGATTCGCGCCCGCCGCACATCTCGGAAATGAATTTATCCGCCTCCGATTCGAGCCTGCGCACGTATTTTTTGCGGTTAAGCGTTACCCCCGCGGAAAGCGAGGCGAGCCGTTCGTTATAAACCTCCAGCAGCATCCTGTCCGCCCCCGGGCGGCGAAGCGCGGCGTTTTTCTGCGCCAGCGTGCGGTTAAGCTCCGTAAGCGCGGCGGCGTACCGCGGGAACGACTGGCAGATCGCCAGATCCAGAAACCGCCTGCGGTTTTCCGGCGCGCCCTTTACAAGACTTAAATGGTCCGGAGTGAAGATCACCGCGCGGAAGGCGCCCAGATAATCGGCAAGGCGGGAAACGCGGTTTTCGCCGACTTTAAGCACGCGCGGGCGGTCTTTTTGAAAGACCGCGGACATATTGCGCCTGTTCCCGGCGGAATCGGCGAATTCCAGCTTTATCTCCGCGCTTTCGCAGCCGAAACGGATAAGCTCCCTGTCGCGGCAGTTGCGAAAGCTTTTTCCGGCGGCGAAATAGAACACCGCCTCCAGCAGGTTCGTCTTGCCCGCGGCGTTGGCGCCGCAGATTATATTCACGCCGCCGTCGAATTCAAGCGTTTCTTCCACGGCGTTGCGGAAATTTTTTACCGTAAGCTTACTGACCTGCATTTAATCCTTTAATTTTACCGGAAGAACGAGATAGGTATAGCTGCTGTCGGGGTCCTTCTCCTCCGCCTCTATGACCATACTCATAAGCGGCGTGGACATCGAGACCTTTATTTTTTCGTCCTTGCAGGCGCGCAGAGCGTCCAGCAGATAGCGGTTGTTGAACCCGATCTCTATATCCCGCCCGGTCTTCTTTATGTGCAGATTGTCGTTCACGCTGCCGTACTGCGTGCTGCAGGAGATGTTCAGGTTGCCGTCCTCGAACCTGCAGCGCAGCGGGGTGCGCAGCTTTTCGTCGACAAGCAGGGAGGCGCGCTCCGCGCTTTCGATGAAAAGCGACCTGTCTATCGTCGCGAAAATAGTGTTGTTGTTCGGCATGGCGCGCTTGTAGTCCAGATATTCGCCCTCCAGCAGCCGCGAGAAGAACACCGTGTCGTCTATTTTGAATATGATGTATTTCGCGGTGAATTCCACCGTAAGCGGCTCCTCGCTGTCGTCAAGCAGCCGTGCGAGGTCGGAAAGCGCCTTGCCCGGCACGACGAACGAAAAGTTGTTGTCGTTGTCGAAGACGCAGTTTTTCTCCTCGCGGATCGCAAGGCGGAAGTTATCCAGCGCGACGACCGTAAGAGTTCTGTCCTTTATCATAAACAGTTCCCCGGTCAGTATCGGGCGCGCCTCGCTCTGCGCCACCGCGAAAACGGTGGAATTGATTATCTCTTTCATAAGCGAGCGCGAAATGTTAAAGGAGTTTTCGCCGCCGAGCGAAGGCAGGTTCGGAAACGCCTCCGCGGTGACGCCGTGGATGGTGAAATCGCTCATCCCGCCGCTTATGCGGACCATGTTCTTCTCGTCCGATTCAAAGCATATCTCGCATTCCGGCAGATTTTTGACTATCGATACGACCTTTTGAGCGTTTACGATAACGGCGCCGTCCGAGACCGGCATAACGCTGCCTGCGGTGCGCACGCCCTTTTCCAGATCGTAGCCGCAGACAGAAAGCTCGTCGCCTTTAAGCGTGAACAGCAATCCCTCCAGCGCGGGAAGCGTGCTTTTGTTGGAAGCCGCCGTCGCAGCCGGTACGATAAGGGATAAAAGCGTTTTCTTGTCAGCCGTGAACTTCATAAACAAAACTCCTTTTTATTACCGGATGAGCCGGTTTTTTCCACAGTGTTATTTCGGTACTGCACAGGTTTTGCACGGGTTTTCCACAATCAAAAACCTTCGTTTCCGGCAGTATCGGCGGGATCTCCGTCTTTCCACGTTTTCCACGGGGGCTACTACTACTAATACTACTTCTAAATACCTTTTTCAAAGGTTTCATCACGGTTTCGCGCTCCGCGGATTTCGCGGAAGGCGGAAAGGTTTTTACGCGTATCAGTCCTGCAGTTCGGAGATGAGCTGATTTATCTCGCGTTCGAAAGCCGGGTCGGATTTTATCCTCGCCTCTATGAACGAAATGGAATTTATTATGGTGGTATGGTCCTTTTTATTAAAAAGCTTTGCTATAGATTTCTGCGAAAGATTTGTGGTCTTGCGAATGACGTATATCGCGTAATGGCGGGCGAACACTATGTCCGCGCTGCGCTTGGAGCTTTTAAGTTCCTCCCTGGTCACACCGAACCGCTGTTTCACCGAATCGAAAATGCGGTCTATGGTGGAATTTTCGCTGCGAAGCTTTGTGAAATACTCGGTAAGCACCACCTTCGCCACCGGGAGCGTGCATTTTTCGCCGGTGATAAGAGTGTGCGCTTTCAGCTTTTTCAAGGAACCCTCTATCTGCCTAATGTTCGTCGTTATGTTGTCGGCAAGATAGGAGAGCACGTCCATACTTAAATCAAAATCGTAATCCAGCGCCTTGCGTTTGAAGATCGCCATACGCAGTTCCCTGTCAGGCGGCTGGATGTCAGCCACAAGCCCCATTTCGAAGCGGGATTTAAGGCGGTCTTCGAGATTGTCTATATCGCGCGGGGCGCGGTCGGAAGCGATGATTATTTGTTTGTTCGCGGTATAGAGCGCGTCGAAGGTATAGAAGAATTCCTCCTGAATGCCCATTTTTCCGGCGATGAACTGGATATCGTCGATAAGCAGAACGTCCACGCCGCGATATTTTTCGCGGAAGACGCCGGCTTTCTTCTGTGCCAGCACCTCTATAAGCTCGTTTGTGAATTCCTCTCCGGTAACGTAAAGTATCTTGTAATGTTCCGGATGGTTCGCCCTTATCTCGTTTATTATGGCGAACATAAGGTGCGTTTTGCCAAGCCCGGAGTTGCCGTAAAGAAACAGCGGGTTGTTGAGCTCCGCGGGGTGCTTCGCCACCGCGAGCGAAGCCGACTGCGCGAGCTGGTTCGATTTCCCGACCACGAAGTTTTTAAAAGTATAAGCCGGGTTAAAGCGTTCCCTGTACGCGGAATCGACGGTCTTTCCGTCGCCCCCGCCGCTTTCGACTATTTCAATATCCGGGTCGAAGCCCGCTTCGGAAAAACGCTCCTCGTTCTTGATTATTATTTTTACTTTTCTGCCGAGAATGTCGCTTATTTTTTCGGTTATAACTTTGCCGAACTGTGTTTCGACGAACTCCCTGCGGTTCTCGGGGATCCTGAATCCCACCGTTTCGTCGTCTATCGCGTATATGCTCATCGGCTCGAACCAAAGGTTCACCGTCGCGGGGGAATATACCTCGCGCAGGGAATCCAGGAGCGCGTCGAATATCAGCTCGTATTTGGTTTTTTTTCTTTCGACGTCGTACATTGCGAACACCTATATATATAATATTATACTAACTTATAATATATTATAGCAGAGAGGGTGTCAAAAATCAAGGGGAAAATGAGAAATTGTAACAGATAAAAGTGAAAAACGAATAGTGAAAAGTGAAAAGTTTCGGAAGAAAACGCCCCCGGCGTTTTCTTCCGATAATATATAAATTTTATTTCGTTTTTTCCGTGGGTCCCCCGCGGAAAAAACACCTTCCCGGGGTCCCCGCAAAACGAAGTTTTGTGGAGTGATTAAGCGAGCAACGCGAGCCGCGTGCCGAGGGGAGACGGACGTTCCCCCGTGAGACCGTCCGGCGGCGATAGAGCACGCGCTATCCCGGGGGCCCCCGCGAAACTTTGTTTCGTGGGGCTATCTGGGGGGGTCCCCGAAAACGCTTGCGTTTTTGGGGAAAAAAGTTAAGCCCGCCGAAGCGGGCTTATAAACTAATCAATTTTTTCTATTTCTTCTTTTTCTTCTTTTTCCGCGGGTTTTTCGGATTCGACGGAACGGCGTTTGTCGTAGCCGCCGTAACCGTAGCTGCTGCCGTACTTACCGTACTTGCCGTATTTTCCGTAGCCGCCGTAGCCGCCCTCTTCCTCGCCGTTGTCGTCGTTCACTATAACGCCCACGATGTGCGCCTCGATGAACTCCAGCGCCGAAAGCGCCTGGTCGAAATCGGAATAAACGGTTATCCCGGCGCGAACGATGAGCACCACGCCGTCGCTTATTTTAATAAGCGGGAGCGCGTCCGAAACGACGTTTATGGGAGGGGTGTCGAAAATTATATAGTCGAACTGAGTTTCGAGCTGCGCCAGCGTGGAGGACATACGCTCGCTCGCAAGCATTTCGGCGGGGTTGGGCGCCGCAAGGCCCGCGGGCAGGCAATAGAGGTTCTGATATTTCGTCGCGTGGACCGCGTCGGTGATATCCGCCAGCCCGGAAAGCACGTTGGTAAGTCCCGGATCGCCGGGGATACCGAGCGCGCGGTGGATCTTCGCTTTGCGGAGGTCGCAGTCGACCAGAAGCACGCGCTTGAACGCCTGCGCCAGCGATATGGAGAGGTTCACGGCGGTGGTGGATTTGCCCTCGTGAGGGACGGAGGAGGTTATTACCAGCTTTTTGCAGCCGTCCTTGATGACCGAAAGGATGATGTTGGTGCGGATCGCCTTATACGCCTCCTGCACGGCAAACATACTGTCGGTCTTGCCGTAGCCGCCGTATCCGTTTCCGCCGTAGCCGCCGTAGCCGTAGCCGGATCTTGCGGAGCTCTTACTCTTTTGCTTTGCCATCGCCTGCCGCCTCCTTCTTTCTTAACGCGTTGGTATCGAAGCTGGGGATCCTGCCCAGTACCGGGAGCTTGTATTTTTCGGTGATATCGTTCGCGCCGCGGATGTGAACGTCAAGCGCGTCGCGGATATAGAAGAACGCTATTGCGGCAAGCGCGCCGAGCACCGCCGCGATAATGCTTACTATCCTGGTGCGGTTGCCGGAGACCTTTACCGAATCCTTTGTGGGCGTTTCGACAAAGCCGGTCTCCATCCCCGCGTGCTTGGAGGCTTTTGATATATGCTCCTGCACGCTGGAAAGAATGGTTTGCATCACCGGGAGCGCCAGTTCCTTGTTTTTGTTCTGGAACGTGGCGGAGATGATCTCGGTATTCGTAACGACGGAGATCGAGGTGCTGCTGCGGATCTGCGCCGCGGTTATCTTCTTTTGAACGTCTTCGGAAAGGTTGCGGTGCACTATTTCGAAGAAATCGTCGCTTTTAAGCATTTCCGCGTAGGTAACGACTATGCGCGTCTGCAGGTTGTAATCGGAAACCGTCTGCGATCCGCCCTGCTGCGAAGGATCGTAAATGTAGAACCTTGCGGAAACGGTGTAGGTCGGCGCGACGAGGAAGGTCATTACCGCCAGCGCGAGCCCGAAGAACACCAGCGCCGAAGCGAAGATGATAAGAGCGTTCTTTTTTACAATACGAACGATCTTTTCGAAAGAAATTTCCATATCTGCTCCTTTATTCTGCCCGGACACCGGGATTTTTGTTTATTCAAGCCCTATAAGGCCTAACTTCCACTCTTTTTCCGTTTTTCGCCGATTCGTAGATCGCAAGTATAACGTCCACCGCGCGCCGCCCGTCGGCAAGGCCGGAAAGCGGGCTCGCCCCGGTGCGGATGCATTCGACCGCGTCGGCAAGCTGGCGCAAATGCCCGTCGCCGGAGATCGCCGTGGGGGTACTGCAGCCGGACTGGAACATCGGCATAAGCACTATGTCCTCCTCGTTCGCGGAGGTCTCCAGATCCCAGCGCACTATCGACGTTTCGTTCAGTATCACCGTTCCCCTGTCGCCGTTGAGCTCCAGCCGGCGCGGATATCCGGGGAAAACCGCCGTTGTCGCCTGGATAACGCCCGTCGCGCCGTTTTCGTATTCGACCACGGCGGAAAGCATGTCTTCGACTTCTATATTGCGCGACCGCGTTTTTGCCACCGCGTAAACGCTTTTTATGTCCCCCGCGAGGTACAGCAGCAGGTCGACGCCGTGTATGCCCTGATTCATCAGCGCGCCGCCGCCGTCCACGGCAAGCGTTCCGCGCCAGGCGCCGCTGTCGTAATATTCCTGCGAACGGTGGTATTTCATGTATATGTCCGCGCAGACGAGCTTGCCCAGAAGCCCCTCTTCCAGCGCGGTCTTCACCCTGCGTATGCTGTCCGCGTAGCGGTTCTGCGATATTACCGAAACGCAGACGCCGCTTTTTTCGCAGACGGAACAGACCTCGTCAAGCTGCGCTTTGTTTATCGCAAGCGGCTTTTCGCACACGATATGCTTCCCGGCGCGCGCCGCGTTTATTACCGAGGCGCTGTGGTATCCGCTCGGGGTGCAGATGCAGACGGCTTCTATCTCCGGGCAGGCAAGCATTTCCTTTTCGCTTGCGAACACGCGCGTTTTGTGCTTTTCCGCAAAACGCCGCGCGGATTCCGGCATAACGTCGCACACGCCGGCAAGGCGCGCCTTTCCGGCAAGCGCCGCAAGCGCGTTAGCGTGGAAATCGGCGATAACGCCGCATCCGATTATTCCGAATCCGATCTCCGCCATCTTAAAAACCCCCCCGGCCTGCCGCGTCTCCGCGGACAGGCTGCATACGGTCATAGTCATATAAATACATATTAGATTTTAACAGAACATCGCATAATTGTCAATAGGTTTACATAACGAAATACAAAATATGTATTTAATAAGCGTTTGATAAGCGCGCGAACGGCGCCGCACGCAGCGCCGTTCTTTTTTTGCGAAAACCGGCAAAGAGGTTCACAGCGCATTTTTATGGTATTTTCTCTGCATTTTTGCTTGACTTTAACGGAATAACGTGATAATATAATTGACATACAAGCGAATGGACTTTGCATTTTTTGTGATTGGAGTGTATATTTATGCGAATTTATAACTTTTCCGCCGGTCCCTCGATGCTCCCGCTGAGCGTGCTGGAGCGCGCCGCCGCCGAAATGACCGATTACAACGGTTCCGGAATGTCGGTTATGGAAATGAGCCACCGCTCGCCGGTATATCAGGCGATCATCGACAAAGCGGAAGCCGACCTGCGCAAGCTTATGAATATCCCCGAAAACTACAAAGTGCTGTTTTTGCAGGGCGGCGCGACGACGCAGTTTTCCGCGGTGCCGCTTAACCTTATGAACAAAAACCGCAAAGCGGATTACATAGTAAGCGGTCAGTTTTCCAAAAAGGCGGCGGACGAGGCGGCGAAGTTCGGCGAGGTGAATATACCCGCTTCCTCCAAGGACCGCAATTTCGCCTATATCCCGCACGTTACGGAGTTTTCGCCGGACGCGGACTACGTTCACATCTGCTGGAACAACACCATTTTCGGCACGACCTATAACTATACTCCCGCGACGGGCGACATACCGCTGGTGGCGGATATGTCCTCCGGCATACTCTCGCGCCCGGTGGACGTGAGCAAATACGGCGTTATCTACGCCGGCGCGCAGAAGAACATGGGCCCCGCCGGGATGACTTTGGTAATAATCCGCGAAGACCTTATCGGCAACGCGCGCGAGGGCACTCCGGTAATGCTGGATTACAAGGTCCAGGCGGAGAACGGCTCGATGTATAACACCCCGCCCACCTACGCGATATACATCGCCGGGCTGGTCTACGAATGGCTGCTGCAGACCGGCGGGCTGGAGGAGCGCGAACGCATAAATATGCAAAAAGCCGCGCTGTTATACGATTATCTCGATTCTTCGAAGCTCTTCCGCCCGACGGCGGACAGGGAATGCAGGTCTTTGATGAACGTCTGCTTCGTCACCGGCGACCCGGAAAAGGACAAGGCGTTCTGCTCCGCGGCGGCGAAAGCCGGGTTCGTGAACCTTAAAGGCCACCGTTCCGTCGGCGGTATGCGCGCCTCTATTTACAACGCGATGCCCGCGGAGGGCGTGGAAAAGCTGGTGGAGTTTATGAAAGCGTACGAAAAGGAGAACGGCTGAATGACGAATATAAAGCTTTACAACAAGATAAGCCCCGTCGGGCTTGCGATCTTCGATAAAAACAAATACAGCGTCGGCGAAAACGCCGAAGCGCCGGAGGGGATACTCGTACGCAGCGCCGCGCTGCACGAGGAACCGTTCGGGCCGGAGCTGCTCTGCATAGCGCGCGCCGGCGCGGGGGTGAACAACATCCCCATAGACCGCTGCAGCGAGAACGGCATAGTGGTGTTCAACACCCCGGGCGCGAACGCGAACGGCGTAAAAGAGCTTGCGATAGCGGCGCTCCTGCTTGCCTCGCGCGATATCGTGGGCGGCATAGAATGGGCGAAAACGCTTAAAGGCGACGCGGACGTGGCGAAAGCCGTGGAAAAGGGCAAAAGCCGCTTCGCCGGGCCGGAGATAAAGGGCAAAACGCTGGGCGTTATCGGTCTGGGCGCGATAGGCGGTATGGTCGCCAACGCCGCCTACGGCGTGGGGATGAAGGTCGTCGGCTGCGACCCGTATATAACCGTTAAAAACGCCTGGTCGCTTTCCCGAGCGGTGAAGAAGGCGGACGATTACGACGAACTTTACGCCGAAAGCGACTATATCACCTACCACATCCCGGCGATCCCCGCCACCAAAGGCATTATAAACAAAGAAAACATCGCCAAAATGAAAGACGGCGTGCGGATAATCAATCTCTCGCGCGGGGACCTGTGCAACGTTCCCGACCTGCTGGCGGCGCTTGCGAGCGGCAAGGTCGCTTCCTACGTCACCGATTTCCCCTGCGAGGAGCTTCTGGGCGTGCCCGGCGTCGTCGCGATACCGCACCTGGGCGCATCCACCCCGGAATCGGAGGACAACTGCGCCGTTATGGCGGCGGAGGAAATGGTGGAATACCTGGAAAACGGCAACATCCGCAACAGCGTGAACTATCCGGAAATATCGCTGCCCCGCACCGCGCTGCACCGCGTTATCGCGCTGCACGAGAACGTTCCGAATATGTTGAGCCAGATCTCCGGCGCGCTTTCCTCCGACGGCGTGAACATCGAATCGCTGCTTTCCCAGTCGAAGGGCGCGAACGCGATATCGCTGTTCGACACCAACGACGCCGTGAGCGAAAAGGCGATAAACGACATCCGCGCCATCAAAGGCGTGGTGAGGGTGATAGTGAGATAAATCTCTCCCCACGAAACAAAGTTTCGCGGGGACCCCATAGGCGCTTCGCTTTCGCCCGAAAACCGTGTTTTCGGGCGGGTTTTGCCCCAAAAGCGTAAACGCTTTCGGGGGCCCCGATAGCGCGTGCTCTATCGCCGCCGGACGTTCTCACGGGGGAACGTCCGTCTCCCCTCGGCACGCGGCTCGCATAGCTCGCAGGGCGGAGTTTTTTCCGCGGCGAAGCCACGAAAAAAACGGAATTTGATTTATATACAATCGGAAGAAAACGCCCCTCGGGGCGTTTTCAGCCGGAACTGATTTTTTACAACGCACGAAACGGGGGTTTTATAAAATGAAAAGAACGTTTTGCGCGCTGCTGGCGGTATGTCTGCTGGCGCTTTGCCTTTGCGCGGCGGCGGAGGAAGCTCCGGAACGGCTGCGCGGCGACGTGAACGGCGACGGCAGGGTGAACCCCACCGACTACGCGATGCTTAAACGTATGGTCCTGCAGACCTACGACGGCACGGAATACCAGAAGGCGGGAGCCGACGTTTCGCAGGACGGAAAGGTGAACTCCATCGACTACGCGATGCTCAAACGCGTGGTGCTGGGGACCTATTCCTTCGACGGCAGCGTGGACGTGCCGTTTTACTACGACATAAGGATAACGCCGGTGAACGATCCGGACGCCTATATATCCAACGGCGTTATTATTTCCAACCTGCGCGTTATGGAAAACTTCGGCGGCAACGCGGAATCCGGCGCCGCCACGGCTGCGAAGCTGAACAATTTCAAATCGAACGTCGGCGGCGTGAACGTCTACGTGCTCGCCTGCCCGCTCGCCTCGGCTTTCTACGCGCCGGAGAAATATTCCGGGGCGATAACCCGTCACGTCGATTGCTTCACCGCCCTGCGCGACAATCTTTCCGGCGTGAAATACGTCGACGCGCTCGGCGCGCTGAGTCTGCACGTAAACGAGGACATCTATTCCCGCACCGACCACCACTGGAACGCGCTCGGCGCCTATTACGCCGCGCAGGAGCTCGCCCGGGTGGCGAACCTGCCGTTCGACGACATTTCAACCTTCAAAAAATACAGCACGGACGGATATCTCGGCTCGCTCTACTACCACACCAAGGACCCGACCATCGGCGCCAATCCGGAGACTTTCACCTGGTACGAGCCGACGCGCCCCCACGAGGTGATCTATTATTCCGTCGATTACCTTAACAACCCCATCTACGGCAACACGCTGTTTGCGCCCGCGGGCGGATACATTAAATTCATCTACGGCGATTCCTACACCACCTGCATAAAGGCGGACAACGGCACCGGGCGCAAGCTCCTTGTGTTCAAGGACAGCTACGGCAACGCGCTGGCGCCCTTCCTCGTTTCCTCGTTCGACGAGATCTATATCGCCGATTTCCGCTATTTCAAATACGGCGCGAAGAAGTTCATAGCCGACAAGGGCATAACCGACGTCTGCTTTTCGCTGTGCGCTTTCGCCGTCGCCAGCACCGCGCGGAATTATATAGACTATGTACAATAACGCTGCGCGTTCGCCCGGAAACCGTGTTTCCGGGCGGATTTTACCCCAAAAATGCAAGCATTTTCGGGGGACCCATATAACCCCAAAAATGCAAGCATTTTCGGGGGCCCCCAGATAGCCCCACGAAACAAACGGATTTTATTTATATAATATAGGAAAAACGCCCGGTGATATAATCCCCATAGAGTAGACACTTGAAAAAACAAAAATTCAAGGACTACAATATGGGGGTTATTTTATGTCAAGGAGAAAGAACAAGAAATACAGCAAAGAATTAAGGCTTGAGGCAGTACAAG
>JAFSNK010000019.1 GCA_017447445.1 Clostridia bacterium | reverse complement strand
TTCTTTTCACTCTTTCTTTTCTATTCCACGCAAAAGCCGGACAAAAAGTCCGGCTTTTGCATTGGTTTTCGTTATTTCTTATCGAACGCGGGGTTGAACGCGTAGAAGTTTTTGTAATCCAGATTGTCCTGTATGGTCCGCATCGCGTCGCCGAAGCGCTGGAAATGCACTATCTCGCGTTCGCGCAGGAAGCGGATGGGGTCCGCCACGTCGCGGTCGTCGCAGAAGCGCAGGATGTTGTCGTAGGTCAGGCGCGCCTTCTGCTCGGCGGCGAGGTCCTCGCTTATATCGGCGATCGGGTCTCCGGTCGACTGGAATGTCGCCGCGCTGAACGGCATACCGGACGCCGCCTGCGGATAGATGCCGGTGGTGTGGTCGACGAAATAAGGCGCGAAGCCGCTGTCCATTATCTGCTTTTCGGTAAGCCCGCGCGTGAGCTGATAAAGGATCGCGCTTACTATCTCCATATGCGCCAGCTCCTCCGTGCCGATATCGGTGAGCGTGCCTATAACTCCGCCGTAGGGCATACTGTAGCGCTGTGAAAGATAGCGCATCGCGGCGCCGGTCTCGCCGTCCGGTCCGCCGAGCTGGCTTATGATTATCGAAGCCAGCTTGGGGTTCGGGTTCTTTATATTCACCGGGTACTGCAGTTTTTTATCATAGGTCCACATACTTTATTCCTCCGTATTCTGCCAGGGCCAGGCGCCCTTCGTCCAGGTCCAGCCGCCTTGGCGGCTTGCGGAATCGGACGTAAGCGGCCCGAAGCGCGATTCGTACTGCGCTTTCAGTTCGTTTGCCGTTTTGGTGAAAGCGGCGTGCATATTGAGCGCCCTGCGGTTCCCCGGGTGCCCGTCCAGATAAAGCGCGCATTCGTGCGCGGCGAAGCACGCCTCCTGGATCCTGCGCATAAGCGCGTTCTTTTGCAGTTCGGCCATTTCAGACGCGCCCCCTTCCGCTTCCGTAAAACGGAAGATCGAGGCAGGCGAACAGAGTCCCGCGGGAAAGCGCCTTGCTCTCGTCGTATAGATTATCGAACCGCTGATAGGGGACGTAGCTCATCGCCAGCGAGACCTTTTCGGGGAAGGTCGGCTCGGTTTCGGGCGCGTAGCCGTTCATTTCCCCGTCTGCCTCCCCCTCGACAAAGCTGCGCAGCAGTTCATCGGGTATCATATTCATCGTTTTTGCTCCTTTTGCTTTTTTCGCGGACTTTCCGCGTTTTCCGCGTATCCGCGTCTAATAAAGTATATGAGCCGTTTTCCCCCCGCGCGAATGTAAAAAAAAGAACGCTCCCGCCGCGGGGGCGGAAACGTTCGATTCGCTTTTGTTTTTTTCTTCTCCGGCGCGGGGGTCTATTCCCTGCCGGGCAGGTCTTCCGCGCGGGAGCAGCCGAGCAGCCAGTCGTAGTTGCTTTCGTCGGAATACACCGCGTCCCAGCAGTTGTGTTCCGCTTCCGGGAACAGGATAAGCTCCGCGCGGCCGCCCGCCGAATTAACGGCTTTTGCCATCTGCAGACTTTCGGCAGGGTCCACCACCGTGTCGCGCAGACCGTGGAAGGCGCGGACGGGGACCCCCGCGAGGCGCTGCGCGAACGCGGCTATACCGCCGCCGCAGACCGGCATTATCGCGGCGAACCATTCCGGGCGGATCGCGGCGAGCTCCCAGGTCCCGTAGCCGCCCATGCTGTTTCCGGTGGCGTAAACGCGCGCACGGTCGACAAAACCGCTTTCAAGCACGCCGCCGATTATCCCGACCACCGTCTGCATCACCTCGTTCCAGTCGTGAACGCCGCAAAGCGGCGCGAGCAGGATATACCCGCGCTCCTGCCTTTTTTGCAGGTTTACAAAACAGTTGTTGCGTTTCAGCACCTCCGTGTCGTCGCACCGCGTTCCCGCGCCGTGCAGGAACACCACCAGCGGGTATTTCCGGTCCGCGCGGAACCCCGCGGGATAGGATATTAGGTATTTCAGTCCGCTGCAGATCTTTTCTTCTATCATAACTCTTCCCTCTTTTCCGCGTGTGCGGTATTTTTTTCCGATAAAGTTTTAAAAATACTTATTGACTGCTCCGGCGGTCAGCCGTCGGTCTCTTCCGGCGCGGCTTCGCTTGAATTCGAGCCGGTATCCTTGCGCTTCAACCGCAGGAAACAGAACGCAATCGCCGCGGCGACGAACGCGCAGGCGACGGCGACGACTGCAAGCCCGCCGAATCCGCTTTTTTGGAGGTTTTTTCCGTACGCGCGCTCTTTTTTTTACAGATTTATCAAAACGTCTTTTTTGAACGGCGGCGTACGCGACGGATAACGCACGCGCCGGATAAGGAATTATAACACCGTTCATATACAAAACGCAAGCGCCGCGGCGAAAAATTGCGGTATTTTTTTTGCGCGGAGCCGAAAAACGACGGGGTTTGCCGCCGCGCTTATTGCTTTTTCCGGAATACTGTGTTATAATATAATCCGGCGTGTGCGCCGGAAACACGAAAACGTTGGTTTGGAAATATCGGCTATGACGGAACGGATAACGCTTGAAGACCTTGAAATGGAATATATAACGTTCGGCTCGGGAAAAAAGACATTCGTGATCCTTCCCGGCCTGAGCGTGCAGAGCGTGCTCGCTTCCGCCCCGGCGATAGAAAAGCAATACGGCGCGTTCCGCGACGGATACACGGTCTATCTGTTCGACCGCCGCGCCGGCCTGCCGGGAAAATACCCGGTTTTCGATATGGCGGAGGACACCGCAAGGGCGATGCGCGCGTTAGGGCTTGCGGACGTTTGCCTTTTCGGCGCTTCGCAGGGCGGGATGATGGCGCAGGTGATCGCGGCGGAGCATCCGGAGCTGGTAAAAAAGCTGGCGCTCGGTTCGACCGCCTGCCGGATAAGCGAAAAAAGCCGCGCTGTACTGGAGGAGTGGATCTCGCTTGCCGAAAAGGGCGAAGCGGAAAAGCTTTATCTTTCCTTCGGCGAAAAGCTGTTCCCCGCGGAGACCTTCGGGCAGTACCGCGACGCGTTTTGCATTATGGCGCGCGGCGTGACCGGAGCCGACCTGAAACGGTTTGCGGTTTTGGCGCGCGGGACGTACGGATTCGACGTAAAAGACCGGCTTAAAGATATAAAATGCCCGGTGCTGGTCCTGGGCGACCTTAAAGACGCGGTGCTCGGCGCGGGCGCGGCTTTCGAAATAGCGGAGGCGCTGAACGGCAGACCGGGTTTCGAATTATATATGTATTCCGGCTACGGGCACGCCGCCTACGACTCCGCGCCGGATTATAAGCGGCGGCTGCTGAGCTTTTTTGACAAACGGGAGGACGACGATGCATTTTGACATTTCTCTGGCAAACCTTATAAACCTTTTCGTTATAGCCGCCGGGATAGGCGTCTGCTGGCTGAGCATAGTGCAGATCGCCAAGGCGCCCATACACAAACAGGTGCGCAAGTATTTTACGGTGTTCCTTTGGTTTATAATAGGATATATCGCCTCCCACCTCGTAAGGCAGCTTATCGACGGCAACGCGGGCGCGGGGTTTGCCGCGGCGATACGCGCGTTCACTTTTACGGAATTCCTTATTTCCGGATTTATGGCGCTGATGCTTTCGCAGATGATACTTTATATCGCCGCGCCGGAGCGCCGTATGAAGACCATGCTTTACGTTTTCATATCGCTGCTGGGGCTGCACGCCGCGATGCTGGTCGTTTCGCAGTTCACCGACCTGTTTTATTATTTCGACGCCTCCAATTCCTATAAGCGCGCGCCGCTTTATCTGCTTTCCAACCTTGCCCCGGCGCTTATGCTGGCGCAGGATATGTATTTGCTGCTGAAATACCGCAAAAAGTTCTCGAAGCGCGTCTATATCGCCTTTTGGATATACATCCTCGCGCCGCTTGCGGCGATGGGGATACAGGCGCTCTATTCCGAAGTGCAGTTCCTTATCTTCGCCACGATAGGCGCTTCCGTGAATATGTTCGGCGTTATCACGCGCGACCTTACCGAAAAATACGAAAAACAGCGGTTGGAGGCGTCGCGCATCGACGCCGAGCTTTCGATGGCGACGCGTATCCAGGCGGATATGCTGCCGAACATCTTCCCGGCGTTCCCGGAACGCGGCGAGTTCGACATCCACGCTTCGATGAAGCCGGCAAAAGAAGTCGGCGGCGACTTTTACGATTTCTTCTTTATCGACGAGGACCGGCTCGGAATAGTTATCGCGGACGTTTCCGGCAAGGGCGTGCCCGCCGCGCTGTTCATGATGGCTTCCAAGATACTCGTGCAGAACTACGCGATAATGTATAAGGACCCGAAGGCGGCTTTGGAAGCCGCGAACGACCAGATCTGCCGGAACAACCGAGAGCAGATGTTCGTAACCGTATGGCTGGGCATACTCGACCTTGCCACCGGGGTGCTCACCGCGGCGAACGCCGGGCACGAATACCCAATAATAAAGCAGCCGGGCGGGAATTACGAGCTTAAAAAGGACAAGCACGGATTCGTTATCGGCGGTATGGAGGGCGTTAAATACAAGGAATACGAAACACGGCTCGAAAAGGGCTCCGTGCTGTTCCTTTATACCGACGGCGTGGCGGAGGCGTCCGACGCCGGAAACGCGCTTTTCGGGACCGACCGCCTGCTGGAATCGCTGAACTCCTCCTCCGCCGAAACTCCGAAAGACGTGCTGCGCGACGTTGACGCCGCGGTGGAAGCTTTCGTCAACGGCGCCCCGCAGTTCGACGACCTTACCATGCTTTGCCTTAAATACAACGGAAAGGATGAATGATCCCGGCGCATCGCGGACGCTTTATCGCAGTCCCCCTCTTGCCGCGCGGCTTTACGCCGCGCGGGTTTTTATTCTATATTACAGTATAAGACTTATTTTGCTATTGAAAACGCGCACGGAATGTGTTATGATAGTATGAAATATAATCTTCGGAGGAAGCAAATGATACAGAATCCCACCTTTATAGAGAAGTTTCGCCTAGGGATATGTGGGAGCTTCATCACGGCGGTATTGCTAAAAACTATGAAGTCTATGGCAAAAACACCTTCACTCTTTCATGGACATCAGGGCAGACTTTTAGTCAAGGAGCTGTAATGAGCAATGAAACATAAGATTATTCTTAATGCGATTATACTGTCGGTAATTTTTTTAGCCGCTCTCACAATAGTTTCATGTGATAGTTTTAGCTGTTGGTTTTTTGGTGAGCCAACAGAAATATGTGAAGGTTTTAGTTACGAGCTTACCGGCTCTCTGGCTGACAGGTATCAAATTACAATTCCACAAGAGGCAATATTTATCAAAGGTATAAATACCAACGCGTTTCGAGATCCGTCGGTGGTCATTTTGTTTGAATGTCCGTTAAATGAAATCCCGTCGATGGATGATAACCTTGGGCTTGATTTTGTTTTTCGCGCTCTTTCGCTTGATGAATCAAGATATTCATATGGCGGACGCGACGAAAAAATATTCGCGGATTGGTTTGATGAGCTTGGCGGTATGCTTGACTACAAAATAGTTGATAAAAATGATCATCACACTTTTATAAGCTATTCCTTTGGCGAAAACGTTTTAAGAATCAGGTTTGTCGGAAGACATCCCGGCAAAACGTTTGACTAATTAACGGGGCGTGGATTCCCCGCGCGTTTCCCCGTAGTTTTACACAGTTTTCCCCGCGCGGGTGTGCAAAACGCCGGCGCGGGGTTTTGTTTCCGGAAGGCGCCCGGAGTTTTTTTCGTATTTTTTAGTCGGGGTCCGACGCATTTTGCTATTGAAAACGCGCGCGGAATGTGTTATGATAGTATGAAATATAATCTTCGGAGGAAGCAAATGATACAGAATCCCACCTTTATAGAGAACGAAGGCGGACAGCGCAACGGCTACGACCTGTTCAGCCGGCTGCTTAAAGACCGCGTGATACTGCTGTTCAACGAGATAAACGACGACCTCGCCTGCGTTATCTGCGCGCAGCTTCTGTTCCTGGAAGCGCAGGACCCGGAAAAGGATATAACCATGTATATCAACTCTCCGGGCGGCAGCGTGAGCGCCGGGTTCGCCATTTACGATACTATGCGCAGTATAAAATGCGAAGTCTCCACCGTCTGCGTGGGCAGCGCCTGCAGTATGGGCGCGTTCCTGCTGGCGGCGGGCGCGAAGGGCAAAAGGTTCGCGCTGCCGAACAGCGAAGTGATGCTGCACCAGGTCATAGGCACGGTGGGCGGGCAGGCGTCGGACGTTATTATCGCCACCGAGTTCGCAAAGCGCACCAAGGACAGGATAAACAACATCCTTTCGCAGAATATCGGCAAGCCGGTGGAGGATATTCGCCGCGACACCGAGCGCGACAACTGGATGTACGCCGAGGACGCGCTGGCATACGGCGTGATCGACGGCATTATAGAAAAGAAGTAATATGTTTGCGACGACCGCCGCGAAGGTATTGCTTATGGTCGCCTACGGCGTGCCGGGCTACCTTCTTGTAAAAACCGGACTGCTCGGCGAAAAGCACATAAAGGGCTTTGCGGTGTTCCTGCTTTACGCCTGCCAGCCGGCGCTCACCGTCTATTCGCTTGTCTCGGTGGAGCGCACGCCCGGGCTTCTGGCGAATATGGGCGTGTTCTTCGGAGTTACGCTTCTGGGGCAGATAATAATAATCGGGCTTTATTGCCTTATCTTCCGCAAAAAGCTTTCGCAGTCGGCGCACCGCGTATGCGCCGTCGCGGGCGCTTGCGGGAATGTGGGGTTTTTGGGGATCCCGCTGCTGGAACAGCTTCTGCCGGAGCACCCGGAGGTAATAGTTTATTCCGCGGCGTTTTCGGTTTCGATGAACATAATCGCCTGGACGCTGGGGCTTTCGCTTTTAACGGGGAGCCGCAGATACGTCAGCGCGAAGGCGCTTTTCCTTAACCCCGCGACGATATCGTTCCTTGTCGCCTTCCCGCTTTTCGCGTTCGGAGTAAAACTGCCGGAAGCCCCGGTGGAATATCTGGGCGTGGTGGGACGTATGTCCACCGTGGTGTGTATGACCGTGCTCGGGATGCGGCTGGCGCTTAAAAAATTCGTCTCCGTGTTCACGAATATCCGCGTTTACGCGGCGGCGGCTTTCAAGCTGCTGCTCTTCCCCGCGGTGGTATCTTTGCTGTTTTTGCCGATCCCCGTCGAACCCTCGGTGAAAGCGGCGGCGGCGATACTCTGCGCCTGCCCCGCGGCGGCGATGATACACAGTCTTGCCGAAACTTACGGCGGCGACGCTTCGACCGCGGCGGACGCGGTTCTGGCGACGAATATACTCTGCATACTCACCGTGCCGCTGGTGTGGACGGTGTTCAACGCGCTGTCCGGCGCATAAAATATAGTGATTTTTTTCGAAAGAAGTGTGTTTTACCGTGAAAAAGACCGTTGCGATAATCTTTGGGGGCCAGTCCTCGGAATATGAAATAAGCTGTATCTCCGCCGCGAACGTCGCGGAGAATATCGACGAAACGCTGTTCGACGTCGTTAAAATAGGCATTACGAAGGACGGGAAATGGTGGCTCTACGAGGGCGACACCGATTCGATGCGGCACAACGTGTGGTATCTGCTTACCGACAAGCTCCGCCCGGCGGTGATATCCCCCTGCTCCGCGCACCGCGGCATATTGGCGCTTAACGGCGCGGAAGGCACTTTTGAGGTGATAAACGTCGACGCGGCGTTCCCCGTTATGCACGGCAAGAACGGCGAGGACGGGACTATGCAGGGGCTGCTCACCCTTGCCGGGATACCGTTCGTCGGCTGCGCGACGGCGGCTTCCGCCGCGGCGATGGACAAGGAGTTCACCAAGCTGATCGCCTCCCGCGCGGGGGTCCCGGTGGTGCCGTTTATCTCCGCGCGCCGAACCGAGGAAGCGAAAAGCATCATCGCCCGCGCCGAAAGCAGTTTTTCCTATCCGATGTTCGTTAAACCCGCGAACGCCGGAAGCTCGGTGGGGATAACGAAATGCACCGACGCAAAAGCGCTTGAAGCCGGGATAAAGCTCGCCTTCGAAAACGATTCCAAGCTGCTTATAGAGCCGGCGGTCTCCGGGCGGGAGATCGAAGTCGCCGTCTGCGGCAACGAAGAACCCGTCGCGTCCGTCTGCGGCGAGATAATCCCGCACAGTGAATTTTACGATTACGAGACCAAGTATATAGACGACTGCGCCGAATGCGTCGCCCCGGCGGATATATCGAAAGAAGCATCGGACGCCATCCGCGCCTCCGCCGTCGCCACCTTCCGCGCGCTCGGCTGCGCCGGCTTCTCCCGCGTGGACTTTTTCCTGCTCCCGGACGGGACGCATATGCTAAACGAGATAAACACCATCCCGGGCTTCACCCCCATAAGTATGTATCCCAAGCTTATGGCGTGCATCGGCGTGGGCTATACCGAACTTATCACAAAACTCATCACGCTTGCGGAGGAAGGGCGCTGAAATGGACCGCAGAAAGCTGCCGGTAGGCATATTCGATTCCGGGCTCGGCGGGCTTACGGCGCTTGCCGAGCTGGCGCGTCTTATGCCCGAAGAGGATATAGTTTACTTCGGCGACAACGCGCGCATTCCCTACGGCACGAAATCGCCGGGAATAATTAAAAAATTCGCGCTGCAGGACACGCGCTTCCTGCTTTCGCTCGGCGTGAAGGCGATACTCGTCGCCTGCGGGACGGTGAGCTCCAACTGCCTTGCCGAAGTCGGCGCGGAAAGCGGGCTCCCCGTGGTGGGAGTTATAAACGCCGCGGCGAAAAAGGCGGCGAAGATCGCGGGGGCGAACGGCACCGTGGCTGTGCTCGGCACGGCGGCGACGGTGCGAAGCGGCGCCTACGAGCGCGAGCTTAAACGGCTCGGATGCGAAAACGTCGTTTCCCGCGCCTGCCCGATGTTCGTCCCGCTTGCCGAAAGCTGGCACCCCACGGCGGACGACGCGGCGGCGAACGCCGTCGCCGAAGAATATTTAGGCGGCGTGGCGAAGGCGGCGCCCGCGGCGGTCATACTCGGCTGCACGCACTATCCGCTGCTTTCCGGAGTGATACAAAAACACCTGCCGGGCTCCGAGCTTATAAGCTCCGGCAGCGAATCCGCCGGGGAGATGCGCGCGCTTCTGCTGGAACGCGGGCTCGCCGGCGCCGGCGGAGGGAAAATAAGATTTTACACCAGCGACGATCCGGAGCTTTTCCGCGAGAACGCCGCGAGGTTTCTGGGGCGTGATATCGCCGGGCCGGTGATGAAAGCGGACATAGAGACGTATTGAAAAGGACTGCTAAAATGAAAATACCGATAGATATACGCGTTCAGAGCGAACGGCTCTGCAACGATCTCGCCCATATGGGCTTTAAGGAACCGATACCGCAGAAGGACGATTACCTTGTAAGCGGGTTCATGCGGAAAACGCGCGACGGATTCCGTATAGAATTCCGCGAAAAAGAGGACGGCGCGACCACCACTATCGACACTTTCGCCGACGACACGGTGGCTTTGAACCGCGGCGGTCAACTGCATTCTCATATGGTTTTCGCCGACGGCAAGACGCACGTCTGCATCTGCGATACCGAATATATGCCGATACAGATGCGGATAAAGACGAAAAAGCTGGCGAACACGCTTTCGATGCAGGGAGGCAAGCTGGATATCGACTACACGGTGGAAATAGTGGGCAACCTGGCGGAAACGAACAGACTTCGTTTTTCCGTCTCGCCCGATAAAAGCATAATCAGGTCGTAAAGGAGCGAAAAAAATGCCGGACAAAAGAATAGCCACCCCCGCCGACGGCATTATTACCGTTCCGAGGGAAGCGCTTAATAATATCAAGACCGCGAGCGCGGAGGAGCTGCGAATGCTTTTGTATATGTTCGCGAACCCGGAATCGGATATCGGCTCCGCCGCGCGTGAGACGGGCATTACCGTCGCGCAGGCGGAATCCGCCTATTCGTTCTGGCGCGGCGCGGGGATATTCGCGGAGGAAAGCGTTAAAAAACAGGTCGCCAAGGACCCTTCGATATACCGCAATTACGACAGCGAGACGATATCCGACCGCCGCGAAAAAGACGCGGGCTACCAAATGGTGTGCGACTGCGCGGGCGAAAAGCTGGGCAAAATACTCACCAAAAACGATTACAGCTCGCTTCTTTATCTTTACGACTTCGTGGGGATGCCCGCCCCGGTGGTCTGCGGCGTGATCGAGCTTTGCTGCAGCGAGGGTAAAAACAGTCTGCAGTACATATTCAAAAAAGCCGTGGGGCTTTACGACGACGGGATCGACACCTACGATAAATTCGAATCCTACCTTAACCGCCGCGCCGCGGTGAATACCGAGATCGGCAGGCTTCGCAAGCTTTGCGGGCTGGGCGACCGCGAGCTTTCAGCCAAAGAAAAATCGATGTTCGACACCTGGTTCGGCGAATGGCATATGCCTTTCGAGCTGGTGCGGCTCGCATACGAAAAGACCGTCGACGCCACCGCGAAAGTCAAGTTCGGATATATGAACAGCATCCTGCGCCGCTGGTACGAATGCGGATATACGAGCGTGAAGGACGTCGCGAACGGCGAATCCTCGCGCAAGCAAAACGGCAGCGCAAGCTTCGCGGGGGACGATTTCATCGAAGCGGCGATGAACCGCGGGTTCGAAGACTGAAAGGAGCAGGGCGATGCAAATTAACGAAGCATTTGCGATAAAGACCGACAAGCGCATGAACGCGATCACTCTCGCCGACGAAAAGCGCGCGGAGCTGCACGCGCTCGTGCCGCGCATCGCGCAGATAGACAAGGAGATTTCCGCCATGCCGCTGCGCGCGCTGAACGGCGAAAACGTGGAAGCGCTGCGCGCTCAGACCGATACGCTTAACGAAGAGCGCGCCCGCCTGCTTGCCGCGCACGGGTTCGCGCCCGGCTACGACGATCCGGTTTTCGAATGCCCGATATGCGGCGACAGCGGCTATGCCGAAGGGTTGAAGCTCTGCGCCTGCGTTAAAAAAATGCTTGCCGAATCGAAATTTGCCGAAAGCAAGCTGGCAAGCGGGCTCGCGGGGAAAACCTTCGAAAGCTTCACGCTCGATTACTGCGATAACGATACCGAGCGCGCCAAGACCGCGGAGATAAAGTCCGCCTGCGAAAAATACGCCGCGCAGTTCCCGGTAAAGGAATATTGCGGTCTGCTGCTGTTCGGCGGCACCGGGCTGGGCAAAACTCACCTTTCCGCCGCGATAGCGAACGCCGTCGCCGCACGCGGGTACAGCACCGTTTACGAGGCGGCGCAGCAGATATTCGACACCATCGACGGCGTACGTTTCAACAAGCTGGACCGCGCGGAAAAGGATAAATACGAAAAATGCGCGCTGCTGGTCATCGACGATCTCGGCGCGGAATGCCAGACTAATTACAGCGTCGCGACCATCGCAAATCTTATCGACCTGCGTATGGTGACCGGCCTGCAGACCGTTATAAGCACCAACCTCACGCTACCCGCCTTGCGCAAGACTTACGGCGACAGGGTTTTTTCCCGCCTGCTGGGCGAATTCCGCGTTTTGCAGTTCACGGGGAGCGACGTGCGTATGAAAAAGATCAAGGGTGAAAAGAATTGAAAAAGGTGAACGTTTATACCGACGGCGCCTGCAAGGGTAACCCCGGATGCGGCGGCTGGGCGGCGATACTCGAATACCGCGGAGTGGAACGCGAACTGTCCGGCGGCGAAGAAAACACCACCAACAACCGGATGGAGCTCACCGCCGCGATAATGGGGCTCGGCGCGCTAAAAGAGCCCTGCGAGGTCACGCTCTACAGCGATTCGCAGTATCTGGTGAACGCGATAAACAAGGGCTGGCTCGACGACTGGGTAAAAAAGAGCTGGCGCAAGGCGGACAGGTCTCCGGTGCTCAACGACGACCTGTGGAAGGAGCTTTGCGAACAGCTTCAAAAGCACCGGGTAGAGTTCGTCTGGGTGCGCGGGCACGACGGGCACAAGTATAACGAGCGCTGCGATTCGCTCGCCGTCGCCGCCGCGGAACGGTTTATGAAATGATAAAATGAAAATATCCGCAGTTACGTTGATATTCCTTCTTCTCTCCGCGCTGCTTTGCGGCTGCGCGGCGGGAGATCCGAAAAACAGAAGCGAGCTCCCGGCGCAAACCGAAAGCGCCGCGCGGAGCAACGCGGCGGAACCGGAAGAAACGAAGGCAAGCGAGGAAAAAGAAATGAAAAAGACGATCAGAGTTCTGTTCATTGGCAACAGCTATACCTACTGCAACGACCTTCCGTCGATATTTCAGACGATGTGCGTCGAAAAGGGGATCACTGCGTTCGTCGATTCGGTCACCGCGGGCGGCTATACGCTGGCGCACTTCGTTTCGGAAACGAACGAATACGGAATAAAAGCGCGCGGACTGCTTAAAAGCAAAAAATACGACTACGTCGTTTTGCAGGAGCAGAGCGTGCGCCCCGCCTCCAACCCGGAAACGTTTTACAAAAGTCTGCGGGAGCTTTTGCCGCTGATAGCCGAAAACGGCGCGACTCCCGTGCTTTACGAGACGTGGGGGCGCGCCGACGGGAGCGAAACGCTTGCGTCAAACGGCTGGACGCACGAGGAAATGCAGGAAAAACTGCGCGAAGCGTACGAGACCGCGGCGGAGGAATACGGCACGCTGCTTGCCCTTGCCGGCGAAAGGTTCCACAAAGCGTACCGCGGCGGCGAAGAGGTCTTCGCCCAGGACGGCAGCCACCCCTCTCCGCTCGGCTCGCGCATCTGCGCGCAGGCGATCTTCGAAACCATCGCGGAACACGCGGGGTTCGGCGCGGAATAAGGTTTTTGCGATAAAATAAAAAAACCTCTTGCAAAATTCTTTTTTCCGTGGTACAATGGTCGGGCGGCGAAAGAAAAGCGCCCCGTTATCGGTAAGGATGCAAATAAGCCAAAACAAATATTTGTTTTTTATACGGACAGGTATCGAAGCGGTCATAACGGGGCTGACTCGAAATCAGTTTGCGCGCAAGCGCACGTGGGTTCGAATCCCACCCTGTCCGCCAAAAAAGGATTGCTATCTTAACAAAGGTAGCAATCCTTTTTTCACAGCATCAAGAATGATTCTCTTTCGTATCTGAACTGCGTTTCTTTTTCAAATTGCAAAAATGTCAAGAAAACTTTGCAAAAACTATTGACAAGTAAACTTGTCAATGCTATAATGCCAATGTGCAAAGAAAACTTTGCAAAAAAAGGAGGCGGTTTTCATGAAGAAAGAAGAAATCCTTGCAAAAGCCCAAAGAGAAGGAAAAGAAAAGGATCTCCCCGAACAGGAGGCAAGAAAAAACGGGGTGTGGTTGGCTTATATAATCGGCGTCATTCTGTTAATTCTTGTAGATACCGTAAACGGATTCGTACTTCACTATGTAAACAGAGGCGCTGATTTCGCGCTGTTTTCAATGCCGTTCGTCATTTTCACGGTTAAATACCTCAGGCTTCGGCGGCGCCATGAACTGGTCGCTGCAATCATCTGGGGTGTTCTTGCGTTATCGATGCTGGTCATGTGGATTCTTCAGTTGAGCGGGGTAATCTGATATGGAAGACGAGCTGATTCTACGTAACAATCTCGCAGAAGTAAGGAAAGAAAAAGGACTGTCACAGTCGGAATTGGCAAAGATGGTCGGCGTTTCCAGAAATACCATCAGTTCCATCGAAACCGGGCAGTTCAACCCTACCGCCAAGTTGGCGCTGATTCTCTGCATAGCTCTGGATAAGAAGTTTGAAGAGCTATTCTACTTCTGAAATTGGAATGCCCGGTGAATCTCGTCAAAAGACACTTCTTTACTACTATTGAGAAGCAAAAGAAAACCCGCAGCGTTACGAAATGTAACGATGCGGTTTTTCTTGTTGAAATAGCAATCTTTGCTCAAACAAAGGACTTGCTTAGGCAAGTCCTTTTTCAATGAAGCCGCCCCGCACCCGGGTTCCCCGGAACGGGCTTGCTCGTTTCGGGGGTTCGCAGCAAAGCGGGCGACTTCGTTGGGGCGCAAGCCCGTCTTAATCAGCCGGCTGTGCCGACGTCTTCATTAAACTCCCGTTATCTCATTTCTCCTTGATTTATTCACACAATTATGTTACAATTATCCCGACAAACCGGGATTTTTGGAGAAAGAATATGGATTTTAACAAGACAGTATCCAAAGCTGGCTCAGCGATAGTAACGGCGACGGTGTTTCTATTTGCAATATTTCTGCTGATCGATTTTTCTATGGGCAGCTATTTTGTCTGCCTTATCCTGCCGATAGGGTTTATTATGATGACGGCAGGTCTGCACCACGAGTGCGAAGGCGACCGCAAAGTCGCCGCGAATATAGGTTTGATCCTTGCGGCGGTGTATGCCACGTTGATTATGCTTGTCTATTTTACGCAACTGACCACGGTAAACAACGAACAGTTGAACGAACAAGCTGCAAATCTGTTGGAATTCGGCAGGTTCGGGCTTATCTTTAACTACGACCTGCTGGCTACGGCGTAATGGCGCTTTCCACCTTCTTCACGGGGCTTTCGATGAGACCGAAGAACAGGGCGGATAAGTGGCTCAAAGCGCTGCTGATGATACACGGGGCGTTCTACTTGAGCTGCACGTTTATGCCGATCACGGGGATGTTCGCAAGGATGTCCTCCGGCGGCGACGGGATCGGCGGAAGACTTGCGCTGGTTGCTTGGTGCGCGTATTTTCTGCCCGTCGGAATACTCTCGTTTCTTCATTTCCGTTTAAGAAAAAGATAAAATACGGTACCTGATCCCGGTTTGGCGAGGTGAACGAATGATAAGCATCATCGGACTGTTCGGAAAAATCAAATCCTTTGAAAAAGTCACGCTTCATACAAGCGGGATGCGCCATGTGACCGATTATGAGATTGTGAATAGAGGCGACGAAGCGGAAATCTCTCAATATGCCGTCGGATATTGTGACGGAGAAGAGGTGCGTCAGCTTCAGAAACGAGCCGCGATCTCTGCGAAACGCGCGTTGAAGCTGATGAACAAATGCCGCCTGCTTTCGTGGGACGGATTTCACGGAAAACGCCCGAAGGGCATTAAAGACGGCACGAATTTTATTCTGAAAGCGACGGTAAACGAAGGAGAAGAAATATATGCGACCGGATCGCAGAGGTTTCCTCCGCGTTACCGCGTTTTCACCGACGGGCTTCACGATATCCTGCGAGGAGAGGAAAATGGAAGAGTATAAAGTAAACTCCGGCTACGGCTGGCACGCGTGGTTCTGGGTAGATAAAGAAGAATTCGAGGGCGGGTGGAAGGCCGGAAGTATCCGTTACCGCGTCGAAAAGGCGGTCGGCAGAGCCGACGACGGCAAGCTTTTTCTGATGGTCTGGACGAATCAAGACCGGTACGACTGGCACAAGTTCTCGCAGGTTTTTTACGAGATAGACGGGAGCGAATACGCCGAGCTCCTTGACCGCGCGATAAAACAGGGCGAATTGACGCCGAATGATCGGGAGCATCTGATGGAAAGAATGAAAGCTCCCTTTATCCCGCCGTGGGACGTCCATAAAGACGTTGTCGTTTACCGGGACGGGCGCTATACGCTCGGTCAGCAGAACGGCCTGCCGTATCTGATCGCAAACGGCGAGAGATTTACTCTGACTTGCCACCCGTACGAGCCGTGCCTGTATATAACCGACGAGAACGGCTGCAAGACGGCGGTGCACAACGCCTTTGATCCGTTCGACGTTCTGGACGCTTTCAGCCGAGGCGAAACGATAACTTCGATCACGGGAAGAGAATACGGCGCGCTTGATTTTTGCAGGATAGTCGAATACGCCGCCGGTATGTCGGACATCGGCATAAACGATGCGGAAGCCGCGCTCGGCTGCGGCAAGAAGCGGAAAAAGCCCGAAAAAAAGAATGAAGAAAAAGAGGATTTTAAGAGCGAGCCGTTTCATCCCGAAGCGGAGCGCGTAATAACCGACGATCCGGCGTACGCGGTTATAAACGAATACCCGGATTCGGCCGTGGAGTATCTCCTTGTTAAAAACGAGCATGCCGCAAGCGGGCGAAACGCGCATTGGTACGCGCTTGTGTGGGCAAGCCGGGCGTTGTTCTTCGACGGCGAGGAACAGATCTGGCGCTACGACTGCAGAGGCGCGGAGGGAAAGCGGATCGCCGTCGACGCGTTATTTGCCGCCGCAAACGAAAAACGCGGATCGAATTACCGCGGCGCGTTCTTATATCCGCCGCACGGCGGCTGGTTCGGAAACGCGGATTTCGACCGTGTAAACGCCGCCCTGTTCCCGAACGGGACTGACGGGCTGGAAGTTTATGAATGGACGACCGACTGGTCGGAGTTCTTCGACGACGGTCACGAATGGTGGGGCGCGCTGTGCTTTACCGTGTACGACAAAACGCTCGACCGCTTTGCGGTGATAATGGCGTCCGCGACAGATTGACAAATTCCGGTTTTGCGGTCGAAAAACGCTTTGACCGCCGCGCAAAAGCCCTGAAAACACCGGGTTTTCAGGGCTTTTTCTTTTTGTTTTATTCTGTTGCCGCTTTGCCGCGCCGCGTTTACAGCGCCCGGTAAAACTCCACCGCTTTCGCGATATCCTTTTCGTTCGGGCGGCCTTTGGCGATGCCGCCTATCTTCCCGAACGGACCGAAGGTATCGAATCCGCGGCAATGGAACCTGCCGATCTCGCGGCAGTTCTTTTTCTTTACTGCCGCGCGTATTCCCCCCGGCAGACCGACGAACGGCGCTCCGTGCGTGTAGATATAAAAAACTTCCTTGTTCTCCGGCAGGCAAGATCCCACAAAGGCGACGATCTGCTTTGCGAACGCGCTGAAATAGACGCCGGAGGCAAACCCGACCCGGTCATACCGCGAAAGGTCGGCTTCGGGCTGCCCGGTAACGTCGATAAGCGTGACCGAACCGTCTTCGGCGGCGATCGCGTCAAGCAGTTTTTTCGTGTTGCCGTGGTGTTTCGAATAATATACGATCGCGGTAGTCATTTTCCACCTCTTATAACCGTGATACGGTTCATTTTCCGCGCTTTTTCGATTTCTTCAAAGCATTGTACGTTTCCGAAAGCCATTCGCCGCGGTGGTCATATTCGGGCGCGGCCCAAAAATCCAAAAGCCGGTTCAGCGTTTCCGTGTCTTCCCCGATATCGTCGCAGCCGTACTGCTCCGGGTCGCGGTTTACGGTAACGGTATGCCTGCCGTCTTCTTTGAAGTCTATGCGGTAGATGCAGACGCCCGTCCAACTGCGGTGCGCGTAAAGCGTCGTCCCCTCCATATACAGGAACCACTTGTCCTCCATTTCCTTCGGGACGTTCCCGCGGCGGAGCGCTTCCATTTCCGCTTCGCTGAAAGAACGGCAAAGCACAAAGGATTCGTGCTTTTCGGGCATCGGCTCGGTCTTCCAGTCCTCGCGGCGGGCGATCTTGATCTCTTCTTTTTCGTTATTATTGTCTTTCTTTTTCTTCCGAAACATTTCTTTTTCCTCCCGTGATCTCAATGCTTGTCGCAGTATTCCGGCAGATGCGAGTTTTCGAAATACCCGACGTCGGTGTGCGGGCATCTGCCGTAGGACAGAAGCCCGGTATCGGTACAGTAAAGCATTGGTTTTACGTCGGCGCATTCGGGATACCCAAAGCCGGATACCGGGAACGCGCTTACCGCGGAAGCGAATATCGCGGGGGAAAGGGACCGCCCCGGGACCGTATCGTGCCAGACGGCGCAGGTATGATCAGGGGTACAGCCGACGAACCAGTATCCGTCGTCGCCGGAGCCGGTCTTTCCGCAGACCTCGATTTCGTCCAGCCGCGCGGCGCTTCCGGTGCCGCCGGGCATGACCGGTTCGCGCAGCAAACGGTTCATTATAAAGGCGGTGCTTTCTTTTATAACGCGCTTGCCACGCGGCGAGTATTTATATATCTCCTCGCCGTTTTTGGTAACGCGCATGACCGCTTTCGGCGCGTAATACGTTCCGCCGTTCGCGAATATCTGGTAATAACCCGCCATTTCCGCGGGTGAAACGCCTTCGTAAAGATATCCGAGCGCGCAATTCCCCAAAACCTCTTCCTCGCCGTACGTTTCCGCGCGGGCGCGCTCCGAAGCGAGATCCCTTCCGAACGAATCGCGTATAAAATCCAGCGAGTTAAGCACGCCCACGTCCCGCATACAGCGCACCGCCACGGTGTTGAGCGAGCGCATAAGCGCCTTCGGCAGGGCGACGTTTTCGCGGCTGTATTTGCCGTCCGCGTTGGCGGGCCAATCCGTAACGCGCCCGTTGTCGCGGGTGATCTGCTTTACCGGGGAATCCGGATAAGAAGTCGACCAGACGGCCACGCCGCGCTCGATCGCCTGGGCATAGACGCTTAACGGCTTGAAAGAGGAATAGGGCGCCGTGCGCATAAAGGCCGTGTCGCCGCCGGAATCGCAGGCGGCGATGAGCCGCCCCTGCAGGTCGGTCGCCGCGGCGCCGAACGCGGCTCCGGGCTCCAGTTGCGAAGCCGCTTGCGTTATTGCTTCCGCGACCTGCGGCACGAGCGCCGTTTCGATAACGTATCCGCCGGAAAGCAGCTCGGCCGCCGCGTCTTCTTTTTTGCAGAGCCCGGCGGAAACGATTATTTCCGCGGATTCCGAAACGGCGCGCCCCACGTAGGAGGAGTATTTTCCGACGCTCTCCTTGCCGGTCACGAACACCGCGAGCGCGTTCCCCGCGGAATCGTTGACGACAAGCTTTTTCTCATTCGGCCTGGTCTCGCCGCCGGAGCACGCGGCAAGCGGCAGACAGCAGGCGATCAGCAGCGCGATAACGAATTTTTTAGCCATTTTCCGCCTCCGCGCGTTTAATATAATCGGTTATCTCGTCCGGCAGCACCGTGCGGACCTGATCCTTTATCCGTTTGCCGAGCCCGCTTGTGCGTTCCTCCAGCTTTGCAAGCGCGTTTTGCGCAAATTTCATCTCGTTAAGACAATACTTCGCGCTCTTTTCGTCGCCCGCGCGCAGGTAAAGCGACCTGGCGTGTATCAGCATCCGGCAGTATTCCTCGTATTCCTCATAGGCGTAGGGCGCGTATTCGAACACCGCGCGCTTGTATTTTATCATCGTTTCCACGTCGCCCTGCGAATAAGCGCAGCGCGCTCTTGCGCTGTACGCCGCGGATACGTATTCGTTGCGCTCGATTATCTCCCGCGCGATCTCGTCCATACGCCGCGGGTCCTTTTCCGCCACCAGTAGCTCCACCCTCGCCTGAGTGTTGCCGGGGTACGCTTTCAATGCCGCCGCGCTTGCGCCGAAGCGTTCCAGCGCGGAAGCGACGCCGAAATAAAGAAACAGCGCCGCGCAGACGGCCGCGGCGGCGGCGCGCGCCGTTCGGGATCCGCCGAACTCCCGCGTTTTTTCCGCGCAGGGGTCCAAGAACAGCAGTATAACGAAGAAATATCCGATAAACTGCAGGTCGAAATCGAACGCGGCGTGCAGCAAAGCCGCGCTCAGCGCGACTTTTTTATACGCTTCGGTTTTTTTGGAGAAAATGCGTTTTATAAACGCCGCGATGAACAGCAGGCAGGGCGCCCAGCCGACGTCCAGCGCGAGCTGAAGCAGGTCGTTGTGCGCGTAGCGGACCGAATAAAGCCCGGTCTGTATCGTCTGCTGGATATAGTAATAGCCCATATACCCGATGCCGAACGGATGCTTTGCAAGCGTGGGGAGCGCGTCCCGCCAATAGAGCAGCCGCCCGACGAACGTGCTTTCGCCGAAGGAAATGGAGGTTATCCTTTCGACGACCGATTTGTCGCCGGAGACGAGCACGTAGACGAGCAGCGCCAGCCCCGCCGCGGCGGCGAGCGCGGGTACGCCGATCTTTAATTTTTTATCCCGGGTGATGAAAAGCATTATCACCACGCAGACGAGCGCGAGCACGAAAACCGCACGGCTCCCGGTTAAAAACAGCCCGGCGAACAGCACCGCCAGAACGGCAAGGTCGAAAACTCCGTGCTTCGCGCGGGACATCGAAACGATCACGGACAAAAGCAGCAGCATCGCGAAGGTGTTCGGGTACTGAAAACTGCCGCCCAGACGGCCGTTCACCGCGAATACCGGCGCCGTGAACGGGATATACATCCCTATCGCGGAAACCAGCGTTATCGCCGCCGAAGCGTAAGGCAAAGCCGCGATAAGACTTTCGCATTCGCCGCGGCGCACCAGCACCAGCGCGAAAAGCAGCACCGGCAGGAATTTGAACCCGCCGAACAGCGCCATTCCGCCGTCGACAGCCCAGATGGCGCAAAGGAAATAGAACGCGCAGACGCACAGCAGGGATATCCCGGTGAGTCCGGCGGGGAGTTTTGCTTTTCCGCCGCGCCGCGTCTTGATAAACAGCCAAACGGCAAGCGCCGCGCCCGCCGCGCAGGCGAGATATTCGTGGAACGCGCCCGCCAGCACAAGCGAAAACAGCGTTACAGTCGCCGCAAAATCCGGCTTTTTAATCACTTCCACCGCGGTATTCCCCCCTTTCCGAAAGATCTTATTCACGCCCGTTTGCCGAGCATATATACCTGTTCTTCCTTGAACTGCTTCCAGCTTCCGTCCTCGATGGCGCGGCGTATGTTTTCCATCAGCTTGTTATAGAACCACAGATTGTGCAGTACGCAAAGCCGCATCGCCAGAAGCTCGCGCGCTTTGAACAGGTGGCGGATATACGCGCGCGTATAGCTTTTGCACACCGGGCATTCACAACGCTCGTCTATGGGCTTTTCGTCAAGCAGATATTTGTTGTTGTTAAGGTTAAGAAGCCCCTCCGAGGTGAAAAGGTTCCCGTGGCGCGCATTTCGCGAGGGCATTACGCAATCGAAGAAATCTATGCCCCGGTCGACGCATTCCAGAATGTTCACCGGGGTGCCGACGCCCATTAAATAGCGCGGCTTCGTCTGCGGCAGATAGGGTTCGCAGACCTCTATCACGCGGTACATCTCCTCCGCCGTTTCCCCCACGGCGAGCCCTCCCAGCGCGTAGCCGTCCAGGTCGAGCGGGGTTATTTCTTTTAAGTGCCTTATGCGCAGATCGTCGTAAACGCCGCCCTGCCCTATCCCGAACAGAAGCTGTTCGCGGTTTATCGTTTCCGGCAGCGAATTCAGCCGGTCCATCTCCTCCTTGCAGCGGTAAAGCCAGCGGGTGGTGCGCTCGATGGATTTATCGATATACGCGTGTTCCGCCACGGAGGAGGGGCATTCGTCGAACGCCATCGCTATGGTGGAGGCGAGCTTCGACTGTATCTGCATACTCGTTTCGGGGCTCATGAATATCGGCGCGCCGTCCATATGCGACTGGAATGCGACGCCTTCTTCTTTGATATTCCGCAGCGCCGCGAGCGAGAATACCTGGAACCCGCCGCTGTCGGTGAGCACCGGGCGGTCCCAGTTGAAGAATTTATGTATGCCGCCGAGCTTGTATACCACGTCCTCGCCCGGGCGCACGTGCAGGTGATATGTATTCGAAAGCTCCACCTGGCATCCGATCCGTTTAAGGTCGCCGGTGGAAACGCCGCCTTTTATCGCCGCGCTGGTGCCGACGTTCATAAAGACCGGAGTCTGTATATCGCCGTGAACGGTGCGGAACACGCCGCGCCGCGCCGCGCCGCAGGTATGGGTAACGGTAAATCTCATAAAATCACCTGTCAAAATACTTTTCTATTTCGCGCTTGGGTATCTGCTTTATAAACGGCCTGCCGTGCGGGCAGAAGCGCAGCGAGGGCTGCTCCGCGAGCATCCGCACCACGTTTTCGTCGTCCGCCGGGGAATTTTTTATTCCCGCTTTAAGCGCCGCCTTGCAGGCGACGGTGTAAAGCGCCCTGTCGCAGCGTTCCTCGAACCCGAGCCCGTTGCCTTCGGAGATTCCTTTGGCGAAATCCTCCAGTATGCTCTGCAGCCCCTTTACGTTCGAAAGCGTGGCGGGCACGCTGCGGACTATAACGGTATCCTCGCCGAATTCTTCCACGCGGAAGCCCTTGTCCTCCAGAAACGCGGCGTTTTCGATAAGGATCGCCGCCTGCTCCCGTCCGACGTTTACCGGAACGCCGGAAAGAAGCTCCTGCACGTGAAGCTCCTTTTGCTTTGCGAGCTTTTCGTAAAGTATGCGCTCGTGCGCGGCGTGCTTGTCGATAATAAGCAGGTATTCCGGCGTCTCGGCAAGCAGATAGGAATCGTATATCTGCCCGACGAAGCGCCAAGCGGGCGGCTCCGGCACGAAGACCGTCTGCTCGGGCGTTTGCGCGCTTTCGGCTTTTTCCGTCCGCGGCGCGCTGTCGCGCAGGATATATTCGCTCTGCCCCGAAAACGGCAGGTCCTCTTCGCCTATGTCTGGGCGGAACTCCGCGGTCTGCGCGGAAGTTTTATACTCCCGCGGGAAAACCCTTTCGCCCGGCGGGGCGATCATATCCGTTATATCCGCGAAAGGATCCGGTCCCGCCTGCGTTTTCGCCGTCTTTGCTTCGGTTTGCTCTACTGCGGGAGCCGTTTCGGCTTGCCGCGGCTGCGCGGCGAAGGGGGAACCGCTTTCGTCCTGCGAGATCGCGTTGCGCGCGGCGTAATATACGGCGCGGAACACGTCGCCTTCGGAAGCGAACTTTATTTCGGTCTTCGCGGGGTGGACGTTAACGTCGGTGAGCCGCGGCGAAAGCGTAACGAACAGCACGCAACCGGGATATTTCCCGCGCGGGACGAAGGACCTGAACGCTTCCTCCAGCGCCGCCTGAACGGTGCGGCTTTTAACGCAGCGACCGTTCACGAACACGGTCTGCATCGCGCGGGAGCCGCGCGCGCCGTACGGCTTGGTTACGAACCCTTTCGCCGTGACCGTCTCGTAAGTATAGTCGCATTCGACCAGCGATTTTGCGAATTCCCTGCCGTAGACGGCGTAGATAGCCGCGTAGACCTTTCCGTCCCCCGCGGTGGCAAACCTGCGCTCGCCGTCGACGGCGACGGTAAATGAGATATCCGGGTGCGAAAGCGCCAGCTTTTCGGCGACGGCGATACAGCTTGCGCCCTCCGTCGCGTCGCGTTTAAGAAACTTCTGCCGCGCCGGGGTGTTGTAGAAAATATCGCGCAGGATAACGGTGGTGCCGTCCGGGCATCCGGTGTCGCACATAACTATCCCGTTTTCGTCGGCGGTAAGGCGGGTGCCCGCGGGCTCCGAACGGTGTTTGGTGATTATTTCCGTCCGGGCGACGGAGCTTATGGCGGCGAGCGCCTCGCCGCGGAAGCCCAGAGTGCGTATCCCGTTTATGTCGTCGCCGCAGGCGATCTTGCTTGTCGCGTGGCGAAGCAGCGCCTTCGGGATATCCTCCCGCAGGAAGCCGCAGCCGTCGTCGGTGACGCGAATAAGCCCGCGCCCGCCGTTTTTGATCTCCAGCGTGATATTCTTCGCGCCGGCGTCGACGGAGTTTTCCAGCAGCTCCTTAACGGCCGAGGAGGGGCGTTCCACCACCTCGCCCGCAGCGATAAGGTTGGCGGTCTGCTCGTCAAGAATGTTTATCAAGCCCAATTTTTACAGCTCCTTTTTAAGCTCGTAAAGGACGCTTATCGCCTCGTAGGGCGTAAGCGTGTTTATATCCAGCCCTTTAATGCGTTCGATAACGCGCTGTTCTCCAAGCGCTTCGAAGCTTATATTGTCGCTTTCCGGTTCGCGCCTTGAAGCGGCGGGCGGGATACGCCCCTGCTCCGAAAGCGTCTGCAGTATCTGCTTCGCGCGCTTCACCACCGCGTCCGGCACCCCCGCGAGGTGGGCGACTTCGATACCGTAGCTGTCGTCCGCCGACCCGCGCACGATCTTACGCAGGAAGACCACGTCGTTCCCGCGCTTTTTGGCGGCGATGTTGTAGTTCACCACGCCGTCGGTCTCGCCCTCCAGCTCGGTAAGCTCGTGATAATGCGTCGCGAACAGCGTTTTCGCGCCGATCTTCGAAGAGGTGTATTCCACCACCGCGCGGGCAATGGACATCCCGTCGTAGGTGGAGGTGCCGCGCCCTATCTCGTCGTAGATGACCAGACTTTTGCGCGTGGCGTTTTTAAGTATGTCCGCCACCTCTGTCATTTCCAGCATAAAGGTGGAGTTCCCGGAAGCAAGGTCGTCCGACGCGCCGACGCGTGTGAACACCCTGTCCACAATGCCGATGCGCGCCTCCGTCGCGGGGACGAAGCACCCCGCCTGCGCGAGTATCACGCACAGCGCGATCTGGCGCATATAGGTCGATTTGCCGGCCATATTCGGTCCGGTTATAAGCATTATGCGGTTCGCGCCGCAGTCGAGGTCGCAGTCGTTCGGCACGAAATACCCGCCCTCCAGAAAGCGCTCCACCACCGGGTGGCGGCAGTTTTTGATCTTTATAACGTCCGACCGGTCGATCTCCGGGCAGGTATATCCCTGCTCGGCGGCAACGGCGGCGTTCGAACAGCAGACGTCCAGCTCGGCAAGCGCCTCCGCGGTGGTATGTATGCGGTCGGCGGCTTTAAGCACGAACCCCCGAAGCGAGCAGAACAGCTCGTATTCCAGCGCGCAAAGTCTGTCCCTCGCGCCGAGTACGCGGCTTTCGGTATCCTTTAATTCCTGCGTGACGTACCTTTCGCCGTTGGCGAGCGTCTGGCGGCGGATGTATTCCGGCGGGACCTTGTCGATAAAGCTTTTCGACACCTCTATGTAATATCCGAAAACGCGGTTATAGCCGATCTTAAGCGTTTTTATCCCGGTCTTTTCTTTTTCGTATTCCTCTATCCGCGCTATCCACTGCTTGCCGTTCTTCACCATATCGCGCAGTTCGTCGACGGCGGCGTTGCACCCCGGACGGATCATCCCGCCCTCCTTCAAAAGCATCGAGGGTTCGTCGTCGATGGTCTTGGTTATCGCGTCGCAGACGTCCTCGAGCACGTCGATATTCGCGCAAATATGCTTTAAGCAGGCGCTTTTCGCGCCGGAGACGAGCTCCTTTATTTCCGGAAGCAGTTTGGCGGTCTTCGCGATGGCGTTAAGGTCGCGCGCGTTGGCGGTGCCGTAAACGAGGCGCGTCATGATACGCTCCACGTCGGTAACGCCTTTAAGCGCTTCGCGCAGCTCCTCGCGCATGACTCCGTCCGAAAAAAGCTCCTTCACCCCGTCGAGCCGGGTGCGGATCGCCGTTTCGTTCACAAGCGGCTTTTCCAGCCGCGCGCGCAGCAGACGCGCTCCCGCGCCGGTGCGCGTTCTGTCTACCGCCCAAAGCAGACTTCCCTTTTTTTGCTTGGTACGCATCGATTCGGTTATTTCCAGATTCCTGCGCGAGGCGCTGTCGATGCCCATAAATTCGTCGCAGGTATAATATGCGACCGGCTGCAGATACGAAAGGTCGCGCTTCTGCGTGCGCTCGATATACGCGATGAGCGCCCCCGCGGCGCAGACCGAAAAATCGCTGCCCTCGGCAGGCGCTTCGCCGTAGACGCGCTTTAACGCTTCCAAAGCGGAGGATTTGGAAAAATCCTCCTTCGCCATCGGCGAAATAAGCGTGCCGAACCGCGCGGTGAACGCCGCGGTAACCTCCCCGTCCGTGCCCTCCGGGCAGACGAGCTCGCTCGGGGCGAACGCCGCCGATTCCGAAAGCAGACGGTGAAGTATATCGTCCCCGGTAACGTCGGTGGCGCGCACCTCTCCCGTGGAAACGTCGGCAAACGCGATGCCCGCCGCGCCGGAGGACATCCACAGCGAGGCGAGGTAGTTGTTCCTGCCCTCGTCCAGATATCCGCCCTCCGTAACGGTGCCGGGAGTGATTATTCTTATCACCTCGCGCTTTACCAGCCCTTTGGCAAGCGCCGGATCCTCCATCTGCTCGCAGATGGCGACGCGGTACCCGCGCGATACGAGCTTTGCTATGTAGGATTCCGCCGCGTGGAAGGGCACGCCGCACATCGGCGCGCGCTTTTCCAGCCCGCAGTCCTTCCCCGTGAGCACCAGATCAAGCTCGCGCGAGGCGGTCTCGGCGTCCTCGTAGAACATCTCGTAAAAGTCGCCTATACGGCACATCAGTATGCAGTCGGGATGCTCCTGCTTTATTTCGAGGTATTGTTTCATCAAGGGTGAAATAGGCATAAATAACCTCCGGTTTTTTTCACACGAAAACCGAGTTTTCGGGCGGTTTGCGGCTTTGGATCAATGGCAGTGGCCGCCGCAGGCGGAGCAATCGTGCGTGCAGTTCGCGGAATCCGGATCGATGGTGAAGCGGACGGCGTCGTTCAGCTCGTTTATCACCTCGGAAAGCCCTTCCTCCGCCTTGCGCATCTCGGCAAGGTGGGGGTTCTTTTCCAGGTCGGAATAAACGCTTTGCAGGCGTTGCGAAATGCTTTCGATAAGCTGCGCGTCCTTTTCCGATTCGGGCTTCCTGCCCTCGGTCTCCAGCAGCGACGCCTGTATGTTGTATTCGTTTATAAGCGTGGTGAGCTCGGCGTCCGATTCGTAGTTTTTCTTTGCGGCGAGGTAGTTTTTAAGCTCGTCGCTTTCTTTAAGCGCGTTCACGAGCTCCGCTATCGCGTTGGTAAGTCTTTCGCTCATTTGTTTTTACTCCTTTTTATTCGGTGACTTCGCCGGAAAGCGCGTAGCCGCCGGCGGTAATTATTTTTACGTTGGTGAATTCCCCCGCGGGGACGGGTTTATCGAAGGTCACTATCTTGTTCTGAGTGCTGCGCCCGGCGTAAACGCCGTTTTTGTTCATACCGTCGGAAAGCACGCGCAGCGTTTTGCCGAGGTATTTGTCGTTTATGCTCTGCGCTATGGCGTTTTCGGCTTCGGAAAGCGCGGCGAAGCGCGCGTTGGATACGGCGCGCGGGGTCTGCCCTTCCATTTTCGCGGCGGCGGTTCCGGGGCGCGGCGAATAGATAAAGGTGAATATCATATCGAAACCGATCTCGCGCACGAGCGAGAGCGTCTGTTCGAAATCCGCGTCCGTTTCGCCGGGGAAGCCGCAGATTATATCCGTCGTCAGCGAAACGTCTTTTATCTTTTCTTTTATTTCCCGCGCTTTTTCGACATACTGCGCGCGCGTGTAGCGGCGGTTCATCAGCTTTAATACCCGGTCCGCACCTGACTGCACCGGGAGGTGGAAATGGTGCGCGACGTTGGGGTTGTGCGCGATGACGTCCACCAGCTCGGAGGAAGCATCCTTCGGGTGGCTCGTCATGAACCGCACGCGGTATTCCCCGCCGAATGAAGCCGCCGCGTCAAGCAGTTCGGCAAAGCTGCAGCCGCCTTTGTAGGAATTCACGTTCTGCCCGAGCAGGGTTATGTCCTTATATCCGCTTTCGACAAGACTTTTCGCCTCGTAAAGCACGTCTTCCTTCGCACGGGAACGCTCGTGCCCCCGCGCGTGCGGGACGACGCAGTAGGTGCAGAAGTTGTCGCAGCCGTACATCGCGCTTACCCAGGCGCGGTAGCCGCTTTCGCGCAGGACGGGCATCCCCTCGCTTACGACTCCGAATTCGCCGTGCGGCTTTTCGCTTATGAACGAAAACCGCTTTTTCGCGCCGAGCATCGTTTTTATTATTTCCGGAACGCGGTGGTGCATATCCGTCCCGAACACGAAATCGACGTAGGGATAGCTTTTGTAGATCTGCTCCCGCCGGTGCGCCTGCTGAGCCATACAGCCGCATAGCCCGATTTTTAAATCGCGCTCGCGCTCCTTGCGGTTCTTGAACTGCCCCGCCTCCGAAAGCGCGCGTATCTCCGCGTGCTCGCGCACGGCGCAGGTGTTTATTATAATCAGCTTCGCTTCGTCGGGCGATTCGGTCATTTCGTAGCCGCACAGCCGCAGGGCTCCGGCGATGCGCTCGCTGTCCGCCTCGTTCTGCTGACAGCCGAAGGTTATTATGCACGCCTTTGTTCCGGCGACCATGGGGCGCACCGATTCCGCTATCGAATACTGCCGGGCGATCTCGCTTTCCGGCACAACGCAGCCGCTCACCTTATCACGTCCCCCGCGGTTATGAACCTGTTAAAAAGCTCGCCGCACTGCGCGACTTCGGAAACTATTACCTTCCCCGCCGAAGCGGAGGCGTGCACGAACTTCCCTTCGCCCAGATAAAGCGCCATATGCCCCTCGAAGAACAGCAGGTCGCCCTTCTGCGCCTCTTCAAGCGGTATTTTTTTAAGGTTTTTCGTTTTTTCAACGTCGGCGTCGCGCCAGATATCCACTCCGTTGAAGCGGCAGGCGTTGAAGCACAGCCCGGAGCAATCCACCCCCGCGTGCGTCCTACCGCCCCAGCGGTACTGAACGCCCAGGTAGGAAAGCGCCACCCGCGCGACCGATTCGCGCAGTTCCGCGCGGGTAAGCGTTTTTACCGCGGAAAGCGGCGCGACGTGGTTCCGGTGGATGAAATATATACGCTTGCTCGGAAGCACCGCGAGCCCGTAGCGCCCGTCGTGCCCGGGGCCGTAATCCAGCCGCGCTCCCATTGGCAGACTTATAGGTGCGTGGTAGTAGTTCTTCCCCTCGAAAAGCAGGTCGGCGAACGGAACGGTTATATAGTATTCCGGCTTGTGAAGCAGCTCGAACACCGCCTGACGGACGCACCAACCCTCGTAGCCGTAATCGGTACGTACGCGGCAGAACCCGCCCTGTTCCTCAAGTATTTCAACTTCGTCGCCGTAAAGCATTTCGTCGGTCTGTTCCGAAAAAAGCTGCGGTTCGGAATAAAGAGTCGCGCTCGGGAGGCAAACGACCATTAAAAATCACCTCGTAAAAAATTGGTGCGGATAAAAAACCGCCGAAATCAAAAACTAACCAAAAAGGAGTGACGTTATGCGAATTTTCAAAAAGTTAAAACTTGCGCGGAACGCGGCGCTGCTTCTGGCGGCGGCATTCGCGCTGGCTCCCGCGGCGCAGGACGGGCGCATAAACTGGTATTTTTCAAAACCGGGCGGAAACGCGCGCCCCACCGTTCTGGACGGCAAATACGAACCCGAATCCTACGGCGCGCTGTATTTGGGGCCGGAGGGCGAGAAGAAGATATATCTTACCTTCGACGCCGGCTACGCCAACGAAAACCTGGAAAAGGTACTCGACGTGCTGGAAAAGCACCGCGCGAAGGCGGCGTTCTTCATACTGCCCGGCATTATCAAAAACAGCAAAAGCACGGTTCAGCGAATGATCGACGGCGGACACACCGTCTGCAACCATTCGACGCACCACGGCGACGTTTCGAAGATAACCGATATAAACGCGCTGAAAGCCGAACTTGAAGGCGTGGAGACCGCCTACCGCGAGGCGTTCGGGCGCGAGCTCGCCCGCTATTTCCGCCCGCCGGAGGGCGCTTTTTCGGTAAAAACGCTTCAAATGCTTAAAGAGCTCGGCTATTCCCCGGTGTTCTGGTCCTACGCCTACGCCGACTGGGACAACGCGAAGCAGCCGGACCCGGAAAAGTCCAAAGCCGCGCTGCTGGACGCCGCGCACGACGGGATGGTACTGCTTCTGCACCCCAACTCCGCCACCAACGCCGCCATACTCGATCCGCTTCTGACCGAATGGGAAAAACAGGGCTACACCTTCGGTACGCTTGACGAATTGAAGGCGAAAACCGGCTGATCCCGCGCGCGCATATTAATTTATTATATTATAACTCAAATAAGATAATAAATCAACACGAATATAAAGAAAAATAAAAAAGCCCGCGGGAACGGGCTTTTTAAGGTTTAGTTAATAGTGAAAAACGAATAGTGAATAGTGAATAGTGAATAGTTATGGTTGAAAACGCCCCCGGCGTTTTCTTCCAATAATGTATAAATTAAATTCCGTTTTTTCGTAGCTTCGCCGCGGAAAAAACTCCCCGACGAGCTGCGCGAGTCCGCGCGCCGAGGGGAGCCGGACGTTCACAACGGAACGTCCGGCGGCGATAGAGCGCTCGCAGCCGCCCGAAAACACGGTTTTCGGGCGAAAGCGTAGCGCTCTATATTTGCCGCAGGCGTTTTCTTCCGGGATCATTCGTTAAACAGTTCCTTCGGATCGTAATCCGGCACGGCGCCGAGCTGCGTAACAACGAAATCGCTTAATTTGACCGCGCGGTCGAGGCAGACGGTGACCGGCTCGCCCGCGAGCAGATTATAAAGGAAGCAGGCGGAAAAGCTGTCGCCGGCGCCCACGGTGGATACCGGCTTGCTTTGAGGGACTTCGGAATACATAAGCGTGCTGTTGCGGCAATCGTAGACGGCGGCGCCTTCCTTGCCAAGCGTTACGCAGATATATTTGAGCGCGCGGTATTTTTCCGCCAGGCGCAGGCAGGTCTCCGGCAGCGCGCTCCTGCCGAAGAAGGGAAGCTCCTCGTCGCTTACCTTCAAAACCGTGGTGGAGCGCAGGAGCGATTCGACAAGCTCGCGCGTGTAGAAGCTGCCGCGGAAGTTCACGTCGAAGAACACCTCGCGGTGAGAAACGTATTTCAGCGCCGATTCGAACGCCCGGCGGGAATCCGCGCCGCGAAGCGCCAGCGTACCCATATAGAGCGCGTCGAACTCCCCGCGCGGGACGCAGGCGGGGATATGGTCGTAGGCGATGTCGCGCACGAGGTCGTAGCTCGGAACGCCGTTGTTCAAAGTAACGTTGCACACCCCGGTCCTATGCGCCCGGTCGATCGCCACGTGATCGGTCTTTATTCCCAGCTCCTTTGCGCGGGCGAGCGCCTCTTTGCCGAGTTCGTCGTTGCCTACCGCGGAGATCATATATGTTTCCGCGCCGAGCCGCGCGATATGCGCCGCGAAATTAAAAGGCGCGCCGCCGATGGTCTTTTCGTCGCCGAAAACGTCCCATAATATTTCGCCGAAAGCGATTATCTTCATATTTATCACCCGAAAACGGGGCGAAAGCTCGCCCCGTTTTTCCATTCGTTTCGTTTGTTATTTCGCGTTCTTCTTCATTTGGTCTACGGTCTCGTCGAGCGCGGTCTGCGCGGCGGTGGCGCGCGCTTCGTAGTTGGACGCGAAGGAGCCGACGGGCTGTTTCGCCATATCGTGGAGCAGATCGTCCAGCTTGCCCCATTTATAGACCATACCGATATCGCAGGCGCGGCCCGGGAAGATGTAATCGAATATCATTTCCACGGTCTCGTCGTCGCGCGTTTTCTGGTAGGAAAGCACGATCTGGTCGTAGTCCTTCGCAACGGTGTTCGCGCTGATAGCGCCCATAACGTTAAGAACGTCTATCGTCATGGCGAGCTTGTCGCCGTTCACGCAGGAGGGGATGGCAAAGCAGGTGGAGGACCATGGGTTGGTGAGACTGTAATAGATCTCCTGCCCGTCGTCCGCCTTCGGCACGGGAACGATGCCGAAATGCTCTTCCATCGGTCCGAGCGCGACAACGTCCGCTATCTCGGCGTTATAGAACAGAGCGCGGCCTTCGATGAATCCGTTGCGGATAAGCTCCATCGGCCACTTCGCAACGCCGAAATAATCGTTGCCGGAGATGTAGTGCTCTTTATCCTGAACGAGCTCCTGCAACTTTTTCATAAGCGCGTCGCTCTTTTCGGAATACATGGTGAGCTTGGGGTATTCGCCCGGGTCGGCGCTGGCGATGCGCGCGCCGGAGGCGAAGAACACGCTCCACATATCGTCGAGCTGACCGCCCCAGCCGAATTCATCGCTGTAGTCGATCACGTTATCGTGGTTTAAGTCGCGGCCGACGCTCTTCACCGCTTCGAACACCCTGTCGACCGTCCATTTGCCCGCGCGGACGAGCTCGTAGGGGTTGCCGCCGAACTTTTCGGAAAGCCCGAGCCGGTTCCAGAGGTCGAGGTTGAAATAAAGCGCGGAGGTGGCGGACTTGTTCACAAGCCCTATATCGCCGACGGTGAAATAGAGCTGACCGCCCATTTCCATGGTCTTGTTGAATTCCTGGCTCCACCACGGAGCGTCGATCTGCAGACCCTGGTCCTTTAACGCGCGCAGGTCGAGCAGTTCGCCGCCCACGGCGAGGTTGGCGCCGTCGTACAGACAGGGAACGACCACCTGATAATCCTCCGTCGCGGTGAGGTTGCCGGTGCGGATGCGTTCGCACATAAGCGCGTTCATACGCGCGCCGTCATAAATATATTCCTCTTTGACCTTAACGCCGAGTATCTGCTCCACCTGGTTGGCGCGTTCGCCGATATCGCTGTTGATGATCTCGGGATAATTGGTTTTGGATTCCTTTTCGATAACGGTATAAACGATCTCGGAATTCTCCTTGTCGTTCACGCCGCAGGTGAGGAAGGTGATCTCGCCGATGTCGGACCAGTCCTTGCCCGAGGTCTTCCATTTGTATTTACCTTCCTTGTCGGTATACTCGGTCTCGAGCGTGGATTCCTCCGTCCCGCCGGACGCGGCGGCGGAAGATTCCGTTTTGGTATCGCCGCACGCGGAAAGCAGCGGCATACATACCAAGGCCAGCACCAGCGCGAGGCACAAAAGCTTGTTGAGTTTCATAAATACCTCCGAATCATTCGTATTTATTGCTTTTTTATATAATATCACATTATTTCGCGTTTTGCAAGATTGAAATGCCTTATTCTTCCCTTTGCGCCGCCGCAAACGAAAAAATATATCGCACGGGGGCATTTTTGTGTTGCTTTTTCGTCGGTTTCGTGATATATTTAGGTATGTTTATTCGTTCACGGCGCAGTTTTTCGAACGTTCGGAGGAGTTTATTATGACAGCCGAGGAAAAAATAAAGGAAAAAGAGGCGCGCAAAGCCGCCAAAGCCGCAAAGAAAAAAGATAAAAAAGAGGGACGCCGCATTAAAACGATGACTCCGATGAGCCGTTTCGAGCCGTTTGTCATGCGTTACCGTACCGATGCGACGAACTATATTTCCGCCACGCTGGATATCGGCCCCTGCGAAGCTTACATTAAGAAAAAGCGCGAGGAAGGGCTGAAAGAATTCAGTCTTATGCACATATTCCTGGCGACGTTCGTCCGCGCGATAGCGCGTTACCCCGCGATGAACCGCTTTGTGCGCGGTCAGCGCGTTTACGCGCGCAACTGCATCGAAGTCATGATAACCGTAAAGCGCGAAATGACAGTTGAATCGCCGGACACCGTTGTTAAAATGATCTTCCCGGTCGACGCCACGGCGGAAGACGTTTACCGCATTACCAACGAGGAGATCGACAAAGCGCGTTCCGCCGCGGAAAACGATTTCGATTCCACCGCAAAAGCTTTTAATTACGTCCCCCGTCCGCTTCTGCGCTTCGCCATCGGCTGTCTTTATTTCTTCGATTACTACGGCCTGCTTCCGCGGTGGCTCACAAAGCTTTCGCCGTTCCACGGCAGTTTTGCCATAACCTCCATGGGCTCGCTCGGTATCCCGCCGATATATCACCATCTGTATAATTTCGGCAACCTGCCCATCTTCCTCGCCTTCGGCGTGAAGTACCGCAAGAACGAGCTGCAGAGCGACGGCAGCGTAAAAACGCTGCATTGCGTGGATTACCGCATCACCTGCGACGAACGCATTGCCGACGGATACACCTACGCCACGGCGCTTAAATACATGCGCGGCATCTACCGGCACCCCGAGGTGCTGGATAACCCGCCGGACAAGGTCTACGAGGACATTCCCTGATCCCGCGAAGAAAAAACGGATATTTACAAAAAACCCGGGCGCGCCCGGGTTTTTGTTATTTCACAGTTCGGCCGCGCCGCACACCGGCGAGACCTGAAGTTTGACTTTCGCTTCGCATTTTTCCGGCGCCTCCCTGCCGAGCGCGGCGGCGACAAGCCCGCCGTCCGCCCCGAAAGCCGCCACGCCAGCCGCCGAAAGCGAATATTCCGCCGCCGAAAGCGCCAGGAGGGGGCGGTTGTTCTGCTCGCTGAGGTGGGCGAGCGATATCGATTCCGTCCCGTGGGAAACGAGGTGCGGAAGCAGCCGGGAGCAAAGATCGTTCGAAAGGTGCCCTCTGTCGCCGAGTATGCGCTTTTTCAAAAACGGCGGATAGTTGCCGTTTTTAAGCATTCCGATATCGTGATTCGATTCGAACACGACCCGTCTGCAGCCCGAAACGCCGCGCAGCACCGATTCCGAAAGGCAGCCGATATCCGTAAAATATCCCAGCTTTTCGCCGCCCGCGTTTATGCGGAAGCCGCAGGAATCGAGCGAATCGTGCGGGGTTTTTATAGGGCATATGACGAGGTCGAAGAGCTCCACCGGCTCCAGCGGCTCCAGCGGATGCAGCCGCGTCTGCGCCCCCGCGACGCTCGGTTCCAGATATGCGCAGCAGTTCTTAGGCGCGTAGACCGGGAACCCTATGCGGGCGCAGATCGATTCCAGCCCGCGGATATGGTCGCCGTGCTCGTGAGTGATGAACAGCGCCGATATCGAGGTGAGCGAGCTGCCCTGCAGATTAAGCGCGCGTTCCAGCATTCTTGCCGAAACGCCGCAGTCGATAAGTATTTCGTCGCGTCCGTATTTTATGTATGCCGCGTTCCCTTTGGAGGAGGAAAACAGCGTAACGAACCGTGCCTGTTCCATAAACAGCCCTTAGTTTTCCGTTCCTTTAAGATTAATAAACACCCGTGTGTTGCCTGCCGTGAGCACCGGAGCAAATCCTCTCCCGTACGGCTCGAACTCCATTTCGACCTCCCGCGTTTCCCCGGCGGCGAGTTCGATCGACACGCTTTTTTCGCTCCCGAGATTGTCTTCGCTCTGATTGCAGACCAGCAGACATTCGATTTCCCCGGCGGTTTCGGACGTAACGGTGAACGTAAGTATCCCGGCCTTGTCGTAAGACTCTTCGGTCCCTTCTTTTATGCGCACCGATCTTACCGTTACGGCAACGCCGCTTTCGGCTTCATAAACGCGGGTGTCGGTCATCGCGCCGGTCGAAACGTCGTAATCCACGAGGTAGGTATCGTACGGCCAGTAGTTACGCGCGTCGGAGATCATTTTCTTCACCTCGCCGCCGAGGGTGAGTTCGCGCCCTTCGCCGAGCGGACGTTCGACAAGCGAGACCCCGTTAAGGTCCCAACGGTACAGCTTTCCGTCCGTCTCCACCCATATCGTCCATTCCAGCTCTTTGACGTCGTAATTCAAAGAGTCGGCGAAATACATATAATCGATATTCCACGCGCCTTCTTCGGGCTCTTCGTCGGCAAGCGCGGGCAGCGTTTTACCGGTTTCGTCCGCCCCGGCAAGCGCCCCGGCGAGCTCCGCGGCGACGCTGCCCTTTATGGTCTTAGGGCTGACGTCAAGCCGGAAAGCGTGCAGCGTATAGATGGTAAGGCTCGCGTCTTCATCGGGTACGCTCGCGGCTGCGGAAATCTCCGCCGCGCCCGATTCAGCGCCGGATGATCCAATGGCGGCGGATGATCCGGCTGTGGATTTCGAATCCGGCGTTTCAGTTTGCCCGCAGGCAAATAGCGAAAGCGCAAAGAACGCGCAAAGCGTCAGCGCGATAAGCTTTTCAGCGAGATGCTTCATAAAAACGCTCCTTTCATTTATAAACGTACGGGATCATTCCGCCCCGTTTTCGGTAACGACGGAAGCTCCGCAGCCGCGTACGCGGCAGACGTAACAGCACTTTTCCCCGAACACCGATTCGAGCGTTTTTTTGTATGCCGCGGCTTTTTCCGCGGGGACGTACGCCTGTATCGTTCCGGCAAAGCCGCCGCCGTGCACCCTGCACGCCGCCGCGCCCGCGGATTCGCTCAACGCCAGCGCGAGCGATATGCCCTGCTCCTCCGGCGCGTGGGGGGAATAAACGTTTTGCAGGTATTTGAAAGAGGAATCGCCGGATTCGGTCACCAGCTCCAGATATCTGCTGAAATCGCCGGATCCGAGCGCTTCGCGCTGTTCGGAAACGCGCTTGTTTTCGTTAAAGAAGTGCAAGGCGCGGAGCACCGCCCTGTCGCCGCATTCCGCGCGAAGCCGCGGGATGTTTTCGTAAAACGCCTTTTCGTCGCAGAAGCGAAGCGAACTCGCGCCGAGCTTTTCCGCGACCGCGCGCATCTCCGCGGGGACGGCGGCGTAATCGGAGGTGAGGTCGGCGTGATTGCCTCCGGTGTTCACTATGCAAAGCACGAATCCCTGCTTTTCGAGGTCGAGCCCGATCTTTTCGTATTTCGGCGAATCCGGGTCCGCAAAATCGAGCCACAGACAGCCGCCGTTGGCGCAAGCCGCCTGGTCCATAAGCCCGCAGGGCTTGCCGAAAAACTCGTTTTCGGCGTATTTGCCCGCCATCGCAAGCTCCATCATCGAAACGCGCCCGCCGTTGTAAAACTGCGAAAAGATACGCCCGCACATCACCTCGAAGGCGGCGGAGCTGGAAAGCCCCGAACCGCTTATAACGTCGCTGGCGGTGCAGGCGCAGAACCCGCCGCACTCATAGCCGTGCTTTTTGAACCAGTCGGCGACGCCGGCGATTATCGCGCCGGAGGAACCGCACCGCACGCTGTTTTTGTCCGAAGCCGAAAGGTCCACCGTGTCCTCGCGGTAGCCCTCGCTTTTCATTTTTACCACGCTGCCGTTCTGCTTTGCCGCCACGGCGATAATATCCAGATCGACTGAAGCCGCCAGCACCGTGCCGTTGTTGTGGTCGGTATGGTTGCCCGAAAGCTCCGTGCGGCCCGGCACCGAAAACAGCACCGCGTCCTTTTCGCCGTAAAGCGAGGCGAACTCCTTTATCACCCTCGCCCAGCGCGCGCGGCGGGCGGGAACGGCGGCGGCGCCGTAAAGCCGTTCCAGCGTTTTATCGTAAGCGCCGTTTTCCATTCTTCCGAGTATTGCAGAAACAAGCATGTTATCCTCCGTATGTATATACTTTTAAAAAACCGAAAAGCGGACAAAAAATCAAAAACCGCTTTGAATATCCTCCCGCACCGCGTAAAGGAACACGTCCCAGGCGGGCAGGCAGGGCTTTTTTCTTAAATATAACTTATATCTGAAATCGTATCTGTGCAGGAGCAGCGGGATCGAAAAAATATCGCCCGCGCGGTGGTACACGGCGGCCCGGACGTTGCTTTTACAGCACCACAGCGTGTTCGCCGCGCCGTAGAGCACCCGGGCGTCCATACCCTCCGCGTCGATCTTTATGCTGCCGACGGGCGGCGCTTTCGAATCGACGTGCGTAAATCCGCAGAAGGCGTCTACCGTAACGCATTCCGCAAAACCGTTCGGTTCGTCCTCCGCGCGGGAGCCGCGCCCTTCGCCCTGCCGGAAAGGGACCTTTCCGCATTTGTCGCCGCAAAGCATATTCACGGCGACTACCCGCGGCGGCAGCCGTGGGTTGCTTTTGAGCTTGCGGAAGTTTATCCTGTCCGGCTCGAAGGCGATGATCTCGGTGTAGTTCCCGCCGCTTTCCCGGGCGAACTCTATGGCGGTGTCGCCGTCGTAGGCGCCGACGTCGATATGCCTTCCGCCGCGGGCGAAGAACCCGGCGACTTCACTGTCCGCGCCGGGCACTTCAAGCATATCCGGTTCCCCGGTCAGGCAGTACGCGAGCACCGCTTTGAATACTCCGCGCGAGATATCGTCGGCAAGCAGAGAAAAAACGCGCTCCGCCTCGGCGGCGTGCCCGCGCAAAAACTCCGCGTCGCAGATCTCCTCGCCGAACAGCGGCAGCCCCGGCGCGAAGACCGAATGCCCCCGCGCGCGCAGCGCGGCGACGAGCTCCCCGTATTCTCCGCCCATGCCGAAGCAGATAACGGCGCAGAACCGCCCGAACTCTTCCTCCGCTTCGGATACACGCGCGACGCGGCGCCCCAAAAAGTTCTGCCCGCGCACGAACCCGTCCGAGGCGACGACGCCCGCGGGCTTTATCCCGAACGAAGCGAGATAGGCGTTTGCTTTTTCCGCGCCGTCGCCGGTGCCGTAAAGCAGCACGGGCAGGCGGGTGTTTTTTACCCTTTCGGGGAACGGCGTCAACTCCAGCAGCTCGTTTATCATAGCTTAAAGATCGGCGTCGTTGTGGTCCTTGAACCCTTCGCCGAACACGCTTGTCGCCTTGGTGACGAACATAAACGCCGCCTTGTCCTCCTGGCGTACCAGCTCGCGCACCTCCGGCAGCGCGCGCATCTTCACCACGCACATAAGCACCTCTTTGTCGTTCTCGGTATAGGCGCCCTCGCCGGAAAGGTAGGTCGCGCCGACGTCCAGCTCCGCGAGCAGGCGCCCGCCGATAACGCGGTCCTTATCGCTGATTATATAGACTATACGCGCTTCGTCGAAGCCGTAGAGTATGCGGTTTATAAGAAAGCTCTGGATCATAAGACTTATCGCGGCGTACATCGTGATGTCGAACCTGCCGAACGCGAAAAACGTGGCGGCGACGATGAGTCCGTCGGTTATAAGGAACACCGCCCCGGTGGAAAGGTGCTTGAATTTTAATTTCAGCATACGCACGATAACGTCCGAACCGCCCGTTGTCGCCCTCTCGCGGAAGACCAGCCCCAGCCCGACGGCCATAAGCAGACCTCCGGCGACGGCGGCGAGCAGCAGATCGTCCGTGACCGGCTTGATATATCTCGTCATAAGGTTCATCGCCAGCGAAGACACCGCGACGGAATACACGGTGGATATCAAGAACCGCGCGCCGAGCAGGAACGCCCCCGCGAGCAGTATGGGGACGTTCAGTATGATTATCCAGGTCCCGGTGGGGATGCTTTCGGTAAAGCTGCTTATGATTATCGCGATACCCGAAACGCCTCCGGGCGCGATGTTGTTCGGGTCCAGAAACAGCGCCACGCTTGCGGCGTAGATCAGACTCCCGATGGTTATCACGGCGTATTTTTTCAGCAACTGCACCGCGGTAGGTCTTTTCATAAATACTCCTTAAAAGGTTTTATTCAACGGTGTTCAGGTCGAAGGTCCTTAAATAGTGCCTTTTTATCATTGCGTAGTCCGCCGCGGACGGCTTCGTACCGCCGCGTATGCAGATCGCGCGTTTCTGCGCTTCCGAAGCGTCGAAGGTGTTAAGGTAGGTGCGCTTTGCCATAGCGTAGTCCGCGGCGTCGATCTTTCCGTTTCCGTTCGCGTCGCCGCGCACTATCACGGTGTATTCCGCGCCGTCGGCGAACGCTTTGTATCCGGTGCAGACCACGCCTTCAGTGATCTCCGCGCCGTCCGCGCCGCAGACGCTTTGCGCGCCGATATCGGAAACGAAAGCGGAAACGCGCGTGTTTTCGCGCACGCCGAGAATATATCCGTCCGCAAAGGTATATACCGGGGGGACGTACGGCGTCTGACCGCCGCCTTTAACGGCGACCGGCTTTTTGCTTCCGCCGCCTGAAACCTCGCCCATCGCGCAGTTGAGCCCGATAAGCCCTTCGGACGGGATCTCGAACGCCGGGGTGGCGCCTTCGCTTCCTGTCACTTCGAACTCCACGGTGAAAACCATACTGCCGCCCTCCGGGATGACCTGCGTTTTATCGTCCCCGAGCGAAAGCGCGGCGAAGCGCATTACGATGCGGGAGGCGGCGGGGTCCGGAGTACACATCTGCTCCCAAGAGGCGCGGTCCGCTTCGGCAAGAAAAACGTCCATTTCGCTTCCGGCGTTGCTTTTTATAACCGGGGAAAAACAGCTTTTGTCGTATTTCAGCACGAACTCCGCGGCGATTATCCCGGTGCCCTCGGCAAGGTTGGTAAAGGTTATTTGAAGCGAATATTTCCCGCCGGAAACCGCTTCGTCCGCGCCGGAAAGCGCCGCAAAGACCTTTTCGGTCTCGCTCGAAACGGCGACCGTGATCTCCGCCCCGGAGCCGCCGAGCACGCCGAGCGGGTCCGAAACCGGAACGGCGACTATGTCCGCGCTGTCGCAGACGAAAGCCGCGCCGCCGGCTTTTTTGAACAGAAACGGTATTTCGAGCACTATCTGCGAGCCGGAATCGAGCGCCGGCTTGCCGTCCTGCGGGGCGGCGAAGCGCAGGGTGTATATCCCCTCTTTTTCATCCAGCGAGCAAAGCTGTTCCCAGCCCTGCGGCAGTTTTTTTATAAACTGCGGCGTTTCGGTCCCGAAGCCGTCTTTTATCTGCGGCGAAACCAGCTCCGGGTCGTAGGAAAGCGTGAATTCTATCGCCGCGAGCGGCTGAGCCGGCGCACCGACTGTCAATCTTACGCAAGCCGTGCCGCCCACGCGCGCGCCGCCGGGGCATTCGGCTTTTATCGCCACAACGCTTCCGCCGGCTCCCGCCGGAAGCGAGGGGAGAGCCGCGAAAGCCGCGATGAACGCCAGCAGTATCGCCGCGATATTCTTTATCGTTCTCATTTTCGCGCTCCTTTCCCCGGCTTCCGAAAAAACTTTCGTTATTTGTTGATCTCCGCGTATATCTCGCCCTTGCCCACGCCTCTGTCGCGCGCGGCTTGCTTGCAGGCGTCCATTTTCGAAAGCCCCAAAGAAATATAATGCTCCACGTGCTCCGGAACGGACATTTCCTTCCAGAACTCGTCGCTTTCGGGCATTCCCTCCACGGTTAAAACGTATTCGCCGCGAAGCTCCTCCGGCGGGAGCGCAAGCACGGCTTCGCTTATATCGCCCAGAGTCCCGCGGAAATAGCGCTCGTGCAGCTTGGTAAGCTCCTTTGCCAGCACGGCGCGGCGGGAGCGCATCGCGGAGGCGAGCTCCGCAAGCGTCTGTTTTATATCGTGCGGGGCGATATAGACGACAAAAATGCGTTTTTCGCGCGTGAGCTCCGATATCCTTTCGGCGCGCTCGGACGCCTTTTCGGGCAGGAACCCTTCGAAGCAGAACCGCTTGCAGGGCAGCCCGGAAGCCGAAAGCGCGGTGACCACGGCGCAGGCGCCGGGAAGCGCGCAGACCGGAACGCCCGCTTCCGCGCAGGCGGCGACGAGCTTTTCGCCCGGGTCGCTTATCGCGGGGGTGCCGGCGTCGGTTATGAGCGCGCAGGATTCGCCGCCCGCGATCCGCGCGGTTATCGAATCGATCACGCGGCGGGGCGAATGCTCGTGAAAGCTCACAAGCTGCTTTTTTATGCCGAGAAGCATCAAAAGCTTGCCGCCGACGCGCGTATCCTCCGCCGCGACGAAATCGCAGTTTTCCAGCGTTTCCCTTGCTCGCGGCGTAATGTCGGACATATTTCCTATTGGAGTGGGCACAATGTAAAGCATAATGTATATGAATGATCGTTGTCTGAAACGCCTTCCGCGTTTTCTTTTTTGTTTTTTCATTCGCGCGTCGGCGCGGATGTTTTCGCTGTTCGTTTTCCGTCTGAGTTTTTACCCTTCCGGCCTCTTATGGTGTTTTATCATACGCAGCTTCATATAGACCTTCGGCAGGTGGTCGATGACGAAATCCTTTACCTTGCTGCGGATATGCGCGTAGATATCGTGCACCTTTACAAGGAACTTATAGGACCACGCGTGCCGTTTGGTAACGCGGCGGTCGAGCCAATTTTCATACGGCTTCCCTATCCATTTCGGCATTCTGAACGCGCGGCGGTATTTTTTCATAAAGTGCTGGAAGTACGCCTCGATAAACAGCACCTCGTGCTCCGGGAACTGCTCCTGGATAAGCGGGACGCGCACGTCCGGCGAGATGACGTCCGGCATAAAGCCCGCCTTCTTCGCCGTTTCGTAAAGCTCGGTGCCCGGATAGGGATAGAAGATGTTGGGGATGACTCTGTCGGCGCGCATACGCGCGTTGAGCTTTATCGTTTTAAGCGCCTTGTGGATATCCTCGTAGGGGAGCCCGATTATGTTGTAGGTAAGCTGCGCGATGCCGTATTTGTGGAACCACTGCGAGCAGTTTATCATCATTTCGTCGGTCATAAAGCGTTTAAGGTATTTGAACCGCATCTCCTGATCGCCGCTTTCAAGCCCCATATCTATCGTATAGCAGCCCGCCTCCTTCATACGGCGCACCGTGTCCTCGGTGAGTATGTCGAATCGGATGTTCCCGGTGAACGGGAGGTGGATCTCCCGCTTGTAAAGCTCGATGAACTCGTCGAACCATTCGGGGATCATATTGAATATCGCGTCGCGGAAGTTTATTACTTTTATCTGCGGGTGCTTGGCGAGCAGGGTTTTGAGGTAGAGTATGCCGTTCTGCGGCGAACGGAAGCGGGAATATATCTTTTTGTTCGGATATACGTTGCGGAACTGCGAATTGCCGCAGTAGGTGCAGTTGTAACGGCAGCCGCGGCTCATCATAACTATGGCGGTGCCGACCTTTACGCTGTCGAGATTATCGTAATCGAACAGCTCGAAATCCGGGATGGGGAGCCGGTCCAGATCGGCGAACAGCGGGCGTACCGGGTTGCGCTTAACGCTGCCGTCCGGCAGGCGGAACCACTTGCTTTCGATATTCGTGTAATCCTCGCCGGCGGACATCATATCCGCAAGCTCCAGCTCGGCGTATTCGCCGTCGCCTATGGTGAGCGCGTCCACGCCGGGTATTTCTATTACCTCCTCCGGCGCGAGCGTGGGATGGTAGCTCCCGCAGGTTATGAACACGTCCGGGCGCTCCTCCTTGGTCCATTTTATATACTGCACGCAGTCGGTGTAAGCCGTGGTGCGCATGGAGAAGCCGATTATGTCGAATTCGCCCAGCTCGCGCAGCTTTTCCTTGTATTCCTGTTCGGTGTGCAGGAACAGCAGGTGCATAAGCTTTACCTCGTGCCCCGCCTGTTTGAGCACCGCGGAGATCGAAGCCAGCCCTTCGCTGTAGTTGCCGCCCGTTAGTTTGCCGGACATTATCCTGTCGGTATAATCGGGATAAACAAGCAGCTCGCGCACCTTGCGCCCGTGTAAGTTTTTAAGTCCTTCCATTTATACGGTACCTCTCAATCGGGAGAAATAATAGTTAATTTTTCGCGTCGTACCAGCTTTTTCCGACGCCGATATCGACCGAAAGCGGCACTTTCAGCTCCGCGGCGCCCTGCATCGCCTCGCGCAGGATGCGTTTCGCCTCCTCCGCTTCCTCCAGCGGCGATTCAACGATAAGCTCGTCGTGTATCTGCAAGATCAGCCGCGCCTTCAACCCCGCCGCTTCAAGCATACGCTCGGTGCGCACCATCGCGATCTTTATAAGATCGGCGGCGGCGCCCTGGATGGGCGTGTTCATCGCCACGCGTTCGCCGAAGGCGCGCACGTTGGCGTTGGAGGCGTTTATTTCCGGCAGGTTCCTGCGCCTGCCGAACATCGTGGTAACGAACCCGTCGCGCTTGGCGTTCGCCTTTGCGGATTCGAGATAATCCTTAACGCGCGGATAGTTGTCCAGATAGCTTTGAATATATTCCGCGGCGGTGCGGCGTGAGATATGCAGGTCCTGCGAAAGCGAATAGTCGCCGATGCCGTAGATTATCCCGAAGTTCACCGCCTTGGCGCGCTTGCGCATTTCCGGCGTGACCGATCCCCGCGGGACGCGGAACACCTGCGAAGCCGTAACGGTGTGTATGTCCTCGCCGTTCATAAAGGCGTTTATAAGCGTTTCGTCGCCGGAGACGTGCGCCATAACGCGCAGCTCGATCTGCGAATAGTCGGCGTCGATGAGCACGCAGCCCTCGTCCGCCACGAAGAAGCGCCGCAGCTCCCGCCCCTTGTCGCCCCGCACCGGGATGTTCTGCAGGTTCGGCTCCGCGGAGGAGAGCCGCCCGGTGAGCGTCTGAGTCTGCTTGAAGGTGGTGTGTATGCGTCCGTCGGCGGTTATCTGCTTCGCCAGACCGTCGCAATAGGTGCTTTTCAGTTTCGAATCCTTGCGGTAATCAAGTATAAGCTCTATTATCGGGTGGTAGGGCAAAAGCCGTTCCAGCACCTCCGCGTCGGTGGAATAGCCGCTTTTCGTCTTGCGGTAATGCGGCAGCATAAGCTTTTCGAACAGCACCGCGCCGAGCTGCTTCGGCGAATTAATATTGAACTCTCCGCCCGCGAGGAAATATATCTCCTGCTCCTCTTCGGCGGCGGAACGGGTTATCTCCTCGCCGAAACGCTCCAAAGCGGCGCGGTCCACGCGGAAGCCGCGGCGCTCCATACGGCAGAGCACTCCCGCTAGCGGAAGCTCCACCTCGCGGTATAGCTTTTCCATCTCCGGAGTGAGCTTTTCACGCAGCTTTTCGTACATACGCGGCAGCAGCGAGATATTTATGCCGGAGCAGTGCACGCCCAGAAGGTCGAGCGCCGACCTGCCGAAGCTCACGCCGTTGTCCGCGGGGGAGCAGACGTAAGCCATAAGCGAAACGTCCTCGATATCGTCGGTCAATTCCGCGCCGAGCGAATCCGCCAGCACGAATATCTCCTTGCAGGACCAGCAGACCAGCCCGGAAGCGCCGGAAAGCAGCGCTTTTGCTTCTTCTTTCGCGCCGGAAAAGCATTTTCCGCCCGCGCAGGCAAAGAATTCGTCGCCCTCCAGGCAGATATACGCGGTCCCTTCGGCTTTCGCTTCCGCAAGCGGAAGGTATTCCTCCTTTTCCGCCTCCGGCGCGTCGGCTTCGAGCTTGTCCAAAAACTGCTTGAACCCGAAGCGCGTGTAAAGCGCGCGCAGCGCGTTTATATCCGCGCCGGAATAGGCGCAGTCGAACACCGTTTTTTCAACGGGCGCGTGCGTGTTTATCTCGGCGAGGAAGCGCGAGGTATAGGCGCTGTCCTTCCCCTCTTTAAGCTTTGCGTTCGCCGAACCGGCGATCTCGTCGATATGCTCGTAAACGCCGTCCAGCGTGCCGTACTGCGCGATGAGTTTCAACGCTCCCTTTTCGCCGATGCCGGGGACTCCCGCGATGTTGTCCGAGGAATCGCCCATTATCGACTTAACGTCTATGAGCTGTTTGGGAGTTACGCCGTATTTTTCGTTTATCTCGGCGGGAGTCATCACCTTCGTGTCGTCGTTCGCCGCCAAAAGCACCGTGACCTTGTCGGAAATAAGCTGAAAACTGTCGCGGTCGCCGGTAACGAGATAAGCGTTGTCGCCGTTTTCGGCGCACTGGCGCGCGTATGTGCCCAGGATGTCGTCCGCTTCATAGCCGGGGCAGTCCACCACGGTTATACCGAGCGCCGAAAGCAGCTCGCGAGCGTAGGGGAGCTGGCGTGCAAGATCCTCCGGCATGGGCTTTCGCGTCGCCTTATAGGTATCGCACGCTTTGTGCCTGAACGTTTTTTCTTTAAGATCAAACGCCGCCGCCGCGTAGTCGGGCTTTACGCCGATCTGCGCAAACGCCTTGTTTACCATTCCGACGATGCCGAAAAGCGCGTTCGTCGGAAGTCCTTCGGGCGAGGTAAGCGGACGCACCCCGTAAAAGGCGCGGTTGAGTATGCTGTTTCCGTCGAATATCAGGGCGATTCCCATTTTGCGGCGATCCTTCCCGTTGAATAAATTACATACACAGTTATTGTATCACGCGCGTGCGCGAAAGTCAACCCGAAAAACGCTTTTTCATATTGTTGACACGGCGGCTCAAAAGGGTTATAATCGTATTGCAAGAAACGCAAGTCAGAGGAAAAAATGAAAGAGCTTTTCAAACGACTTAAAAAATTCCGCCGCGAATGCGTGCTGGCGCCGCTGCTTAAACTGAGCGAGGCGGTGCTGGAGCTTTTCGTGCCGCTTCTGGTCGCCGCGATGATCGACGAAGGCATTATGAAGAACGACAACGGATATATTATCCGCACGGCGCTTATAATGGCGGCGCTCGGGCTTTCGGGGCTTTTGCTTTCGGTCACGGCGCAGTATTTTTCGGCGCGGGCGGCGGCGGGGTTCGCCGGGGGGCTGCGCGAATCGCTCTATGCGAAGATACAGAGCTTTACCTACGCAAAGCTCGATTCACTGGGCGTTCCGGCGCTTATCACCCGCATCACCGGCGACGTGAACCAGGTGCAGACGGCGCTTAATTTAACGCTGCGGCTTTTGCTGCGCTCGCCTTTCGTGGTGTTCGGCGCGGCGGTGATGGCTTTTACCGTGAACGCCCGCGCGGCGCTTGTTTTCGCGGTGCTCATACCGCTGCTCGCCGTCGTGGTGTTCGGAATAATGCTTGCCTGCATACCGCTTTACGGCCGCGTGCGCAAAGCGCTCGACAAAGTAACGGCGAAGGCGCGCGGGGGGCTGGCCGGCGTGCGCGTGGTGCGCGCCTTCGGCACTGAGGAAGCCGAATCGGAGGAGTTCTCCCGGGAGCACGCCCTGCTCACGTCGATACAGCGCAGGACGGGGCGTATCGGCGCGATAATGGACCCGGCGGCGTTCCTTCTTGTGAACCTCGGCATATTCGCGCTTATCCGGCTCGGCGCGGTAAACGTCGATTCCGGCGATATGACGCGCGGCGAGCTTGTGGCGCTTTATAATTATATGACGCAGATACTGGTGGAGCTTATAAAGCTCGCCAACCTTATTATAACCGTTTCCAAAGGCGTTTCCTGCGCGAAACGCATAAATTCGGTGCTTGTTGAAGAAAGCGGCGAGCCGGAGCGCGCGCCCTTGCCGGAAAAACCCGTTCCGGGCGCGCCTTTGCTGGAGTTCCGCGGCGTTTCGTTCCGCTATGAGAACGCGGCGGCGGACGCGATAAGCGGCGTTTCGTTCACGCTTTGCAGGGGCGAAACGCTTGGGATAATCGGCGGCACCGGAAGCGGCAAATCCACCGTGGCGGAGCTTATCCCCCGCTTTTACCGCGCGACGGAGGGCGAGATACTTTTAGACGGCGCGAACCTGGATTCCCTGCCGGAAAGCGAGCTTCGCCGCCGCATAGGATTCGTGCCGCAGAAGGCGCTTCTGTTCCGCGGCAGTCTGCGAAGCAACCTGTGCTGGCGCGACGAAAACGCGACGGACGAAGAACTGCTCGCCGCGCTGGAAACGGCGCAGGCGGCGGAGACTGCGGCGGCAAAAGGCGGCCTGGACGCCGAAGTGGAGCAGGGCGGCGGGAACTTTTCCGGCGGACAGCGCCAGCGGCTTACTGTGGCGCGCGCTCTGGTCGGAAGCCCCGAGATACTCGTGCTCGACGACAGCGCCTCCGCGCTCGACTTCGCAACCGAATCGGCTTTGCGAAAAGCGCTTAAAAAAGACGCCGCCGGGCGGGCGACGGTGATAATTTCGCAGCGCACGGCTTCGATCGCCCACGCGGACAAAATACTTGTGCTCGACGACGGGATACCCGTCGGGCTGGGCAGTCACGGCGAGCTTTTGAAGTCCTGCGCCGTCTACCGCGAGATCTACGATTCGCAGTTCAGGAAGGAGGCGGCAAGGGCATGAAAAAGCTTTCTTCCGGCTCCGGCGCGGCTCTGCGGCGCACGGCGCGCCTGCTCCGCCCCTATTCCGCGCTCGCGGTACTTTCGTTCCTGCTGGCGGCGGGCGGCGTGGTCTGCGCGCTTTACATCCCCATACTCATCGGACGCGCGCTCGATTTAATAATCGCAAAAGGCGAAGTGAATATTTCCGCCGTGACTCCGCTGCTGCTGCGCGTTCTCGTATTCGCCGCCGCTTCGGCTTTGTGCCGCTGGGGGGCAGGAGCCATAAACAACCGTGTCTGCTGCGAAACGGTGCGCTCGCTGCGCCTCCGGGCGATGAAAAAGCTGCAGAAACTGCCGCTTTCCTACCTCGATTCCCACCCGTTGGGCGATACGCTCGGGCGCGTTATAACCGATTCGGAAGCGCTTGCGGACGGGCTTTTGCTCGGCTTTTCGCAGCTTTTCTCCGGAATTGTCACCATAATCTGCACGCTTGCGTTTATGTTCCGCGTCGACTGGAAGCTCGCGCTGCTGGCGGCGGTGTTAACGCCCGCCTCGCTGTTCACCGCAAGGTTCATCGCGCGGCGCACGCACGCCATGTTTACAAAGCAGGCGGCGATCCGCGGCGAGCAGACGGCGTTTATCGACGAAACGGTGAGCGGCCAGAAGGTCGTGCGCGCCTTCGGGCGGGAGGAAGCGGATATGGCGGCATTCCGCGAAATAAACGGGCGGTTGACGAAGGCGACTGTTCGGGCGGTGTTCTTCTCGTCGCTAACGAACCCGGTGACGCGGTTCATAAACTGCCTTATCTACGCCGCGGTGGCTTTGGCGGGCGCGCTTTTCGTTACCGGGAGCGCGGGCGCGGGGCTTACCGTAGGCGGACTGACGGCGTTTTTGAGCTACGCGAACCAATACACCAAACCTTTTAACGAGATATCCGGCGTGGTGACGGAGCTACAGAACTCGCTGGTCTGCGCCGCGCGCGTATACGAACTGCTGGACGAGCCCGGCGAGGAAGAGCCGGATGGCGAACCGCAGATGCCCCCCGCGAAAGGCGAAGCCGCGCTTAAAGAAATAGATTTTTCCTACGACAAATCAAAAACGCTTATAAAAGACCTCTCGCTCTCCGTGGCTCCGGGCAACCGCGTGGCGATTGTCGGTCCCACCGGATGCGGCAAGACCACGCTTATAAACCTGCTTATGCGGTTCTACGAGCCGGACGGCGGCTCGATAGAGATCGACGGCACCGACGTGCTCGCGTACACCCGCGCTTCGCTCCGCGCGAACTTCGGTATGGTCCTGCAGGACACCTGGATAAAGGAAGCTACCGTGCGCGAGAATATCGCCCTCGGCAAGCCGGACGCGACGGACGCGGAAATATACGCCGCGGCGCGGGATTCCCACGCGGACGCGTTTATACGCCGTCTGCCGCGGGGGTACGATACCGTTATATCCGATTCCGGCGGGCTTTCGCAGGGGCAAAGGCAGCTTCTTTGCATAGCGCGGGTGATGCTGCGCCTGCCGCCGATGCTGATACTCGACGAGGCGACCTCCTCCATCGACACCCGCACGGAGCTTAAAATTCAGGACGCGTTCTTGCGCATGATGCGCGGCAGGACGAGCTTTATCGTCGCCCACCGCCTTTCCACCGTCCGCGACGCCGACCTTATTCTTGTTATGCGCGACGGCAGGGTGATCGAGCAGGGCAGGCACGCCGACCTGCTTGCAAAGGGCGGCTTCTACGCAAAACTATATAACAGCCAGTTCGAGTAGAATATTCCCCCGAAAACGCTCCCCGGAAGGTGAGCGTTTTTTGATTTGCCGCGAAAAACGAAAGAAAACGCACCCTTGCGGTGCGTTTTCAGACGGATCGAAACTTGCGTTTTACAGATCGTTCAGGTATTCCGCCGCGTTGGTCGCGGCGGCGGCGCCGTCCGCGACGGCGGTAACGAGCTGGCGCAGGGATTTGGAGCGCAGGTCCCCGGCGACGAACACGCCGGGCGTTTTCGTGCGGCAGTCCTCGCCGGATACGGCGTAGCCCGCGGCGTCCGTATCGAACAGCGAAGCGAAGTACCGGCTCTCCGGCACTCTGCCAATGGCGACGAACAGCCCGCTTGCCGCGACGGTTTCGGTCCCGCCGGAAGCGTACGTCAGCTCCGCGCCCTCCAGCCGTTCGGAATATAGCAGCTTTGTTACCCGCGCGTTAAGCGCGAAAACGATATTTTTGCGTTTTTTGAGTTTTTCGACAGTGGTTTCCTCGCCCCGGAAGGAATCGCGGCGGTGCACCAGGACAACCGTTTCGCACAGGTCGGAAAGATACAGCGCGTCCTCCAGCGCGGTATTCCCGCCGCCGACGACTATCACCCGCTTCCCGCGGAAAAAATTGCCGTCGCAGGTGGCGCAGTAGGACACGCCCTTGCCTAAAAGCAAATCCTCCCCCGCAAGCCCCAGCTTGCGCGTTTCCGACCCGGCGGCGATTATCACGGCGCGGCAGGGGTATTCGTTCTTTGCGGTGCGGACGGTTTTCGTTTTGCCCTCCGCGGATATTTCCAGCGCCTTTTCGAACTTAATCTCCGCGCCGAGCTCCGTCGCCTGCGAATAGATATTCGAAGCGAAATCGAAGCCCGAGATATGCGGCGCGGCGGGGTAGTTTTCGATATCCGGCGCGTTTATTATCTGCCCGCCGAAGCTTTTCGCCTCCAGCACAAGCACGCTTTTCCCGGCGCGGCGGGCATAGATCGCCGCGGTGAGCCCCGCGGGCCCCGCGCCGATTATCACGATATCGTGCATATCCCTTCCCTCTCTATCCTCATCGGTGTGAAATCCAGCTTGTCCGCCGCGGTAAGAACGAGCTTCGCCCCCGCGGTCTGGTGCACGAGCATAGATCTCTGCGCGTTGTGGATGTGCCCGTAGAACACGCGCTTTATCCCGTATTCGCGCAGGACTTCGCAGATACGCCCGCATTTTACTCCGCCGTAGGCGGGCGGGTAGTGCAGGAACGCCAGAAGCTCCGCTTCCGGGTGTTCTTCTTTTATTTTAAGCCCCGCGAGTATCGAGGCGCGCAGCCGTTCCGCTTCGCGGTTCACTATTTTTTCGTCCTCCGGGCCGTATGCCGATTCCGGGAACCAGCCGCGCGTGCCGCAGATGATAAAGCCCTGCTCGTAATAGGCGTTGTTGAACAGAAAATCTATGCTTTGCGCGCCGATCGAATCGCGCAGCTCGTAAAGCTTTTTCATGGTGCCCCACCAGAAATCGTGGTTGCCCTTGGCGATTATTTTTTTGCCGTTCAGCGATTCTATGAACTGCAGATCCGCCGAAGCGTCGCCGATGCGCATCCCCCACGAAACGTCCCCCGCGATAACAACCGTATCCCCGGGCGAAACGACGGATTGCCAGTTCGCGCGCAGGCGCTCGGCGTGGTTTTCCCACTTCGGGCCGAATATATCCATCGGCTTGTTGGACGTATAGGAAAGATGCAGGTCCGCGATAGTGTAAAGAGCCATTTGAAGTTCCTTTGCAAATATTTTTCCCGTTTTGTGCAAATAATAAAAACAAAAACGGAAAGAGGTGTTTTTTACGGACGCGATATCCTTTAACCGCGCGCCGAAGCACAACCGCGGCATAAGCTGCAGCGTTAAGAACTGCGCCTACCACGACGGAGTTCACTACTGCACGGCGGAAAAGATCGCCGTCGGCCCCGCCGCCGCGACGAACAGCACGCAGACCGTCTGCGCGACGTTCAAGCCGAAAAGTTTTTGATTATTCGGGTTATTATGCGAGGCTCCGCCTCGCGCTCCGTCCGGACCTTTTTTGAAAAAACGGTCCGGAACCCCGAAAAACTTTAAAAACAAAAATCAAAGCGTTTTGCCGGTGTTTGCGCCCCGGCAATTCCTTTTCTAAAGCGTTTTTTGCATATCCGCGGGACCGACCGTCTCGGTAAAGCGCACGGGGGCATCTTTTAAGCCGGCGAGATTGCCCGGCACGGGGACCTTGGTTACCTCGTGCAGCTTGTCGAGCGCCGCGAAGTCGTCCGCCGGGACGGGTTCGCCCAGCGCGGAAAGCACCGCGGGCGCGAACTTATAGGGCGACGCGGTGGAGGCGATAAGCAGCTTGCCTCCGGTATATTCAGCCGACGCGCGGTATTTTTCCGCGCAGCCGAGCGCGACGGCGGTGTGAGTATCGCAAAGATAGCCGTATTTTTTGAACGTCGCGGCGATAACGGCTTTCGTCTCCTCCTCGGTGCAGGAAAAGCCCGAAAAATCGCTTTGCACGGCGGCGAGCTGATCTCCGTTCAGCTTATAAAAACCGTTTTGGGCAAGCTCTTTCATAAACCCGGCGGCTGCGGGCGCGCCGAACTTCCAATACAGCAGGCGTTCCAGGTTGCTGGAAACAAGAATGTCCATCGAGGGCGAAACGGTGGTGAAGAACTCGCGCCGTTTATCGTAAACGCCGGTGTTTATGAAATCGGCGAGCACGTCGTTGCGGTTGGAGGCGCACACCAGCCGGCCCACGGGCAGCAGCATCTGCTTTGCGGCGTAGGCGGCGAATATATTGCCGAAGTTGCCGGTCGGGACGACTATATCTATCTTCTCGCCGGGCTTTATCTGTTTTTCTTTGAGCAGGTCGCAGTAGGCGGAGATATAATAGACGATCTGCGGGACGAGCCTGCCCCAGTTTATGGAGTTCGCGCTGGAGAAGAACCAGCCCTTCTGCGCGAGCTCGAAGCGGCAGTTTTCGTCCGAGAAAATGCGCTTCACTCCGGTCTGCGCGTCGTCGAAGTTGCCGTTTATCGCCACCACGTCGACGTTTTCGCCGGTCTGCGAGCTCATCTGCTTTTTCTGAATGTTCGAAACGCCGTTTACCGGGTAGAACACCTTTATTTTTACGCGCGGAACGTCCCTGTAGCCCTCCAGGGCGGCTTTCCCGGTGTCGCCGCTGGTGGCGACGAGTATATACGCGTCCCGGCATTCTCCGGTGATATCCAGCGCGAGCGAGAGCAGGCGCGGCATTATCTGCAGCGCCATATCCTTAAAAGCGCTCGTCGGTCCGTGCCACAGCTCCAGAAGATAGTCGCTCCCCACCCGCGCGATAGGCGCGGCGGGACCGCCGAATTTTTCCGCGGAATACGCGGCGCGCGCCGCGTCGAGCAGATCCGCAAACTTATAATCCGGCAGGAAGCGCGAAAGTATGAACGCCGCGCGGTCGGCGTAATCGAAACCGCAAAGCTCTTCTAAAAGGTCTTCGGTAAGAAGAGGGAAAAAGCGTTCCGGCACGAAAAGCCCGCCGTCGTCGGCGAGCCCTTTTTTTATTACCTCCGCGGCGGAATGCTTTTTGCCTTCCCCGCGGGTGCTGACGTAACGAACGTCAAGGGCAAGGCGGTGCAGTCGGTATAATTCTTTGATATCCGGTTTCATAATTCTTCGACGTCCTTGATGTGATTCAGTTCCAGCAGTTCCCCGCCGTGCGTAAGCATTATTTCTATTATATCCACCGATTTTTTATATACCCGGCGGTATAGTGTTTTCCCGAAAAAGAACGGCACGGGGACTTTTCCGCCGCGCATACATTCCGCGCGGAAGGAGCGCGCCGCTTTTTTTATGCGCGCCGTCTTTTCCGCGCCGACCGCGTCGGCGGGCCTGCCGAACGTTTCGTTGGAGCGCGTTTTCACCTCGAAAAACGTTAATTTCCCGCGCTTATAGCCGATAATATCTATTTCCCCGCCGTTTTCGGCGTAGTTCCGCGCGACCACGCGCCAGCCGTGTTTTTTCAGGTACGCGGCGGCGATATCCTCGCCCGCGGCGCCGAACTTTTTCGCGCTGAAACCGCCGCGCATGCCTGCTGCGCGGGGCGCTTTATATAAGGTTTTGTTGTTCGGCATCTTTAAGCACTTTTCTTAAAAAGCTTATCCTGTGCGCGGGACAGGGGCCGTATTTCCTTATCGCCGCGATATGCGCCTTTGTGGCGTAGCCCTTGTGCGCCGCAAAGCCGTATTCGGGGTAAAAGCCGTCCAGCTCGCGGCAGAATCTGTCCCTTTCCACCTTTGCCAGAATGGAGGCGGCGGCTATGGAGGGGCATTTTCCGTCCCCTTTTATAACGGGTTTGGCGGGTATGGTGAAATCGCGCGCAACGTTGCCGTCGATAAGCGCGAGCTCCGGCTTTACCCGCAGCAGCGCGATGGCGCGGCGCATCGCGAGCATCGAGGCGTTAAGGATGTTTATCGCCTCTATCTCGTACACCTCCGCGTGGGCGACGGCGCAGTCGATACACTTGGCGCGTATCTCGTCGTAAAGCTCCTCGCGCTTTTTTTCGCTTAGCTTTTTGGAATCGTTCAATCCTTCGATCACCATTCCGTCCGGCAGTATGACCGCCGCGGCGAACACCGGCCCGGCAAGCGGACCGCGCCCTGCTTCGTCGCAGCCGCAGACTATCGCCGCGCCGTCCGTGCGGAACGAAAATTCGGTTTCCCAGCTTAATTGAGTTGCCATAAACACCTCCGTCGTCTCCGGGGCACGCGCCCCCGGGCGGATATTTCCGCGGTTTTCGCCGCGAGCTCCCGCCTTCAACAAAAAAACGTTTGAGTATATCGAAAAAACGTTTGGAAGAAATAACTATTCGCTTTTTCAACCGTAATTATCCGTTATTGAGTGATTCTGTCCAAAGTTATTTGTCCGATTTTTCCGGCGCGGAACTCGTCCAGGATCACGCTCGCGGCGCGTTCCTCGTCGATAACGCCGCCCGCGCGGATGAAGCCGCGCTTTTTGGCGATGCTTTCAAACAGCGCGTTCACGTCGTCCTCCGGTGAAGCCGGGACGCCGTACCTTGCCGTTACGCACTGCGGGTAGCGCGCTTTTAGAATGTTCAAAAGCTCCAGCGCGAGCCCCCATACGTCTAAAATATCGTCGTTTATCGAGCCGAGGCAGGCGAGCTTTATCCCCACCTCGCGGTCGTCGAATTTGTGCCACAAAAGCCCCGGCGTGTCGGTCAATTCGATCCCGAGCGAAGGGACAGAAACGCGGGCGTTCTGCCGCGTGACGCCGGGTTTGTCCGCCGCGGCGGCTTTTTTCTGCCCGCAGAGCGTGTTTATAAACGTGGATTTGCCCACGTTGGTTATCCCCGCGACCATGGCGCGGACCGGGCGTTTTATCCCTCTCGCCGCGTCCCGGGCGAGTTTTTCCGCCATAAGCTCGTTTATGCTTGCGGAAATGTCCTTTATCCCGTACCCGGTCTTGCAGTCGATGGCGCGCGCGCGCGCGTTTTCGCCCGAAAGGGCGCGCAGGAACCCCGCCGTGGCGTTCCTGTCCGCAAGATTGCTTTTGGTAAGCAGCGTGAGCACGGGTTTGTTTTTGAATATTTCCTTAAAATCCGGGTTGCGGCTGGAAAGCGGCGCGCGCGCGTCGAGCAGTTCTATCACCATGTCGATGTTCGGAAGCGCTTCGATTATTCTGCGCTTCGCCTTCGCCATATGCCCGGGATACCAGTGTATGTCCTGAGTAAGCTCGTTCATCTTTGTTTACTCCACCGCGCCGAAGTCGGGGAACACGCGGAAAAGCACCCTGCCGAGTATGCGGTTCACCCCGATCTCGCCGTAATCGGCGTAGCGGCTGTCGTGCGAGTTGTTGCGGTTGTCGCCCATCACGAAAACCTTGCCGTCTTCCACCGTGAATTCGCGCTGGAAACGCGGCACGTCGCCCTTCGACATACCGACTCCCTCGCCGTAGCGCCGCCGTTCTTCCTCGCGCATGGCGTTGATATACGGCTCGTCGAGCTTAACGCCGTCGACGTATACTTCCCAGTTGGCGTAATCGATATATACCTTCTGCCCCCCGGTGGCGATGACGCGCTTTATTATAGGATTATCGGACGGGGAGTGATTTTCGGGGTTCACCACCACGATATCTCCGGTCTTGGGGGTGTAGAACAGGTTGGAGATTATAAGCTTGTCCCTGTCGTGCAGCGTTTCGCGCATGGAGCTGCCGTCCACCGAAACGTAGCGGAACACGAAAAGCAAAAGCACCATCATAAGCGCGACGGCGAAACAGAAGGTCTCGAAATAATCGAAGACCGTTTGGAGCGCCCCGCGTTTTTCCTTTTTTTCGCTTTCTTCCGCGCCCTCGCCGGGTACCGCGGCGGCGCAATCCGGCGCTTCTTCCGCGCGCACCGGCGTTATTTCCGCGGCGGTGAACGCGGGCTCGTAGGATGCGTTTTCTGTTTCCGCGCCGCGTGAAGCGCCGCTGTGATTCATTTCGTCCGACATAATGACCTCTGTAAAACGTACTTCAGAATAATATGCAATAATATGCAAAATAGCAAAAGTGCCCGCGTAAAGCAGGCACCCGTGAGTCTGTTAGATTTTTTCTTTGACTTTGGCGTATTTGCCGACTCTCTCGCGCAGATAATAAAGCTTTGCGCGGCGGACCTTACCGGCTCTGACAACCTCGACAGCCTGCACGTTCGGAGAGTGAAGCGGGAAGGTCTTTTCGGTACCGACGCCGTAGGAAACTCTTCTTACTGTGAAAGTCTCGGAGATCCCGCCGTTTTTCTTGGCGATGACCGTCCCTTCAAAGATCTGTGTTCTGACTCTGGTTCCTTCGACTATTCTCTGGTGAACTTTAACGGTATCGCCGATGTTGAACGCGGGAACCTCTTTTTTAAGCTGCTCATCTGTAAAAGCTTTTAACATATCCAAAGCTGTTTACCTCCGTTTTCTTCGTAGCGTTCTTGCTGAGCCGCAGAGGACCGCCCGATATTTAGCGGTTTATTATAACACACGAAATTCCAAAAATCAAGAGCAATTTTTAAAAAATTTCAATTATTTCCGCGCGAATAATCGGTTTTGCGTATCTCCGCGCGGCGGATCTTGCCCGAGATAGTCTTCGGCAGGCTTTCGACGAACTCAACGCGGCGCGGGTATTTATAGGGCGCGGTGTGCGTTTTTACGTAGTTCTGTATCTCTTTCACAAGCTCCTCGGACGGCTCCTTGCCCTTCGTGAGCACGACCGTCGCTTTCACGACCTGCCCGCGCGTTTCGTCCGGAACGCCGGTTATCGCGCATTCAAGCACGTAGGGCAGCTCCATGATAACGCTTTCGATCTCGAACGGGCCTATGCGGTAGCCGCTGGACTTGATAACGTCGTCCACCCTGCCGACGTACCAGAAATGCCCGTCCTCGTCGCGCCAGGCGGTGTCGCCGGTGTGGTAGAAGCCGTCGTGCATGACCTCGCGCGTGGCTTCCTCGTTCTTGTAGTACCCGATAAACAGCCCGACGGGCGGGTTTTCGGGATCGTAGCGAATAACTATCTCTCCGGTCTCGCCTATGTCGACGGGCGTGCCGTCCTCACGCACTATATCCACGTCGAAGGCGGGGCTGGGCTTGCCCATCGAACCCGGCTTCGGGTCGGTGCCGTAGAGGTTGCCGACGGCGAGCGTGGTTTCGGTCTGGCCGAAGGATTCCATAAGCTTGACTCCCGTCGCCTCGTAGAACTTGTTGAACACCTCCGGGTTAAGCGCTTCGCCCGCTATTGTGGCGTATTTCACGGAAGAAAGGTCGAACCGCGAAAGGTCCTGCCTTATAAGGAAGCGGTAGACCGTGGGCGGCGCGCAGAAGGTGGTTATGTTGTAGCGCGAGAACATCGGGAGCAGCTTTTCGGCGTCGAAGCGGTCGAAGTCATAGACGAACACCGCGCCTTCGCACATCCACTGCCCGTAAAGCTTGCCCCACAGCGCCTTGCCCCATCCGGTGTCCGCCACGGTGAGGTGAAGCCCCTCCGGATCGGCGCAGTGCCACCAGCGCGCGGTGACGATATGCCCCAGCGGGTAGGTAAAGCTGTGCATCGCGAGCTTGGGATATCCCGTCGTGCCGGAGGTGAAAAACATGACCGAAGGATCGTTCTTATGCGTCTTCACGCGCTCCAGCTTGGAGGAGAACCTGTCGAACGAGCCGTCGAAATCCGCCCATCCGGTACGCATCCCGTGCGCCATTATCTTGTATTTCAACGAAGGACAGCGCGCGGCGGCGCGCTCCGCCTCCGCGGCGGTGCTGCCGTCCCCGGTGCAGATTATCGCGCTTATCTCGCCCACGTTGAAGCGGTATTCGAAATCGTGCTCCACAAGCTGGTTCGTCGCCGGGACTGCTATCGCGCCGAGCTTATGCAGCGCGAGTATGCAAACCCAGAACTGCCAGTGGCGTTTAAGCACGAGCATCACCTTGTCGCCCCGCTTTATGCCGAGCATCGCAAGGTAGTTCGCCGCCTTGTTGGACATACGCGCCATATCCTTAAAGGTGAACTCGCGTTCCTCGCCGTTGTTGCCCACCCACAGAAGCGCGCGTTTGTCCGGGCATTTTTCGGCAAGCGCGTCCACCACGTCGTAGGCGAAATTGAAGTTGTCCGCGCAGCGGAAGCTTATCCCGGCAAGCCGCCCGTTTTCGTCGGTCGTCTCGCTTACGAAATTCTTGTATATCCTGCCGGAGTAATCGTCCGCGCTCACGGGGAGAGTCGGCGCGGCGGAATGGTCCAGCGGTTCGCCCGTCGGATCGTCGTCCCCCTCCTTGTAGACCACGGCAAGGAAGGTGCAGTCCTCGCCGCCGACGGCGATCATACCGTGCGGATGCGAGCTGTCGTAATAAACCGTGTCGCCAGGGTACATCGTATAAGTATGTTCGCCTAACTGCACTTTGAGCCGCCCGGAAAGGATCATATCGAACTCCTGCCCGCGGTGGGTGGCGAGGTGCATCGGCTTGTCCTGAATGTCTTTATCGTATTTGGCGGTAACGATAAACGGCTCGCTCTTGCGGTTTTTCAAAAGCGGAGCGACGTGGCGGTAATCGAACTCCTTGTCGCGCTTTATAAGCATACCGCCGCCCGCGCGCGTTAAATTATAGAAGTTCAGTTTGGGATCCGCGCCGGAGACGAGCTCGGAAATATCCATTCCCAGCGTGTTCGCGCACTTGAACAGGAACGAGAACGAAAAATCATCCTCGCCGCGTTCCAGCCGCAGATATTCCTCCACGCTTATTCCGTTCGCCTCCGCCATTACCGCCGGAGAGATCTCCAGATTCTCGCGCGCCCAGCGCAGACGCGCGGCGATCAATTGTACCTGCTGATCCATATTTTGCCCTTTCCCCGGATTGTCCGGAACAGAAACCGCGGCGCCTGAAAAAGCAAGCGCTTCACCTCGCAACGAGATGAAGCGCAAAAGCGTTCATTATACCACTCATTTGCAGCGCACGCGACGCACTTCCCTTTATTACGGCGGAAACTCCGGCGCGCCTTAATCCGAAAACCCGTTTCGGGCGCGCGGCTCGAAGGTGATAAGGCGCAGCGCCGATACCGCCTCGCACCGCCCGGCGGCTCTCTGGAACCGGTTATGCTTTGCCCCTTGTCCTTGTCAAAGCCTTTATCGTGCGTGATTATATCACGGATTTTTCGGTTTGTCAATAGGATCGCGTATTATTTTACGCGCCGCTTTTTCGGTTTATTCCACAAAAGTCTGCTCGGTTTCCGAGATCGCGAATATATTAAGGAACAGCGAATGCAGGTCGCCCGTCGCCGTCCAGACGCGGTAAAAATGGCTTCCGGTGGGGACGTTGAACTTGTGCTGCTCCGCCTCGTCCTCGTGGACGTACATCCCGCTTGATTCAAGCAGGGCGAACGCCGTACCGTCTTTGGCTATCTCGTAGACCATATAGGGGAACTTGCTGCGGGCGTTGTTATTTATGCGGAAGCCCTTTTCGTGCAGGAGGTCCCAGACGTTTTTGCCGTCGAACTTGAACCACGATTTGGCGGAGAAGAATTCGTCGTTATACCTCTGCGTAACGGTGTGCCCGACTTCGTGCCGCGTCACCTTGCCGTTGAGATGGTCGTTGAATTCGTAGGTGCGGGCGCCGACGAGCGCGTTTTTAAGCATCTTGCCCTCGAAGAGTACATTCCTTTCGGCGTCCTCGATTATATACCCCGGCTTTAACCCGTGTCCGTCGAAGCGGACGTAGTATTCCTTCACCCCGGGGTTTTCGCGGTAGTTATCGAACGCGGCGGAGGGGAAAGACGCGCTGCCGAGCGACTTGCTCTTTTTGAACGCCTTTACCGTGGCGTAAACGCCGTAGGCGAGCGCCGCCGCGCCGAGCGCGAACGCCGCTATGGCGACGATCTTGCCGGATTTGGTGTTCGAGGTCTTTTCGGGCTCTTTCGAATCGTAAAACACCTTTATCTTGTCGCCGACCGATCTCTTTTCGTTCATCCCCGGGAACGAGGAGGAATATTCGCTGCCGTCGGCGGTCTTGTAGGTGAACTCGATATCGTACAGTGTCTCCGGATGACCCTCGGTATCGTAACCTTCCGACTCCGTGACCTTGGTGACTACGCCGGAGGTCTCCAGATAATCGCCGCTGGCGAAGCATAAAAGCAGTACGCCCGCCAGAATAAACACGAGCCCCGCGGGGACGAAGAACCTCGCCGGACCGGAATTGCGCATAAACCGCGCGAATTTGTTTTCAAAGTTCATAAAATCGCTCCTTTTTGATACTTATGAGCCGATTATCGCACAAAAGTTATTCCGTGTCAACAACATCTTTTTATAAAAAAGTTGAAAAAGCCGTTTTTTCGTGGTAGAATCACAAAAGAACCATAATTTCCTAAAGGAGAATGATATGCTCTCACTCAGATCGGGAAATCTTGTTTTTGAAATAAGCGAGGACGCGGGCGCGCACCGCTGGATCGCGGAGGGGACGGCTTTGGAAGTCAGCCCCGGGGCGGATTTCTGGCGCGCCTATCTGGACGACGGCTACGAGCGCGAGATGCGCGTGGATTCCTCCGGCCAGCGCGGCAAAGCAACGCTCGAAGGCGACGTGATAACCGTCGTTTACGATTCGTTGAAAGGCGTTAACGGCCGCGTTTTCGACGTGAAGCTCACCGTGACCGTCGCGAAACGCGTTTCGACTTACCCGGGGTTCGAATTCCGCGCGGAGATCGAAAACCGCGGGGACGCGCGTGTGAACGAGCTGCAGCTTCCGTTCGTCGACCTTGCGCACGGCTGCGGAGAAAACCGCGAAGACGACGTGCTTTACCAAGCGAACGGGCTCGGCTGGAAGACCAGGAACCCGTGGGAGCGCATAAAGCAGGTGTGCCACACCGAATACATCGCCTCCGACAATCACGTTATATGGAACACGATGCGCTATCCCGGCGATGCGGCGATGAGCTGGTTCGGACTGGAAACGGGCGGAAAGTTCTTTTATATGGGCAGGCACGACGACAAGCTTAAAGTCTGCGCTATGGCGGCGGGAGTTTCCCCGCGCAAGGCCGCGCCGCGGTTTATGTTCACGATATCGCACTTCCCGTTCGTTAAAAAAGGCGAATGCGCGGAGGTCTCGCCCTGTTTCACCGCGTTGTGCGAGGGCGACTGGACGAAGGGTTCGGATATTTACGGCAATTACGCGCGCTCGCACTGGTTCAAAGCGCCGGAGGTCCCGGAATGGGTCAAAAACGTTACCGGCTGGCAGCGCGTGATACTGCGCCACCAGTTCGGCGAAAAGAACTACGGCTATGCCGACCTGCCGAAGATATATAAAGCCGGCGCGGAGCGCGGACTGAATATGATAATGGTCTTCGGCTGGTGGAAGGGCAGGTTCGACAACGGATATCCGGTTTACGAGCCGGACGACGGTCTGGGCGGCGCGGAGGCGCTTAAAAAAGCCATTGCCGAAGTGCAGGCGATGGGCGGATACACAGCGCTTTACACCAACGGCCAGCTTATAGACGTGAACACCGATTACTACCGGACCGTGGGAAAGGACGTCTGCCGCATAGACATCGACGGCAACGATTACCGCGACCACTATCGGTTCGGCAACGACGGCAACACCCTGCGCGCGTTCGGATACAAATCATTCGTAACGGCTTGCCCGGCGAACGACGAATGGCAAAGAATACTTGTCGAGCACGAGGATATGAAGTTCGCCTACGGCGCGGATTCCGCGTTCTTCGACCAGATCGGCGGCGCGGCGCCGCTTCCCTGCTTCAACGAAAACCACTTCCACGGCGCGCGGCCCGACGAATGCGAGATCTGGCGCGTGGAAGCGTTCAAAAAGCTTTACGCCAACTGCCCGAAGGGCAAAGCCATAGGCACCGAGATGGTGAACGATATGTGCCTGCCCTACGTGCACTACATACACGGCATACAGGTCGGCGCGGTATACGTGCCCGGCTGTTTCCCGGAGATGTTCATGCGCACCTTCCCGGAGATAATACAGACCGACCGTTTTGTTCACGACGACAAGCCCGGGACCGACGAAGCGCTTAAAAACGCCTATATACACGGCTTCCGGCTGGACGTTTCGCCCTGGCGCGGCAGGACGGATATCGGCGAGCTGCCCGATCTGGGCGAAAAGATAGGCGCCCTGCTTGCCGAAAAGGAAAAATACCGCAGGTTCTTCTATGAGGGGCGCTACGTTTACGACAGGCCGGAAACGATACCCGAAGGGGTAAAAAGCGGCTGTTTCGCTAACGGGGACGAAAAGATATACACGCTGTGGAACGACACGCAAACCGAGCAGAGCTTTGCGCTTTGCGGAAAAGAAATAACAATGAAGCCTCAGGAGGTACAGACATGTTTGATTTAACGGGTAAGATCGCGCTGGTAACGGGCTCTTCACGCGGGATAGGCCGCGGGATAGCGCTGGCTTTTGCAAAGCAGGGTGCCGACGTGGTGATCAACTGCGCCGGGAACGTGGCGGCGGCGGAAAAGACGGCTGCCGACGCGCGCGCCCTTGGAGTCCGCGTGCTGGTGTGCAAAGCAGACGTGAGCGAGGAGGATCAGGTCGCCGCGATGTTCGAAAAGATAATCGCGGAATTCGGCAGACTGGATATCCTTGTGAACTGCGCGGGCACCTCGCAGGATAAAAATATTTTCGAAATGGACAAGGCGGACTGGGACAGGATAATAAAGACCAACCTCACCTCCGGTATGCTTTGCAGCAAACGCGCGATGGAGATAATGCGCGATCAGAGATCCGGCAGGATAATATTCATCTCCTCGGTCGTGGCGGAACGCGGCGCGCTGTTCGGGCACGTTCATTACGCCGCCACCAAAGCCGGGCAGATCGGCATCGTTAAATCCATGGCGCGCACGGCGGCGCCTCTGGGCATAACCGTGAACGCCATAGCCCCCGGGCTTATCGCCACCGAACTGCTGGTGCAGACTCACGGCGAGGAAGGCGTTAAGGAGCTGGGCGCGAACATTCCGCTCGGTCTGGGCGAACCCGCGGACGTGGGCGCGGCGGCGGTATATCTCGCCAGCGACGAGGCGAAATACGTAACCGGCGCGACGCTTGACGTAAACGGCGGCGCCAACTTCAGATGAAGGTCACACGGCTCGGCCAGGCGGGGCTGCTGTTCGCGGCAGGAAGCGCAAAAATACTTGTCGATCCGTATTTTACCGACAGCGCGTTCGCCGTTTCCGGCGTTCACCGCAAAAGCGAAGCGCCGGACTGGGTATGGGATATAAAGCCGGATATCGTGCTTATTACGCACGACCATACAGACCATTACGATCCCGGAACTTTTTCGCGCTTTGTGAACGAAAAAACCGCGGCGACCGTGCTTGCGCCGCGCAGCGTCTGGGAAAAGGCGCGGCTGCAGGGCGGCGGGAACAACTGCGTGCTCGTTTCGCCCGGGGTGCAGTGGACCTGCGGCGGCGTTACCGTTAAGACCGTAACGGCTTTTCATTCCGATCCGTACGCAGTCGGGTTCGTGCTGGAAGCGGACGGCAAAAAAGTATATATCACCGGAGACACGCTTTACAACCCCGCGGCTTTGAAGGACGATACCGCGCCGTCGGACGCGGATTACGTGTTCCTGCCGATAAACGGCCGCGGCAACAACATGAACGCCGGGGACGCGGCCAGGCTTGCGTCGGCGTGCCGTGCGAAGCACGCCGTCCCGGTGCACTACGGTCTGCTGGACGATATTTCGCCGCAAAGCTTCGTTTCCCCCGTAAAAAAAGTTATGAACGACTATACCGAATACGAAATATGAGGTAATAAAAATGAAGATCACCGATATAAAAACGTTCGTGGTGGACTGCTTCCGCACCAACTGGGTGTTTATAAAGGTCTATACCGACGAAGGTATAGACGGCGTTGGCGAAGCCACGCTGGAATATAAAGAAAAAGCGCTTATCGGCGCGGTGGAGCACGCGAAAGAAGCGCTGGTGGGCAAGGACGCGGGCCGGATAGAGCAGCTTACTCACGACCTTTACCGCGACGCCTACTGGCGCGGCGGCGCGGTGCTTATGTCCGCGCTCTCCGGCATTGAATGCGCCCTGTGGGACATCAAGGGCAAGGCGCTGGGCGTTCCGGTTTACGAGCTGCTGGGCGGCCGTATGCGCGAAAGCGTGCGGATATACGTGAACGGCTGGTTCTCCGGTGCGAAAACGCCGGAGGAGTTCGGCGCGAAAGCCGCCGAAGCCGTTAAACGCGGAGTTACCGCAATGAAGTGGGATCCGTTCGGCAAGAGTTTTCTGGAGATATCCAACGCCGACCTCGAAAAAGCCCTGCGCTGTGTGGACGAGGTGAGAAAAGCGGTAGGGCCGCAGGTCGACCTGCTTATAGAAGGGCACGGCAGGTTCGACGTGCCGACGGGCATAAAGATCGCCAAAGAGCTGGCGCAGTTCAAGCCGATGTTCTTCGAAGAACCCACCCCGCCGGACGATCTGGCGGCGCTGAAACGTGTGCGCGACAATTCCCCGGTGGCGATCTCCGCGGGGGAACGGCTTTACGGCATGCGCCCCTTCAAGGAACTGCTGCGGATGGACGCGGTAGACTATATACAGCCCGACGTATCGCACGCCGGCGGCATTATGGAGCTTAAAAAGATCGCCGCGCTGGCGGAGGCGAACTACATCCCCTTCGCGCCGCACAACCCCTCCGGTCCGGTGGCGAACGCCGCGACTCTGCAGCTTGCCGCCTGCTGTCTGAACTTCAGTATTCTGGAGATAATGTACAGCGACGTTACCTACCGTTCGCTCGTTACCGACGAAAAACTGAACTATCACGACGGCATGCTGGATATCCCCGCGAAGCCCGGGTTGGGCATAACGCTTAACGAGGAGGAGTGCCTTAAACACCCCTATCAGCCGCACACCCTGCGCCACTATACCGGCGCGCTTACGGACATCCGCCCGCCCGAGACGGCGTTTTACTTTTGAATTTGACCGCGCGAAATGAATGCGCGAAAAAAGCGCGCGGCGAGCGGGCTTTTTTCGGTTTGTTTTCAATTATCGGACTTTTTGAATCCATAATCAAGAAGTTCTGATTCGCCGGGCAAAACAAAACCGTCTTTTCCGCTGAATTCATAAAAAATATAGTTTCTGCCGTCGGTGATAAATATTTCCATGCGCGTCGGTTCATACGCGGCTTCCCGACCGTTTTTTTCAATATCCCGGACGTAATCTATAACTATCGTCCTGTCGTATTTACCGTCGGCAACCGATTTCACAACGTGTTTGTATTGCTTTGAGGCGTCCTTGGCAAACGAATATTCCGTTGTTGTCGTATTCCCGTCGCCGTCGACATACGTAACTTCGGAGCAGTCGTCTCTGTTCTTTGCCGAATCGATCACGCCGTGCGTATCGTATTCAAGGCGGGCTTCGAATATATCCTTCGTAAAATATCCGAACAAAAAGCGCACGCCGTTACCCGAATCATATGCCGCGGTATAGCGTTCTCCCGCCCACGTGCCTCCGACCATCTCCAGCGGCAGAAGCGATTCCGGCACTTCAGGTTCCAGTAGATTATCAAAATCACATACGGCAATTCCATTCTCGTCCGCCGTGAAAAGGTCTTTTCGCTCTTTGATGAAATTCTTTTCTTCGTCCGTCAAACCGTTTCCGGTAACCTTTTCTTTCAGCTCCGACAAGCTGTTAAAAGGAAGCCCCGCCATATCGAACGCTTCATAAGAACCGTTTCCGCTTGCGGTATAGCCGTAATCGTCGAACTCGATATAATGCTTGTCTCCGCGGCTGATATACCTGTAATCCGATTTGTTTAAATATCCGCTGATATCACGGCAAAGCGCATAAAACATTTCTTCGGCTTGTTGTTTATTCGGTATATTGTCTTCTACTCTGAAAATGAAATAGTACTGATTGCTGCAAATGTATATATAGAATGTCAAGTCTCTGTCCGCGGACCGCTTATGACTTACGTACAAGTCGTTTTTCCCGGTTTTTTCGAACCCTGATCGTGTTAATACACCATCTATATCTATTCCGTTCAACCTAAAAACGATCTTAAGATTTATGCTTTCATGACCAAAATGTGTACCGTAATATTTTTTACACATTTCGCAATCATCATTCCTATGCCGCCATGTAAATGCTAACGACGCGCTGTCTTTGGTCATTTCACCCGATTCAGTCATAGAAGGTACGTAAGTCACATGAAAAAACGGGGCGCCGATCAAATCCATGTTTTTATTATTTGCGACGTACAAAAACACATCCTTATATGCCGCGGTTTTATCGTTATCTTTCGCAAAATCAGAAAACCTGTCCATAAAACCCTGCAGCGAGTATTCAAAAATAGCGTTTTCGTTTTTTATTTCTATTGCAAAGCTGTCTCCCGGATCCTTGTCATCTTCGCTGAGGTGGTCGACAATATAACTGCTTGCTTGCGGATCCTTTACTTCTGCACTATTCTCTGTTTCAAAACTGTCAGATGCATTTTTGTCATCCTCTTCGCTATGGTTGTCAACAATATAACTGCTTGCTTGCGGATCATCCTTTGTTGAAACAACACTTATTTCTTCTGTACTATTGTCATTTGTCTTTTTTTCGTTGCTGCATGCATTTAATATGCACGTTGCTGAAATGAATATACACAACAATAACGGGAAATAATAATACTTTTTCATAACTATGCACCTCAATTAAATTTGTTTTTGTTGGCAGCAATAATTTCCTTGCAATTATTGCACCAATACGTAGAATACACGTCGGGATTGTTCTCTACATATTCTTTGGCGCATAAACGTTACCTCTTAATTAATTTTATATTTTACGCTAGAATTATATAACATCTTTATAAGTCTGTCAATATATTTCCCGGGACGACCTTTTTGTGTTCATTATGCTTTTTTACGCGCAGGAAAAGCAACATCCTATTTGTCCTCCAGCTTCTTCAGGTCTTCGCTTACTTCTTCTTTTACGCGGATGACGCCGAGCGGTTTAAGGTCGTCCTTGCCGAAGGTCTTAACGGTCTGGTCGTCGTTCATACGGACTTTTATCCTGCCCGTAAGAAAGCTGCTTTCCACAATAACGCCGCGGCCCTTGGGGGTCTCGACTATCGTATCCACCTTGGGGAAGGTGGCGTATTCGCGCTCGTAGGTGTCCTGCTCGAAGCGCAGGCAGCACATAAGTCTGCCGCAGGCGCCGCTTATTTTCGCCGAGGAGAGCGAAAGGTTCTGTTCCTTCGCCATTTTAATGGAGACCTGCGCGAAATCCGGAAGGAAGGTGTTGCAGCAGAAGGGCCTGCCGCAGCTCCCCAGCCCGCCGAACAGCTTTGCTTCGTCGCGAACGCCGATCTGCCGCAGCTCGATGCGGGTATGGAACACGCCGGCAAGATCTTTTACCAATTCGCGGAAGTCCACGCGGCCGTCCGCGGTGAAATAAAAGCACAGCTTGCTGTTGTCGTGGGTGTATTCAACGTCCACGAGCTGCATTTCCAACCCGTTTTTGGCTACCTTTTCGAACCATACCGGCTTGGCTTCCTCTTCCAGACGGCGGTTTTCCGCGTCGCGGCGGTCGTCCTCCGGAGTCGCCTTGCGGATAACGGATTTAAGCGGGAACACGACTTCCGATTCGCGCACCTGCTTGTTCCCCAGCGCGACTTCGCCGTATTCCACTCCGCGCACGGTCTCCACTATTGCGTGGTCGCCCGATACGAACTGAATGTCGCCCGGGGCGAAGTAATATACCTTGCCGCCGGTGCGGAAGCGCACGCCTATTACCTCCACCGTTTTTTCCTCCGGCACGGGCGCCGTTCCGGGCAGCGGGGCGAAAAACTCTTTTGCTTCGGGCTCCGCGGCACGGATCTCCTCCGCGGCGGGAGCCGTTTCCGTCTCGCAAAGCCCGTTCGGCTTGTCCGGCGCGCCCCCGCGGGCGCCGCCCTCCGGTTTGTTCTGCCTGTTCCTGCGGTCGTTCCCGAACCCGCGTCCGCCGCGGTAGCGGTTGTTGCGGTGCCCGCCGTGGTAATAGGGTTTGCCGCCCTTGCGGCCGCCGTTATTGCCGTTCCCGCTTCCGTTTTCGGGGCGGGCGTTATCGTTGTTCCTGTTTTCTTCCATTATTTTCTCCCTTTTATATCTGTTGTCTGTCTCGCGGTCACGCCGGAAAGCTCTATCGCCAGCTTCGACGCGGCGGCGGTGACATTTGCGTTCGTTTCAAGCGCCATAAGGCAGTTCTGCGCCGCTTCGCCGATGGCGGCAAGCGCTTTTTTCGTTGCGTTGGGAAGCGGCTCGCACTCCGCCCGGGCGGGAATGCCGCTTTTGCGTTTAAGCTCGGTCCCGGAAAGCTCCAGCAGCGCGCCGAGCAGCGAAGCAAGCTGTTCGCGCTTGTATTTGGGCTGTACCAGCGCGGCGAACAGCTCGTAGCGCCGGCGGGAAAGCGCAAGCTCCGCCACGGTCCGCGCGGAAGCGCGCAGGTCGGCGCTCGTTTTGGAAAGATACCCGCGCGCGGCGCCGATATTGCCCTCCGCCTTCGCGACGGCTTCCGCGATCTCCGGTCCGCTTTTGGCGGGGAATTCGTTTTTGAGCAGCGCTGTAAGCTCCTGCTCCGTCATACCGTCCAGATGGATGCGCTGCCCGCGCGAGAGCACGGTGGGCAGCAGCGAGGAGCGGCTTTCGGTGAGCAGGAACACGGCGACGCTTTCCGGCGGTTCCTCGAAAAGCTTTAACAGCGCGTTCTGCGCGGAGGCAAGCATTTTGTCGGCGTTCCGCACGATGAAGACCTGGCGTTCGCCGTCGTTCGGCTTTAACGAGGCGCGGTGTATAAGCTCGCGCACGTCGGCGACCGAAGGCGCCTTTTCGCCGCCGATCACCGCGACGTCCGGGTGCTCCCGTTGGGCGTTTTTAAGGCAGGAGGGGCAGACGCCGCAGGGCTTTATGCGCGAATCGGAGCAAAGCAGTGCGGAAGCGCAGAACAGCGCGAATTCGAATTTGCCGATACCCGCCGTGCCGTCCACGATATACGCGTGCGAGCAAAGCCCTTTGCGCGCCGTTTCGGAAAATCTTGCCTTTTCCGCGGTATTCAGCATCACTTTCGCCGCCTTTCCCTGCCTTTTTTACTATAATAACATAAAATTCCCGCGATTGAAAGAGCATTTTCAAAAAATAATTTGACATTTTTCAATAAATAAGCTAAACTGTTGTATATTGAAAGGAATAATTTACCGTTTGGAGTGTGTTATATGAGCATTATCGTGGGAATAGATGTCGGCGGAAGCACGACGAAAATAGTGGGGTTCGACGAAGGCCGGCTTATGCACCCGCTTATGGTGAAGGCGGACGACCCGATCGCCTCGGTCTACGGCGGGTTCGGGAAATTCACCGCCGAGCACGGCGTGCCGCTTTCCGCCATCTCGCGCGTGATGGTGACCGGAGTGGGCGCGACCTTCCTCGGAAGCGAGCTCTACGGCCTCCCGGCGGAGCACGTGAACGAATTCCGCGCGAACGGGCGCGGCGGGCTTTATTTAAGCGGCATAAAAAAAGCCGTTATCGTCAGTATGGGCACCGGCACCGCGTTCGTCTACGCCGACGGCGAAAAGGGCGAATACCTGCACCTCGGCGGCACCGGGGTGGGCGGCGGCACGCTGGTCGGGCTCGGCAGGAAGTTGCTGGGCGTGAGCTCGGCGCGGAGCATTTCGGAGCTGGCGTTAAAAGGCGACCTTTCGAAGATCGACCTGCTTATTTCCGACATAACCGACACCGACATAAGCCCCACGCTTTCCAAAAACGCCACGGCTTCGAACTTCGGCAATATTTCGGACCTCGCTTCCAAAGAAGACATCGCGCTGGGCATTATAAATATGGTGTTCGAGACAGTGGGTATGATGGCGGTCTTCGCGGCGCGCATGCGCGGGATAAACGATATCGTCGTTATAGGCAATCTGCCGGTGATACCGCAGGCGGGCAGGATACTCGGCACGCTGGCGGATATGTTCGGCGTGAATATACTGATCCCCGAAAGCGCGCCCTACGGCACCGTTATCGGCGCCGCGCTGGAGCGCGTGGACAAATAAAAGGAGCGTTTGCCATGGCTGAAAACACCCGTTGGAACAAAAAAATATTCGCCCTTCTGCTTAACGAGGCGAAGGGCGTGCGCTCGTGGCGGCAGTTCGCCGCGGAAAGCGGGATAAGCTACGTGCAGATGCGCAAGCTGGCGATGTGCGAACAGGAAAACCCGCCCCGCCCCAAGCTTATACGCAAGGTGGCGGCGCAGGCGTTCGGAGATATAGACCTTGCCGATTTTATGTTTGCCGCGGGCGTAAAAGCGCCCGAGCTGAAGCCCCGCCGCCCGCAGGGTACGAACGCGCCGAGCGCGGCGGAAAAATACCGCGCCCTCTCCCCGCGTGACAGACGCGCGGCGGACAGGTTCATAGATTTCCTTTACGGGGAATCGGAAACGGCGAAAAACGGGCAGTAGGCGGCAAAAGCGTTAAAACAGCAGCAGCGCGGCGACAAGCAGTATTATCATATCGTTGCCGGGCTCGGAATCGAGCAGGAGCAGCACGCCTATGGCGATGATAAGCAGGTCGTCCAGCTTCAAACCGCGCAGGGTATCGACGATTCCGCCCGCAAGCGGCTTGCGCGGGGCTTCCGCGGCGTATCCCTCCGCACGGTCCGGCTCCGGCGCGCCGCGGTCTTCATAAAGCCCGTGTTCCAGATTATAAAGAGTCCCTTCGCTGCGTATGTTTCCGAAATCTCGGGAATACATTCGATCACCTCTTTTTCCGCGCTTCGTCGAGAAGCGATATTACCGAAAGCGCCCGGGCGAGGTCGTCGATCCTGCCCCGCCTTTCCTCGCGCAGCAGGGGTTTGAGCGAATAGAGCAGCGCCACGCGCGGGTCCCGCCCGGCGGCGGTCTGCACGGCGGGCGCAGGCGCGGGCTTTGCTTCCGCCGGGATCTCACCCGCGTCCGCGGAGGAAGAAACGGGGTCGCCGCGCGGCAAAACTCCCGAGGAGGCGAGCGCCCCCGCCGCCGACGCGATGCGGGCAGCCGCGTCCGGGTCGGAAAGCAGGTCGTGCAGCTTTTGCGAAAGCTCGTTATCCAATATCCACACCCCGTTCGCGCAGCAGTCTCGCTATCTCGGCGCTTTTTTCCTCGCCCGCCGCTTCGACAAGCCGCCGGGCGTCTTCCGGAGTCAATCGCGCGAGCTTTTCGCGAAGAAAGCCCACGTCGTTCGCCAGTTTGCGGGCGCGCCTTCCGTCCGCGCCCGACGCCTGCGCTATGCTCTGCGCGAGCGACCTTAAAGTTTCGTCGTCGAGCGCGAGTATGCGGTCGATGGATCCGCGGTCAACGTTCATAATAAAAACCTCCGTTTTGTAAAAGAATAATATAAATCATGCTATCTTGTTTTGGGAGACGGTGTTTCCGATGTATAAATGCAAACCCGAGCGCAGCGTCGCGCAGACGCGGCTCATTTTCTGGCTGGGGCTCGGGATCCCGGCTGTTATGCTGTTCGTTTCCGGCGCTCTGCCCGCGTTCGGCTCGATAGTGCGGCTGGCGGCGTTCTTTATCATATGCATAACCATTATGCTTATGGTGCGCTATTCGCTCAGCGAATACGAATACGCGGTCGACGGCGAAAGCTTTTCCGTGACGCGCATCACCGGGCGAAGGCGCACGGTGGTGTGCAGTCTGTCGCTCGCCACCGCCGAAAAGCTGCTGCCTGTTAAAGAATACCGCGAGCTGCCCGCCTCCGAACGCGCGATAATCAAATATTCGCTGTGCCAGAATATGCGCGCGGATTCCTATGTTTTCCTGTGCGATTTCAACGGCAGGCGCACGATGGTGGAGTTCGAGCCGAACGAGGCGTTCGTGAAGATCCTGCGCGACCAGATCGACAAGGCCCGCGGCGGCGGCGGAAACGCGGGCGGCGGCGAGCCGGTGCCGGAATACAAGGAACAGTAACATTCTATGCAAAAACAACTTTGGGGTTGCAATTTTGTAAAAATATAGTATAATATTATGGCGCGTTTGATAGATAAAGCGCGAAAAACGTTTGGAGACCGCGGCGAGCGCGGCTTCCGGAAGAGGTGGATATATGTACGATGCGGCGATAATCGGCGGCGGCGTATGCGGCGCGGCGATAGCTATGTATCTTTCCAAATACGAGCTGAAGTGCTGTCTTTTCGAAAAGGAAAACGATATTGCGATGGGCACCACCAAGGCGAACAGCGGCATCGTGCACGCGGGCTACGACCCGGAGCCGGGCACGCTTATGGCGCGGCTGAACGTGCGCGGATGCGAGATCACCGCGGAGCTTTGCGCCCAGATGGGCGTGCCGTTCCGCAAGGTCGGTTCGCTGGTGCTGGCTTTCGACAACAAGGATATAGAGCATATCGGCAGACTTTACGAACGCGGGATCGCCAACGGCGTGCGCGGGATGAAGCTTCTTAACCGCGAAGACCTTCTGGAGCGCGAGCCGAACCTGAACCCGGAGGTGAAGGGCGCCCTTTACGCTCCGAGCGCCGGAGTGGTGAACCCCTGGCGGCTCTGCATCGCGATGGCGGAGACGGCGGCGGAAAACGGCGTGGAGTTCTTCCTCGGCAGCGAAGTCACGAACATAGAAAAAACGATGGGCGGTTTTGAAATAACCGCCGGCGGGAAGAAATACGAATCGGCGTACGTTATAAACGCCGCCGGCGTGTATTCCGATAAAATAGCCAATATGGTGGGTGAATACGATTTCACCGTCTCGCCCTCCAAGGGGCAGTATTACCTGCTGGACAAGACTCAGGCGGGGCTGGTGAACAGCGTGGTGTTCCAGTGCCCGACCGAGCGCGGAAAGGGCGTGCTTGTCGCCCCCACGGCGGACGGGAACGTTATCGTCGGTCCGAACGCCGAAAGCGGCTCCGCGCGGGACGATTGCTCCACCACGCGCGACGGGCTGAATTACGTCGCGGCGGAAGCGGGAAGGACCACCGGAAAGATAAACTACCGCGAAAACATACGCTCGTTCGCCGGCTTGCGCGCGAACACCGAGCACAAGGATTTTATAATAGGCGAATCGCCGGTCTGCCGCAGGTTCATAAACGTGGCGGGCATCAAATCGCCGGGCCTCACGTCCGCCCCCGCGATAGGCGAATACATCGCGGACGTTCTTAAAGACTGCGGGCTGTTTATGTCACGCAAAAGCGGCTGGAGGATACTGGAACCGAAGATCCGCTTTGCCGAGATGGACGACGAGCAGAAGGCGGAGCTTTGCCGCCGCAACCCGAAATACGGCAACGTGATCTGCCGCTGCAACACCATTACCGAGGGCGAGATAATCGACGCGCTGAACAGCCGCATACCGCCCCGCACGCTGGACGGCATAAAGCGCCGCGCCGGGACGGGGATGGGCAGGTGCCAGGGCGGGTTCTGCGGTCCCCGCGTCCACGAGATAATATGCAGGCACTACGGCGTTCCCGCCGAAAGCGTACTGCTTGACAGGAACGGATCGTTTATCGTTTGCGGAAAGGTCGGTGAACAGAAATGACGTACTGCGACATAGCCGTTATAGGCGCCGGGCCCGCGGGGCTCGCCGCCGCCGCCGCCGCGCGTGAGGCGGGAGCCGGGAACATTATAATAATCGAGCGCGACAAGGAGCCCGGCGGCATACTGAACCAGTGCATCCACAACGGGTTCGGTCTGCACCGCTTCGGCGAGGAGTTGAGCGGCCCCGAATACGCCGGAAGATATATAGATATGATCGGCGGAGAGGGCATAGAGCTGCGGCTCGGCACGATGGCGCTGGATATAAGCCCGGAGCCGGAGCCCGGCGAAGGCGGCATACGCCGCAAAACCGTTTACGTCGTTTCGGAAGCGCGCGGGTTCGAGCAGATCTCCGCTTCCGCGGTGGTGCTTGCGATGGGCTGCCGCGAAAGGAACCGCGGCCCGATATTCGTCCCCGGCGACAGGGGCAGCGGCGTGTTTTCCGCGGGAAGCGCGCAGAGGTATCTTAACATAGAGGGCTATCTTGTAGGGAAGCGCGTGGTTATTCTCGGCAGCGGCGACATAGGGCTTATAATGGCGCGCCGTATGACTCTGGAGGGCGCGACGGTGCTTGCCGTCGCGGAGATAATGCCCTATACCAACGGGCTTTCGCGCAACGTGGCGCAGTGCCTCGACGATTTCGGCATACCGCTTTATCTTTCGCACACGGTCACTAACGTTATCGGCAGCGGCAGGATAGAGGGCGTGGTGATCTCGCAGGTCGACGAAAAGATGCAGCCGATCCCCGGCACCGAAAAGCATTTCGACTGCGACACGCTTCTGCTTTCGGTCGGTCTGGTCCCGGAAAACGAGCTTACACGCGCCGCGGGCATAACGATCGACCCGCGCACCAACGGCGCGAAGGTGAACGAGGATATGCAGACCTCGCTGGAAGGCGTTTTCGCCTGCGGGAACGTGCTGCACGTCCACGATCTTGTCGATTACGTCTCCGCGGAAAGCGAGCGCGCGGGCAGAGCCGCGGCGGAATACCTGCTTAAAGGCGCGGCCGCAAAAGGCGAAGAAAGAATTATCGAAAACGGCGCGAACGTCGGCTATACCGTCCCGCAGCGCTTCGATCCGGAGCGTATTTCCAAATCGCTGGAAATATTCTTCCGCGTGCGCAAAAAGATACGCGCGGGCGAGATAACCGTTTATTCCGAGGGCGAAAAGATCGCCGGGTTCAAGCGCGAATTCCTTGCCCCCGCCGAGATGCAGAAGATATCGATACCGAAGGTCCTGCTCGACAGGGCGAAAGGGGATCTTACCGTTTCGGCGGAAGAGATCGCGGAGGTGAACTGATATGAAAGAAATGGTATGCATAGTCTGTCCGCGCGGCTGCCGCCTTAAGGTGGACGAAGCCACTCTGGAGGTGACCGGGAACACCTGCCCCCGCGGCGCGGAGTACGGCAGGAACGAAGTCACCCGCCCGATGCGCACTGTTACGGGCTCCGTCGCGATAACCGGCGGCATACATCCCCGGCTTGCGGTCCGTACCGACAGGGCGGTCCCCAAGGAAAAGATGTTCGATATAATGAACGTCCTGCACGGCTTTACCGCCTGCGCCCCCGTAAAGCGCGGCGAAGTACTTATTGCGGACGTCTGCGGCACCGGCGCGAACGTTATCTCTTCGCGGGATATGTAAAAAACCGTTAACGTAAAACGCTTGGAGGAAAAACCTCCAAGCGTTTGTTTTTTATTCTATTCGTTTCCGCGCGTTTCTTACGCGTTGTTGAGCGCCTCGATAATCTCCGGCAGTTTGCTTTCCACCTCGCCGTTGTCGAGCTGGCAGGTGCCGGCGTTGCGGTGTCCGCCGCCGCCGTAGCGCAGGCAGAGTTCGCCTATATCGGCGTTCGACGCTTTGTTTATTATGGATTTGCCGATCATAACGGCGGTGTTCTGCTTCTGGAACCCCCACGCGACGTGGATGGAGATCTGAGCTTCCGGGTAGAGCGCGTAGATCATGAAGCGGTTGCCGGCGTGGATTATCTCCTCGCCGCGGAGATCGAGCACGACCACCTTGCCGTAAACCTTCGCTATGCGTTTCAGCTGGGCTTCGAACAGCTCCGCCTGCTCGTTGTATAGCTCCACACGCTCGCGCACGTCGGGCAGCGCGAGTATCTCTTCGATATCGTGATTCACACAGAAGCCTATAAGCTCCATCATAAGTTCGTAGTTGGAAATGCGGAAATCGCGGAACCTGCCGAGACCGGTGCGCGGATCCATAATATAGTGCAGCATTACCCAGCCCTGCGGATGAAGTATCTCGTCCAGAGTGAAGTCCGCGCTGTCGCCCTTGTCCACCGCGGCGATCAGATCGTCGCTTATGGTGGGAAACGCGGCTTTGCCGCCGTAATAATCGTAGACCACGCGCGCGGCGCTGCGTGCGTGCGGATCGATAATAAGCTTGCCGCCGACCTCCTGCGCCTTGAGCCTGTCGATCTCCGATTCGTGGTGATCGAACGCAAGCGAAACGCGCGGATCGTAGGGCAGGTTGGTGGTAATGTCATTGCCGGAAAGCTCCACCTTGCCGTCCTGAACGTCCTTCGGGTGGACGAACTTTATTTCATCGACAAGCCCCAGTTCGCGAAGCATCATTGCGCAGGCGAGCCCGTCGAAATCGCTGCGCGTAACAAGTCTTTTTTTCGTGTTTTCCATAAATAAATCCTCCTTGCGCTCCGCTTGCAACGCGGGGCTTTATTGTATTTCGGTAGATCGATTTGCTTTTGTTCTTTTCACCCCTGCGAAACGGTGAACAGCGAGTAGAAATAGCCCTTGCGGTCCATAAGTTCTTCGAACGTGCCCCGCTCCGTAACGCAGCCGTTTTTAAGCGCGAACAGCCCGGTGCAGCGGCGCAGGATGTTTTCGTCGAGGTCGTGCGTTACGATAACGCGGGTGTAGCCTTCGAGCTTTAAGATCGCGTCGAGCACGCCGAACGAAGTCTTGGCGTCGAGCGAAGCGGTCGCCTCGTCGACGAACAGCACCGGCGTTTTGCGCAGCAGCGCGCGGGCGATGGATATCCTTTGCCGTTCGCCGCCGGAAAGCCCGTTGCCGTTTTCGCCGCAAAGGTAGTCTTCGCCCTTTTCTTCTATAAGTTTTTCAAGCCCCGAAAGCCGGACCGCGCGTTCGATCTCCTCCTGCGGGAACTCCGAAAACATCGTTACGTTAGCTTTTATCGTGCTGTTGAACACGAAAACGTTCTGCTGGATTATCGAGACCAGCTCGTAGAGCGAGCCCGGCGAAACGGTTTTCAGTTCCTTTCCGTCGTAAAGTATCTCGCCGCCGTAGTCTTTCGAGGAAGCCATTAACAGGTTGAGTATGGTCGATTTCCCGCTGCCGGAGCCGCCCACCAGCGCGTAGCAGCCGCCGGCTTCAAGTTCCATATCCACGCCGGAAAGCACCGGCTTGCCCTCTTCGTAGGCGAAGCTCAGGTCTTTTATCGAAATCCCCTGCGTGAGTTCGGGTTTTATATGCTCGCCCTCGTCGGGGATGTTCTTTCCCAGCGCTTCCGCCAGTTTGCCGATCACACCGAACGAGGCTTTCGTTCCGGCGTAAAACGCGGGGAACACCTGTATGGGCGAAATGACGTAGTTCAAAAGCTGCACGAACACTATCGCCGTGCCGGCGGTAATGCCGCCCATGCCGGAAAGCGCCAGCGCCGCGGCGACAAAGAACACGCCGAACTGCAGAGCTCCGGCCGAGATAGCGGATGCGTAGCTGACGTGCAGGTTCACCTTTATGCGCTTTTTGGAGGATTTTTCCACGTTCGCGTTGCTTTCGGCATATATCCGCGCGATGCTCTTTTCGGCTTTAAAGCTTTTTATAACCGCAAAGCCGGTAAGAATGTCTTTAAGCATCCCGGTGTAGTTTTCTTTTTTGTCGGAAACTTCTTTTTCCGCCTTCGCCGCGCTGTTGCCCAGAAACGCCGAAACCAATATCGGCAGCAGCGAGAACCCCAGCGAGATAAGCGTTAACAGCGGGCTGTACCAAATCATAAGGAACATCGCGCCGATGAACGTCAGCAAGACCTGAACCGCCATCTGTATCTGCCCCACGAAATCGCGCTCTATGGTGTTGACGTCGTTCGAAAGCGCCGATATGTAAAGCGAGCTGTTTTCGCCGGAGAACGCCTGTATCCCCTTTTCCATAAGCCTGCCGAAAACGTATTCGCGGTACTGCCGCATGGCTTTTGCGCGGAATTCGGACAAAAACGCCTTGTCCAGCACCCACGCCATCAAAAGCATTGCGAACCCTGCGCCGAGTATCGCAAGCAGCGTGCCGAAACTGTAGCCGCTGTCGCCGGAGATGATGTCGGAGACCTCTTTAATAAGCCAGGAGATAACTATATTCGCCGCGGAGGCAAGCAGAGCCGCAACGACAGTCATGGCAAGATTGAATTTGTTTTTGCGGAACAGTTCTTTCAAAAACGGACGGCGCAGTTCGCGCGCTTTCGCTTTGGCAAGTTTCTTTTCTTCTTTGTTATTGTTCATATCAGTACCCCCGAACTATCTCTCCGCCGCCCAGCACCGTTTCGCCTTCGTAAAACACCGCCGCCTGACCGGGCGTTACCGCGCGCTGCGGAACGTCGAATTCTATTTCCGCCGTATCACCGCCGGCGGGGACGACTTTTGCCGGCGAAATCGGCGCCCGGTAGCGTATCCGCACTCCGCAGGTAAACGGAGCGGCAGGCGCTTCGCCGGAGCACCAGTTAATGTCTTTTATCTGCGCCCTGCGCGAGAAAAGCTCATCCCCGCGGCAGAGCACCACCGTGTTGTCGGCGGCATTGATGCTGCGCACGTAAAGCGGTTCGCCCGCCGCTATGCCCAGCCCTTTGCGCTGACCGACGGTGTATTTGCATATCCCTTCGTGTCTGCCCAGCTTTTTGCCGGAAGCATCTATAAAATCGCCCGGCTCCGGCGTAACGCCGGAATAGCGCATTACCGCACGAAACACGTCGCCGTCCGGGATGAAGCATATATCCTGGCTGTCCGGCTTGTGCGCGTTGACGAACCCGTTTTCCGCGGCGATCCGGCGCACCTCGTCCTTGCTCAAACCGCCCAAAGGGAACTTTACCCGCGCAAGCTGCTCCTGCGTCAGCGAATACAGCACGTAGCTCTGGTCTTTATCCGGGTTGACCGCGCGTTTAAGAAGATATTTCCCCGACGTTTCGTCGAACTCCACGCGGGCGTAGTGCCCGGTAACGACGTAATCCGCACCCAACTCGTCCGCGCGGGCGAACAGCTTTCCGAACTTCATGTATTTATTGCAGTCGATGCAGGGGTTCGGCGTGCGCCCGCTTAAATAGTATTGCGTGAAGCGGTCGATTATCCCCTCGCGGAACTCGCGCTTGAAGTTAAAAACGTAAAACGGCATACCCAGCCGATTCGCCACGGCGCGCGCGTCCTCTGCATCGTCCGCGGAACAGCATTTGCTGTCCGGCTCTTCGTCCCCGCCGCCGAAAAGCTTCATCATTGCGCCTATGCAATCCCATCCGGCGCGCACCGCCAGAAGAGCGGCGACGGAGGAATCCACTCCGCCGCTCATAGCGACTATCGCTTTTTTGTTGTTTTCCGCCACCGTTCACACCACCTTTGCGGCGAAGGATCGAAAATCAGAACCTTATTTCCTCCGGCGCGGAGGTAAACGAATAAAACGTCGCGCGGGCGTTTTTGAAGTAAAGCACCTGCGTGTTGCCGTCGTTTTCGTCATACATGCCGCGCAGCTCCGGGTAGGCGTCCAGCATGGACTTGCGCGCCTCGAACCTGTCGTCCTCGACAAGCTCGCCGGAAAGCCGCAGCCACTTCCCGTCCGAAAAAGCGCATATCTCCGCTTTCGGATTCGCCGCAAGCTGCTTTGAAACGGGTTTTTCCCTGCCCGTCTGTATGTAAAGCCGGCCTTCGAAGATATTCACCGTCCCGAACGGGCGCACCCGCGGACTGTCGCCTTCCGTCGTCGCGAGATAATAGGTCCCCGCGCTTTTAAGAAAATCGTAAACACGTTTCATAACGTATCCTCCCTGCGGTTTTGTTTTACGGAAGCATTATAGCAGATTTTTTGCAGTTTTGCAATCGTGCGGACGAATATTTTAATAAAGAAACGCGGCGGGGCTCCCGCCCCGCCGCATACGCTGCGCTTTTTCGGTCTCTCGGACGCAGCGGATATTTACATCTGGCTTCTGTAAAGCTCCGCGATCTCCCCGACGCTCGTTTCGCGCGGGTTGCCGGGACGGCAGGCGTCCGCGAACGCGCTTTCGGAAAGAAACTCGACGTCCTCTTCTTTAAGAATGCCTTTGAGGTCGGCGGGGATGCCCACGTCGGCGGAAAGTTTTTTGACTGCCGCGATCGTCGCGTCGGCGGCTTCCGCGTCGTTCATGAAATCAATCCCGGCAACTTCCATCGCCTTGCCGATGGCGCGGTAGCGTTCGCCGGAAACCGGTTTGTTGTATTCAAGCCCCACGGGCAGCAGTATCGCGCAGGCGACGCCGTGCGGAGTATCGTAAAGAGCCGAAAGCCCGTGCGCCATTGAATGAACTATGCCGAGCCCGACGTTCGAAAATCCCATCCCCGCGATATACTGGCCGAGAGCCATTCCCTCGCGCCCTTCGGGAGTGTTCTCCACAGCGCCGCGCAGGTTGGCGGAAATAAGGCGGATGGCCTCGAGATGGAACATATCGGAAATGGCGCAGTGCCCTTTGGTGATATATCCCTCTATCGCGTGAGTAAGCGCGTCCATACCGGTGGCGGCTGTCAGCCCTTTGGGCATGGAAGCCATCATATCGGGATCGACCACGGCGATTTCGGGGATGTCGTTCGTGTCGACGCAGACGAATTTGCGCTTCTTTTCCACGTCGGTTATAACATAGTTGATCGTTACTTCCGCGGCGGTGCCGGCGGTCGTGGGGACCGCGATCGTGAATACGGCGTGCTTTTTGGTCGGCGCAACGCCTTCCAGACTGCGTACGTCTGCGAATTCGGGATTTTCTATGATTATGCCTATCGCCTTGGCGGTGTCCATGGCAGATCCGCCGCCTATGGCGATAATGCAGTCCGCGCCCGCTTTTTTGAACGCTGCGACGCCGTTCTGAACGTTTTCGATAGTGGGATTCGGTTTGATGTCGCTGTAAACGTCGTAAGCGATGCCGACGGCGTCCAGCAGACCGGTGACCTTCTGCGCTACGCCGAACTTGAGCAGGGCGGCGTCTGTCGCTACAAAGACCTTTTTGTATCCTCTGGCGGTCAGCTCCGGAACGATGTTTGCGATCGCCCCGTGCCCGTGATATGAAATGGTGTTAAGAACAATGCGGTTTGCCATAATCTGTGCCTCCATGATTTTTTATTTCGGTCCATTATACCACACGTCCCGTTTTTTTGCAAGAGCAAACTTTTCCGCGGGAAGCGCCGCCGGACGAAAACGGACGCCGGGTCGTGATCAGAACATACGCTTCCACTTATTGTACAAGATCCTCAATGAGTCCATATAACCTTGATTAATCATTGCATGTGCGCTGTGATAAACATGGAAGGCGGCGTGAAACTGTGCTGAAAAAGAAAATCGAGTATCCATAACTCAAGTCCGTTACAGATACTCGATATGGTGTGGATGAATGGACTTGAATTTTGCCCCGAAAATCTGCGTTTTTCTGGGACCCCCATTGTGCGCAAGCTTGCGCTTGCGGGTTCAATTCCATACCCGGCAAAAACAAAAGCAGCTCCCGTGTGAGCTGCTTTGTGGTGCGTAGATCGATAACGGACTTGCGTTAGTTTTCAGCCATTTGCCTGAAAACTATAAAGAAGAATATCTATCACCAAGTATTTTTTGAATTTCACCCGGACTCAAAGGCTCGATGAGGTAGTTGTTCTTGTCATACCGGGTAATTTTTTCCGACGGGAGCCGTTGAATGAACAGATCAAAACTCAATTTGCCGATGATCTCATCTTCGGTCGATGAGAAGATGTCCACCTGATAATCGTTGCAAACCAACTGCTGACCTGTGCCCGAATCAGTCAGACCGAAGGGAACCGAAGGCGTCAACGGAAAAATGCTCCGGCAGTTCTCTTTCAGAACATAACGACCGATAATCCCGGCGTCTGTCTGATAAAAACGCGGACTTACGTAGTATGCGTCAACGCTTTGTTTTTCATGGAGCCAAGCTTCAAAAGCATCGGGATCATCTTCAAAACGAAGCGCCTCTTCTTTTGCGACCGTTAAGGGCCAAAACGCGGAAAAGAGTGTTAATTCCTCGCTTTCGCCGTCATTGATTCTTTTGCAAAAGCAGTGCAGAGCGCGTGTGTTGGAATCAATGAAATCGTTCAACCCTGCCATCCAGCGGTCAAAGCTGACCTTTTCACCTTCCACCCAAAGATCTGCGTTCCAGTATTGCATTATGCGGCCAACAGCAGCATAGAACTCCTTTATCTCCACGCGGCTTGTAGGGGAAAGAAGCCGAATATCCACGCGATGCTTCTCTCGGGCGTTCCACGTCACGCTGAAACCTCTGGCAATTGAATCCGGTAAAAACGCAGTGAATTCATTTTCTGCCAGCTTTCCTTGCTCCATTCGCCATCCGGCGTCATAGCTGCCGTAATGAAGTCTATCTCCCAGTATGACGGTTAGAGGAAGTGTTTTCTTAAATAGCCCCTTCTGGGTAATTGTCAAATCGACGGACATTCCGATGGCCTCCTTTATGAGCGACTATATGTTGCAACTGCGCACTTACTCACCACCTTTGACGGTGATACCGTGCTGAAACAAATCAATTTAAGTGCGATCGAAGCCAAATCAGCAGATCGTCGTGATCTTTTTCGCCCGCCGCGACGGAAAGAACGATCTCAGTCAGTTCTTTTTGAGTATACGAAAAAACATAACCGTTCAGCGCAAGAAAAACGAGCATCGCATGCGCGCCGATGCGCTTGTTTCCGTCAATGAACGCGTGGTTCTGTATCAGCCCGAAGCCCAGTCGTGCTCCTTTTTCCAAGACGGACGGGTAAAGCTCTTTGCCGTCAAAACTCTGAAACGGGCTGAGAATCGCGGAATCGAGCAGTCCTTCGTCGCGTATCCCTTCCGTTCCGCCGGTTTCCTTTATCAGTTGTGCGTGCAGCAGAATTATCTGAGCTTTCGTCAGTATTTTCATTTTGCCAGCACCTTATATGCTTCTTTATTTTTGGCAATCAGTTCGTTTGAGACCGCAAGCAGCTCGGCGTCGCTTGCTGCCGCATTTCGCTCGGTCTTTTTGATCTCAAAAGGTATTCCGTTATAGTCGACGGCGGATTTCAAAAAAACGGTGATCGCAGAAGACATATTCAAGCCGAGATCCGAAAACAAGACCTCCGCCTGCTTTTTCAAATTTTCATCTATTCTGATGTTGAGATTCGTAGTTGCCATATTATGATCCTCCTATTGCACATATTATACGCCAATTTTCAGCAATTGTCAATACATAATAAAGAAAATATCATTACAATATTTTCCGGCAAAAGAAAATCGAGTATCCATAACTCAAGTCCGTTACAGATACTCGATATGGTGTGGATGAATGGACTTGTATTTACCCCACGGAACTGCGTTCCGCGGGGACCCCCCCGGCATGCAAGCTGCGCTTGCAGGTTCAAGTCCAAAAGCAGAATAACAAAGGCCCTTCAACGAAGAGCCCTTATTTCTATGGTGTGGATGAATGGACTTGTATTTACCCCACGGAACTGCGTTCCGCGGGGACCCCCCCGGCATGCAAGCTGCGCTTGCAGGTTCAAGTCCAAAAGCAGAATAACAAAGGCCCTTCAACG
>JAFSNK010000018.1 GCA_017447445.1 Clostridia bacterium | reverse complement strand
TCCCTCGGCTCCGCTTCCGCGGCGCCGCTGAATTTCCTGTTTGCTCTTCTTACTTGAAAAGAATTAACGAGTTCTTCCGTACTCCGTACTTTCGTACTTCGTACTTCTGTTGTTCAATTTTCAATGTCCGTTTCCGCTGCCCTTCTTTGCGGACAGCTTGGCTATTCTACCACAGAATATTCCGCTTGTCAAGGGTTTTTTTGACTTTTTTTCAACTTTTTTTCGTCAAATTTTGCGACCACAAAACCTTGCGGTTTGTGCACTTTGACAACCACTATTTGTATGCGTAAAGCAGGTATCGAAAGCCGCTTTTACCCCGCCGTACATATACAGCGAGCCGAGCATGACCAGCGGCGCTCCCAACGCGCGCGCGCGTTTTAAGGCGGCGTTCACCCCGGCGGGGATCGAATCGAACGCCCTTGCTTTTACGCCGTTCCCGGCGAACACGGCGGCAAGCTCTTTTGCCCCGAGCGCCCTCGGCGAAGGCGGCGTTACCGCAAACGCCTCCGACGCGACTCCGGCGAGCAGCTTTACCATATCGCGGTAATCCTTATCCGCCAGCACGCCCATAAGCAGCACGACCTTTGCGCCGAGCGTTTGTTTTATACTTTCCGTCGCCGCCGTAACGCCCTGCACGTTGTGAGAACCGTCGAACACCACGGGCGGATTTTCCGCCAGCAGCTCGAACCGCGCGGGCCAGACCGCGTCGGCGATACCTTTGCGCAGCGCGGACGGAGATATCCTCCACCCGCCGCGCCTTAACGTCCGCACCGTTTCGATGACCGTCGCGGCGTTTTCCGGCTGATACGAGCCGCACAGCCCCACCGAAACGTTTTTTAAGCTTCCGTAATCGAAGACGGTGCCGTGTATTCCGCAGGAGCGCACCTTTATGCCGTTTATCGCCGTCCGCCTGAACGAAGATCCGGCCTCTTTTGCTTTTCGCCTTATCACGCCGCAGGCGATATCGTCCCTGCCGCCGTAAACGACCGGGCTTCCGGCTTTTATTATCCCCGCTTTTTCGCGCGCTATTTCGGCGACGGTATTCCCCAATATCGCGGTATGGTCGAGCGCGATCCCGGTTATTACCGAAACCAGCGGCGGCTCTATTACGTTCGTCGAATCGAGTCTGCCGCCCATACCGACCTCCAGCACGACGATATCGCATCCGTGCCGTTTGAAATAAAGGAACGCCAGCGCGGTTATAAGCTCGAATTCGGTGGGCGGGTCGGACATCGAATCGGCGAACGGGCGGACGAGCGTGGTAAGCTCCGCAAGCTCTTCGTCGGAGATCGGCACGCCGTCGACCTGCATCCTTTCGTTGAAGCGGACTATATACGGCGAAGTATAAAGCCCCACCCTGTACCCCGCTTCGCGCAGGACCGAATCCAGCATCGCGCAGACGGAGCCTTTGCCGTTCGTCCCCGCGACGTGGATGAATTTGAGCCCGTTTTGCGGATCGCCGAGCTTTTCAAGCAGTTCGCACGTGCGGGAGAGCCCGGGGCGGCTGCCGCGCCAAACAACGGAATGTATATATTCGAGCGCTTCGGAACAGTTCATTTACTCCGCCTCCTTTACGCAAAGCAGCGAGGATATCTGTTTGTTTTTCAACAATATATATATAAGGTAAGCTTCCGCGGCGGCGATGCCGATATAAAGAGGTATCCGCATAAGCAGTACCGGCACGGCGTATCCGAGCAGATAAAGCCCGACCGACTTGACGAGCATCGAACCGACCGCGTGCGAGAGCAGCGCCGAAGCGAGTATCGAAAAGAACCCGCGGCGCTTGAAAACGTATTTGGAAAGCAGGCCCGCGCAGGCGCCGACGCAAGCCGCGCCCGCCGTGATAACGGGATTGACCGAATACCCCGAAGCCACGCAGCTTACCAGGTCGGAAGCTGCGCCGACCAGCCCGCCCGCCAACGGACCGAACGCTATGCCGGCAAGCAGCACCGGGAGATTCTCGAAGGTGATCCGGATGGCACCGAAGGTAAGATACGTCTTGCACACCCAGCCGATTATAACGGAAAGCGCGACCATAAGCGCGCAAAGCGCGATAACGCGGGCGGAAAAATACTTTTTCATATAAAAACCCCCTTTCCCTGCAAACATATAGCAGGAAAGGAGGATATGCGGGCGGCGGGGCGCTTTGACTTCCGCGCGACAGCGCAAAAAGGCGGCGTCCGCCGAAATATTCTTATTCCGTGCCGTATGAAGCGGGATGCAAAGCCCAAACCGCAAGCTTCGGGGTTTTACATCCCGCCGCTTTTCGTCCGCCCGTCAACTCCCCGTACGGGCGGCACTTGACGAATGGGCTTTTACTCTTCCTGTGGACAGGATTATATCACCATTTTCCCGCCGTGTCAACCTTTTCCGGCGAATAACCTGAAAAGCGGCTTTAAGAATCTCGGCGGACGGAAGCAGATTATCCTCATAGACGAATGCCCCTTTCTTTATTTTATGAAAAGCGCGGCGCCCGCGCCCACGATAAGCGCCGCCTCGATGAAAGCAAGCGCCACGGGCGGAAGCACCAGCCCCATAAGCGCGCCCGCGCCGAAAGCGAACGCCGCGGCGCCCAAAGTTTTTGCCAACTGACGCACACATACCACTACCCTTCACCCCGGAATCGAATATGTTCTGATACCAACAGTATATTCATAAAAAACGCCGCGCGTACATAATAAATAATAAAAAAGGTCTTTGACCGTTAAGAAAGGCGATACGTTATGAGCGTTAAAACGAGCGAACTGCTTATTCCCGAACGGATAAGCGCTGCCCCTTACGAGACCGAGGCGGGATTCGAGGGGGCGATACCCGATTACTGCCCGGATATCGCGCGGATAATAAGGGTGGACTGCGCGCCGCAGATACTTACCTGCGAAACGGACGGCGATTCGGTCAAGGTCGCGGGAAGGGCGCTGTTCGACCTGCTGTACGAATCGGAACGGCGCAGCGGGCTTAAAAGCTGCCGTGTAAGCGGCGATTTCGGCTGCGCGATACCGCTTCCCCCGCACGGGCAGGGGACGGTGACCGCGGACTGCAGGGCGGTGTGCGACAGGATAAGCTGCCGGCTTGCCGACAGCCGCCGTCCTTCGATAAAAGCCGCGCTTACCGTTTTTACCGACGCGGCTTGCGAACGCGCGGTGAACGCGGTTGTCCCCGAAAGCGGTGACGGGCTTTACTTCTGCAAAACCGCGGTGGGGTTCGACAGCGCGCGCGTCCCGCACGAGCGGGTTTACACTTTCGAAGAACGGATCCCGCTGGCGGCGGACGAAAAGCCGATCGGCGACGACCTGTTCGGCAGGATAGAGCTTTCTCCCCCGCGCGCGGCGGCGGGCGACGGCAAGGCGGAGCTGAAAACGCGTGCGACTCTGCGGCTTATCTACGAAGACGAGATCGAGGACGGGCGGCTGTGCGCCGCCGAAAAGTCGATCCCCGTGAACGCGGCGCTGGAGCTGCCGGGGATAACGCCGCTTTCGCGTGTGAGCGCCTCGGCGGAGATAACCGAGCAGAGCGTCGCGCCGGAGCTGGACCAGTACGGCGAAAGCCGGATAATAAAAGTGAACTTCAAGCTGAAAGCGCGCTATTCAGTGTGCGAGCCGCGGGCTTACACGGTGGCGAGCGATATGTTCGGCTCCGGGTGCGAAGTGGAATACGAGACGGCGACGGTAAAACTGCCGCACGTCGCGGCTTCGTGCGAAAAGAGCTTTACGGTGGAAGCGGAGCTGCCGCCGCCCACCCCGGTGTTCACCGGGATACTCGATTCCGCCGCCTATTGCGGCCGAGTGGAATCGGAGCGCGGCGAGGGCGGTCTGCTGCTGCGCGGGTCGGTTGCCGTCTGCGTCACCGGAGACACCGATTCCGGCGTTTTCAGCGTGAACCGCAAGATACCGTTCGAGCAGTTCCTGCAATGCGATTTCCCGGACGGCGCGACGGGGTTCGAAGTGAACGTTTCCCCGGCGGAAACCGTGGTCTCGATACGCCCGGACGGCAGTCTGGCGGTGAAAGCGACCTGCTCGGCGGAGATAACGGTAAACGCGGATTCCGAAGCGACTTTCATAACCGCGATGACCGCGCGCCGGGAGCCGGAGGAAGCCGAAAGCGACGGCGTGACCGTGTTCCGCTACCCCGCGGGCGGCGAAAAGCTGTGGGACGTCGCAAAGGAATACCGCGCCGACCCGGAAAAGATCGCCGCCGCCAACCCGAAGCGGTTCGACGAACAGGGGATACTGTGCGGCTCCGAGCCGATAGTTATTATCTGAAACAGTAGCCGCCCGCCCTTTGGCGGCATAGTATATAATCAGGAAGATGCGAAAAGGGGCGTTTGCGATGATAATTGCCGCCGCGGGCGACGAACGTATGCTTACGGTCTGCGGACTTTTTGCAAAAGAGGGGGCGGAATGCCGTCTGCTTGCGAGCGAGGGGGCTTTCGAACCGCCGCGCGGGCTCCCTTTTTTCGCGTCCGACGATACGGAGAAATGCTTTTGCGGCGCGGACGCGGCGGTGCTTCCGTTCCCGGCGTTCAAAAACGGGCTGCTCAACGCGCCGCTATGCAAAAAGGCGTATACGCCGGAAGAGGTGTTCGCACAGGCGGGGAGCGCGTTCGTGCTGGGCGGCGGTCTGCCGGAGGGCGCGGATCTGTTTTACGACTACGCGCGGGACGAAAAGCTTTTGCTTGAAAACGCCCTGATAACCGCCGAAGGCGCGGTATACGTCCTTATGCAAAGCGTGAAAAGAACGGTTTGCGGTATGAAAACGGCGGTGGCGGGAAGCGGCAGGATAGGGCGCGCCCTTGCGGAAAAGCTCTTTGCGCTGGGCGCGGAGGTGAGCGTTCTGGCAAGAGACCCGAAAGCGCGCGCGGAAGCCCGCGCGCGCGGATATAAAGCGGCGGGCTTTGAAGATCTTGAAGCGCCGCTTTCGGGCGCCGGGGTGCTTTTCAACACCGTGCCCCGCCGGGTGTTCGGCCGCGGGGCGCTTTCGGCGCTGCCGGAAGGCGCGCGGTATATCGAGCTTGCTTCCGCCCCGGGCGGAGCCGCGCGCGAAGACGCTTACGGCTGCGGGCTCGAATATATCGCCGCGCCGGGGCTGCCGGGAAAATACGCGCCCGTTTCGGCGGGAGAAGCGCTGTTCCGCTGCGTAAAAGGCGTTCTCCGCGAAAGGGGAATCATACGATGAAACTCGCATACGCCTTCTGCGGTTCGTTCTGTACGCACAAACGCGCTTTGGAGGCATTGCGCGGGCTCGCGCCGGGGAACGACGTCACCCCGGTCCTTTCGGAAACGGTGCGGACCACCGACACGCGCTTCGGCAGGGCGGAAAACCTTGCCGAAACGGTGCGGCTGATCACCGGGGCGCGCCCGATAACGTTAATTAAGGAAGCGGAGGAGACGATCACCCGCGGGGGATTCGACGCGGTGATAATCTCGCCCTGTACGGGCAACACGCTGGCGAAACTCGCCGCCGGGATAACCGACGGCGCGGTTACGATGTGCGCGAAAGCCCAGCTTCGCTCGCTGCGTCCGGTGCTTATCGCGTTGGCGACGAACGACGGCCTTGGCGCGAATCTTAAAAACGTCGCCGCGCTGCTGGAGCGCAAGAACGTGTTTTTCGTTCCGTTCGGGCAGGACGACCCGGCGGAAAAACCGAATTCGCTGGTGTGCGATTTCGGGCTTCTGCCCGCGGCGCTCGCGGAGGCGCTCAAAGGCAGACAGATACAGCCGTTGCTGATATAAACGACAAATACCGACCGCCGAAGCAAAACTTCGGCGGTTTTTTATAGTTGACTTGGCGGCGTAAACGGTCTATAATATAAACGGAACAAAACCTAAGGCGGAACACCGATAATGAAGATAGCGCAATTCATAGATATATTTTATCCCCACGTCGACGGCGTGGTGACCGCGGTGGACAACTACGCGCGGATACTTAACGGCGAAGACGGCGACTACTGCTGCGTGTTTGCGCCGGAAAACGCAAAAGGCGTGCCGGAGCACGACGGCGGCTACGATATTTTCCGCGCCGGAAGCATTGAATTCATAGGCGGCTATCTGTGGCCCGTCCCCGCTTTTTCGAAAAAGGTGAAACGGGCGGCGAAGACGCATTCTTTCGATATAGTCCACGCGCATTCGCCGTTTATGATGGGGCATTTTGCGCGCAAATTCGCAAAAAAGCGCGGCGTTCCGTTCGTCTGCACCTTCCACAGCAAGTATTACGACGATTTCCTGCGCGTTACGCACAGCAGGTTCCTTGCGAAGATGTGCACGAAATACGTGGTCCGGCTTTACAACAAGGCGGACGGGGTTTGGGCGGTGAACGAGGGCACGGCGAACACCCTGCGGGAGTACGGTTACAAGGGCAGAATAACCGTTATGCGCAACGGCGGCGACATGGATTTCGCCGGGCGGGAGGACGAACTGCGGCAAAGAGCCGAAAAGCGGTTCGGCATAGAGGAAAACGGCAAAACGCTTTTGTTCGTGGGGAACCAGATCTGGCACAAGAACATAAAGCTTATTCTCGACACCCTGCTTTTGCTTAAACCGGAGGGCTATAAGCTGATCTCCGTCGGCGACGGATACGACCTCGCGGATATAAAAAAATACGCCGAAAAGATCGGCGCGGCGGAGAACGTTTCGTTCGAGGGCAAGGTCATGGACCGCGAACTGCTGGCGGGGCTTTACGCCGCGGGCGACCTGCTGTTCTTCCCCTCGATGTACGACAACGCGCCCCTGGTGGTGCTGGAGGCGGCGGCGATGGGAACTCCGGCGATGCTGCTGGAGGGCTCGAACGCGGCGGGCGCGATAAAAGACGGCGCAAACGGCTTTGTCTGCCCCGGCGACGCGGCGGGCTGCGCCGAAGCGATAAGGCGCGCGTTCGCAAACCGGGAAAAATTGAAAAGTGTTGGCGAAGAGGCGAAAAAGAGCGTTTATTTAAGCTGGCGCGACGCGATCTCCCCCGCCCGCGAGGAATACGCGCGGATAATAGAAGAACACGGAAAAAAATAACGCCGCGCCCGTAAGACGGCTGTCCGGCGCGAATATCCGCCGCCGAAAAAACGCCCCCGCGGGCGTTTTTTCCGTAATGATCCGTTTTTCACCTTTGGCAGTTCATTATCATATCCCTGAGCGCGTCGAGCGCGTCGCCGAGCCCGCCGACGGAATCTATAAGCCCGTGCTCCACCGCCTCGCGGCCGGAAAGCACCGTTCCGATGTCGGCGGTCATATCGTCCGTCGCCGTCATAAGCTTTGCGACGGTCTGCGCCGAGGCGTGCGAGTTCCGCACGATGAAATCCACTATCCTGTCCTGCATTTTCGCAAGATTCGCAAAGGTCTGCGGCACGCCGATAACGAGCCCGTTGAGCCGTACCGGGTGCATCGTCATGGTGGCGCTGGGGACTATGAACGACCTTTTAGCCGACACCGCCAGAGGAACGCCTATTGAATGCCCGCCGCCGATCACCAGCGAGACGGTGGGTTTTTTCATGCCCGAAATAAGCTCCGCCATGGCGAGCCCGGCTTCGATATCGCCGCCGACGGTGTTGAGCAGAAGCAGCAGCCCGTCCACGCAGTCGCTTTCCTCCACCGCGACGAGCGAGGGGACGCAATGCTCGTATTTGGTGGATTTGGTCTGCGGCGAGGCGGCGTAGTGGCCTTCGATCTGTCCGGCGATGAGCATGGTGTGTATGCGGCAGCCGCCCCGAAAAGTAGTTACTTCCCCGTCCGGCGGCGCGGCAACAGGCTGCGCGTCGGGCGGATACGCCGCACCGGAAGGCTCCGGAGCGGGCAGCGGTTCGACTTCGCAAAACATAAAAACACCTCGCAAAACGATTTTTCGTTATATATTTTTTCCCGCGCCCGCCCGAAAAATACAAAATCGCGGATAAAAGCCGCCGAGGCAAAACATACTAACAAAAAACGACTCGGACGGGTTTTTTATATGGCTGAAAATATAAAAAGGTCTCTTGCGTGCGCCGTTAAAGCCGCAAGACACGCCGCGGATAAGAACGCGAACGGAGCGTGGATGTGCGATAATCTTTATCTTATAGAGCGCATCGCCGGGGACGCGCGCGGCTCGAAAAAGCTGTTTTCGCAAAAACGGATATTCGCGCTGGCCCGGCGCGAGATCGGAAACGGCGGGACCGACGCGCAAAAGTTGATAAACGCGATAAACGAAAGCGGGACGGAGTTCACGCTGGATGAGCTTCGCGCCGCGAACCGGGCGGCGGAGATCTGCGCGATAATAAAGATCGGCGAGACCGCGGCGGACGGCGAGGGCGATATGCCCGCGCTTTTCAAAACGCTGTTCGCGCTGGAAAGCGCCGACCCGGCAAAGACCGCGGCTGCCTGCTGGGCGCCGGAAAAGCTTTTGCTGTCGCGGGAACCGGGCTACGCCGGCTCCGACGCGGCGACGAAGGACGATTACCGCACGCGGCTGGCGGAAAAGGCGAAAAAAGACGGGATAAGCGAATACGCCGAAGCGGAAGCGCTTACGCGGGCGGGGAACGCGGGCGAGGCGCTGTTTTCCCGCGGGAAGCGCCCCGCCGCGCTGTGGTTCCTTTACCTTGCGCTTTCGTTCCTGCCCGGGGCTTTCGCGGCTTTCCGGTTTTTCGGCGCGGCGGGGGCTCTGCTTCTGCCTCCGATAGGCGCGGCGGCCTTTGCTTTTGCGGATTTTTCGGCTTCGCTCACCGTCCGGGCGCGGCGCGCCCCGCGTATGGAGGAGGCGCCGGTGCCGGAAAGCGCGCGCACTATGGTGGCGCTCGCTTCGCTTTTGTTCGGCGGCGACGGGGACGAAAAGCTTTTCGATTCGCTGGAACGGTTCGCCAACCTCACGCCGGACGAAAACGTGTTTTTCTGCCTGCTCGCCGATCTGCCCGATTCGGCGAACAGATACAACGCCTCCGACCCGGCGGTGATAAACCGCGCGCGCGAGGCGATAGACGCGCTCAACGAAAAATACGGCAAGCGCTTTTTCCTTTTCCTGCGGGAGCGCGTGCTGAACGAAAGCGAAGGCAGCTTCGGCGGCTACGAGCGCAAGCGCGGCGCGGTGTGCGAGCTGGTAAAGCGGCTTGCCGAGGCGGAGGAGGGCAAGACCGGGGAATACGGGCTCCCGGCGGGGATAAAATACCTTTTAACGCTCGATTCGGACACGAATATCGGGGTGGGGACCGTGCGCGAGCTTGTCGCCGCGGCGCTTCACCCGCTTAACGCCCCGCGCGCGGAAAACGGGCGCGTGGTGAAGGGATACGGAATAATCCAGCCCGCGATGCGCACCGAGCTTAAAAGCGCCTACGCCACGGCGTTCTCGCGGCTGACCTCCGGCGATATCGGCGCGGACAGATACTCCTCCGCGGCGTACACGCGCGGCCAGGATATATTCGGTGAAGGGACGTTCTGCGGCAAAGGGCTTATCGACGTGGAGCTGTTTTACAAGCTCGTGTGCGGGCGGCTGCCGGAGGGCAGGGTGCTTTCGCACGACGTTATCGAAGGCGGGATAATGCGCACGCTGTACGCCCCGGATATATCGCTTACCGATTCCACGCCCAAAAACCCGGTCTCCTATTACCGCCGCCTGCACCGCTGGATGCGCGGCGATTTTCAGAACCTGTATTTCCTGCGGGCGGACTTTCTGCCTCGGCTCACGAAGGCGCATCTTGTGCTTTCGGTGCTTCGGCATCTCTGCCCGGTGTTCTCGCTTCTCGCGGTCTTTTTCTGCTCCGCCCCCCTGCTTTACGGCGCGCCGGCGTTCTTCGCCGCTTACGGATACCTTTTCGTGCCGGACCTGCTTTTCGCCGTTCGCTACGTACTGCGCGGCGGCGGGCGCGCGGTGTACCGCTATTTTTCCAACACCCTGTCGCAGCTTTCGCAGACCGCGGCGCGCACGGCTTACGAGCTTTGCTCCTCCTGCCGCCAGGCGATACTCGCGCTGCACGCGTTCGCGCTGGCGGGGCGGCGTATGCGCACGCACAAGCGCACGCTGGAATGGACCACCGCCGCGCAGGCGGAAAAGCTTGCCTCCGGGCTGGGCAAATACGTGCTGGACGGCGCGTTCTCGCTTGCCGTCGGGAGCGTTGTGATCGTGTTCGCCGCGCAGCCGTTCGCAAAGCTCGCCGGGTTAGCGTTCCTGGTCTATCCCCTTGTTTCGGCGTACCTTTCCCGCCCGATAGACGGCGGCAGGGAGCTTTCGCCGCACGCGGACGCGCGCCGCGCGGAGATACTGAAAGCCCACGCCGCGGATATGTGGCGCTTTTTCGCCGACAACGTTTCGGAACGCACGCACTGGCTCCCGCCCGACAACGTTCAGCTTTCCCCGGTGGCGGCGACCGCCTACCGCACCTCGCCCACGAATATCGGATTCTACCTCGTTTCGGTGATGGCGGCGAACGATTTCGGCTTTATCGGCGAAGACGAGATGCTTTGCCGTCTCGAAAACGCCGTTTCGTCCGTGGAAGCGCTGGAAAAGCACCGCGGCGTGCTTTACAACTGGTACGACCTTACCGGGCTTTCGGTGATCGGCGACCGCTTCGTTTCCTCGGTGGACGGCGGCAACTTCGCCGCAATGCTTTCGGCGCTGCGGCAGGGGCTTCTGGAGCGCGGAGAGGACGGGCGGCGGCTTGCGCTTGCCGCGCGGTGCGGGCGCCTGCTTGAACAGACCGATCTTTCCGCGCTGTACGACTCCGAACGCGAGCTTTTTTATATCGGCGTGAACGATTGCGGCGAGCCCGCGGGCGATTCGCATTACGATATGCTTATGAGCGAGATGCGGCTCACCTCCTATTACGCGCTCGCCTCGGGCGAGGTCCCGAAAAAACACTGGCGCGCGCTCGGCCGCGCGGTCACCTCCGCGCGCGGACACATCGGAATGTTCAGTTGGTCCGGCACGGCTTTCGAATATCTAATGCCGCAGCTTTTTATGCCGGCGTACCGCGATTCCTTCATCTGCGAAAGCGTTTTGTTCGCGCTGGCGGTGCAGCGCGCCGAGCACAGGATATGGGGAATAAGCGAAAGCGCCTGTTACCTGCTCGACAGCGAGATGCACTACCGTTATAAGGCGAACGGCGTGCAGAAGCTCGCGCTGCGCAAATGCGGGAGCGACGAAAACGTCGTTTCGCCCTATTCGGCGTATATGGCGGCTCAGTTCTGCCCCAAAGCCGCGGTGAGGAATCTGGAAAAGCTCGCCGCAAAGGGGATGTACGGCAAATACGGTATGTACGAGGCGTTCGACAACTCCTGCGGTGGGCTCGCCGTGAAATGCTATATGGCGCATCACGTGGGGATGAGCATAGTCGCCGCGCTCAACGCCTGCACCGGAGGGATCTTTATAAAGCGCTTCATGCGCGAAGGGCGGCTTTGCGCCGCAAGCGGTCTGCTTACCGAGCCGGTCCCTGCGGCGCCCTCGGTCTACCGCCCGCGCGAATATATGCGCCCCGGGCGCGGAAAACGCCCCGCGCCGCGCGCTTCCATCGGCAGCGAGCCGGATCCCCGCCGCCCCCGCGCGGCGTTCCTTAACCGCGGGGACCTTACCGCCGTAATAAGCGATTCCGGCACGGCGGGGCTTTACCGCGGCGAGATCGCGCTGGCGTACGCCGACTTCAGCCCCGGCGGCGCAAGCACGCCGCGCGTGCTGTTTATGCGCGGCGAAGAAACGCATTGCTGTACGCCCGGACCGGGCGGCGAAAAGCCGTGCGCGGTGCGGAAATACGGATTCGAACGGGGGCGCGGATTCGTTTCGCATATCGCGGCGGGCGGAGATTTTTCGGGCAGGGTAAAATACGGAATATCCCGCGCGGGGTGTTTCGTAATAGAAACGCGCGCGGAAGCGGTGAAGAAATATGACGTCGCCCTTGCTTTCGAGCCGGTTTTGGAGCCGATGAGCCGGTTTTTGGCTCACGTCGCCTTTTCGCGGCTGTTTGTCGAAAGCGAATACGACAAAAGCGAGAATATACTTTATTTCCACCGGCGCGGCTCGGACGGCGGCAGGACAGCCACGCTCGCAGTCGCCGCGAGGGAGAAAAGAGCGAAGGTGAAATACCGCGCCGACCGCGGCGGGAGCCCCGCGTTTGCGCGCGGAGACGCGGCTTTTGCGATAGCCCGGGGGGAAGAAACCGCGCCGGGCGAACGCCCGCAGGCGTTCTGCGTTTTCAAGCTGTGCGGCTGCGAAGGCGGACACGCGTCCTTCCTGCTCGCCTGCGGGGAAACGAAAGAAGAATGCGCGCAGGCGGTCCGCAATTCGCGGCTGGACCCGCGTCTGTGCGATACCGGGCCCGCCGACGCGAACGCCGAACGAATGCTTGCGGCGATACTCTTCGGCGCTCCCCCGTGCGAACGCGCGTCGCTGCCGGATATAAAGGTGAACGACCTTTGGCGCGTCGGGATCTCCGGCGACCTGCCGCTGTTTGCCGTCCGCGCGGGGAAGCCCGCGCCGGAGAACACGCGCGGGATGGTAAACGCTTTCACGTCGCTTGCGCGCGCCGGCGTGCGGTGCGACCTGGTTTTTTTGACCGACGACGGCGAAAAATACGGCAGGCCTTCCGAAACCGCGGTCTACAAGGCGATATCGGAATGCGGCGCGGCAGGATATATCGGCGCGAAGGGCGGGATATACGTGCTTAGGGAGCGAGCCCTGCCGCCGGACACGCGCGCGGCGATCCTTGCCGCCGCCTCCGCGCGGTGCGACACCTCGCGTTCCGCGCTGTTCCCCGAAACCGAATCCGAGCCGCCGGACGGCGCGATATGCGTCCCCGAGCCGGGCGAAAGCGGCAAAAACGCCCGGCTTTGCGGGCGCGGGTATTTCGATGAGGAAAGCTACGTCGTCGAAAAAAGCGTTCCGCCGGAAGCGCCCTATTCCTACGTCCTCGCGGGGCGCAGGTTCGGCTGTGTGCTCGACCACGGCGGGCTTGGGCTTACCTTTTTCGACAACTCGCGCGAGCGACGGCTTTTCGCGTTCGGCGGCGACGAAGCGGCGAGCTCCGGGGGCGAAAAGCTCCTGCTGTCGTTCGGCGGCGCGGAATACGACGTGTGCGCCTGCGCGAAGACGGTGCGTTACGGAAACGGCAGGGCGGTCTACCGCGGCAAAGCGGACGGCGCGGACTACGAGCTGGAGGTGTTCGTCTGCGAAAAATACCCGATTAAGCTGATGTGCCTGAAATGCGAACGCGCGGCGAGCGCGAGATACGCCGTGAGGCCGTCGATGGGAAGCGGGACGGTCGCCGCGCGTGGGGTGTTTTATACCCGGGAGAAGCGCGGCGGCAACGCCTGCGCGCTCTTCCGCGCGCCGTTTTCGCAGACGTTTGCCGAAGGGACGGGATTCATCGGCGCCTGCGGCGGCAAAGCCGGAAACGGATTGTGCGTCTGCGCGGAGGGGACGGAAATGCTGTTCTTCTGCGGCGCCTGCCTCACCGCGGGCGGCGCGGAAGCCGTGTGCGCCCTGCCGGACGCAAAGTTTTACGCCGGGCAAAGGCGGCTGGCGGAGATATTCGCGCAGAGCTTCCTGCCGACGATGCGGTTCGAAAGCGGCGCGGTGAACGAAAAGCTGCTTAACGTCTTCTTTCCCTATCAGGCGGCGGCGTGCAGGTTCTTCGCGCGCGGGGCGTTCTACCAAAGCGGCGGCGCCTACGGCTTCCGCGACCAGCTTCAGGATTGCCTCTGGCTTATGTATTCCCTCCCCTCGGAGGTGCGCGCGCACATCCTGCGCTGCTGCGCGCATCAGTATTCCGACGGAAGCGTTATGCACTGGTGGCATACCCGCGCGGAAAACGGGATGAACCGCGGGATAAAGACAAAATGCTCCGACGACCTGCTGTTCCTGCCGTACGCCGTTTCGGAATACTGCGGGCTTACCGGCGACAGCGGCTTGCTGAACGTGCGGGTGAGATATATCGCGTCGCCCCCGCTGGGGAAAAACGAACGCGAGCGCTATGAGCTCCCGGTGGCTTCGGCGGAGCGCGAAAGCGTTTATCTGCACTGCCTGCGGGCGTTCGAAAGGGCGGCGACGCAAGGCGCGCACGGGCTGGTGCTTATGGGGAGCTGCGACTGGAACGACGCGTTCTCGCTGGTGGGCGAAAAGGGCGTCGGCGAAAGCGTGTTTTCCACGATGCTGTATATTTACGCCGCCGAAAAGTTCGCGCCGCTGTGCGAAGCGCGCGGGGACGCCGGATCGGCGCGGAACCTGCGCGAGACTGCGCAAAACTACCGCCGCGCGCTGGAGGAGCACGCCTTTTTCGGCGACAGATACGCCCGCGCCTTCTGCGACGACGGCAGCGTGTTGGGCGCGCGGGACGGAAGCGGCGAATGCGAAATAGACATTCTGCCGCAGGCGTGGGCGGCGATCATAGGTCTGGACGAAGCGCGGGTAAAAAAGGCGCTCGACACGGCTTTTGCGCGGCTTTACGACGGCGAACACAAGATATTCCGGCTGTTCGCCCCCGCTTTTTCCGGCGACGGAAGCGTGCGCGCCGGATATATACGCGGCTACCCCGCCGGCGTGCGCGAGAACGGCGGGCAGTACACCCACGGCGCGATTTGGGGCGCGATAGGGTTTTTGAAAGCCGGGATGACCGAACGCGCGCTTAAAGTTTTTGAATGCGCGGACCCGGCGAAGCGCTGTGCGACGCCCGGGGGAACGGCGCTTTACCGCCTGGAGCCGTACGCCGCGGCGGGCGACGTTTACGGCGGAAAATACGCCGGGCGGGGCGGCTGGAGCTGGTATACCGGCGCGGCGGCGTGGTACTGCAAGGCGGCGGCGGAGGAGCTTTTCGGCGTTAAACTGCGCGGCGGCGCGCTGGAAGTAAAGCCGAAAGTCCCCTTCTCCGCGCAGCTTCGGTTCGGGGATTCGGAAATATGCGTGCGCTGTGACGGAAAAGGCGGCGTACCGCTGCTGGACGGGCGCCCGGCGGAAATGCCTTTCGCGCTTACGCCCGGCAGCCACACGCTTATACTGCCTTTTTGCGGCTGACGGTTGCTTTTGTGCGAAAAATATGCTAAAATGACCGCAGAAACGCAAAAAAGGCGGTGCTGCGGTGAAAGAACACGTTATAAGACCGGTTGCGTATATCCGCAACGGATTAAAAGGCAAATTCGGGATCCCGAGGCAGAGCAATATCGTGCCGGAACTGGTGTCCGAGATAGTTTTCGAGCCCGGATACCGCGATCCGGAGGCGCTCCGCGGGATCGAGGGGTTTTCACACCTATGGCTTATCTGGTGCTTTTCGGGATCGGTCGGGCGCGAAAAATCCCCCACCGTGCGCCCGCCGCGGCTCGGCGGCAACGAGCGGATGGGCGTGTTCGCCACGCGCTCGCCCTACCGCCCGAACGACCTGGGGCTTTCCTGCGTTAAGCTGCTCCGCCGCGAAAAGCGCGAACACGAAGGCGACGTGCTGATAGTCGCGGGAGCCGACCTTATGGACGGCACCCCGATATTCGATATAAAACCCTATCTCCCGTACGCGGACAGGATAGAGGACGCGTCCGGCGGCTTTGCCCCCGACGGCGGCGAAGAGCTTTCCGTCCGCGACGGCGAAAACCGCCTTTCGGTTTATAACGAAGCCGACAGAAAGATTGTCCTTTCCCTGCTCGCGCGGGACCCGCGCCCCCGCTACCACGACGAACCGGAGCGGATATACGGCATGACCTACGGCGAATACGACGTTAAGTTCCGCGTCGCAAACGGCGAGGTAACGGTCGTCGAAGCAGTAAAGACAAAATAAAAAAGCCCCGAGGGACACTTGCAATAAAGCAGGTGTCCCTCGCGGTGTAAATCATAAAATATATGATATATAATACACAGTTGATCTTCAGGCGGCGGGATTTTCCCACCGCCTGAAATTTTTAGTGTTCACCTATTATTTAACAACGTTCTGATATACATAAAAAAAACAAACAAGAAAAAGTACAAAACCTATTGACAAACACAGACTATTGTGATAGTATGGACTATAGAAATAGTCTGGGAGAAAGAAAATGAAACTATTCGACAGCGAAATGAAGATAATGGAGTTGATATGGAAAAATGAACCTGTCAGCGCCAAGGAACTGAGTTTGCTCGCTCAAAACGATATCGGTTGGAATAAAAACACCACATATACAGTTATAAAAAAAGTAATTGAAAAGGGATACGTAAAACGAGAAGACCCCGATTTTATATGTTCTTCTCTCATTTCACGTGAAGAAGTTAGTAAGAACGAAACAAAAAGCTTGATCGACCGGCTTTTCGGAGGATCGAAAAAAGCGTTGTTTTCTGCATTACTTGAAGATGAGGAATTAACACCTGATGATATTGCGGCATTGCGCGAAATGATTGAGAAGAGGTAACTCCTATGCTTTCAGAGTTGTTTTATTGGCTCTTTAACATGAGCATTGTTGCTTCTTTAACCGGCTTGATTGTTATGCTTTTACGAATGATAAAACGGATTCCACGTCGTGTAGTTACAGTGCTTTGGATTATCCCGTTCATTCGTATGTGGTTTCCGGCAGGTCTTGGCGGGAAGTACGGTCTCATGACTATTATTTCACAATTCACAACAAAGACGGTAACCGTTTATGAAAGTGAAGTGCTTCCCGACTTTACAATGATGAATTCGGCAATGGCGGCAAGTTCATATTTTCCGATCACATACAAAGTCGATCTTGTCGGTAAAGTTTTTGAATTTGCATCGATTATCTGGGCTGTTGTTGCATGCGCTCTTTTACTGACTTTAACTATTCTGTATTTTGTGACTATACGTGAAATAAAGAATTCAACGCATCTTTTTGAAAACATATATGCGTCCGAAAAGGTCACATCGCCTTCGGTGTATGGGGTTTTTCGCCCGAAAATCGTCATACCTCCGGAAATGAAGGAGAACAGTAATTTGCATTATATTCTTCTTCACGAGAAAAAACACATTTGTAGGATCGACAATCTGTGGCGTATTCTTGCTTTTGCAAGCGCCGTGATGCACTGGTTTAATCCTCTCACATGGATATTTCTGAAGTGCTTTCTGTCTGACCTTGAAGTAGCCTGCGATGAAGCTGTCTTAAAGAAGTTCAGCGATAATGAGAAAAAAGAGTACGCTTCGGCACTTGTTTCATGTGCAGAACAGAAAACGCTTTTCGTTTCAGCGTTTGGCGGCGCAAAGGTCCGTACGCGCATCGAACGGATCCTTTCATACAGAAAGATGACAACTGTTTCCACAATATTATTTGCCGTGCTTGTTGCGGCAATTGCATACTTCCTCTTGACAAATGCCTATTAAGAAAGGAATGATTGAAATGACTGACAGAAAGTATAGAAACTATTGGCTGATATCTGTTTTGGCTGTTTTTGCAACATCTTTTTATCCGTTGTATATGGGCGTCAGGGTTATTTATGATATGATAGTCAACGGGACGGTTATGAAAGAGAACTACCCGAAGTATATCATCCCTTATACTCCGATCGCGCTTGCTCTAATAATCGGCGTATTGCTGATGCCGCTTTTTATAAAAGCGTTCAAACGATATGCGCTGATTGCAGGAGGGGCGCTTGCAATTGGTTCGTTCTTCGGACTTGAGTTTCTGTTTGAAAGAAAAGTTATAGTGGCAACTACCGAAACCGTTGCAAAACTTGCTGATTGGCAGATGTATCTGTGCCGCTATGTATCGCCGGAAGAATACGCGGGAGAATCCGTTGAAATCATAAGAACTGAGAAACCTATAGACATTTTGATTGGTGAATACAATCCAGCGTTCAAACTTCATTTCTATTTGATATCTGTCGTATTGATCCTTGCGATTCTGAACTGTATTTATGGTTTTGCTCAAATGATCAAAACAGGAGAAACCGGAAGAAAAAAGGCTTTGATTATGCAATCGGTC
>JAFSNK010000017.1 GCA_017447445.1 Clostridia bacterium | reverse complement strand
TCCGCCGCGTAAAGATTTTTTTTGCGGTCCGCGAACGCCCCCGCGGCGCGAAAATTTACTCTTGCGTTTTCGGCAAAGAGGGGTTATAATATGAAACAGCACGGGATATACGGAAGGGGGGCTGCTGCGTGAGGCGGCTTTTGGTAATAACGGCAGCGCTGCTGCTGGTCGCCGCGGTCGGGTTCGTTTCCTACCGCGCGTTCAGCGGCCACGATACCGATCTTAAATACGACGAGCTTTCGATAACCGAAAAGAATCTTTCCGAAGGCGTATTCACCGTAAAGGCGAAATGCACCAAAAAGGGATATTTCGTCTGCGGCTGCCGCGGCGAGATAAAGGACGGCACGCTTTACCTTACGTTCGAGGCGAATATCGACGAAGCGCGCGCGCTGGAAACCGACGCGGACGGATTTTTTACGGTGAAATACGATTGCGGCGGCGAGACGGTTAAAAACGCCTATTACCGCTGTTCCGGCAAAACCAACAGACTTACTTTCGGAAAATAAAGCTACGGAGGACTGAAAAATGATAAAAAGAACGGCGGCGTTATTGCTTGCCATCGCGGCGCTGGCGGCGTTTACCGCCTGCGGAGGAAATAAGATAGACGAAGCCGCGAACCGCAAGATCGCGGGGCGCCAGGCGGGAAACGACGCGGTGGATTACAGCTTCGCCTACCCGGAGGAATGGGAACTCGGCGAAAACAACGGCGTGATCTCCATCCGTTTCGACTGCAACAAGAGCGACGCCGTCGCGCGGTATACCACCATCAACGTAACGACCTTCTCGCTTGCCGACAGCAGTACGGGCGCGCGCAATTACTGGAACGATTACAAAAAACTGCTTGCGGAGCGTCTGGGCGATTTCACTATGCTGAACGAGCCGGCGAAGAGCGAAACGAGCGGCGAAACGAGCGGCGAAACGAGCGAAGCGGACGGCAAAGAGACAAAGCTGGGCGGCACCGTGGCGCTTAAAGTGCACTATTCCGCCAAGCTCACCGAAAACACCTATCTTTACGACCAGATAATCTGCTGCCGCAACGGCGCCGTGTATATAGTAACGCTTACCGCGACGAACGACGATTACGAGACCGCCAAGAGCGCGCTTGACGTGGTGGAGCAGACTTTTGTTTTTGATTAGGCGCTCCGAACGATAAAAAACGATAATTAGGAGAACGAACTATGAAAAAGCTTTTGGCGTTGTTTATTTGTTTTCTTTTCCTTTCGGTCCCTTTTACCGCGTTCGTTTCCGCGGAAACCGTTTTGCTGGGCGACGTAAACAAGAACGGCAAAATAGACGCCGCCGACTACGCGATGGTAAAAAGGCATTATCTGCGCACCTATGAAATGAGCGAAGAGCAGAAAACCATAGCCGACTGCAACGGGAACAAAAGTATCGACGCGGCCGATTACGCGATGATAAAGCGTCATTATCTGAAAACTTACGTGCTGAAAGGCACCGTGGAGGTCGGTCAGTCGGGGAACGCCGGGATAAAAATAGGGCTTTTGTGCCTGCACGACGAAAACAGCGCGTTTGACAACGCGTTTATAACAGGGCTTGAAAACGCCTGCAAGGCGAACGGCGTCGAATACGTTATACGCAGATACGTCGCGGAAAACGATATGAGCATACAGGCGGCGGATGAGCTTTTGCGGGACGGATGCAACGTGGTGTTCGGAAATAGTTTCGGTCACGATTACTATCTGCCCCAGGCGGCGAAGGAACATCCCGACGCGCATTTCTTTACTGCGGCGGGAGTCACGGCGGGTTACAATAAACTCCCGAATTATCACAACATTTTCTATTCCGCATACGAAGGCAGGTTCCTCAACGGCGTCGCGGCGGGGCTGAAACTGAACGAAATGATAAATGCGGGCAAGATAACCGCGGACGAAACGGTCGTCGGCTTCGTCGGATCGTTCGCCTACGCGGAAGTGAAATCCTCCTATACCGCGTTCTACCTCGGAGCAAAAGCGGTCTGCCCGAACGTCACCATGAAAGTGAAATTCGTCGGAAGCTGGTTCGATCTCGACCGGGAGAGCAGCGCGGCGAAAGACCTTATAAACGAAGGGTGCGTTATCCTGAGCCAGTATTCCGAATCCTCCGCCGTTGCCGACGTCTGCGAGAAGGCGAAGCTGCCCTACGTCGTGTTCGGCTATAACGAAGAACGCCCGGGCTGCGTCGCTTCGCTCGTTCCCGATTGGTCGGTCGGGTTTTCATACATCATCAACGCGCTGACCGAAGGAGAAGAGATCCCGTATGACGTCACCGGAACGCTTCGCGACGGCGCGATGAAATACGCGCTCGGCGGCGGAGCCGCGGAGGGTACCGAAAAGACGGTCGCCGAATATGCCGAACGGCTTAAAAAAGGCGAACTGTTCGTGTTTGATACCGATACCTTCACAGTGGAAGGCAAAAAGCTGAATACCTATATGGCCGACGTTATTGAAGACGGGAATCTCGAAGCCGACACGCAGGTCATAAAGGACGGGCACTTTGCCGAAAGCGAATTCCGTTCCGCGCCGTATTTCGATCTGCGCATAGACGGCATAACGTTGTTGAACGAGTATTATTAAACCGCGATAAAAATAGCAAAAAAACGCTTGACAAGCGTCCGACTTTGTGATAGAATAACCGAGCCGCCGGAAAAAGGCGGCTCATACGGAGGTTTAGCTCAGCTGGGAGAGCATCTGCCTTACAAGCAGAGGGTCACAGGTTCGAGCCCTGTAGTCTCCACCATGAAAAAGCGTCTTTTGTATACCGACAAAAGGCGTTTTTTTCGACGGAATCCGTCCTTCGGACGGGAGAAATCTGCCTGCGGCGGTGAAATCCACCTTCGGTGGGTGAAATCCGCCTCGACGGCGGATGAAAAGGGAGGCAAATAATGAAACCTGAAAAGGGACGAGGCGCCAAAGAGGCGCGCGACGAAAAAAAGGGAAACAACTGGACGGCGTATTTTGATTCTGATACGAACCGTTATTTCGCCGAGATAATTTACACGAGCCGCGAGGGGCGCGAGCAATACGATTACGAGATCACGCGGGAGATATTCGCCCGGTTGGGCACGTTTGCGGAAGACGTCGACAACGAAAGACTTATAAGGACAGCCGATCCGGTGTATTCTTTCGAGAACACCATGTACGGCACGCTCGGGCCGGAAAGAGTCGTTTGGAACAAGGAAGCCCACGATACGATGAACGAGGCGGCGCGGAAACGGAAGAAGAAAACGGAATGAAAAAGCTGGTGGTTTACGTTCACGGCAAAGGCGGAAGCGCCGCGGAGGCGGAGCATTACAAACCGCTTTTCATCGGCGCGGACGTTATCGGGTTCGATTACAAAGCGCGGAATCCGTGGGAAGCAAAAGCCGAATTCCCGCCGTTTTTTGCCGCCGCGCGTGAAAAATACGGGCGCGTAACGCTTGTCGCCAACAGCATAGGCGCGTATTTTTCGATGCACGCGCTTACGGACGAAAAGCCGGATAACGCCCTGCTTATATCGCCTGTCGCGGATATGGAAAAGCTGATAACCGGGATGATGGCGGCGGCGGGGATCACCGAGGCGGAGCTTAAAAGCAAGGGCGTGATCCCCACCCCGTTCGGCGAGCCGATCTCGTGGGAATATCTTTGCTACGCGCGCGCCAACCCGCTTTACTGGGAGGTGCCGACGCGCATCCTCCGCGGCGAAAACGACGCGCTGGCGGACAGTTCCTCCGTCGCGGAGCTTGCGGAACGCATAAACGCCGAACTTACGGTAATGCCCGGGGGCGAGCACTGGTTCCACACCCCGGAGCAGATGCGCTTTCTGGATGAATGGATACGCGGAAAAGCGCCGCGAGGGGCGGCAGATTTAGTGAAGAGTGAAGAG
>JAFSNK010000016.1 GCA_017447445.1 Clostridia bacterium | reverse complement strand
TGGCGTCAGCATCAAAAGTGATGATATAGTTCTGAACGGGTGTCAGGTCGGCCGTAGGATTCATAATGACGTAATACATTGTCGTGACCTGCGCTTCAAGCTCGTCAATGAACTTGATTGCAACCGCTGTATCGGCGGACACGCCTTTGATTTCATAAATCTCTGCGCGCGCGTGCTCTTCGCTCAACATTTTTCCGTCTGCGTCAGTCCATCCCGCCGTTACGGTTACGTCATCAAGCTTTTCACCGACATATTTGTCGGCAATGACTTTCCCTTTAACGTAGGAAGCATACTTGCCTTCGTCAACGCTGTAGGTATAACCCTTTTCAAACACGCCTTCTATATAGCCTCCCGCATTGATTCCTTCATTTCCGCCGGTCGACGGCGTATTCGGTGTTACTACGGGATCATTACCTTTGAGCATGCCGGGCAATATCATTATCGTTGTGAAACGCTCCGCAGCCGAAAGCGCCGAGGACGAGGACTTCAACTCCGTTACATGCGGCGACGTGAAGGATATGCTTTGCGCGTTTCAAATGAAGCTCATACAGCCCGTCCGGAGAAATACGGACCGCGCTGCCGCCGTCGGGGTTATAAAAGTTTGCCGGCCTTTCGCGGAGATCCGGCGCCGCGCAGGTAATGACGTCTACCGAAAGAAAGCGGGCTTCCGGCAACCTTTGCGGCAGGGGCTCGTCCGTCTTGCAGATAACGATCCCCGGGGAATAAATGCAAGCGTCGGTATGCAGCGGATCGGACCGCGCTCTGTTGACGCTGTAGTACAGATCCCACATTCTTTGCTGGTTGAGCGTAGGATAAAGCGTCGAGCAGCGGCAGAGGCTCTCCTCCTGAGCGCTTGAACCGGTTTTGACTCCTCCGCCCGGATTGGTCGCCGACGCGAAGTTCAGCACGGCGATCTTCTTGCCGGGAAACTCTTTGTGAAGACCGACCGCCGCTTCGAAGGTTTTCGATCCGCTTACCCGGACCGCGCCTTGTTTATCCGCGCTTTCCGGCAGCTCCGGATAATCGTCCGGAGGGTAATAAACCGCATTTGCGGTCGCTTTGTCTACCGATCCTTTCAAGAACCGGTTTTCTTTATAAAACGCCTGCGTATCGCGGAACACTTCCGCAAGCCGGTCCCGTCTGTCGATCATATTCATCCCGTTCCTTTCCGGTATATTGATGATGACATATTTATTGAATATATGATACCATATAATTGCGCGAAAAACAAGGCGTGCGGCCGGCGAATTTTATTCTTGAAAAACGTATTGTTCCGTGATATAATCGTTTTACAAAAACAATATCGGTCATCGGAGGACAGTACGCCGCAGCGTAGGGGATCGTAAAGCTTTCAGCTTTGCAGGCCGCCTGTCGGATAAGATGCCGGGTGCGCCCGGAACGGACGGCTTTGCGCCGTTTTGTTTCCGGGCATATTTTTCGGAGGCATTTTATGAAAGCGGAAAACGTTACCCTTACCCCTTTGACCGATGACGACCGCGAACGGTTCATCCTCGACAATCAGCGCGCCTTCAAGTTCGGCGCCGTCGAAGAATTCGGCACGCGCGACGATCACCTTGACGGCGACGGCGAGATAATCTCGCGCAGGACGATAGAGCACAGCATCGACCACGGCGTCGCCTACCGCATCCGCGAGAACGGAGAAATCGTCGGCGGGCTGATCCTGAAGATCGACGAAGCGACGCAGCATAACGAGCTTGAGATCCTGTTCGTTTCGCCCGACGTTCACAGCAAGGGGATCGGTTACGCCGCGTGGCGCGAGGTCGAACGGCTTTACCCCGACACGTTGGTGTGGGAGACCTGCACGCCCTATTTCGAGAAGCGAAATATACATTTCTACGTAAACAAATGCGGTTTTCACGCCGTGGAATTCTTCTGCGAATACCACCGCGACCCGCGCGAAGACGAGCGCTGCGGCCCGCAGGGCGAAGAATATCCCAAAGACGACGAAGGCCCCGACGAGATGTTCAGGTTTGTAAAGTATATGAAATAGCGCCCTTTCCGGTCGCGGCGGATTCGCGTCGCGAACGCTTGGTGTTTATGCCGTTTCATTGCCGCCAACACTTGAATTTTTATATTCTTTGTAGTATAACGGCGTTTGGGGTTTACGATCCGCCGCAGGGCGGAAGGACGCGAGCCCGCAAAAAACAAAAGACCGCGACGGCGGAGAGAGATCGAATGAAAACGTTTTACTACAGCGACGAGCTGAACGACGGTTTTGCCGAAAACGGCATTAAAACAAAACGCATTCCGAGCGATTACGAATACTTCACGCGTTCGCCGCTGCGGCGCGCCGCCGCTTTCGTTCTGTACCATTTTATAGCGTTCCCGCTTGTGTTTCTGCTGCAGAAGATCGCATACGGCGAAAAGACAGTCGGCAGAAGCAAGCTCGCACCTTATAAAAAAACCGGGCTGTTCCTTTACGGCAACCATACGAGAGCCATGGGGGACGCTTATACGCCTTCCATTGCGCTTTTCCCGCGGAAAGCTTATATCGTAGCGAATCCGGACGCGTTTTCGATACCGGGGATAAAGCGGATAGTTGAGGACCTCGGCGCGATACCGCTTCCGGACGGCACGGCGGGGATGGCGAACTTCTGCGCGGCGATAAAAAAGCACGCCGAGTCAGGCCACGCGGTAACTTTATATCCCGAAGCGCACATTTGGCCGTATTACACCGGGATACGCCCGTTCAAGGATACCTCGTTCACGTATCCGAAAGTCACCGGAAAGCCGGTTTTCGCTTATACGACGACCTATAAAAAGCGGCTTATCGGAAGCGGAGTGAAAACCACCGTTTATATCGACGGTCCGTTTTCTCAGCTTGTTTCAATATATCGGCGCAAAAGCGAATACCCGGATGCGCACCGTTGCCCGGGAGCGGCGGCGCCGCGTTTTTGACATTCGGGGCGGCAATATGTTGACACGGACGATTTAATATGCTATAATATAGAGTAATTAATTATATTAGATGACGGATGGGAGCCCGAAATGGTCGTATGTAAAATGAAAAAGCATATTCTGCGGTCGATAACGGTATTTGCGATCCTTCTTTATTTGTTTTCCGTCTGCCTGCCCGGAGCCGGTGCGGAATCGTATATGAGCAACAAGACGGAAATACCGGTGGATCTGGAGGTATCCGGCGCGGAAGCATTATGCCAGACGGAGGACGGTTACGTTTGGATCGCACAGTATTCCGGGCTTACGCGTTACGACTCCAAGGAGTTCACGACTTATAAGAACTTTGAGTTTGAAGGACACGATTATTCCGTTATTAACGTTCGGGCTCTGGCGGCGAAGGGCAACGTGCTGTACGTCGCCACTTCCGAATACGTTTACGTTTACAAAGACAATCATTTCGAGCCGCTTGTAACAGATGTGGGCACGATAGTTGATATTATCCTTGACGACGAGAACGATCTGCTTTACATAGCCACCCAGGGCAACGGCGGGATTATTTACGACGTCGCCGCCGGCACGAAGACGGTGATGCCGGGCACGGAAGGGACCATACTGCGCGACATCGCGCTGGGCGCGGCAGACAAAGCATATTTTTACCATACCGACGAAGGCGTTTATGATAATACAGGCAAAGAGATAGTTATGAATCCCAGGATCCTGGAGATCTATTCCAGCGGTTCCATACTTTATATGGCGGACGACAGCGGCGTTATCCGCAGATACGATATGAAAAGATCAGCCGCGCTTGAATCGCTCGCCGTTCCGGACCAGGTGAACAAGATGCTTTATTCCGAAAAAGACAAAATCCTGTTCGTCGCCTGCGAGAAGAACGGCATATACTGCGTGGATTTCAGCTCCGGCGAGCCGGTAACCACTCTGGCCGGCGACCTCGACAACAAAAGCCAGCTTGTGGACCTTATGATAGACTATGAAGGCAACCTCTGGGTAGCCTCGCACTACATCGGCGCTTCCGGCGTTTCGATCATCACCAGGAACTCCCTTTCCGAGCTGCTTTATGACGACGCGATATGGCAATCGCTTGACGCTCCGCCCGCGTTCGACAGAAACGTTTACGCCGTTGAAAAATACGGCGATATACTGTATATCGTATCTGCAAAAAGCATTTACAGATATGACCTTAAAAGCAACGCGATACTTCCGGACAACGTGATAATGCAGGCTATAGACGAATACGCCGAAGAAAAGCTTAAAGAAGGAAAAGAGAACGGCGACGAAAACTTTGCGTTCACTTACGCTCCGAAAGACGTGGAGGTGTTCCGGAACAAGGTTTATTTTGCCGTTTCCAGCATAGGGCTCGTCGAATACGATCCCGCCACGGACAAGGTCGTTATCTACGACCAGAAGTATATAGCCGGGCACATCGGATCGCTGGTCAACGACCCGGATATTGCCATCACCGACACAATACGCTGTATGCGCAGCTTCGACGGCTTTATGGCGCTCGGATATTCCAGAGGCATTATGCGCTTTGACGGCGAAAAGTTTTCCGTCATGCACATCGGCGCCAACGTTCTTTATATAAACAAAACAAACGACGGAAAAATACTGTTCGACCGCACCCAGGGGCTTTTCGTGATCGACGACGATTTTTCCACCGTTACGGAGATACCCACCGAAAAGGAGATCACCGGCAACCGGCTGAAGTTCCTTGTGGACGGAGACGTTATTTACTACACGCTGAACAGCCGCCTGTTCAGGACTTATCCGGGCAGCGCGGACGGCGTTTCGGAAGAGATCGCCATTCCCTATATTAAAGGATCGATAGTAGAGCTTGCAAAGATCCAATACATCGACAAAGACGGCAAGCAGGAATGCAAATACGTTATCGGCAGCCAGACTCAGCTTTATATAGCCGATTCGCTGGACGGCGACCGGCTTACCGATTACACGTCTTATGATTCCACCAACGGATTGCAGCCGATAATCGCAAACACCTCCGGCTACTATGACGAATCGGAGTGCAAATACTATCTGCAATCGACAAACGGCATTTTCGTTTACGACTTCAACCTTACAAGAGATATCCCCGTCCCCGTAAAGATCGACATTACTTCCGTAGAGCTTGACGGCGTGCCGTATTACGGAAACAGCATAAACATCGGCAAGGACGTTTCCCGTGTGGCGTTTAACCTTTCGGTGCTCGGGTTCCGCCCGAACAACGGCTACACCACCTATTACAAGCTGGACGGAGTAGACGGCGATTACACCGCCTATACGGACGATACGCGCATAATCTACTATACAAACCTTCCCGGCGGCAGTTACGATTTCCATATCTACGTTACCGACGAATACGGGCAGAGCTCCGAAGCCATAAACATTCACCTGGAAAAAGAAAAGCAGCTGCAGGAGCAATGGTGGTTCTGGCTTGCGCTGATCGTTCTGGCGGGCGCGGCGGTGTTTCTGATCTCTTACCTTGTTATACGGTTAAAGACAAGGCAATCGCTTAAACGCCAGCTTGAATACAAGAACATCACCGTGGAATCGATACAGGCGATCGCAAGGACCATCGACGCCAAGGACGAGTATACGAACGGCCATTCCATACGCGTGGGCTATTATTCCAAGCTGATCGCGGAAAATATGGGTATGGACGCCGACGAGGTAGACAACATTTATTACATCGCGCTGCTGCACGATATAGGCAAGATAGCGATCCCCGACAGCATACTTAACAAGCCCGGCAGGCTGACCGAAGAAGAGTTTGCGGTGATGAAGAGCCACACCACGAGCGGCGCCGGGATACTTAAAGGCATTTCGACGATACCGCATATTATAGAAGGCGCTAAATCCCACCACGAAAAATACGACGGATCGGGCTATCCCGAAGGTCTTAAAGGCGAAGACATACCGTTCGTGGCAAGGATAATATGCTGCGCCGACTGCTTTGACGCGATGGCTTCCAAACGCGTTTACAAGGAACCGTTCTCGCTGGACGTGATCCTTAAAGAGTTCGAGCGCTGCTCCGGCACCCAGTTCGATCCCGAAATATCCAAGGTCGTTATAAGCATGATCGCCGGCGGCAAGCTTAAACCGTATTCCGCCGAAAACACCTATCTCGGCAGCGACGGCAAGACGCACAGGATAAAAAAAGGCGAGGATCATACGCAAGCGCAGGATACAAACAAATAAAAACGGAGCAGGCGCGCCTGCCCCGAAAGCAAATACGCCCGCCCCGCGGCTGTTTATACGGGTCGGGCGTTGTTTTTCAATCATCCAAAAAGGTTTTTATCTTGTTCATTATAAGATCGAGCGCGACGGCGTTCCTGCCGCCTTCGAGCACGATGATATCCGCCATTTTTTTGCTTGGCTCCACGTATTTTTCGTGCATGGGTTTCACCGTTGTAAGGTATTGCTCTATTACCGAATCAATGGACCTGCCGCGCTCTTTCACGTCCCTTGCGAGGCGGCGCAGGATGCGCACGTCCGCGTCGGTATCGACGAATATTTTTATATCCATACGGTCGGTAAGCGCGGTATCGGCGAAGATGAGTATGCCCTCCACGATTATCACCGGCGCGGGGCGCACCGGCTTGGTCTTATCGGACCTGTCGTGTATGGTGAAATCATACACCGGGGAATGTATCAATTCGCCGCCGCGCAGCTTATCCAGATGCTGCAGAAACAGCTCCGTATCGAACGCCTGCGGATGGTCGTAGTTGACCTTGCAGCGCTCGTTATATGTAAGATGGTGCTGCTCTTTATAATAATCGTCGTGGTAAAGCACGGTCACGCTTTCCCCGAACCGCCTTACGATGCTTTTGGTTATAGTGGTCTTTCCGCTGCCGGTGCCTCCGGCGATGCCGATTATCATTGGTGTTTTCATTTCCGCGCTCCGTTCAGGACGTTATAGGACTTTTTTATATAATACAACAATCTTCGCCGTTTTTCAACCCCCGCGGCGGGAAATGTTGAAGCAAAATCGAACAAAACTAATTATGTAAACCAAATCGGGCTTTACTTTTCCCGGTAAATATGGTATTATTAAAAAAAGGAGGGCGGAAAAATGAAGCTTCTGGGCGTGAGAAAAGACGAACACAGTTTATATTCCGAATGGAACCTTACCTACCGCGTCGGGTGGGAACGGATATGCAAAGCGGCGGCGCTGATTTGGCAATACACCGGGGACGCGGAGGTGTTCACCGGCGACGCGGACTCCGAAGCGAAAGCGGACGTGAAGGACGCACAGGACCTGCACGTGCTTGATGAAGCCGGGTATCTTACGATACGCGGAATTTCGGAAATACTTAAGGTCCCGGTGATGATCACCTTTTACAACCAGCTCGACCTGGTGCGCGTAACGGTCATTTCCGCGACAGAGGAGTTCGAAAAGGCCGATTACCGCGAGTTCAACCTTTCGATGTGCCAGTTTATGGACTCGATAGAGCTTGCGATGTATAATTGAACGGATACGGACGAAAAAACAAGACCGCTTGCGGGCGGTCTTGTTTTTTTGCGGTTATTACACGATATGTATCGAGCCGCCGGAGCGGATGAATTCAAGGAAGTCGGTCGCCGCCATCGGCTTGGCGTAGATATAGCCCTGAATGACGTCGCAGCCGAAGTTCTTAAGGCGTTTAAGGTCCTCCACCGTTTCGACGCCCTCCTGCGTGACCTTCATATTCATCTGCTTGCCGAGTTCGATTATGGAGACGAGCAGCTTATCGTCACGCTCGCGCGAGATGCCGGGCTTGATGAAGAAGCGGTCGAGCTTGATCTCGTCCATTGGCAGCTCTTTAAGGATGTTGTAGGACGAGAAGCCGGAACCGAAGTCGTCGATAGAGCATTCGAACCCGTTGGCGTGGAATTTTTCGACAATGTTGCTTATGACGTCGTAATTCTCGTACGCGAAGGATTCGGTGAATTCTATTGTCATAAACTTGTCGCGTATGCCGTATTTCTTCTTGGTGGCGATGTAGTATTCGAAGAAGCCCTCTTTGCTTGCGGTAACGCGCGAGACGTTGACCGAAACGGGGATCATACGGTACCCGCGGGAGATGGATTCCGCGATGAACTTGCAGACCTCGTTCATAACGTATTTATCCAGCTCGGCAATGAACCCGTTGGTTTCGAACAGCGGAAGGAATTCGGACGGCGGACGGAACCGGTTGTTCTCCGCGTCGTACCAGCGGACGAGCGCTTCGCAGCCGTCCGGGCGGTTGCGCTCGATATTGTATTTCGGCTGATAGAACATCTTGAATTCGTTGTTGCGGAGCGCGGCTTCCATTTTGGATTCGATCTCCGCTTCCATCATAAACGTCTCGTGCACCTTTTCGCTGTATACGTGGACGTTGCTGGACTGATCGCCGAGATTCGTCCTCCGAGCGACCATAGCGCGGTCGACGAACTTCTGAACGGCGCCGGAATCATTTTCGCGGTTGATAACGCAGACGCCGATAATAAGGCGCAGATAGAAGCCGTATTTGGTAAGCACCGGGCAGTGGTAGGAAAGCGAGGTTATGTTTTTGAGCCGGGACATAAGCTCTTCCTCGTTTTTGTAATGGAAGAGCAGAACGAACCTGTCGTCGTTCACCCTGCCGTACGCCTCGTCCTGCTGGAGCGCGTTCTCGTAGACCTTTATAAGGAACCGTATCGTCTCGTCCGCGGTTTTATCGCCGTAGGTCTCGTCGATATAGCTGAAGTGGGCGATCTCGGTATATATTACCGCGTATTTGGTTACCTTGTTCTTTTTGAGCAGTTCCTCCGCCTTGTCGGAATAGGCGCGGAAGTTCGGGCAACCGTAGACGGCGTCCTCGAGGTCGTAGGTATCGACCTGCTTCGCGAGTTTGAAACGTACGAGCAGGATATAGACCGCCAGACCGATTATTATGAGCACGATAACGACGATTATCGCGCCGAGCACGCTTGCCAGCGCGTGCCCTTCGGCATAGACGTTATACGAATTGTAGAACGCGACGACGTAGTTTTCGGAACCCGCCTGGCGGCTCGGTTTTACGCTTATAACGTAGCGCGTTTCGTTGATAAGCACCTCGTGGGATATACCGCCCTCGTTGACGCCCTGTTCGAAAAGGTCGACAGTCGCCTTATCGGTGAGCTCGCGCAGATATACCTTTAACGAGTCGTGCTCTGTTACCTCGTTTTTGCCGAGCTTGGTTTCGCCCGGCTCCAGGACCGATATGACCTCGTCGGGGTGCTTGCAGACATAGACGTAGTTCGCGGGGGTATCGGACCTGAACTTTTCGTATTCGGCTTTAAGAGTGTCCAGGAAGGGCTTTGAATGGTACATCAGCGCGATGGCGCGCACTTCCCCGCGGTTTATCGGCACGTATACGCCCAGAAGGCGCACGGAGGCGCCGGATTCATCGAAAAGACCGATGCAGCCGGAGGAATTGCTTTTTATGTATTTTTCGAATTTCGGGTTGTAGGCAGCCGTACCGCCCATGGGATAGTCCGCGTCGTGCGCGACGCCGTCATTCGTGAAGAAATATATAAGCGCTATGTCGCTGTATTGCGGATCGTCCTTAAGGGCGGACATATAGTCCGAAATGCCCGTGCGGGCAGAGGGGAACCCCTCCGCGACCTTCTCGCCCTTTTCGACGTATATGCGGAACACGCCGTCGAGCATATCCTGGTATTCCTCCGCGTGGTGGTCGACCGCGTCGACCGCCTGCTTGTAGAGCCCGTCGGAGAAATTGTTTATAAGCAGCAACGCGCAGCTTATGAGAATGACCGAAAGGACGGACGTGACCGTGAAGATTATCTCTTTAAGATGCTTTCTTATGAACTTGTTCAATGCCCGCCCTCCTTTCGCAAAAAACTAATTATGTAAACCGGTTCCCGGACGGTTATTCGTTTTTATCGCCCTGTTCCGGCTGTTCGGCGTTATTCGCGGCGGAACCGCGCAGCCGTTCGAGCTCTTCTTTGAAAAGCTTTTCTTTCGCTTCCTCCGCTTTCTTCAATTCCTGTTCTTTTTTTTGCTTTGAAGCTTTGAGCACGTCGGGCAGGAACAGCGCGACGCACAGCGCCAAAAGGAACGCTATAAACAGGATTATCCCCACCGGAGTGGAGAAAAACCGCATAAGCGCGGTGAGCACCGTGAGGTTTTTAACGTACTTCCCCACGAGGTTTTCGGGTTTGGCGGAATAGGCGCCATCGTCCACGGGGTTGTTATCGCCCTTCGTGATCCACCCGCCGTCCTCCGTAACGGTAAGGCGGTGGGTATTGTAGCCGCCGTTAAGCCCCGGATTTTCGGACTTGAACATTATTATATCGCCGGAAGACACCTGATCGGGGCCGGCTTTTTCGACAAGAATGAACGATTTTGCCGGGATGGTATCCTCCATGCTTTCGGAAACTATCCACACCGCGCTTTTGCCGAATATGAACAGCGGCTTGTTGGTGATCTTGCTTACCGTCATGGCGACGGCAAGCAAAAGCGACGCGATAAGCAGCACGCACAGCAGCGCGTTCATTATTTTCTTCGCTATCGTTTTGCCTTTCATTGCTTTTTAAGAAACTCCGTATATTCCTTGTAGTCGAACGTTTTGGAAAGCTTCACGCCCTCTTTTTCCGCCTTGTTCCGGGCAGCCGTGCTGATCTTCTTTTTCTTCTTTCTGGAAATAGACTTGTTGACCTGCCGGCGCGCCTGCCTTTCGGCTTCCTCGGCGGCTTTCTTCTTTGCCTCCTCGGCGAGCCGCGCCGCCTCCTCCGCCTCGCGCTTTGCGCGCTCCTTTTCGGCTTTCGCGGCGTCTATCGCGGCTTTTTCGGCGGCTTCGCGCGCTTTGCGCTCCTCTTCTTCCTTCTGCTCGGCAAGAAGTCTTTGGCGCTCTTCCTCCTCCTGGCGTCTGCGCTCCTCTTCCCTGCGTTTTTCTTCCTCTTTGCGCTTGCGCTCTTCTTCCGCCCTGCGCTTTTCTTCCTCTATCCTTATGCGCTCTTCCTCGTATTTTATATACTCGCCGTATATCTCATCGGCGTAAAGAACGAGGTCTATGGCGTTTTCGGTCTCTTTATCCGCGGCGGCGGATGCCCTGCCGTCTTTCGCGGAGTTGCCCGAAGCGACCGTTTTCTGGTACACCGGGTCAAAAACGTTGTAATCGTTCGCGTCGAACGGCTTTATCTGCGAAATCAGCTTCGGAGACAGCGGAAGGTCGGTGGAAGCGGTGGAAAGCATCTCCTCGTCGTTGAAATCGTTTTTTACGTTATAGCGGAACAGCAGGAAGCGCAGCACCGCGTCGTTATAAAGCTGTTTTTTGTATTTTTCGTTGATATCCTCGGCGTTTTCCTGGATAAGCATTTCGTAGCCGATGTTCTCGTAGCTTTCGATGAATTCCCAAAGCTCCAGGCACTGGCGCATATTCTTGTTGCGCAGTATGGCGTTCGTGCGCATAACGGGCGGGCGGATATACGCCTTCCCCATCTGCGTGACGAAATCCGAGGACATATAGTTCTGAACGATCTTATAAAGCTTTTCCACCCGGTGCCACAGGTCCGTGGTGAAATAATAGTTCTTTAACTGAACGTTTTCCTCCGGCTCCTCGGAGATCTCGACGGCGAACTTTACCTTGCCTTTTATCTTGCCGCTGATAAACCTGCCGCCGAAATCGAGCATGGTGCATTTTTCGTCGCGCCCGCTCTTCACCGCCGCCTGATACCGCTTTGCGATGAATACGTAGAGCCGGTTTATAAGCGTGTTTATGAACTTGTTTTCGTAGGTCAGCATCGTTTCGTCGTTGAAGACGTTTAATATCTTCGACGGCGTTATCATATCCCCTTCGACCTTGCTTATGAGGTTGGTATGCTGGCCGAGGTGCTGGATCGAACGGGTGGTGATGTTCTTCGAAAGCTCTATGGGCAGGAGCTGCTCGTTCTGCTCTATAAAGCGACCGGGAGAACGGATTATCGTATCGAGCGGGGTAAGATGGTCTTCGATCTGTTTTATCCATACCTCGTCGATGGCTTTAAGCATATAGCGCTTTTTCAGCTCAAAAGTAAAATCCCCGTCGTCGAATGTTTTTAACATCGCGGGGAAGATCCCGAACTCGTTTTCGAGCGATTCGTAATATTTGTCGCTGTTTTTATTGAGCTCTATATATTCGAGGTCGTCCGGCGTGAGAGCCCTTGTTTCCCGGACCTCCGCCGCTTTTATCTTTTCGACGGCTTCGCGCTCGGTATCCGTGAGCTCCTCGTGCGCGTCGGTATCCGAAGAAAGGTTCTGGACCGGATATGAATAGTCTTCCCTTCTGCCGAGCGGATTGAGGATTATCATCCCCTCGTCCGCGGCGCTTTTCCTCCTTCGGCTGCCGTCGTCGGCAAAGTCTTCTTTTTCGTCAAGCAAAGTGGGAGAAACGGCGGTGCCTGCGTCCGGCGCTTTGTTTATCAAACTGTAATCTATTTCGTCCTTCTTCTTGGGCATTGTCCGTCTCTCCTTTCTTCTTTAATAACAATATGCTTTATCAGAGCATCTTTTGCAGTCTTTCGAGATAAGCGTAGCATTCCTGCATTACGTTTTTGCCGAATATCTTGTCCATATAGGTGATAAGCCCGCGGATCTCGTCCCTTATAAGACCGAGGTTAAGAGATTCGAACTTCCTGAACACCTTGGTGGCGAGCAGGTAATCCAGACCGTCGATCTCGGTGCCGCCGCAGCCGACGTAGACCGGAACGAAGATATTGAGCTGTTTGATTATTCGGTTACCGAACGCCACGCGGAAGTGGTCGATAACGTAAAGGTCAAGCTTTTGAACGTTTTCAAGCGTTTCGGCGCTGACGGGATGCTCCGCTATCGCCTTGTTGTAAAGCTCCTCCACGTGGGAATAGCTTATATTCTTGGCGTGGGTGGCGGGCGCTTCGAACGGCACGCCCTTTTTATCGAGGTTTATAACCAGCGCGCGGTCATAGACCTTATCCGAAACGGCGAAAGTCGAGTCGTCGTTGTTCGCGGTGCCGATGTACCACACGTTCTGCGGGATGCGCAGCTTGCCTTCGTCGAGCTTGATCGGGTCGGAATTCCAGGCCGAGGGGACAAGCTCGATATTCCATTCGGTAGGATCCGGCATTTCGAGTATCGAAAGCATTTCTGCGAAATAGTATTCCACTCGCGCGATATTCATTTCGTCGAGCACGATTATGTTGATATCGTCGTTATACGACGCTTCGTAGATCCTTTTAAGCACTTCGGTCTCGTTGAACTTCTTCGTGAACTCGTTGAAGTAGCCGAAAAGCTCGTTTCTGTCGCGCCAGGACGGCTGGACGGATGCTATGGTCGCGTCGTTCTGGAAATATTTGCCCATCATATACGGCAGCGAGGTTTTGCCGGTGCCGGATATGCCCTGCAGGATTATCAGCTTGGTGGAGGCGAGCCCCGCGAACATAAGGCGGATGGTCTTTATCTCGTAAAAAAGCTTCATCCTCGAGCAGGCGAAGTTGCGAAGGTCTTCGCAGATCTCTTTAAGCCCCATGCTGTTGTCGTATTCCGGCGCGCGGTAGTATTCGTATTTGTCGTCGACGCCGGAAAGGCGGAAGAAGCGCCTTGCCGAAAGGTCGTTCTGCAGGTTCGCGTCGGGCGTGGAAACGCTTGTCTGCGTACCGTTTTCGGTGCCGGAGGCGGCGCCGTTCTCGGCGGGAGCCGCGGTCCCGGGTGCGGCAGCAGCGTTCTCCTGCGCGGCGGCGTAGGAAGCGGCGGCGAGCTCGTCCTGCTCCGCGAAGATCTTGTTCACCTCGTCGAGCGTGAGCCCGTTCACGCCGACCTTAAGCGCCATAATGCGTTCGCGCTCTTTGGTAAGACGGAGCACGTCGCGATGCAGATCGGCGATCTCCTCCAGCAGGTCCTCGTTGCCCACAAGAGTCCTTCTGTGACGAATGTATTTCCTTATAAGCAGTACGATGACGAAAATGATTATCGCCCATATAGCATAAACGATTATGAAGCTGAGGATGCAGAATATCCACCCGACGACGCCGAATTCGTTTTTATACTGCGCAAGCTGATCGATATATCCCGGGAAGTCGAATATCTGAACTATCCCGAGGAAAAAGTTGGATATCGCCTGCCAGATACCCTTGAACATCTTTGTCGCAAAGGCGTAGAACCAGTTAAGATATGCGTCCATAATACCCCTTGTCTTCCGTATGTTGAAAAATAAGTTGAATCTTAAAAACCGTCCTCCCCGAATGCCCGATCCGGCGACTTATCAGGGAGGACTTGGCTCTGTTATCGTTCGGTTATGTTTTTGCTTTTCATTCCTCCGCCTTTTCTTCCGCGGCTTCTTTTATCTCCGCGGCTGCCTCTTCGACGGCTTCCCCGGCGGTTTCTTTTGCTTCTTCAACGGTCTCTTTCGCTTCTTCAACCGTCTCCGCGGCGGTCTCTTTTACTTCTTCGGCGGTCTCCGCGACGGTCTCTTTTACTTCCTCGACCGCTTCTTTTACTTCTTCCGCCTTTTCTTCGACCGCTTCTTTTGCTTCTTCGACGGCTTCGCCGGAGACCTCTTTTATCTCTTCCGCCTTTTCTTCGACGGCTTCGACCTTCTCTTCGACGGTCTCTTTCACTTCCTCCGCTTTCTCCTCGACGGTCTCTTTAACTTCGTCCTTGACCTCTTCCGCGGCTTTTCCGGCTTCCTTGGCGGCCTTTTCGGCTTCCTGCTGTTTAATGAATTCCTCTATGGCTTTGCGCTTGATCTCCTCTTCGTCCTCGGCGGAGATCTGCTTTGCGCCCTTGCCCTTCACCGTCTTCAGCGCGAACACGAAACGTATAAGCTCATAGACGAAGAACAGGACCAGCGGAATGACTATGACTACGAGGAACCCGGTGCTGGATTTTAAGAAATCGAGGAACCTGCCCAGCCCCGCCATCCTAGTGCCGGTATATTTGGAAACCACCTTTTCCCAACGGACGGTGTCCGTGTCGGCGACCATGTTAGTCTGCGTGTTGTCGCCCTTGGTGCGGTACCCGGTAACGTTGCCGCTTTCGTCCCGCACGACTTCGATTATACGATGCGTGTTGAAAGTCGGGATGCCGTTTATCTCTATCGGGAAGGTGATTATATCGCCCTCGTAATCATCCGACTTCGGCTTGAGCGATTTCTTCTCGTCGTCCGTAAGCTTCTGACCGATGATCATATCGCCCTGCTCGAAGGTGGGCTTCATCGAATCGGACTGGATCGTGATTATGCACTTGCCGCCTATCGAGGGGACGCCGTTTTCGTCGTTCTGAGCGGCGAACACGAGAACGGTTATGACGACAGCGAAAAGCACGAACGCCCAAAGCAATACGTTAAGTATTATTTTGATTGTCTTCCTGGTTTTTTCGTTTTTCATAAAAGACGTCTCAACTTTCTTCAAAGTTTGCACACCGTAAAGGGCATAGTAATCCCCTAATTATAAATGTACGGAATAATTATATATAATAATACGCGAAAAGTCAATATGTATTTTCAAGAAAATGCCGAAAAACGGCGAAAAAACCGATATAAAACCGCCGTTTCCCCGCCCCGGGCAGGAAAAAAGCCGCCCGACATTATGTCAAGCGGCTTTATTCGTTTTGTTATGGCGCCGCGGCGACCGTCACCGTGACGCTGTCTCCCGCCGAGACGGGTCCGCCTCCGACGTTGAAGACGAAATCGTCGTCCGCGGCGATCACTATCACCGTGTAGGTCCCCGCCGTGCCGGAGAGGGTGACGTTGTACGTCGCGGCGGGTACCGCGGGAACAGCCGCGCTGTCCGGGACTGCGTCGTAGATCGGGTATTCGCCGTCCGGGATCGAAGCGTCACCGGATACCGTGAGGGTGTATTCGGTTTCCTCGAGGTTCGGCATCCCGACGCGAGTCAGATCCGCAGTCACGCCGGCGGCGACGTAGGCGATTCGCAGTATCTCGCTTGCTTTCGCCTTGGGCACCGTCTGTGAAGTAAGATCGTCGGGTATTTCGATGGTGTGTCCGTCGTACGCCGGATGCGTTACCGTGGGCGAGCTTGTTACTCCGTTGAACTCCGTAGTTACCGTTTGCGTAACGTAATAGGTCGGAGCGCCGACGCCTACGGTGGTTTTAACCGTTTCGGTCACCGTGGTGGTCGTAGTACCGCCCACGTCAAGCTCTATCGCCGTTACCTTTTCGGTGACGATCGTGCGGGTAAAGGTCCTTGCCGCCGCGACGCCGTTCACCGTGAGCGAGCCGCCGATGGGGATCGACTGCACCGTATACCCCGCGAGCGTCGACGTGCCGTTTGCAACGGTCATCGCCGCGCCGGAGGTAATGGCGAACGTCGTGTCGTCGGAGGAATTGGCCATCGGGATGGAAAGGAACACCGATTTTTCGGGATCGGCGACTCCCGCGGTGTTGAACGCCACCGAATCAGCCGCGTCGACGAACGCGACTCCTTTCGGGAACGCGTTCTCGGATTCCTCCTGCACCGTGACTTCGGTAACGACCGTCTGCAGCGAGAAATCGGCGTTCGCGGCGATATCGAGATAGATCAGATAAGCGCCGTCGCTGTTCGAGGAGCCGAGCGCGTATTCGCCCGCGTCGACGGGGATTTCGAAGTAATAGACCGAGTTCTGCGTGAGCGTGCTTATGCCGCCGTAGGCGCTCGGATCGTCTATCGCCTGAAGATCGTAAACTTTTACGTAATTTGCGGGCAGCGCCGCGCTCGTTTCGAACAGGCCGGTCCCGGGATCGTATTTGTAATAATTCGCGTCGTTCTTATAGCGGTAAACGTAGCCGTGCTCCGGGCTGCCGTCGGAATAGATCTCGCTCAACTGCTTGATATCCGTGATGTTGTCGCTGCCGTCGCGGAACACGCGGTGCAGCGAGAAGAAGCTCTGCGTCCCGCTCGAGCCGCTGAAATAGGTGCCCGCCATAAAGGCGATGCGCCCCTTTGTGGCTACGTTGAAATCGATGCTGTCCTGCGGCATAACGTAATTCGTTTTGGTAACGCCGTTTATTACCGCCTTCGGCACCGTAACGGTGCTTGAAGCGCTGATCGCCGACTGCATGAAGTGCAGACCGTAGACGTATTGGTTGTTCCTCAGCAGCTCGTTCACCGTTTTGGAAACGCTTCCGTACTGCATCGTGTGCAGCTTGCCGATCCCGTAATCGGCGATATTTCGCTGAACGCCGTCGATTATGGTGTAAACCTTCGTATCGTCGAGTATTCCGGCATTGTTTGGCGAGGTGAGCGATTCGCGAATGCTCGCCCAGTCGCCCGAGGCGTATTTGACGTAGCGCGAAACGCGTATGTCGCCCGGCGGACGGGAATTGGTGTTGGCGCCGGAAACGACGTATCCGGTGTTGGTGCTTGCCACCGATCCGGTACGCACGCCGTTTTCCGCTTCCCACGCAAGCGGGAAATAGGTGGGATAGGTTTCGACGTTTACCGGGCGCGTGCCGCCGGTCACCGTGTAGCTGATCAGCCCTGCGTCGGAATGCAGAGCGTTCAGATCGTTGAACGTCGTCTCCTCGAGCTTCGCGTTGCCCTCTGGTTTGAGCGCCGTACCAGACGTACCGATATCGAGGTACATAAGGTAGGCGCCGGTACCGCCGTCCACCGAACCGAGCGCGTATTCGCCCTGATCCACGGGGATCTCGAAGTAGAAAACCCTGTTCGCATAACTCGACGAGTAATTGATATTATTATTCGTGATCCACGTCGTATCGAACAGACTGCTGTAACCGCTCGGAGGGCCTTGATAGGTGGTGTGCGTCTTTATTCTGCCGCTCGGATAGAACGTCCAGGATTCATACGTTGTGTTCGTTCCGTCGTACAGCTTATAGACGTAGGGATCGTTTTCGTTGCCGTTTCCGTAGATCTCCAGGACCTTTTTTATCGACTTGATTTCGTTGACGTTCGCCGTGCCGGCGAGCACATCCTCGTCTTCCTCATGATAGCGCTCGATCTTGTGCAGCGAGAAGAAGCAGTTGTTGTTGGTGTAGTAGGTCCCGGCGAAGAAGTTGATATATCCCCTCTCCTTCAGCCGGAAGTCGATCGAATCCTTGGGCATCTGATAATTCTCGTAATTGTGCCCGAGTATCTTCGCGTGCGGCAATGTCGCCAGATTGTTAGTGCCGATCGAGGCGTTCATGAAGTGAAGCCCGTAAACGTTCTGCGTCCCGTTCAAGATCTCATTAAAATTCGTAAACGAGCCCTTGATCGTTTCGCCGCCGACCGTTACATCGGAAAACTTGTGGAAATTGTTGTTGATGTAATCGGTCGTCAACGAAACAACGCCGCTTGCATTTCTTGTATAGAGGTTTTTGCCGCTCTGAGTCCAGGTAAGCTGACCGTTGTTATTCGTATTGGTAACGGAATTTGTAATATCGCTTTTAGTATACTGTGATACTCGGATATCGCCCGCGCTGTCCGAAGTCCCGCTGAGCACATATCCAGTATTCTCTTTGGAAACCTCATAAGGATTCGCGTTATTCTCGGTTGCGGAAACAGCCAGCGGATAGTAGGTCTCGCCCACCGGCTCCTGATATTCGGTGCGCTCGAAGAGCTGCGCCGCGGTCGGCGTCTTGGTAACGGAATACGATTGCTTCTCGCCGACCGTCAACTGTGCGTAGTCCTGCGCGGTGCGCGAAACGGCGGTATTCTCCGTTACCGAAGTGAAAACGACGTTGTTCAGCGCCGAACGGCTGTTATAGGTCGTCGCCGCCGTGATAGTCACGGACTCCTCTTCGGTGGTGAAGGGCACTTCGACGAGCGAGATCGCCGCCGCCGTAAAGGTTACGGGTTGACGTGTCAAAGTAGTAGCTGTGAAATAATAACGCGTTCTGGTCCAACCGTTGTTATAATCCAAGCAATAATTTCTAATGCCACTATTATAAGTAAACGCACCATTATTATACGTTACCGTCGTCTCACTATTTGTAATAATATTGTTGTTGTTAAGTCGCAGATAATAGTATGTCGTGCCATTCACCAACGTATATACCTGCGTCGAAACGTTATTTCCGGTATCCGAGAAATCCCAGAGTGTGGCGGTTGTTTCGGTTTGATCCTGAACGCTGGTGCCGTTGAGTCCGAAATAATGGCTGCCGCTGCTGATAGTATAATAAGTATGACCGGTATTCACCATTTTTAGCGCGCCGTTATCCAGCGCCAGGCGGTACGTAGTCGCCGTACCGTGAGGACTGAGCGAGCAGGTCAGGTTCCCGTTGTTCATTGTGAAAGTCGTTGCCGAACCGGCGGTCTGCGTTACTGTCAGGTTGGTCGAATTGCGCCGGTTGTTCGTCTCCAGTGCGGCGCGCAGATAGTAAGGCGTGTTGCCGATCACCGTCGAAACCGTTCCGCTTGTCCCGTTATACGTCCATAAGGTTGCGGCGCCTTGGTTCGTGCCGGTCGAAACCACGCTTCCGTCGGTGTTCAGATAATAGGTATTGCCGCCCGACGTTGTAGTGATGTAAACGCCCTTAACATAAGACGTATTCACCGTCCAGCCGTTATTATAAACAACGTAATACGTCGAACCGTCGGTGAAGCTCAGGCGCTTGTTCGTGCCGTCATACACGAAAGCAGTTCCGTCGGCGGCGGTCGTGGTGACCGACAATCCGCTGCCCGTCGCGCTAAGATAGTACTTCGCCGCGCCGTCCGGGGTATAAAGCTTTAATCCGTCGGTAAACCAGCGGGAAGCGGAAGCGCTGCCGCCGTCGGTAACTCCGTTTCCGCTGCGCGTTAGATAATGGTCGCCGTCCTTTATAAGGATATAGTTGAGTGACGGGTATGCTTTCCAGCCGTTATCGTAAACAAGATACCAGCCGTCGCCGTTGGTAACGGTATTATCGCCGTTGCGAGTCCATACGGTGGAAGGCGAATCTGCCAGCGTTACACCGGTACCGTTGGAGGTAAGATAGCGGTTCGCGCCGTTATAGAAGGTGTAAATATGCCCCGATCCGTCGGTCATCCATACGGAAGCGTTCGCAGCCGTCGTTCCGTCGACCGCGGTCGCCGATGAAGCCCGCAGATATTGACCGTTCTGCGAGATGGTGTTTATACTTGCCGAAGGATAGACTGCCCAATCGCCGTTCTCTTTATACAGATACCAGGTTTTTTCGTTTCCGGTATAGCTCATCGCGCCGCCCGCAAGCGTATAGGTCCAATCGGTGCCGTTGCTGCGGTTTGTGCTGAGCGACAGATCGCCCGATCCGTCGGTCGAACCGACAAGATAGTAATACGTTCCGCCGACAGGGGTATACAGTTTATTGCCGTCGGTTATCCAGTGCGCCGCGCCCGCGGCGTTTGTAAGCGAAAGGTCGTTTGCCGATACGCCGAAGTAATCGCTTCCGCTGCGGATCGTATAGGACGTGCGCGCCGGGAAGACGTCCCAATTGCTGCCGTTCCAGCGCAGATACCAGGTGCGTCCCTGCGCGTCGGAATACGAATAAGCTCCGTCCGCGTAAGTCCAGGTGATCGAGGGGACGGAAGTTGTAAGCGTAAGCGCGCCGGAAGAAACGTTAAGGTAGTAAACCGATCCGTTATATCCGGTATAGATCCTGCCGTTCGTCTCGTCCCATACCCAGTCGGTCGCCGCAGCCGCGGTCGTTTCGTTGTCGACCGTCGTTCCGGTATTGCTTAGATAATTGCCGCCGTAGGAGATGTTATAAGTGCCTGCGGCGGGATATATCTCCCACGAAGTCCCCTTGCAGCGCAGATACCAGGTTTGCCCGTTGACCATGCAGGTGATCCGGTTTCCGCTGTGCGTCCAATCGGTCGCGCCAGCGGCGTTGTTAGTCAGCGCAACGGCGCCGTTGTTTACGTACAGATAGTAAAGCGAATTGTTGTACGCCAGCGCGATATAGCCCGTGCCGTCGATATTCTCAAAGGTCCACGCGGTCGCGCTGTTCGCGGCGCTTCCGTACGTTACGGCGGTGTTGCTCTGACGGTTGAGATAGTAAGTCCCGTTCGAGATAGTGTATGATTTTGCGCCCGGATAGAGCGACCAGCCGTTATCGTAATTCAGATACCAGTCGATCCCGCCGCGCGAACCGCTGATTCTGCCGTCGCCGTGATCGGTCCAGACGGTGGAGGGCGACGCGGAGACCGCAAGCGTATTGCTGTCATTTATTACAAGATAATACCATACGCCGTATATCTCGGTGCGGATATATCCTTCGTTCACGTTCGTCAGACGCCATTTGGTATTATTTCCGTCGTTCGCCGCGGTGGTTATGCCGCTTCCGTTGGCGGTGACGTTAAGATATGTTTCGCTTGCGGAAATATAGAAGGCGTCTTCCGTTTCGGTCTTGTAAACGATCTTCACAACATTTGTCGGGTTGGTATCGCTCGTATCGGTTAAGTACAAATACTCATTACTACTTTGTATGGCTCGCGCTGTCATCGTCACTTCGCCGTAGGGATCGAAATGATAAGTTTTAATCTGCGCATTCCAGCCCGAGCCGCTGCCGTTCGGCAGCGTTCCGGTCGACAGTACCGTTTCTCTGTCATTATCGTGATCGCTTTCGTCGATAATGATACGCTTGGAAGCAGTGTAGGTGGCGGTTGTGTAACTATCCCTTAAATTCTTCAACTGCGTGAACATCTTCGACATATCGATCGTATTACCGAACGAATGCCCTTCGCCGCTGCCCGCCGCGTGCTCGGAAAAATCGGTAAGCGACCAGTTTAGCACGTCGTCGGCGTCGTCGTAATAAAGGGCGTAGCCGTCGCCGTCCTCGTTTATCACGGTATAGACCTTTGATTTTTCGGTCTCAGTAGCGGCTTTGTATTTCCATTTCGTAGTCGGCGTAACGGGGTTCGTTTCCAGCGCGAGCTCGCCGTTTACCTGTTTGAGGTAATAGGTATTCGCGCCGACTGTGGTCGAAAGATAAAACTCGGTTTCGTCCGGATTGTCGGACGCCATGGTCTTTGTCCAGGAAACGGCGTCGGCTTTTACCATGGTATTCGCATAAGCGCCGCTGACCACGGTGAGGAAGTGCTGCGCGCCGACCTCGTTATCGTCGGTGATAAGCAGGCGGTCCTGCAGCATGAGCTTCCACACGCCGTTGCGGTAGCAGAGGAACCTGCCGTCGTTGGATATGGTGGTATCGGTAACCGTCCATTCGGTGGCGTCCGCGGGGACCGCGGCGGTTACGCCCGCACCGGTGTAGGCGAGAGCGCCCGCGTCGTTTTTGAGGTAATATTTGTTGTTGCCTATTATTGTGTAAATGACCTTGGTATCGGTCCCGGAATCCTCTATTACCCATTTGGTGGCGTTTGCGCGGGCTTCGTCGGAAAAAGCGGTGCCGCTGAACGCCAGGTTGTGCGCCGTGGTGCCGTCGTCGTGATAGATATAGTAAGAATCCTTCTCGTATACGTCGGTGACCTGCTGGGTGACGGTATCGGCAAGATGCTCGCCGTAAAGGTAAACGAAATCGGAAGTGGCGTTTTGCTCGATAAGCGCATAGGAGGCTATAACGTTTCCGTCGTCGTCCACCTCCGTAACGTGCACCGGGTAGGTCTGCACGGTAAGGTTAACGGTGGTGCCGTCGTTGGAAAGCACCTCCGTAACGGTGCCGTCGGCATGGTGGGTTACAGTTACGGAATTGGCGTAGGTAATGGCGCTGCCGGACCCGGAATAGACGGCGTTAAGGTCTTCGTACATCGTCTGAATCTCCACGCTGTTGCCCCAGTTGTTCCCCTGCTCCATCGCGGATCCGTTTGCATTGGTGTAGACCTGCGGGTCATATACGTAAACGGTAACGACGCTGTTGGTGCCGCGGTAATCCGCGGTGCAATATCCCACCGCGCCGTAATCCGAAAGGTTGGCGGTGTAGGTAAGCGCCGTGGTAGCGGTGCTGTGCAGCGTGCCGCCGACGACCTTGACGTTCTCCATCGTACCGTTTACGTAACCCGCGGCGATCCCCGCAAGAGAGTTTGCAAGATCGGTTTTTATAACGGTGTCTTCGAGGATAAAGTTCTTGATCTCGTTGACCGCGTTATCATAGGTATAGCCCGCAGTGGGCGTGAAACTGCTTCCGCTGCTGACGGCGGCGTTGACCTCTCCCGCGTTGGCGCTCCCCGTGGGATTAAGCGAACCGACCACGCCGAAAAAGCCGACTATATTCAGCCCGGTAATATCGTCCGGCTTATCCGTCCATGCGTTTGGACCCGTTCCCTCAACGTTCTGAACGGTGAGATTGGATATCGTATGACCGTTGCCGTTAAAGTTGCCGACAAAGGGATAGGTTTGCGTTCCGACCTGGGGAAGCACCCAGCCGGTCATATCCAGATCGTCGGACAGATAGAAATACACCTGCTCGATCTCGCTGCCGTTTTGTGGGATGTTAAAATACCCCAGGGCCTGCAGCCACGCAAAATAGTAAAGCTGAACGGGATATTTGATCTCGAAAGCGCAGCCCTCTTCGCTTGAAAGACCGCTCCCCGCAAACTGAGTCGCGCCGGTGCCGTCGCCGGATTCGAAATAGGATTTGTGGACGTAAGAATCCATATGCGCTTCGCTTTTAAGCGAATAAGAGAACCATGCGTAGGAAAGCGGAGCCGCGAGCAGCAGCACAGCCAACACGCATATTATTGCTATTGCGGATTTGCGTTTCATAGTCTATTCGCGTCTCCTTTCTTTATCATTCAGAGAAATCGATTAAAAGGTTTGTAAGATCGTTATAAAGAGTGGTTATCTTACCCACCGTGGTGCTGTCGGTATCTATACCCGCCGCCTGTTCGAAGTGTTCCACAAGGTCTTCGTCGTAGGTGACATACAGAAACAGGTCCAGTGTGCCGTCGGCGACCTGCGCGGCGGTATAGCCGACCGAGAGCGTTATAAAATCGGCTTTTACTATGCTTGCGATAACGTTTCCGGATTTGCTTACCGTAGTGAATACCGCAGACTGCAGCGAGACATTTTCAGTGGAAGAATAGTTTTTGTTTGTAACTATACGCTCGTAAAGCGCTGCGTCAAGGTTATCATAGGTCTCCCGCGCGGCGGTGTGCGCGTCAGGATCTGTCCCAAGCCAGCTTGAAACTTTGTTGTTCGCCAGCGTATAACGCAGGATGCTTGTCGATTTTTCGGGGAGCATCAGGGTGCCGCTCGAGTTTGTTTCGTATGCGGCGGCGCCGTTGCGGGTTATAGTTAACGAAACGGTGCCGTTGCGGCGCAGATCGGAATTTATGTTATAAAGCCGGATATGCACGACCGCCGGGGTGTATCTGTTGCGGCTTTTGAATATGACGTCGTGGACCTGCATCTTCATATCGTCGATATGAGGTTCGCCTTCCTCGCCGTCGCCGGTATAGCGAACGTCGTTTTCTTTTGCGTCGAAGATATAAACGGTGTATTCCGCCTCCGCGTCCATACCGAGCACGCGCACGCCCGTGCCTTCGGCGCCGACCTGCCTGTTTTTGGAAAACCAGCCGAGCGCGGAATTGAAATACATCGCCGCGACGAGCACGACCAGAACTCCGAGGAGCGCGGTAGCCGCGAAGCTGCCCAGTATTTTTCTTTTTTGGCTTTTCGCAAGCTTTTCAAGCATCCGACTGCTCCTCCTTCCGGCGTTTTTAAGGTTTGGCGTATGGTTTGGCGGCTATTTATCTCCGCCGCCGTTATTGTTCTGCGATTTTAAGTATTCTTCTATGGCGCGCTGCTTTATCGCTTCCTCCTCCGCGGCGGAAACGGTGCGCTTGCCCTCGTTCTTAACGCGCTTTACGCGGATAATGAACATCACGAGTTCGTAGATGAAGAACGCGGCGAGCGGGATCACGATAACGAACAAGAACCCGTTCGGCGTGCGGAGGAAGCCGAGGAATTTGCCGAGCCCGGCGAACCGCGTGCCGTTGTATTTGACCAGCACGTCTTCCCGCGCTACCGGGGAATCATCCCGCACGGGGTTGTTGTCCCCTTTCGTCCAATAGGACACCGCGCCGTTTTCGGCGGTCACCACTTCGACTATGCGGTGGGTTATGAGGTCCGGCTGACCGTCCCCGGTGATATCCCAGCCGCGGAAGGTGACAACGTCGCCGACCTTGAGCGAAAGCTTGTCCTCGTCGCTTAATTTGCTGCCGATCATAAGGTCGCCCGTCATAAGCGCGGGCTCCATCGACGGCGATTCGATAGTCTGCAGCGTTTTGCCGAAGACGGAGGGGACGCCGTCCTTGCTGTTGTTGGCGGACAGCGCTATGACCGTGACGAACAGCGCGAAAACGGTGAACAGCGCGATGATAACGTTGAAGATGATTTTAAGCGTTCTTTTGACCGGATCCTTTCCGGTTTTCTTTTCCCGTGACATAATCTCACTTTCCTTCCGGCGGGCGTTTTTGATTTTGAAAAAAAACAAAAAGTCAGCCGCTGTTTTATGCAACCGGCTGACTCGGTGAGTCCCATAGCTTTGCGTCGCCGGATCGCTCCGGTTTTGCCCTTTATAACAGATGTATTGTAGCACAATGATATATAAAATTCAAGTACTTTTTTAATTATTTTTTAATAAATTTTATTAAAACCTGTATATATTTACAATTATATGGCGGCAAAAGCGAAAAAAATCCCCCGGAAGCCGTTCCGGGGGGTGTTAGGATCGCTTATTCTTCCGGCGCGGGGTCTTGCGGTACGTCGCTCTTTTGCTCCAGCCGCGCCATAAGTTTTTCGTTCATGACCGTTTCGTCGCGCTTCTTGAACCAGCCGGTCAGCATCCCCAGGAAGAAGAAAAGCTGATAAGCCGCGACGGGGATGCTTATCCCGGTGAAGGCGGAAACGCAATAGACGAGCACCGCCATCCCGGCGACAAGCGCGCCGTCGCTCAACTTTTTAAGGTTCTTCACCGCAAACGCGAAACAGCTTAACAGCGCGGCGAGCCACAGCGCTATCCCGGGGATCCCGAGATTGGCGGCGATCTGCAGATATTCGTTGTGCGGGATGCCGTTGTTGATATAAAGCTGAACGTTGTCGGTCCCTACGCCCATCACCGGGTTTTCGCGGATGATTTTAAGCGTTTTTTCCCAAAGCGCGCCGCGGGCGCTCCCGATACTTTCTATCGCCTTTCTGCCCTCCGGCGTATCGGAGGAGCCGGACTGGATGACCTCGATGACCTCGCCCGTCTGCCTGGAAATAAGACCGATATCCTTGATCACCTTTTGCCCGTTAAGAAGGAAGCTGAGCCCTACGAACAGCGCGATGAGTACGAGCAGCGGCGAGGACTTTCTGAACCCTTTGCGTATCAGGCAGAACACGAAATACAGCGCGAGCCCGACAGCTATCGCCAGGTACGGCCCGAGCGAGCCGTTATACAGCAGCGCGACGAGATTAAGAGTGAAGCAAAATCCGCACAGCAGCTTTCCCCAAAGCTTTGCGGACGACATATAAAGCCCGGCGATAACGATGAGCGAAACGCAGAGGTAATAGCCGTAGTGGTTGGAATTTATGAACGTGCCGCTGAATGCGCCGACCTGCCCGTTGCGGAACATGAGGAACGACGAATCCGCCGCTTCTTTTATTAGCGTGAGCGCGGCGAGCGCGGAAGAGACCGCGGCGGTGGCGGCGAAAAGGATATTACGCTGTTTTTCGCCCCTTATGAGCGCGGCGTTGAGGAAAATACCCGCGTAGGCGAGATAGGAAAGAAAACCTTCGTAACGGTACGCGGCGCCGAAGAAAGCAAGGTCCTTGTTATACGCGATGAGAATGGCGAACAGCGACCATACGAGCAGGACCGCCAAAAATCCCGTCCACGGGCGTTTGAGAAAAGTCTGCTTCCACGCGTCTTTTTTGTGGATATACACCTTGCAGTAAAAATCCATTAACCAGTTGGCCGCGCCGAGGCAGCCGAGGAAGCGGATCAATATGGTTTTGGCGTAATAGAAGGCGACAAGATCGTACTGCGCCGGGGTTTTTTCGATAATTCCGAACAGCGGCTGCAGCGAAAGCAGAAACAGAATGACGACGGCGACTGTCTGCGTGTCTATTCTCGAAAAGACGTTAAAAAGCTTCCATCCGATGCCCGCGGGCGTTTTCTGCTCGCCGACGGCTGCGCTTGCGTTGGCGTTTTCGTTTGCGTCCATAACGGTCGCTCCTGTAGTTTATTTTATCAGCTTACGCTCATTATAACCGAAAAGCGTTGAAAAATCAAGAAAAATCGCAAAAAACAGAAAACTCCCCCGAACGAGTCGGGGGAGAATTTTGGTATACAACCAAATGGGACTTTACTTTTAATTAGCCAAGCAGTGCTGCAGAAGAACCGATCTTGGTGATCTCGGTCTGATTGCTGGTCTTGGTATCTTCGAGTTTGAGTTCAATACCAAGTTTCCACAGATCATTAAGCGGCATGAACGTATCGTTGTTGCAGGTGGTATCCTGACCTTCGAGCCAGAAACGAACTACTACTTTGTAGTATTTGGTGGTGTTGGCAGGAACGGTTGCAAGCGAATTGGCAAATCCACCGTAAACAGCCGTGTCATACGAGCCGGTGCCATTAACAATATTGCCACCAAAGTTTGCAGAAGAAGTAACGGCATAAGTGGCGGAACTGCCTTCGGGGCCGCCAGCGGGAGCGGTGCTGGTGATATCCTTTACGAAGAACGCAGCGCGATGGGCGGTAGTAGTATCGCCGCTGCCCATATACTGAAGGTTAAGCTTCGTAACATTGATATACTGATCACCGGACTGATTGGTGTTGGTCGCTTTGAGCTGGAACACATAGTCAACGTAAGGAACAGCTTTGTCCTGACCGGAAATCATTGCATTCGCACCGGTCGCGGTTACACCATAAACTTCGGAGAACTTATCGGTGTAAGCAGCATTAGAGGCCGCGGCACCGGAAACATACTGAATAAATGCTTCAGAAGAAACGGGTTTGTTCTTTTCGCCGGTGGCTTTAGCATCTGTGGTGTAGAAGAAGTCGATGGCGTTTTGGGTGGAAACGGGTTCAAGAATGCCCTTGACGACCTGAACAAGATCTTCACCGGTAAAATACTCGTCGTTTATTTTAGCGGTAGAGGCAAGCGTGTCACCTGCGATCATAAGGTTGCTGGACACTTTGGTCTTGATTTCCATGCCGGTCACACGAACGGTGTTGTTCATGGAGAACCATGCGAACGAAGCGGTGGACATGAGGATCGCCGCCACGAGCAGCATTACTGTTGCGGGAATTAGTTTTTTCATTGTGTGTACTCCTTTTTTGATGTTTTTTTATTTTTTTTTTGTTTTTTTGCGTTTATCAAAGCTCTTCCGGGCGGTTGACCGTGTTTATTCGCTTATCTCGGCGGAGCTTTCGTTTTCCTCGTGTATCTTCAACACGCTGAAATTCATATCCACCTTGAACTGGCCGCCGATTATCTTATCGATGCATTCCGGGTCGTCCCCTTCCAGCCAGATGACCACCGTGAAGCGTTTTACGAGCAGCGGCGTGAATTTCTCGAGCACTCCGCGGGTGACCGTTCTGTCGTCGGAAAACACCTCGTCACAATAAGTATATTCTTTTTCTATTCCGGTGACCGAAGCGTCCGTGCGGGGACGGGCGAAATCGGTATACTCTCCGTCGATATACAAGCGGATGCGGACGGCTTCTTCGATCTCCTTCGTCATATTGACGATTATCATAGTATACTCCACGTCGTATATCTTGCCGCCGACGTTCGTTAAAAAGAAGGTGTAGGCGACGAAGTTATCGCCTTCGTGGTGCTTTATGCCGCCGACGTCGGTATCCAGATTTTTGGGAAGCTCGTCGCCGGAAATGTTTGTTATCTCCTCGCTCGCTTTGGAATTGAGGCGCGCGGTGTGAGTGATGAATTCCCTGCTTTCGGAAAGCGCAAGACCGTATTCCGCGCTGTCGAACTTGTTCACCATAACGGTGAAGCTGCCGTATTTGTTATACAGAACGGCGATTATGTAGCCGAGAACGACGATTATCGTTAACAGGCCGGCGATGATCGGGAGTATTTTAATAAGTACTCTGTAATTTTTGATCTCCTTGGCAGTGCGTCGGAGAACCCGTTTTTCAGACGTTCTTGCCATTTGACCTCACCGTTATACTATGATATGATTCATTCTTCTGCCGCGCCGGCTTCATCCGCCGCGCGTTCGTTCCGTTCCTCTTGTTCTTTAAGAGTTTTTATATAGAACGACGTGAGCCCGTCCGCGGTAACCTTGACTTTGCTTTCGGGCAGCAGCCTTTCTTTTTCGCTGTTGTCGGTATATCCGAAGCAATCCGCTCTGTAGTAAGAGGGCGCTTCCTGTTCGCCGTTTTCCACGCCGGTAACGACCACTTCGATGCGGAGGCTGCGCGCGTAGGCGATAAGCGTTTCCGCCGCCTTGGCGTCGCGGCTCATAAGCTCCCTGACCTCCGGATCGAGTATGACGTAATCGAACGGGAAAGAAGCCAGGCGCATCATCGGGCAGAACTCGGTGCCGTAGCCTGCGAGCGCGGATTTAACGCCGAGCAGCTTCATATCCAGAAGCGTGCCGCGCAGCTTTTCGCTATCCTCATAAAGCGCGGAGACCGGGAATTAAAGCATTAACTTTTTTAATTTCTCTTTATCGCCGCCGAAGAGCTTGCCGAGCGTTTCGACAAGGTCCGTTCCGGTGATCATCGACACCGGGCAATAAAGCGAAAACCATTTTATGCGGGTTTCGTTCTCCGGCAGGAGCGATATCGCCCTGCAGACCGAATAAAGCGTGCGGTCGGCAAGCAATATCCCCCTTTTGCTTTTATCCGCCGTGCTTTGATAATCCTCCGGCGTAAGGCGGCCGACGAGCGTGCTGTTAAGCACCGTTTCGGTACGGTACGCGACGGGATCCGGCGAACCGTTGCAGGGGAAGACGGGCTGTTTGTAAACGGTTATCGGTTCCAGCTCGGAAGAAAGCGCTTCTCTTAACTGAACCTGATCGATCATACGCCTGAACCTCCAAAAAAAATCGACAGCCCCGTGCACCCGAAGAATGCGGATTTGATCCGCGAAACCGTGCAACTGGCTGTCTTTTAAGAAGACCCTGTAGTTTTGCGTCGCTGCCTTTCGACTGTTTTGCCTTTATACAATTTCGAGTACATTATACTCCGATTTTTTGAAATGTCAAGAGGTTTTTTCAATATTTATAAATTTTTTTTGCATTTTTATTTGCGATTTTCGTCATTTTCGTCATTTTCGGCGGGTTCGGGCTCTTTTTCGGCGGTCTGCGCCGCCTCCGCATCCCTTTTAAGGCGTTCCACCTCCTGCCTCACGAGTTCGTCGATAGCCGCCTGTTTTTCGGTCTTTATGCCGTTCGCCTTCTTCACGACCTTTGCGATCTCCGGCAGATAGATAACGAGCAGCACGACGATTATAAGCACGACCACGACGAAAAGCCCCACGGTTTTCGAAAGCACCCTGCCCATTACGGACATAAGCGGCATAGTCATTACGTATTTGCCGATGAGCGCTTCGCCCCTGGCGGGGACGCTGTCCGCAACGGTGTTCGTTTCGGCGTTGTCGCCGCGGGTGGTGAACAGAAAGCCGCCGTTCGAGTCTTTGTCTATCGCGACGACGCGGTGCACGTTGCGCTGGCCGAAAATATCCGGATCGTCGGAAACGAAGGCGATAACGTCGCCCGGGGCGACCTCGTCCGGCCGCGCTTTTTCGACAAGGATATAGCTTTTTTCGGGGATAAGCGGCGCCATACTGCCGGTTTTAACCCACATAAGCGAATATCCGCCGACGAACGGCGACGAGCCGCTTGAACCGGAGATCATTACGAACGCGGCGGAGGCAAGCAGAAAGAGGATCAGCGCGTAGCCGACGACGCTGAACACCAGAAGACGGATATTTATTTTTTTCTTCGGTTTTTCTTCCATATGCGTTCTTTCACCCCGCGCCGGAAACAAAAAGCAGCCGGCTGCAAATACTCGTTTGCAACCGGCTGACTCGGTGAGTCCCGTGGCTTTGCGTCGCCGGATCGCTCCGGTTTTGCCCTTAAAGTGAATTAATATGCATTCTTTCGCGCTTATTATAGCAAAGCGGCGATAGGTTGTCAAGCGGTTTTTGAAAAAAACGCCGCCTATGACCGCCCGCCCTGCCCGTCCGCCGGCGGATCGCCGTTCAGCTCGGCTTCGATCTCCTTGATCGAAAATTCGTTGCCGACAAGCAGATAAGTGCTGCCGCTGCCGCAGTTCGGGCATATTTTCCCCTGCGGGACGGTTTTATATACCGTTTCGCATTCGGTGCAGCGTGTGAGCGCCTCGACGAGCTCCACCTTAAGCTCCGCGCCCCTGACGAGCGCGTTTTTTTCGCGGAAGTAGTTCCAGCAGTCGACAAGCTGTTCGACCACCACGCCGGATACCTCGCCTATGCGGAGCGTTACGCTGCCGATGCGGCGCACGTCGTTTTCCGCGGCGACCTCCTCCAGCGTTTTTATAACGTGTTTTACAATGCCGAGTTCATGCATCGTTCCACTCCCCCCGGGAGGAGATAAGCCAATCCTCCCACGCGCGCATCCCCTCGCCGGTCTTTGCCGACACCGGGAACACGGCGATATCCGGGTTCAACGCTTTCGCGCGCGAAGCCGCCTTTTCGATATCGAAATCGAAATAAGGCAGCGTATCCGTTTTGGTTATAACGAGCGCGTCGCTTTTCGTGAACATCAGCGGGTATTTAAGCGGCTTGTCGTCGCCCTCCGGGACGCTAAGGATCATAACGTTCTTATGCGCTCCGGTATCGAACTCCGCCGGGCAGATGAGGTTGCCGATATTTTCCAGAAAGACTATTCCCGGGCGGTCTTCCATCCCTTCGAGCCCGGCGCGCGTCATTCCGGCGTCCATATGGCACATACCGTCGGTATGCACCTGTATGCTCTCGGCGCCTAACGCTTTTATGCGCGCCGCGTCCACGTCGGAGGCGATATCCGCTTCCATAACGCCTATGGCGGCTTCCCCGGCAAGGTCGGTTATCGTGCGGGACAGCAGCGTGGTCTTGCCGCTTCCGGGGGCACTCATAAGGTTTATAAGGAATATCCCGCGCTCTTTAAGCTCTCCGCGCAGCAGCGCCGCGTCGCGGTCGTTCGAATCGGTAACGGTGCGTTTTAATTCTATAACTTTAAGCATTCTTTGCCTCCCGCTTTTCGCGCATGGACGCGGATATCTCTTCCTCGAGCGCCGCAGTGAACGCGTCCGCGCCTTCGCCGGTCTTGGCGGAGATCCTGAATATCCTCATTCCCGGATTAAGCGCGCGCACGTTCTTTTCGCACCGCGCGAAATCGAAATCGAACGCCGGGGCGGTGTCGATCTTGTTTATAAGCATCCAGTCGGACACCTTGAACATAAGCGGGTATTTAAGCGGCTTGTCGTCGCCCTCCGGGACGCTGAGTATCATAAGCCGCAGGTCGGCGCCGACGTCGAATTCCGCCGGGCAGACGAGGTTGCCCACGTTTTCGAGTATTATCACTTCCGGCAGTTTTCCGAACGAATCGAGGGCGCGCAGAGTCATACGCGCGTCCATATGGCAGGAAGTCCCGGTGTGTAGCTGCAGGGCGGCGGCACCGTGCGCGGCGACCGTGCGCGAATCGACGTCCGCGTCCATATCCGCCTCCAGAACGCCTATGGAGAACCTCTCTTTGAGCGCGTCTATTATACGGCAGAGCGTGCCGGTCTTCCCCGCCCCGGGAGACGCCATAAGGTTTATAAGATACGCGCCTTCGGCTTGCAGACGCTCGCGCACGAGGGCGGCAAAACTTTCGTTTTCCGCCTCCAGCCCGGCGCGGACCTCGAGCGTATCGAAAGAACGGTTGGAGTCCATTATTTATCCTCGGTCTTGTGAACGATTATCTTCATCGCGCGTTTGGCGACGTAGGGCAGCAGGGCTTTCACCTTGTCCTCCGAACGGTACATATTGCTTGCGGCGGGAACGTCGCGCGTGATATGTATGGCGTCGAATTCGCATTTGGTGGTGCAGAGCCCGCAGCCGATGCAGCGGTTCACGTCCACCGTGGTGGCACCGCAGCCGAGGCAGCGGGAAGCTTCTTTTTTGACCTGCTCTTCGGTAAACGTCAGACGCAGGTCCTCGAAGGTGGCGCCCGCCTTGCCGGCTTTCGCGCCGGGGATCTGCCTGGGAGAATTATCGAAGGATTCCATTTTGGAAGGATCGGCGATATCGTTTTTATCCAGCTCGACGAACTCCCTGCGGTCGCGCGCAAGCGTTAAGCTGTTGCCGGGATGCACAAAGCGGTTTATGGAGACCGCGCCCTCGCGCCCTCCGGCTATCGCGTCGATGGCGAAGCGCGCTCCGGTGAACACGTCGCCGCCGACGAAGATATCCGGTTCGGCGGTCTGGCGGGTGACCGGATCGGCGACGACGGTGCCGTTGCGGCGTATCTCCGCCTTGGTGCCTTTGAGCAGGTCGCCCCAGAGCGCGCTCTGCCCGATGGACATAAGCAGGTTGTCGCAGGGGACGGTCACGGTATCGTTTTCGTCGTAAACGGGGGCGAACTTACGGTCCGCGTCATAAACGCGGGTGCATTTCTTGAACACCACGGCGGTGACTTTTCCGTTTTCGGAAAGCACTTCCTTGGGGCCCCAGCCGTTTTCCAGCTTCACGCCGGTCTCCAGCGCTTCGGCGACCTCGTCCTTCGCGGCGGGCATCTCGTCCCGCTGTTCGAGGCAGAACATAGTCACCTCGTCGGACCCGGCGCGCAGCGCGCTTCCGGCGACGTCTATCGCGACGTTGCCGCCGCCGACGACTATGGTCTTTCCGTTGAGGCGAACGCCGTGGTCGTTGTTTATGCGGCGCAGGAAATCCACGCCGGTCTCTACGCCCTGCGCGTCCTCGCCGGGGATCCCGGCAAGGCGGCCGCCCTGCATACCTATGGCGATGAAGAACGCCTTGTAGCCCTCCTTGCGGAGCTGTTCTATGGTGGTATCCTTGCCCACCTCGACGCCGAACCTGAATTCGACGCCCATTTCTTTAATAACTTCTATCTCCGCTTCGACTATATTCTTCTCCAGACGGTAGGAAGGTATTCCGTGCATCAACATACCGCCCGCGCGGGATTCTTTTTCGAACACGGTAACGGGATATCCGTCGCGGCGGAGGAAATACGCCGCCGAAAGCCCGGCGGGGCCGCTGCCGATAACGGCGACCTTGAATTCGTCGCCCCACAAGCCGCCGTCGTGCTTTTCGCAGACCGGGATATAGCGGTCTTTTTTGTTAAGGTCGAGCGAGGCGATGAATTTCTTTATTTCGTCTATCGCAAGGGGTTTATCCACGGTCCCGCGAGTGCAGGCGTCCTCGCAGCGGCGGTTGCAGACCGCGCCGCAGATCATGGGCAGCGGGTTGTCCTGCTTTATAAGCCGCAGGGCTTCGTCGTATCTGCCCTCCGCCGCCATTTTTATATAGCCCTGCACCGAAAGGTGCACCGGGCAGGCGGTCTTGCAGGGGGCGGTGCCGGTATCGTAGCAGTTTATCTTCGCGTCGTCGCGGTAGTTGTAGTTCCATTTATCCGAGCCCCACAGACGCCCGTTGGGAAGCTTGGTTTTGGGGTATTTTACTTCCGAGCCGTCTTTTTTGCACAGCTTCTGCCCGAGCTTGGCGGCGCCTACGGGGCATACCTCCACGCACTTGCCGCAGGCGACGCATTTTTCCTTTTCCACGTGAGCGCGGTAGGCGGAAGCCGAAAGGTTGGGGGTATTGTAGAGCTGCGAGGTGCGCAGCGCGTTGCATACGCCGGGCGCGCAGTTGCAGATGGCGACTATCTTGCCTTCGCCGTCGATATTGGTTATCTGGTGGACGTAGCCGTGGCGTTCGGCGCGTTCGAGTATTTCGTAAACCTCTTCTTTGGTTATGTAGCGCCCGATGCCGCGGTCGTCCATATATTCCGCCATATCGCCCATCGCGATGCAGTATTCGCCGCAGATCTCGCCGGAGCCCTCGCCGCGCATCTGCTGCTGTTTGCGGCAGGAGCACTGCCCGACGCCGTATTTATCGTACATATCTATCCATCGGGAAAGATGCTCCACCGGGACGCTTTGGCTTTCGGCGGAAATGGCGCGTTCCACCGGGATGACGTGCATGCCTATCCCGGCGCCTCCGGGAGGCACGAGCTGAGTCACGCCGCCGAGCGGGAGCTGAGTCATAAGGTTGAAGAAGGTGGCGATCTGCGGATATTCGTCCGTTAACTTGTCCTGCATCATCATGAATTCGGCGCTGCCGGGAACGAAAATGGGCAGCTCGTACTGCAGATGCTTATCCGGGGTTTTGGCGCGGTTCTGCTCGATAATGCCGATCCAGCGCAGGCGTTCCACCATCTTCCGCGTGTCCTCAAGCGGCATATCGTTCATTTTCGCGAGCTCCTCGACGGTATAAGGCACCCTCGTCTTTTTGAAGCTGAGCAGGAACTTAACCTGTTCCTTGTTGAGTATCATATCGAGGACCCAGTATTCCGGATCGCGGTTATTTATTTTGTGAAGCAGTTTTTTGGGTATCCTGTCGGTGATAAGGGTTGCGAGTTTGGTAACGAGTTTTTCCTTTTCCGGATCCTCCGGAACGTAATCGGGATCCTGCCAATAGTCCCATTCGTTTATCATCGGGTCCCCGATCTTCCATTCTTCCAAGCTTTTGCCCATAACAATGCCCTCGTCTTTCATAATTATACGATTATACTATACACCATTTTGTCGGTTTAGTCAAGAAATATTTATATGTTGAATAAAAAATATAACTATTGACAAAAACAGAAACATTTATTATAATCAAATAGTAAAAACTTGGGAGGTGTTTACCATGGCATGTTTTCTTATCCCCGCGGCGGAAGCGATAGTTACCACCGCCGTTTCCGCGATCCTTAAAAGAAAAGAAAAGGAGCCAGCCGCAGTTGAAGTAAAGCTGGACGGCGAGCATACCGAAAAAGCGGTGAAGCTCCCCTTCTCCGCAAAGCTCAAATGGCTGAACCGTCTGCTTTGGGGCGGCTCCGCGCTGCTTGCCTTTGAGCACGTCTGGCACGGCGAGGTTGTGCCGTGGTTCCCCTTCCTGACCGCCGCCGCCGACCTGGGCGACGCCGCGGAGATGCTGCACGAGATGTCGACGGCGGGCGTTGCGATGGCGGCGCTGGTGACCGGAGTTTGGCTCGTTATGGTCGGCGTGAGCGCGCTGATCGAAAAACGCGCGCTCAAACAGGCGGAAGAGCCCGCTCCCGCAAAGGAATAAAGGGGTGCGCGACAGTGACTCTGCTTATTTCGGTTTTCGCCGCCGTGATCTGCACGGTGATATGGTATAAGAACGCCCCGAAGAGCGAAATGAAGACCGGCATACTGTGCCTTATGTTCTGGGGCGCTTCGATAATGTGGCTGGTCGACGCGATATTCGAGTACGCCGAGCTCGGCGCGGATTATTTCAAGCCGGAAGTAAAGGATATGCTCAACGACGCGTTCCTGGGGCTTTCCGTCGTCGCGCTCGGGCTTATCATCTGGCTCGTGATACTGCTGGTATCCGACCCGAAGGGCGTTATAAAAAAGCTGCTGTTCAAAAAGAAGGACTGACCTCTGCGCCCCGCGCGGCAAACGCAGCGGCGCTTTTTATTTCCCGGCGCTTATTCTATTTGTATTTTACACGCACACGCGTATGTTAATAAGTGATATATGTGGTGAATATACACAGAAAGCGCTTGCAAAAACGCAGTTATCGACAAAAAGACGATTGATTTAACGTTTCTGCTGTGATATAATGTGATATAATGTGATATAATGTGATATAATGTGATATATTCTTTACGTCGGTATAATTATACAGTAATATATGCCGTAAACTAACGGACGGGCGCAAACCCGCGGGAGTTGTTATGGATCTTTCTTACTACGTCGGAACGGCGTTCCATATGGCGGCGTTTATGATAACGCTCACCTGCATCGTCCACACCTTTATTCAAAAGAGGACGGACAAACCGCAGAGCAGGTTCTTTATCATGATGCTTGTTCTTTTGCTGCTGAACACCGTTTCGGAGTTTACCTACGAACTGGTTTACCCCCTGCGCGCCGAAAGCGACAACCTGCTGCATCTGGCGGGGTTCTTAAAGACATTTTATTTCCTGCTTCACACCGCGCTGCTCCCGCTGCTGGGCTACTATATACTTTGCATAACCGGCAAGATACGCAGTTTCACCAAACTGCAACGCTATCTGTTCGCTGTCCCCACCCTGCTGTTGGAGCTGCTGATGATAACCAACCCGATCCACCGCCAGTGCTTTGTTTACGCCGGCGAATCGCTGGATTACCAGCGCAGCTGGGGCGTTACGCTGCTTTACGTCGTTTCGGCGTTCTACATACTGTTCTTTATTGTGAACCTCTTCGCCTCCTGGCGTGCGATCACGTTCAAGCGCCGCCTCGACATGGCGTATTTCCTTGCGATGGTGATTCTGGGCATCGTGCTGCAGATGTTCTTTATTAAGCTGCGCGTAGAGCTGTTTTCGGAAGCGCTGGCTTACCTGGGGCTGCTGCTTACGCTGGAAAACGACGGCGAATACATGGATGCGGACGTGGGCATTTACAACCGCAAGGCGCTTAAAATCGATCTGGACAACATTATCGCCAACAAATACCCGTTCCGCGTTATCTGCCTTAAAATAGAAAACGCCGACACCATTCGCCGCGTGACCGGCTCCAACAATACCGAGATCATCTCGACGATGATCTTCGACGAACTGAAGAACCACGTAAAGCGGTATCACATCTACCGCACCGCGCCGGACACCTTCGTTTTGGTGCTTACCCGCCAGGACGAGGATACCGCGAAGGAGATAGCGCAGTGCATTTCCGCGCGGTTTGCCGAGCCGTGGAACTGCCAGAACGCGAAGGTACTGCTCCGCGGGACGGTGATGCTTGCCCGGTACCCGGACGATTTCACCGCGTCGGAAGAGGTTTACGATATGGCGGACAGCCCGCTCCCGCGCGACCACGAGCCGCTTATGAGCGGGAAAAACGAGCTTGGATACCTCCTGCGCGAAAGAGCCGTTGAAAGCGCGATACAGCGCGGGATAGACAAAGGCGAATTCGAGGTGTACTATCAGCCCACCTTCACCGCGCCCGGAATGGTACTGCACGGAGCCGAAGCGCTGCTTCGCCTGCACGACGAAAAGCTGGGCGAGGTAATGCCGAACGAATTCATCCCGGTGGCGGAGCATATAGGCCTTATCGGTCAGATAGACGATTTCGTGCTGGAAAGCGTTTGCGATTTCATCGCGGGCGGCGTTCCCGGGAAGCTCGGTATGAGCAGCATAAACGTGAACCTTTCGGTTCTGCACTGCATACAGCCCGGGTTTACGGAGCGCACGCTTTCGATTATCGAGAAGAAAAATGTCGACAGGTCGATGCTGAATTTCGAGATAACCGAATCGGTCGACGCGAACGACTATGACATCGTAAAATCGGTGGTCAAAAAATTCAAGGAAAACGGCTTCCGTATTTATATGGACGACTACGGCACCGGATATTCGAACGTGCAGTCGCTGTTCTCGATGAATTTCGACGTGATAAAGATCGACAAATCCATCCTGTGGGGCGCCGAAAAGAGCGCGCTCGGCATGACGATACTCGAAAGCAACGTGAGCATGCTTAAACAGATGGGCGCGGAGGTGCTTGTGGAGGGCGTGGAAACGCGCGCGCAGGCGGAGCTCCTGCAAAAGCTCGGAGTCGATTATCTGCAGGGCTTTTATTTCTCCCGTCCGATACCGAAGGACGATTTCGTGAAGCTTATGGGCGAGCACGCCTCCGGCGCCGCCGCGAAAGCGGAACGCTGAACAGACTAAAAAATAATAAAAAACCGCTCCCGCCTTTGTTCCGGCGGGAGCGTTTTTTCGTTATTATGTATTACCCGAAGGCGATATCCAGCGCCATCATAAGCACGAAGCCGACCGCGAAGCAGACGGTGCCGAAATTGCTGTGGTCGCCCTTTGCCATTTCCGGGACGAGCTCTTCCACCACCACGTAGAACATCGCGCCGGCGGCGAATGCGAGCAGATAGGGCATTATCGGCAGGAACAGCGAGGCGGCGAACGCCGTCATAAGCGCGCCGACGGGTTCGATAACGCCGGAAAGCATCCCGAAGATGAACGTCTTCCCTTTCGGCATCCCCTCCGCGCGCATCGGCATGGAAACGACCGCGCCTTCCGGGAAGTTCTGCAGCGCGATACCGACGGCGAGCACCATCGCGCCCGCGAGAGTGATATCGCTTTTGCCGTAGATCCAGCCGGCGAAGACTATGCCGACCACCATTCCCTCCGGCAAATTGTGCAGCGTTACCGCGAGGAACAGCTTGGTGGTCTTTTTGAGCCCGACCTTGGGGCCTTCCTCCGACCTGTCCAAGTGAACGTGCGGCACCAGCTTATCCAGCAAAAGCAGGAACAGCATCCCGGCGAAGAAGCCGACGCCGACGGGTATGAACGCAAGCTTGCCGTGCTCTTTCGTCTGGTCCAGCGCGGGGAGCAGCAGGCTGAAGAACGAGGCGGACACCATTATCCCGCCCGCAAAGCCCGCAAGCGCGCGGCTCAGCCGTTCGCTCAAATCGTTTTTCATAAAGAACACGCAGGAAGCGCCGAGCGTCGTCCCCAACAGCGGGATCAGCAGCCCGACAGCCACGTTCAGCCACATAAGATTCACCTCTTTCAAAACTGTTTCTAATTATATCAAATGTTTGCGCCGTATTCAAGACGTTAATAAAATTTCGTTTTGTCGGATCATACAAAATAACCGCCGCCGCACTGCCTTTTATTGAACGCCGCCCGGTTCGGCGTTAATTTTTCCAAAAAAAAACAGAAAAACTCTTCCATTCCGCAAAACGGTGTGCTATAATGTGCAAAACGGAGTTCGGCCTCTAAATCCTCCGTACGCCGGGGCTGTTTCGCAGCAGCGCAAATAATCCAAAGCCCCGCCGTGAATCAAAACCAAGGAGAACAAAATGAAAGAGAACAAGATCCGGTCCTTTGTAAAGGACACAAAGCTGCTGTTCCGCAGTATCCCCTCGGTCATCACCTCGCTGTTCTGCATTTCGGTGGTGGTTATGAACCTGCTCGCAAACAAGACGATATATCAATCGGACTTTATCGCGATAGACGGCGGGATACTGGTTTCGTGGCTTTCCTTTTTATGTATGGACATAGTTACCAAGGCGTTCGGTCCGAAAGCGGCGACGAAGCTTTCGGTCTTCGCCATGGCGACGAACCTTCTGGTGTGCCTTATATTTTATATTGTAAGCATTATCCCCACCGAGATCGACTACACCGAGTTCAACACGATAATCGGGGGCACGTGGTTCATACTTTTAAGCAGCACCGCGGCGTTCCTCGCGTCCGCCGTTATAAACAATTTCCTTAACTGGGGGATCGGCAAAGCTTTTAAGAAAAACCCGGACGGAAAGGCGGCGTTCGTGGTGCGGAGCTACGTTTCCACCTTTGTCGGCCAGTTCTTCGACAACCTGATCTTCGCGCTGCTTACTTTTACCGTATTCGCCCCGATATACTGGGACGGGTTCCGTTGGACTTTTTTCCAGTGCGTGACCTGCTCGCTGCTCGGCGCAGGGCTGGAGCTTGTGATGGAAGTCATTTTCTCGCCGCTCGGCTACGCGGTGCTGAAGCGCTGGAAAAAGGACGGCGTGGGCAAGGAATACATTGAAAAGGCGGGTAAAGCATGAAAATACTTATAACCGGCGCCTCCGGCGGTATCGGCGCCGCATGCGCAAAGAAGTTTTTATCTCTGGGACACGAGGTGCACGGAATAGACCTGCTCCCGGCGGCTGTTGAAGGCAAAAACTATTTTCACCATATCGCCGACGTTAAGGACGCCGCTTCCCTGCCGGATCTGGAAAACGTTGCGGTGATATTCAACAACGCCGGCACCCAAAACAGCGAAGACGATATCGGCAACAACTTAAAAGGCGCGATAAACGTTACCGAAAAGTACATAAGGAACAACGGATCGCTTGTTTCGGTTCTGTTCAACGCCTCAGCTTCGGCGGTATCCGGGCAGGAGTTTCCGGAATACGTCGCCTCCAAATCCGGGCTGCTGGGCTATATGCGCAACTGCGCCATAAGGCTTGCTCCCGCCGGCGCGACCTGCAACGCCGTATCTTTGGGCGGAGTAAAGACCGCGCTGAACGCCCCGGTGATGGACGACGCAAAGTGCTGGGAACGCATTATGGAAGTAACGCCGCTTAAACGCTGGATGGAGCCGGAGGAAGTCGCGGAATGGGTGGTCTTCTTAACGCTTACCAACAAGGCGATGTCCGGGCAGAATCTGCTTATCGACAACGGCGAAAAGGATCTGAACCCCACCTTCGTCTGGCCGGAATAACAGGCAAAATACGCAAAACAAAACCGGGAATCGCTTCCCGGTTTGTTTTATTCTGTGTTTTTTACGCTTGGTTCACGCCGCGCGCATCAAAGCTGCGGGCCCGCCGCCACGAGCGCCTTGCCGGCTTCGTTGCTTTCGTACTTGACGAAGTTCTTTATGAAGCGGCCGGCGAGGTCTTTCGCCTTTTCGTCCCAAACGGAAGGATCGGAATAAGTGTCGCGCGGGTCGAGTATGCCGGTGTCGACGCCTTTGAGTTCGGTCGGCACTTCAAAATTGAAGTACGGGATCTTTTTGGTGGGAGCGCCGAGTATATCGCCGTTGAGGATCGCGTCGATAATGCCGCGGGTGTCCTTTATGGAGATACGCTTGCCGGTGCCGTTCCAGCCGGTGTTGACGAGGTACGCCTTCGCGCCGGATTTTTCCATCTTCTTAACAAGCTCTTCCGCGTATTTGGTGGGATGCAGCTCGAGGAACGCCTGGCCGAAGCAGGCGGAGAAGGTGGGAGTCGGTTCGGTAATGCCGCGCTCGGTCCCCGCGAGTTTCGCGGTGAAGCCGGAGAGGAAGTAGTATTTTGTCTGCTCCGGAGTGAGAACGGAAACGGGCGGGAGCACGCCGAACGCGTCGGCGGAAAGGAATATCACGTTCTTCGCGTCGGGGCCGGCGGAAACCGGGTTGACGTTCTTAACGATCTTTTCGATGTGTTCGATCGGATAGGAAACGCGGGTGTTTTCGGTAACGCTCTTATCGGCGAAATCGATCTTGCCCTCTTCGTCGACGGTGACGTTTTCGAGCAGGGCGTTGAGCTTTATCGCATTGTAGATATCCGGTTCGGAATCTTTATCGAGGTTGATGACCTTCGCGTAGCAGCCGCCTTCGAAGTTGAACACGCCGTTGTCGTCCCAGCCGTGCTCGTCGTCGCCGATAAGGAGACGCTTCGGATCGGTGGAAAGGGTGGTTTTGCCGGTGCCGGAAAGACCGAAGAAGATTGCGGTGTTCTTGCCGTCCATATCGGTGTTCGCGGAGCAGTGCATGGCGGCGATGCCCTTAAGCGGGAGGTAGTAGTTCATCATGGAGAACATACCCTTCTTCATCTCGCCGCCGTACCAGGTGTTGATTATGACCTGTTCGCGGCTGGTGACGTTGAAGGCGACGACCGTTTCGGAATTGAGCCCGAGTTCCTTGTAGTTTTCGCATTTCGCCTTGGAGGCGGTGTAGACGAAGAAATCGGGAGTGAAGTTTTCGAGTTCCTCTTTGGTCGGCTTGATGAACATATTTTCGACGAAGTGCGCCTGCCAGGCGACTTCCATAACGAAGCGGATGGCCATGCGGGTGTCTTTGTTGGCGCCGCAGAACGCGTCGACAACGTAGAGCTTCTTGCCGCAGAGTTCGTCCTGCGCAAGCTTTTTGATCTTCGCCCAGACCTCTTCTGACATGGGATGGTTGTCGTTCTTATAGCCCTCGGTGGTCCACCAGACGGTGTCCTTGGAGTTTTCGTCGACGACGATATATTTATCTTTGGGGGAACGGCCGGTGTAGATGCCGGTCATAACGTTGACGGCGCCGAGCTCGGTGAGAACGCCCTTGTCGTACCCTTCGAGAGAAGGATCCATTTCGTCCTTAAAAAGCTGCTCGTAGGAGGGATTGCGGACGATCTCCGTGGTTCCGGTGATGCCGTATTTGGTAAGATCGATTTTTTTCATTCGGATAAAACCCCTTTCATTCTTTTACGTATAGCATTATAGCATAACGCGCGCGCAAAATCAATCGGCAGTGATAACAAGGAAATGCGCTTTTTGGCGAACGCTGTTGTTGTTTTTTTATTAAAGTCCGCAAAGTCCGCCGGTTTCCCCGGTTTCCCCGGCTTCTTCGGCTTCGCCGTCCGTTTCGTCTTCGAAGCGCGTTCCGTCTTCCGGAGGCGGGACTCTGCCGTGCCGCGGTCCGGCTTTGAGCATTTCGTTGAAAAGCCCGAGCGCCGCTTTTTCCGCGCGCTTTCCGAAAAGCTTATGTATCACGCCCATCGCGTATAAACGTCAATCGTCGAAATCAAAATCGAAATCGTCGTCGTCATCGTAGTCGTCGTCGTATTCGTCCGCTTCGATGCCGATCTCGATAAGGCCTTCTTTGGGAGCATACGCGACGTAGGCGTAGAATCCGTCGGCGTCGTTCGCTTCGTAGTAAAGCACGCCGTCTTCCTCGCCCTCGTCGGCTTCGACGGTGAATCCGGCGTTCTTCAACTGCTGAGCGTACGCTTTGAAATTTGCCTCCGTGGCGCCGCTTATAAGGATATCGGTGCCGTATTCATCGGTTTCGACCTCGTATCCGGTGCCGAAGTTCGCCTTCGGAAGCTTCGCGGCGATGCCGCCGGTCGGCCAGGTATCGCTGAAATCGACGTTGAGGTCGAGAGATTCTTCCCACCACGATTCGTCGCCCCAGGGATCGTCGCCGAACGAATAATCGCTTTCGACCTTTCCGACAGAAAGCGAGCAGGAGGCGTTCGAATCGGACGTTTTCGCGTACATCAGACTTGCGCGGATCCCTTCGGAATTCGACGCTTCGTAGGAATACATCCCTTCGTCCTTTAATTCCCTCTCGTCGATATCCGCGTTGAAGCCCGCGGCGCGCAGCTTGGCGGCGTACGCCTTCGCGTCTTCATAGGAAACGTCGGTAAATACGGCGGTGAACCCGTGTTCGTCGTTTGAAGAGGCGAGTATGTTGAAGCCGGGAGCCGGGACGTTGGCGGCGTAGCCGGAGGAGGGCCATTTGGTGCTGCCGCCCGGGTTATAGGAAAACGGTACGCCTTGATCGTCGACGCCTTCGATAGTGCCGTCCGGCAGGATGCTGTACCGCGATTTGTCGGCGCCCTCGATCTTAATGCTGCCGTCCACGCCGAAATCGACCTTGCCGCCGTTGGCTTCGATATCCTTGCGGAGCGCTTCGCGTTCCTCGGCGGTGAGAGAATCCGGGCGGAACACCTCGCCCTTCGCGGTGCCGGAGATTATGCCTTCGAGAGTGGTGCGGTTTCCGGACGCGGTGCCTGAAACGGCGCCGGAGCTGCCGCCGGATCCGCTGTTTCCGCAGGCGGCGAGCGAAAGGACGAGCATAAGCGCGATAAAGATAACTGCGAATTTTTTCATTGCCTGTACTCCTTTTTGCAAACGGTTTGTGAATGGTTTATGTAATTATTTTATTCCGTTTTCGTAAAACGCTTTTGAAGCGCGGGCAGTACCCTGCCCAGCAGCGCGCCGTTGAGCGCTCCGGTAACGACAGCCGCCGCAAACAGTACCGGCGCGTAATAAAGCACCGCCGTTCCGTGAAGCAGCGCGCAAGCCGCGGCGAGCTGGCCCGCATTGTGCGCGACCGCGCCGCAAACGCTTACTCCGGCGCAGCCGAAGAAGCCGGAGCGTTTTATAAGGCACATCACGGCAAGCGAAAGAACGCCGCCGCAGAGACTGTAGATGAACGCGGTGAAGCTGCCGAACACGAACCACGAAAGCAGTATCCGAGCGAGCGAGACCGCGGCGGCGGGCAGAAAGCCCATTAGATACAGCGCCGCCATTACCGCCAGATTGGCAAGCCCCAGCTTTACCCCGGGGATGCCGAGCGAATCGAACGGGATGAGCAGTTCCACCCAACTGAGTCCGAACGCGAGCGCGACGAACAGCCCGCACAGCGCGAGTTTTGCAGTTCTCTTCATGGCGCTACACCACGAAATCGGCTTCGCCGCCGAGCACGCGCACGACGACCGCGTTAGGGATGCAGATTATCGCTTCCCCGCCCCTGCTTATCGCGCGGTGCGAAACGCAGGTCTTGTTCGGGCAGGTGGAAGAAGCGACGTAAACGGCGCCGTCTTTTATCACCACGGTGCAAAGCCCGTTAACGTCCACGGCTTTTTCCCGCGCAAGCGGAAATCTGCCGAAAACCTCGCCCGAAACGGTTATTTCGCAGATATTCCCCTCCGTGCGGGACGAAGAAACGGCGAAATACGCCGCCGCGCACAGCGCGAGCAGCGCCAGCACGAGCGCGATATCCCTTTTTGCCTGCTTACTCATATTTTTCGAATCCGTCGGTTCGGACGGACGATTTATCCGGCAGTATCCAAAGCGCCTCCGCGCCGCGGCTCTTCGCAAGCGCCTTGCCCTCTTCCAAAGGCATTAAGAACAGCGCCGTGGAAAGCGCGTCCGCCTGCGCCGGGTCGCCGCAGATAACGGTTACCGAACGGTAGCGGTCCGCGGGGAACAGAGTCTCCGGGTCGATTATATGGTGATATCTCACGCCTTCGTATTCGTAGTACCGCTGGTAATCACCGCTGGTCACCACGCTTTCGCCGGAGACGCGGACCTTGGCGTAAATGCCTTCGTCGGGGTCCTGAACGCCGATCACCCATTTGCCGTTCGGCTTTTCGCCGGAGGTAACGACGTTGCCGCCGATATTCAGCGCGAAATCGGTAACGCCCATATCCTTTATTACCTTCGCGGCGAGCCCGGAGGCGTACCCTTTGGCGACCGCGCCGAGATCGAGCTTTAATTCCGGATCGGAAACGGCGACGATCCCTTCGGGCGAGGCGCTGACTTTTGAAATATCGGTGTGCTCTGACGCTTTGCGAAGCTCCGCCGCGGACGGCACGCCCGTACCCTTCTCGCGGTATTCGTGCCATATGCGAAGCACCGCCCCGAGCGCGATATTCAGTTTTCCTCCGGAAAGCGAATAATATTCCTTTCCGAGCTCGACGAGAGCGCAGAGCTCCGGCACGCCCCGAAGTCCGGTACCGGGGTTTTCGCAGAGCGTACGGACGTTTTTCACGCCGTCGTAGGAATTATAGATATCGAACAGCTTATGCAGACGGAGCAGCTCCGCGTGCATCGCTTCCGCGGCTTTGTTGAACTCCTCTTCGGAATAACAGTAGGCGGTGAACTCTGTCACGGTGTCGAAAACGTCGGTATAAACGACGTTGTACCTTGCTTTTTCGCCGGAGCCGGAGCAGGCGCACAGGCAGAGCGAGCAGAAGGAAATGCAGAGAAGCAGCGAGACGAGTTTTTTCATAAGGGGCACCCTTAAATACGTTTTATGATTATCTTAGAAGGGCATTTTTCGGCGCATTTGCCGCAGCCGATACATTTTTCCTGGTCGATAAGCGCAAGGTTGTTTACGACGCGGATCGCGCCGGTCTCGCACACCTTCATACACAGACCGCAGCCGATACACCCATCCGAGCAGGCGCTGCGGACCGATTTGCCCTTGTTGTGCGAGGAGCAGCGGACGACGTACTTTGCGTCGTAGGGGATTATCTCGATAAGATGGTTCGGGCAGACGGCGACGCATTTGCCGCAAGCCCGGCATTTTTCGCCGTCCACGACGGCGAGCCCGTCGACGACGCGGATGGCGTCATAGGGGCAGACGGAGGCGCAGGTGCCGTAGCCGCAGCAGCCGTAGGGGCATTTTTTGGAGCCGTGCCCCGGGGCGAGGAACGCTACTCGGCAATCCTGAGTATCATCGAAATTATAGTTCGCGATGGTCTTGTTGCAGTTGCCGGAACAGCGGACGTAGGCGATCTTTTTTGTGCCCGCGTCTACCGAAACGCCCATTATCTCGCCGATACGGGCGTGGTCGGAAGCGCCGCAAAGACCGGGATCGGCGTTATCGAAAACTATGGCTTTCGCATAGGCGTCGCACCCGGCGTAGCCGCAGGCGCCGCAGTTGGAGCCGGCAAGACATTCGCGGACCTTCGCTTCCCTTTCGTCGGTACGGACTTTGAACTTTTCGGAAAGGAAGCCCAGAGTAACGCCGATTATTATACTTATTACGATTATTACGCCGCAGGCGATAAGGACCGGTACTAACATAACGCTCCCCCTTTCAGAACGAAACGCCCTTGAAGCCGAAGAAGGCGATCGCCATAAGCGCCGCGGTGAGCAGCACTATGGGCATCCCCTTGAACGATTCCGGGATCTTGTTATGCTCGATACGCTCGCGGATGCCCGCCATTATAACTATGGCGACGAGGAACCCGACGGCGGTACCGACCGAGAAAAGCATTGTCTGCCAGAAGCCGAAGCCCTTCTGCGCGCTGTCGATGGCGACGCCGAGCACGGCGCAGTTGGTGGTGATGAGCGGCAGATAAACGCCGAGCGCGTTGTAAAGCGAAGGGATCTTCTTTTTAAGGATTATCTCCACGCTCTGCACCAGCGCGGCTATGATGAGTATGAACACTATCGTGCGCATATACTCCATATCCAGCGTTTTCAACAAAAGCTGATTGATCGCGTAGGTTATCGCGGAGGAAAGCGTTATCACCGCGACGACGGCGGCGCCCATACCGGCGGCCGTGGAGGTCTTCCGCGAGACGCCGAGGAACGGGCAGAGCCCCAGGAAGCGGCTGAGTACCACGTTATCTATAAGCGCGTAGTTGAGTATGCCGAGGAAGAAGGCGGCTATGATGCTCATTTGTCGTTATCCTCCTTTTTTCCGATATGACAGGAGGCGTCCGTGCAGTTCGCACAGTTGCCCGCGCAGAATTTGGAAGGTTCCCTGTTCGTGGCGCTCGGCGCTTTTAATTTGTTCTGCAAAGCGGTGAGGCAGGCGAGCACGAGGAACGCGCCGGGAGCCATTATCATTATCGAAACCGGTTCGAAGCCGTTGGGCATTATGTTGAATCCGAATATGCTTCCGCTGCCCAGCAGCTCGCGGAAGGCGCCGATAAGCGTTAACGCCAGCGTGAAGCCGACGCCCATACCGAGCCCGTCGAAGAACGAGGCGACCGGCGGGTTTTTGGAAGCGTACGCCTCCGCCCTGCCGAGGATTATGCAGTTGACGACGATCAGCGGGATATAAAGCCCCAGCGCGCCGTAGAGCGAGCGTACGTACGCCTGCATAAGCAGGTCCACTATGGTGACGAACGACGCGACGACCACTATGAAGGCGGGCATACGCACCCTGTCGGGGATGAATTTACGCAGCAGGGATATCATAAGGTTGGACATCATAAGCACCGCGCAGGTGGAAAGCCCCATGCCGAGCCCGTTGATAGCCGAGGTGGTGACAGCCAGAGTCGGGCACATACCGAGCATAAGCACGAAGGTGGGGTTTTCTTTTATGATGCCGTTATAAAGCCGTTCGGGTATCTTTTTCATTTGCCCTCACCTCCCGTGATAAGTTTCCGCGCGAACGCGGCGCCGTTGTTCACCGCCTCCAGCACGGCTTTTGTCGTTACGGTAGCGCTGGCGATAGCGTCTATTTCGGCGTCGCCGGGGTTGCCGTTCTTTACGTAGCCGAGCGTTTCGGCGGTCTTGCCCTTGAACTGCGCCGCCCATTCCGGCTTGGTGCAGTTCGCGCCGAGGCCGGACGTTTCGCTCATCGAAGTGACCTTTACCCCGGTTATCGCGCCGGCGTTATCGACGCCGACGGAAAGCACCACGTCGCCGCCGTAGCCGTTGTGCGAAACGGCGGAAACGACGACTCCGATCTGATTTTTATCGCCGTCGAGCGCCGAGTAGCATTGAAGCACCTCCGGGCCGGGATGCTTTTCGTTCCAGTCGGAAACGGTTTTTTCGTCCGCCGGTACGAAATCCTTTGCTTCGGAGAACACCTCGCGGAAGGACGCCATACGTTCCTCCGCCTGCGCTTCGGCGATCTTATCCTTGGTTATCTGGTAGACTAGAGCGAGGCAGAGCGCCGCGACGAGCGTTATCGCGACGAGCGACAGAGTATCTTTGATTATCGATTCTTTCATTTCGCTTTCTTCTCCTTTCTGACACCGAAAGGACGCGGATACGTGAGCTTTTCGATTATCGGCGTGAGCAGGTTGGAAATGATTATCGCGAAGGAAAGCCCTTCGGAAGCGCTGCTGAAGCAGCGGATGAGCGCGGTTATAAGCCCCACCGTTATCCCGAAGATTATCTGCCCCCAGAAGGTAACGGGGGTGGTGGCGTAGTCGGAAGCCATAAACACGGCGCCGACGAGCAGGCCGCCGCCGAGGGCGTGCGCCGCGAGGTAGTTCCAGCTTAACGGATCGCCCTTTATGAGCGTGAACAGCGCGACGAACGCGACCGTGGAGCCGATAACCGTTAACGGAGCGCGCGGGCTGATGACCTTGCGTATGAAGAGATAGAGCGCGCCGATGAGTATTGCGATGACCGAGGTTTCGCCGATGGTGCCGGAATGCGTGCCGATGATAAGGTCGAGTATATTTACCTTTTCACCCGTCCCGGCGAGCATAAGCGGCGTGGCGGAGGAAACTCCGTCGATCACCGGATACTGCGTCATTATGCGCGAGAAGGAGAGCACGAGGAAGCACCTTGCGGCGAGCGCCGGGTTCATGAAGTTCTGCCCGATGCCGCCGAACAGCATTTTGACGACGAGTATGGCGAACACGCTGCCGATGACCGCCACCCACCACGGCGTGGTGGAATAGAGGTTTATGGCGAGTATGAGCCCGGTGACGACGGCGGAAAGGTCGCCGATGGTGATCGGGAGCTTCATTAATTTTTCGTAGAGCCATTCGGTGAACACGCAGGTCGCGGTGCAGACCGCCGCGACGAACAGCGCGCGCCAGCCGAAGACGTAGACGCCGACGCCCAGCGCGGGCATAAGCGCAATTATAACGTCGAGCATTATCGAGGTGGTCGATTCATGCGTGCGTGTATGCGGGGATATCGATACGTTCAGCGTTCTCATTTTTTCACCGCCGCTTTCTTCTTTTCGGCGATAACGTGGTTTTTCGCCATCGTGATGGATTGCGAAAGCCGCCGCTTCGCCGGGCAGACGTAGGTGCAGCAGCCGCAGCCGATGCATTCCAGCCCGTGCAGTTTTTCAAAGGTTTCGTAGTCGCCGACGTCGGCGGCGTTTTTTAACTTTATCGGCATAAGCCGTTCCGGGCAGGTGTTAAGGCATTTGCCGCACCGGATGCAGTCCTGCGGTTCGATATCCGCTTCGTCGTGTATATATGCGAGCACGCAGGAGGTGGTTTTGTTGACCGGAAGATCGAGCTGATAGACCGCCGCGCCCATCATCGGGCCGCCGAAGACTATCTTGCGCGGGTCCTCTTTGAATCCCCCCGCGAACTTTACAAGCTCCTGAACGTTGGTGCCGATGGGCACTTCGATGTTCGACGGGGTGTTGACCGCGTCCCCCGTGACCGTGACCACGCGTTTCGTAAGCGGTTTGCCGAAGGCGACCGCGTCGGCTACGGCGATAAGCGTGGCGAAATTCACCACCACGCAGCCCGCGTCCGCCGGGAGCATTTTCGAATTTATCTTTCGCCCGGTGACCGCGCTTATAAGCATACGCTCGCCGCCCTGGGGGTATTTTTTCTTTAACGGGACGACGGATATATCCGCCTCTCCCGCGCACGCCGATACGACGGCTTTTATTCCCAGCGGCTTGTTGTTCTCGATGCCGAACACGCCCTTTGCGCCGGGGAACAGCGAAAGCAGTATCTTCATCCCGAGCACCGCCTTTTCGGGGCGTTCGAGCATAAGGCGGTAGTCGCAGGTTATGTAGGGTTCGCACTCCGCGCCGTTGCAGATGACGTGATCGATCACCGTGCCGGGCTTAACGGAAAGTTTTACGTGCGTGGGGAACCCCGCGCCGCCCATTCCGACAATGCCCGCGTCCTTAACGGCGGCAATTATCTCCTCCGGCTTCATTTCGCGGTAGTCGCGCTCCCGCCCGTAGCCCTCGCACGGCTCGTACAGCCCGTCGTTTTCAACGGTGACGGACATCGCGAAATCGCCGTTCTGGCATTCGTGCGGGGCGACCGCCTTTACCGTGCCGGAGACCGACGATATGATCGCGGCGGAGACGAAACCGCCCGGCTCCGCGAGCTTCTGCCCGACAAGCACCCTGTCCCCCACGGCGACGCAGGGCGCGGCGGGCGCCCCGATGTGCTGGTTCATAAGAAAGACCAGCTCGCCTTCGGGAAGGTATTCTTTAATGGCGGCGTCGCGCGAAAGCGATTTTCCGCCCTTCGGGTGGACGCCGCCGCGGAAGGTTTTTGCAAACATAAACTGCCCTCCAACGATTAAATAAACTTTATTTTTATAAGTATATAGTATACCACGCTTATAGTACCACAAATTATTGTGAAAATCAATAACAAAAGCGCCTTTTTGCGACAAAAATGCTTATGAAAAAAATACCGCCGGACGCGGCTTCGGCACGCTTCCGGCGGAATATACATTATGTAAACCTGATTCAGACTTTTCCGAGCTTCATCATACCCGAACCGAAGTCAAGCAAGCCATCTTCGTCGAACTTGAGCTCGTCCCAGGAGGACTGTTCTTCGCCGAACGTTTCGCGGTGTTCGCCGGTATTGTAATAGAACGCGCCCTTTACGAACTTCCATTCGTTTTCGCCGCTGCAGAAGAAGCCGTCGCGGTAATCCTTTATCTCACCCGCTTCGATCGCCTCTTTTACCATTTCCTCGGTCACGCCCTCGGGCAGCTTCATCCACTGTTTTATAAGATGGTCTTCGGTTATCTCCACCTTTACATCGAACGCCCGGAGCTGCGAGCGGACTTCGTCTTCGTCCGTTTCGCCCGCGGCGAGCTTGCGCGCGCATTCCGCTTCGACCTCCGCGCGGGTGTATAATCCGATGCCGTCGCCGACGAACGCCATTGTTTTGACCGGCGCGTAATTGCCGACTATATCCATTCTCGCCGCTTCCTCGGCGGTGGGTACGATATCGCCGATATCGGGTTCTTCGGTTATCGTTCCCTCCTCGATCTTCTTCATCCCTATGGCGAGGAAGCCGACGGAGAACACCAGCGCGCCCTCGATGACCGAAAGCTTTTCGGCGTTTTCGCGGAACGGTCCCTCCGGGACGTTGAGGAAGCCGTTAAGGGTATAGTGATAATCCGACCAGCCGGTCTGTTCCCACGTGCCGCGCTCCTCCTTGCCGGAAGACGCCTCGCGCATAATAACGGTGTGATCCTCGAAAAATTCGAAGGTCACGGACGAAAAATCGTTGCCGTCCTCGCTTTTGAATTCCGCCGCCGGGATATGCGCGAGATCGTTTGAAAACGCGTTCACCACGTAATCGACCTGCCATTTGCCGACTATAAACTTCATACCGTTTCGAAGATCCTGTTCGTCAAGTACCATATTGTTTACCGCCTTTCGTTTTATTGATGATATTATAGCTCATTTCTTTGCAAAATGCAAGGACCTTTGCCGGATTTGACAAAACGCGTCCGGGGTGATATAATATAAAGACCGATATCCGTGAAAGGAGCCGAAATGAAAAACGCGGCATTTAAGAGAATATTCGCCGTTCTCGCGCTGATACTTATACTCGCGGCGTTCGCGCCCGCGTCCGCCTCCGCCGATACGGGTCCGAAGCCGTCCGTTACGGTCCGGTTCAAAAACCTGCCGGAGGGCGAATGCTGGGCGACTTTGCTGTCCGAACAGCCGGAATGCGGGCCTTTTGGCGCTTTCGAAGGCGAAGATTACGAAAAATATTACGAAGATCGCGTCGGCGGCGCAAACAAGGAGCACTTCGATATCTGCAAGGCGTTCACCGGATATAAGGACGCGGACGGATATTACTTTCTGCAGCGCTGCTTCCGAATAGACGAAGCGAAAGAATTCGTATGGAGCTATATGCCGCCGGAGCGGTTCAAAATACTAATATACTTCCCCGCGCGGGGCACGTTTTTCACAAGCGGGAAGACCGAAAAGCAAACCTTCCATTCGTATTACGACGCGGATCTGTCCGGCGCGGATATTACGAAAGGCGGGGTTTTGGAAGCGGTCGCCTCATACGATCTGAAAACGGAAGCGATAGGACTCGCCGCGCGGATCGCGCTAACGGTAATAATCGAGATCGCGGTGGCTATACTGTTCGGGTTCCGGCACAAAAAGCCGCTTTTGCTCATACTCGGCGTGAACGCCGTTACGCAGATACTGTTCAATATCGCGCTGAACGTCCTTATCGGCAAAACCGGCTTTACCGGAACGCTTCTGATCGTGCTTGTGCTTGAAGCGGTGATAATCGCCGTTGAAGCGACGGTCTACTGCGTTTATATGAAGCGGCTGCAGGCGGGTTACGACAACGAGCGCTATATTATCGGCTACACGGCGGTGGCGAATATCGCCTCGTTCGTGGCGGGGCTGGCTTTCGCGCTGCTGTTCCCCGCGCTGTTCTGAAGTATTAAAGCGGCGCCCGGAGAGGTTTTGATATAATCCCCATAGAGTAGACACTTGAAAAAACAAAAATTCAAGGACTACAATATGGGGGTTATTTTATGTCAAGGAGAAAGAACAAGAAATACAGCAAAGAATTAAGGCTTGAGG
>JAFSNK010000015.1 GCA_017447445.1 Clostridia bacterium | reverse complement strand
CATAGGTTGAAATGTATGACGCCGATGGAGTACCATCGCGCCGCCGCGTGAAAAATTCCACCCTGCTGCGCAGCAGGGTGGAATTTTCACCAAATTCTTTTCGTTTTTTTCACTGTCTACTTGACAGGGGGCGCTTCATCTGTTGTCGTTTATCCCGGTTTGTTAATGCGGTCATATCCGCGCGGCAATCCCGAAAATCGGGCGGCGGGGCTACGGCGAAACCGTTTCCCCCTCGAAAACGTATTCCGCGGGGCCTTTCATCAAAACCCGCGAATCGCGCAGGACGGTAAGCTCCAGCTCGCCGCCGTCAAGCGTCGCCGTCAACGGCGTTTCGTAAAGGCACAGCCCGGCTTTCGCGGCGGCGGCCGCGCAGGCGCAGGCGCCGGTGCCGCAGGCGGAAGTCACCCCGCAGCCGCGCTCGTAAACGCGCATACGGAACCCGGTTTCCGAAACGGCTTTTGCGAATTCCACGTTTATCCCGTCACCCGGCGCGACGATCCCGCTCAACTCCGCGCCGAGCCGCGCGATATCCGCGGTTTCGGCTTCGTCGGTAAATATAACGGCGTGCGGGTTCCCGGCGTTCGCGGGGAAGTATTCAAGCTCTTTTCCGCAAACCGCGATCCTTTCTTTTTCTCCGACTTTCACCGTCCCCATATCGACGGTAACAAGATTTTCCTCGCCGTCCGCGGCGTGCAGGAAAACCGTTTTTATCCCGGACTTGGTCTTCACCCGAAGCTCGGTTTTTTCGGTATACCGGCGGTCGTAAAACCACCTGCCCGCGCAGCGTATGCCGTTGCCGCACATAAGCGCCTCGCCGCCGTCGGAATTGAATATCCTCATTTCAAAATCGGCTTCCGGGCAGGGAAAAACAAATATTATGCCGTCGGCGCCGAAACCCGTTACGCGGTCGCACAGCGCACGTGCCGCTTCCGCTGCGCCGCTTACCGGTCCGCCGGAAAATATAAGGAAATCGTTCCCCAGCCCCTGCATTTTCGTAAACCGCATCGTCAATCCTCTAAATCAATACTTCAGCAATTATCTCGTTCGAAACGCGGAACCCTTTTTCGTTCAGCACAAGCCTTTCGCCGTCGAAGACGCCGAAGCCGGCTTCCGCAATGCGCCGCGCTTTGACACGCGCTCCGGGCGGAACAACGGCGCCGTCCGAGGTGCGCAGCCCCAGCATAACGCGTTCTTCTTCTGCTTCGGCGACGGTTATAAAAGGCGCGGTTTCGCGGTCGGTCGGTGCAAAAAGCGAATCTCCCGCTTTTTGTATAAATGCGTTTATATCGCACGGAGCAGAAAAACGCTTTCCGCCGTAAAACGAATGCGCGCCCGCTCCTATGCCCAGATATTCGCCGCGGTTCCAGTAAACGCCGTTGTGGCGCGCCCTGAAGCCCGGCAGCGCAAAAGAAGATATTTCGTAATGCTCGTATCCTCTTTCTTTCAAACGCGCGCACAGCGCGCCGTAAACGGCTTCCTCCGCTTCCTCGTCCGGAAAACAAAGCGTCCCGCGCTTCGCGTATAAAGGCGTTCCCGGTTCAAGTTGCAGGGAATAGGCGGAGATATGCTGTACGCCCAGATCGCATACGGAATCTATGCTGTGCAAAAAATCCTCCGCGCTCTGCCCCGGCAGTGCGAATATAAGGTCGGCGCCGATATTCGCAAACCCCGCGCGCTTCGCGGCAAGGATGCATTCGCGCGCCTGGCGGAAATCGTGTATCCTGCCGAGAAACGCCAGCGTCTCGTCGTTTGCGGATTGGACCCCTGCCGAAATACGGTTGAACCCCGCCGCGTAAAGCGCGTAAAAATCGCTTTCGCCCGCAGTGCCGGGGTTCACCTCAACGGTTATTTCGCAATCCGGCGCAAGCGAACAGCGTTCCTTAATTTTTTCAATCAGTTTACATAATCTTTCCGCACCCAGACTGGAAGGCGTCCCTCCGCCGAAGTAAACGCTTATGATCTCACGCTCGCGCGGAAGAAAACCGATTTGCTTTTCAAGCGCGCCGCAATAGGCGTTTTTTATTTCCTCCGGTTGTGCCTGGAGCGAGTAAAACGCGCAGTACGCGCATTTTTTAACACAGAAGGGGAAGTGGAAATAAAGCGAAAGCGGTTTATTCGTCATCGTATTTGAGCACCGCCATAAACGCTTCCTGCGGGACCTCCACGGTGCCGAGCGTGCGCATGCGCTTTTTGCCTTCTTTCTGTTTTTCAAGCAGCTTCTTCTTGCGCGTTATGTCGCCGCCGTAGCATTTCGCCAGCACGTCCTTGCGCATCGCTTTCACCGTTTCGCGCGCGATTATCTTGCCGCCTATAGCCGCCTGGACGGGTATTTCGAAAAGCTGCCGCGGTATGTTGTCCTTTAACTTTTCGCAAATTTTGCGCGCCCTCGCATACGCCCTGTCGGAATGTACGATAAACGAAAGCGCGTCCACGATCTCGCCGTTAAGCAGTATATCCAGCTTGGAAAGCTTGGACGGGCGGTAGTCCTTGAACTCGTAATCGAGCGAGGCGTAGCCCTTGCTGCGCGATTTTAAGGAATCGAAGAAGTCGTAAACAATCTCGTTCAGAGGGAGCAGATAATGCAGCTCCGCGCGGTTCACGTCGATATATTTCATATCTATGAATTCGCCGCGCCGGTCGGTGCAAAGCTGCATTATTGTGCCCACGTAGTCGCTCGGGGTGATTATAGAAGCCGAAACGAACGGCTCGCACGCGGTCTCTATCGTCGCCGGGTCGGGGTAGTTCGTCGGGTTGTCGATATAGACCGTATCGCCGTTGGTCTTGTGTATCTCGTAAATAACGCTCGGCGCGGTGGTTATAAGGTCCAGCGCGAACTCGCGTTCCAGCCGTTCCTCGATTATCTCCATATGCAGCAGCCCCAGGAATCCGCAGCGGAACCCGAACCCGAGCGCTACAGAGGATTCCGGCTCGTAGGTGAACGAGGAATCGTTAAGGCGCAGCTTGTCCAAAGCGTCTTTCAGGTCGCCGTATTTGGAGCCGTCCGCCGGGTAGATCCCCGCGAACACCATCGGCTGCGATTTCTTAAAGCCGGGCAGCGGCTTTGCGCAGGGGGCGTCGGCGTGGGTGACGGTGTCGCCCACGTCGGTGTCGGCGATATTCTTTATGCTCGCGGTGAAATACCCGACTTCGCCGGCTTCAAGGAATTCCTTTTTGTCCAGAGAAAACGTCGAAAGCGTGCCGGTCTCCACCACTTCGAACTCCGCGCCGGTGTGCATCATTTTCACCTTGTCGCCCACGCGCAGCCGCCCGTTCATTATGCGGATGTAAACTATAACTCCCTTGTAGGAATCGTAATAGCAATCGAAAATAAGCGCTTCAAGCGGCGCTTCCGGATCGCCCTTGGGGCAGGGGATGTCCTTAACGATGCGCTCCAGCACCTCGCGTATGTTTATTCCCATTTTGGCGGAAATACAGGGCGCGTCGCTCGCGGGGATGCCTATCACGTCCTCTATCTCGCGCTTCGCCATTTCCGGGTCGGCGCTCGCGAGGTCGATCTTGTTTATAACGGGAAGTATCTCCAGATCGTGGTCTACCGCCATATATGCGTTCGCCAGCGTCTGCGCCTGAATGCCCTGCGTCGCGTCGACAATAAGCACCGCGCCCTCGCAGGCGGAAAGCGAGCGCGACACCTCGTATCCGAAGTCGACGTGCCCCGGGGTGTCGATAAGGTTCAGCTCATAGGTCTCGCCGTCGTCCGCCTTGTAGTCGAAGCGCACCGCGCGGGCTTTTATGGTTATCCCGCGTTCGCGCTCCAGCTCCATATTGTCCAGCATCTGCTCCTCCACGTCGCGCTTTTCCACCGCGCCGGTGTATTCCAGCAGTCTGTCGGCAAGGGTGCTTTTACCGTGGTCGATGTGTGCTATTATCGAAAAATTGCGTATTTTCTCTATCTTGCGCATATTAAACACCTTTTAATTCAAAATAAGGCTGCCGTAGGATAAACGACAGCCCTAAAAAACTCTGAATTACGCTTTTGCGGTATCTTGCTTGCCTTCCGCGGCATTTTTCTTTTCTTCTGCTTTCTTCTTTGGCTTGAACACCTTGTTAAGGAGATACCAAAGCATACCGGAAATGAATACCGAGGAGAAGAGACCGGCGATAATGCCGATTATAAGCGGGAACGCGAAGTTGCGTATTGCTTCCACGCCGAGTATCCATATCATCCCGATGGTGAGCAGGGTGGTGATAGTGGTGTTTATGCTCCTGCCGAGCGTTTCGTGTATGCTCACGTTCACGACGTCCGCAAAATCCGCCTCGCTTCCGAGCTTCTTCCGGTTCTCGCGGATACGGTCGAAGACGATTATCGTCGCGTTGATCGAATAACCGAGTATCGTAAGGAACGCCGCGATGATGTTGGAGTTGATCGGGATAAGGAACAGCGAGTAGATCGTAAGCATAATGAACAGGTCGTGGATCAGGCAGCAGATAGCCGCGAGACCGGAGTTGAGCTCGAACCTTATCCAGATATAGATCAGCATAAGCACGACAGCGATGGTGACCGCGAGTATCGCTTTTCTGGAAAGCGCGCTGCCGATAGTCGGTTGTATCGTGGTGATCTGCGCGTTATGCGTATCCGTTTCGGGGTATTCCGCCAAAAGCGCCTTTTCCAAAGCGATCTGCTGTTCGGTGGTAAGCGCCGCGGTGCCGGTGCGGATTATCGCCGTTGTGGGCGAGGAAGCCGCCTGCGAGGTGGAGGATACGTAGCTGCGTCCGAGCGTCGGTTCGGTTTCGATTATCTCGTTTATACGCTTGCAGACCGCGTCGTTCACTTCGGTGCCGACGTCGATCTGTATCTCGGTACCGCCGGAGAAGTCGATATCTATGTTGGTCCCGCGCACGAAGAAGGAAACGACTCCGACCACGAGCACGCAGGCGAGTATTATAAGCGTGACCTTGCGGTTTTTAATAAAGTGGAATTTGCCCGATGCCTTGTAATTCTTGCCGAGCGAACGGTAAGCCGAGGGATTGTCGAGCCCCATGCCCACGCCGAGGTAAAGCAGCCCGCGGGTGACGACCAACGCGGTGAACAGCGAAAGCACAACGCCGATCAGAAGCGTCGTCGCAAAGCCCTTGATGGTGCCGGAGCCGAGCGCGAGCAGAACGCCGCAGGCGATAAGAGTTGTAACGTTGGAGTCGAAGATCGCCCAGAACGCCCTGTGGAATCCGCCCTTTATCGCGGCTTTAACGCTCTTGCCGGAATCGATCTCTTCCTTCATACGTTCGAAAATAACGACGTTCGCGTCGACCGCCATACCGATCGAGAGCACGACGCCCGCGATACCCGCAAGCGTAAGGTTGGTCTTGAACGCCATCAGCGCCAGCGCGAAAAGACCGCAGTAGCCAACCAGCGCGACGGAAGCCATAACGCCCGAGAGTTTGTAGTAAACGCACATAAAGATTATAACTAAAAGCAGACCGATGCCGCCCGCGATAAGCGAACGCGAAAGCGATTTCGCGCCGAGAGTGGCGCCGACCGTGCGCTGCTCGACTCTTTCGAGCTCATAGCGCAGCGCGCCCGCGTTGATGTTTCCGGCGAGCCGTTCCACTTCGACCGCGCTCTTGAACGAGCCGCTTATCCACGCTTTGCCGCCGGTAATGCCGGTGCTCGCGTATTCGCTGCTGACCGAAGGATTGGAGATCCGGTTATCGTCGATGTAAATGCCTATGTTGGTGCCGTTCTGTGCGGCTGTCTTCGTAGCTTCCGCAAAAAGCTTCGCGCCCTCGCTGTTAAGCTCCAGCGAAACGCCGTATTCCATTTCGCCGGTGGTGCGGTTCTGCTCCTGTCCGGCAGACGCGTTTATAACGTGCTTGCCTTCGAGTATGACGTTGCCCGAGCTGTCGCGGAACGTCAGCTTCGCGGTCTGCATAAAGCTCTGTATAGCTTCGTTGGGATCGTCCACGTCGGGGATCTCCACCGTGACCATATCGTCGCCCGCGCGGTAGCACAGCGCCTCGGTAAGGCCCTGGTTATCCAGTCTGTCGCGCATAACGGTAACAATGGAGTTCATACCGACGTCGAGCGCGTCGCCGCTGTCGTTGGTTTTCGCGCGGTAGGTGATCACCGACCCCCCTGCGAGGTCCAGGCCCAAAGTAACGGCGCCCTCGTCGAATATACCTTTGATCTGCTTATCTTCGCCGAAATAAACGCCGCATACCGCCACCGCGCATACCGCGACGATACAAAGCGCCAGCAAGATAAATTTTACAAGATTTGCAGTACGTGAATAATTCATCTGCAAAATACCTCCGGAAAAGCGATTTTAACTTGATATCCAATGTTTGATTATACATTCAAACGCGGAATAAGTCAAGTATTATTTTCTTTTATCTACTGAAATATTAAATATGAGTGAGCCGCGATAAGGACAAAACGAAGCCAAACGTGTTTTTGACGGTAAACACGGGTGTTGCGGAGTGAAAAAACTTATCGGAGGATTACTCAAATGAAAAAGTATATTACAGACGAAAAGACCGGGCTGAAATATGAATTGGTAGGAGATTACTATTATCCCTGCCTGAAAGCGCCAGAGGCGCCGAAGATCGGACGATTCGGGATGATGTATCACGATTATCTGCATACCCATAAGCGAGTTACATATTCGGGGCTTATGCTTTCAGGGAAACTTAAAGAGCATATCGAAGATATTAACCGGCAGGCGGAGGAGCTGTTTTCTCAACTGGTGGACAGGATGAAACAAGCCGAAGGTGTAACCGAACAACTCAAAACCGCCGACCAAATGGAATGGGTGCGGCGTATGAACTCCATCCGCAACCGCGCAGAAGAGATCGTGAAAAGCGAGGTGGTGTTCGCATGACGGTTCTTGAAAACCTTTGGTACGGCAATATCCGTCCCGTAGAATCGTTTGTTGACGGCAATACGGAATACAAGAGTTTGCTTCGTCTTGTGGGGAAGAACCGAGAAAAGCTTGAGGCAACACTAT
>JAFSNK010000014.1 GCA_017447445.1 Clostridia bacterium | reverse complement strand
TCGCCGGCCTTGTAGTTCTGCGGACCGGTGAGTTCAACTTCGAACTTGCCGTTTTCGTTCGCCGGGCCCATGTTCTCTTTTATGGTCTCTTCATAGGACGGGCCTTCGGTTTCGGAAGTGCCGGATTCATCGGTGGTGCCGATAACGATCTCGCCGAGTTTAGCGGCTTCGAGGTCGATTATGCCTTCACCGTCGGTATACCAGGCGACCCAGGGCAGATTGACGTCGAATCTCTTCTCCGCGTCTTCCGGACCGTAGGGGATAGCCGGGTAGAACATACCGACGTTTTCATCAGCATCGTTGCCGTTCTTGAAGATATCCATGGTGTTGGCGTAGAACGGAACTTTGACCATTCCTTCGGGAACGAATTCAGCTATCGGAACGGACATTTCGACAACGGTCTTGCCGTCGACTTCTTTGATGAAGCCCTTAACGCCGGAGTTCTCGATGGCGGCGCCGGAGTTGGATTCTTTGGACTGATTGTATTTTGCAGCGGTGTAGGAGTTGCCGTCGGCATCGCCCCATACATCGTAGAAGTGGGTGTACTGTGCGTATTCGTTATTTACGTGGAACCAGATGCGGAAGTTGGTGCCGCTTCTGCCGGAGGAATTGCCGGGGGTGAATGCGGTATCCATAACAACTGCGACGTAGATGTTTTCATCGTCGGTGCGGTACTGGAACTTGAAGGGACGATCGGGTTTGTCTGCGCCGGTAGTATCGGTCGGCTGGCCCTGAATGGATCCCTTGCCGTTTGCAACGGAAGCTTCTATCCAGCCCTCTTCAGCCCAACCGTTGTCGGAAAGATCGCCGTCAACGGTGATGGTCTCTTTAACGAGTTCGGGCTGAGGTTCGGGATCGCCGGAAGAAGCAGGCATTTCAACGTGAGCTTTGCCCGCGGGATTCAGTTCGGTAGCGTTGAGATCCACGCCGGTGAAGGTTACGACGTCGCCCGCTTTGAGAGCGATAGCAACGACCTTCTGCTGCCAGTTGGTGTAGCCCTTCTCTTCGGCCTCTGCCTTTTTGGAGGTGGCGGAGTGCACTACCATAACGATATTGCCGTTGGAGAAATCGAAGTTGGCGCTTGCGGGAGTCCAAGAGGAATCTCTCATCGGAGCTTCAAGAGTGCCTTCGAGAACTTCGTACTTGTTGTCCTCGAGTTTCTTAAGCGGAACGCTGATAGCCCAGTTGGGGTTGCAGGCGTTGTAAGCATCGGCGTTAGTGATGATGGTGGAATCTTCACCGCCTATAACGCCGTTTACTTTATCGATTCTGAAATCGTAGCCGTAAGCGGTGCCGTAGGAGTAGTTTCCGGATTTTTCATCAACCGATTCGGTTTCGCTCCAGACACGGGTATCGGGAGTGGTGTCGTCTTCCGCGTTGACGAGAGCGACGCCGAGCACCGAAACCATGAGCAGAGCGAGGATGATTGCGATTGTGCGTTTCATTTAATGTCCTCCATAATTATTTGCGCAAAAGCGCATTTTTTTAGACAGTGTGATTATACCACCTATTTTTGCAAGTGTCAACAGTTTTTTTGCAAAAAAACATGGTAAAAGCAAAAATTATTCATAATTTATTCATAATTTATTAAAAAACAGTACATATTTTTTTTTAAAAGCCGCGCAACGATTGACTTTATCGGCGCGCTATGATAAAATATATTTAATAATGAAGGATAACGCAGATAAAAGCCGGTCCGACGGGCAGCGCGCCCGCCGGACGCGATTCCCGGAGGTCAAAGATATGAGAACACGCGCAAGAGCATCGGCAGCGTTTTTGCTGCTTGCGGTGATGATATTCACCGCGATACCTTTTTCGGTCTCGGCGGCGGAAACGGTCTATAACATAAGCATCGGCGGGCTAAGAGCGCCCGTCGCGGGGCAGACCGCCGTGCCTATCACCAACGCGAACGCGGCGCCGGGCAATCCGGATATGTACCGTATCGTTGAGGAAGAGACGACGTGGTACGACGCCGCGGGCAGGCCGATAGAAAACCCCGATTACCGGTTCGACGCAGGGCACGTTTACGGGCTGCTCCTTACGCTGGAAACGCTTGGCGACAGGACGTTTTCCGCTTCCGCGGCGCCGGTGCTTTCCGACGAGAATGCGGCGAACTACCACGTTTCCACGCACGAGTTCAAATCGAACATAGCGAGGTACAGAATAGAGTTCACCGTTCCCGGCGCGACGGAATACACGCCGATAAACAAAATAATCCTTTCCGGCGTCGCGGCGCCGATGGAGGGCGAGGAACGGGATTACCATACCCCGCAGTTGGTCTACTGCAATTCCTACGTTTTCCGTTCCTCGTGGAGCGGCAAGTTCGATTCGCAGAACAGGTTCCTGGCGGGAGAAGAATACACCTACAGCGTGCTGCTCATAGCGGTGGAAGGATATTCGTTCGCCGCTTCCGATATGATACTGGCGCGGCTGGACGGCAAAGCGCCGGACAGCGTGCGTTCCTACGTCGAAAGCGGAAGCGCATACTGCGACATCTCTTTCAAATACAAGGTCTCGGGAAAAGGGCTGGTTTCGATCATCCGGTCCGAGGCGCCGGTGCCGTATGCCGGCGAGATGCCGACAGAAGAAAACTCCAAATACCTGTCTATCGGCGTGCGCGACGAGAACGCGTACAGAGGCGCGAACGAAACGATATGCTGGAAAAAGGACAAGAACTCCTATACCTACGACGGCAGGTTCAAGTTCGGCGTGTTCTACGAAATAGATATCACATACAAAATACTGAATCCCGAAAGCTTGAGTTTTACAGAGGACGTACAGCTTTGTCTTGCGAACCGTATGGAATGGACCGCAAAGCTTATTAAGTATACGGCGGACAGCGTTACTTTCTCCGTCCGGGTACGCGCCTGCTTCCGTCCGGACGCGGGTTATTATTCCGACAGGCCTGTATACTGCTATTCATTTGAGGACCTTAAAGGCGCGCTGGAAAACCCGGATTACAAATACGTTCTGCTGAACGGGATATCGTATGCATATACGGAGCTTCTCAACGGCGACCGCTCCTATCATTACGACAATTTTACAAGCAGAGAAAAATCGGGTATTGCAGTCGCCGGGAAAAAGGTGCTTACGCTGAACGGCGAAGCGAACTTCTCCCCCTACGACTACAACTGCCCCGAAGAGCTGATACGCGTTCCCTACGGCGCGGAGTTGGAGCTTAACGGGAACGGCAAGATGGCGTTTATGGCGCCGAACTGCGATACCGGATGCATAATCTTCAACGCCGGCAAGACCACCGTCGACGGCAACGTGGTGCTGGAATGCTTTACGAAAAACTACAAATTCAAGCACAACGCCTGCACGATACGCCAGAGCAACTACGCGAACGCGGAGCTTGTTATAAACAACGGTCTGTTCCACACGATAAACGACGCCGACACGCAGGACGCGCACGCCGCGGTGATAGTGAACGGCGGCAAAGCGACGATAAACAACGGCAGGTTCACGTTTGCGGAAAACGGCGTGTTCCCGCGGTATACGAAGTGCGGCGGGATAATGATCGGCGCCAACGCCAAGAGCGTGGTGATAAACGCCGGCAGGTTTACCGGGATAATACTCCCGCAGGGGAAAACAATAGGCGATTACGTTCCCTCCGGCAGTCTGATCCTTCGCGACGGGATCGCCGTTTCCGCAAACGAATCGGTCCTGCTTGAAACCGGCGAGACCGAGATAGCGCAATGCACCGAGGCGATCGAATGCCACATAAACACCCCGAAAGCCGGCGGCGAGCCGACGCAGAAGGTTTATTTCACCCAAGGCGAGGCGACAGCCGAAAAGGCGACCTGGTACGATACGACCGACAAGCGGTACCTTGAACCGGGCGATACTTTCATCGCCGGGCACTGGTACAGCGTGGACATACTGCTGGCGGCGGCGCCGGGGCACAAGTTCCGCACCGACGCGCGCGGCGATTTCAAAACCACGGTAAAGCTGAACTATTCCGTTACGGGCAGATACAGCGTTCCCGGCAGGAGCAAAAACGACGCGATGATAATAAAGCACGCGGCGATGCAGTGCCCCTATACCGTGAACGAGCTGGGATTCACCGTTAAGCTGCCCACGCCGAACGGAACGCCGGATCACAACGCGGTCTGCGCCGGGAGCAACTACACGGTGCCATCCGGTTATTTGGAATGGTACGACGTGACGAACGACGGGCACGCAATGAATGCGGGAGACAAGTTTATAAACGGGCACGTTTACCGGGTGGACATATGGGCAAAGGCGGCGAACGGATACAAGTTCGACGAAACGAGCGCTGTCACCGCGAAGATAAACGACTTCCCCGCCTTCGTTACCACCGCCTACGAGCAGGACCCGGAAAAAGTGATCTCCGTTTCGCTTTTACTCAACTGCAGCAATATGTATTTAAGGCATATGGAAGTATCAGCCACGGTCCCGCAGGCGGGCGCGCTGCCTTCCGAAAAGGTCGAAACGAGTTCAGCGTATTATTACGCGGAGTTCGTGCAGATACTTAAAAACGGCGCGAAGATGCCGATGGACGAGGAATTCGCGCAGGGGAACAAATATACCGTGCAGGTCAGGTTCATCTCCCGCGAGGGGTACGTGCTGGCTACCGACGGCGATTACTTTATAAACGGTATGCCCGCGGTAATGGTAAACCATTCCGGCAACAAAGCCGTTTACTGCGTGACTTACGAGCTTTCCGGCACCGGCGCCGCCGTCCCGGAGATACCCGATACGTTCATCCCCGGCGACGTTAACGGAAACGGAAAGATCGATTCCGCCGACTACGCGATGTGCAAGCGCGCGGTGCTGAAGACCTACACGCTGAACGCGGACCAGTTGACGCGCGCGGATATTAACAAAAACGGAAAAGCGGACGCTTCCGAATACGCGATGATAAAGCGACACTTCCTTAAAACCTACGTAATCCCGGGCGCGGAGGGAAAATAAGCGCACGGCGTAACGAAAAACCGCCTTTGCCGGCGGTTCTGAAAGGCGGTCCGCTCGCAGCCCCGGATCCCGTACAGCAAGAAAACCGACTGAAACAAGGAACTTATATTCTGAAGCGCCCCCTGTCAAGTAGACAGTGAAAAAAACGAAAAGAATTTGGTGAAAATTCCACCCTGCTGCGCAGCAGGGTGGAATTTTTCACGCGGCGGCGCGATGGTACTCCATCGGCGTCATACATTTCAACCTATGCTG
>JAFSNK010000013.1 GCA_017447445.1 Clostridia bacterium | reverse complement strand
CCTCAAGCCTTAATTCTTTGCTGTATTTCTTGTTCTTTCTCCTTGACATAAAATAACCCCCATATTGTAGTCCTTGAATTTTTGTTTTTTCAAGTGTCTACTCTATGGGGATTATATCATTCCTTACCTCAGTCGGTTTTTTATGCTTTTGAAAATCGACGCGTAAAGCGGTTTTTTGCGTTCTTATTTGAACCAGACGAAATAGCAGAACGCTATGAACGCGAAGAAGACGAGCCCGTAAACAAGGATGACCACGAGCGCGGATTTGACCGCCGCCCAGCGGTATGCCTTTATTTCCTCGGGCGAAAGCTGCGGAGCTTCCGCGCGGGCGCCGCGGTCTTTATACCTGCGGCGAACGAACCACGGCATTCCTTCGACGTTCATATCCGCGACCGGAGCGCCGTCGTCGATCTCTTCTTTCCGCCGTTCCGCTGCGGAGGGAACCTGTTCCCCGGCGGGCCCATTTTGCCCTTCCGGTGGCAGGCAGGAGTTTTCGTTATCCTTTTCCGCCATGATCACAGAACTTCCGCTTCGTTTTCGATGGTGTTGCCTTCCGCCTTTTCCTTTGCCATTATCTCTTCCGCTTTTGCCTTTTCTTCGTCGTTATCGTACAGATGGCAGGCGCAGAAGTGGCCCGGTTCAACCTCTTTCCATTGCGGGGCGGCGTATTTGCACACTTCCATGCAATGGTCGCAGCGCGTGTGGAATTTGCAGCCGTGCGGAGGATTTGCGGGGCTGGGGATGCTGCCGCGAAGGATTATGCGGTTTATCTTCGCGTCCGGATCCGGGATCGGGATAGCGGAGAAGAGCGCTTTCGTATAGGGATGCAACGGTGCGGAGAAGATCTTTTCGGTCTCGGCGTACTCGACCATATCGCCGAGGTACATAACGCCCACTATATCCGATATATGCTCGACGACGGAAAGGTCGTGCGAGATGAACATATACGTGAGACCGAAATCCTGCTGCAGTTTTTTGAGCAGGTTGATTATCTGCGCCTGGATGGAAACGTCCAGCGCGGAGACCGGTTCGTCGCACACGATGAATTCGGGCGAAAGAGCCAAAGCGCGCGCGATGCAGATACGCTGGCGCTGACCTCCGGAGAATTCGTGCGGGTAACGCTCTTTGTAATACTCCGGAAGCCCGCACGCCTCCATTACCATGGTGATGTAATCGTCGAACTGGTCGGGCGCGACTATCTTATGCTCGCGCACGGCTTCGCCGATTATTTCGCCGATGGGAAGACGCGGGGAAAGACTGGAGTACGGGTCCTGGAAGACGATCTGCATACGGGTACGCATAGCGCGCATTTCGTCCTTGCCCAGAGTCGAAACGTTCTTGCCGTCGAAGAATATATCGCCGGAGGTTTTGGGGATGAGGCGGAGTATCGTTCTGCCGCAAGTGGATTTGCCGCAGCCCGATTCGCCGACAAGGCCCATTGTCTGTCTGCGTTTTATCTTGAAACTGACGCCGTCGACCGCGCGGACGTGGCCGACCGTGCGTTTGAAGAACCCGGCTTTTATCGGGAACCATTTTACAAGGTTGTTTACAACGAGGATATCGTCTTTGTCGAACTGCGGAGCGGATGCGTTTACTTTCTCATTCATTTATAAGTTCCTCCACGTCCACAGATTTCGGCTGCCCGAGCACTTCACCCTTATCGATATATCTGTAACAGGAAACTATATGCGTATCGCCGATCTTGACTTCGGGCGGATAGGCGCCGTCGCACTTGTCGCAGCGCATTTCGCACCTGTCGCGGAAATAGCAGTAGTTGGGCATACTGACCGGGTTGGGCACGTTGCCGGGGATGTTGTAAAGTTCTTCCACCTTCTGCCCCACCACGGGCTTGGATTTCATCAGCCCGATGGTATAGGGATGCGACGGGTTGTGGAATATCTCGCGCGCGGTGCCCTTTTCGACTATTCTGCCCGCGTACATAACGACGACGTAATCCGCCATACCGGCGACGACGCCGAGGTCGTGAGTAATGAGCATTATAGAAGAATTGAGTTTTTCTTTAAGGTTGCGCAGCAGATCGAGTATCTGCGCCTGGATGGTAACGTCGAGCGCCGTTGTCGGTTCGTCCGCGATGATTATCGTAGGAGAGCAGGCAAGCGCTATCGCGATGCAGATACGCTGGCGCATACCGCCGGAAAGCTCATGCGGGTACATATCGTAAACGCCCTCTTTATTGGCGATCCCGACGAGATCGAGCATTTCGAGCGTTCTTTCCTTGACGGCTTCCTTTTCCATTTCCGGGTTGTGCAGAATTATGACTTCGTCGATCTGTTTGCCGACCTTGAAGATCGGGTTGAGACTCGTCATCGGCTCCTGGAAGATCATGGAGATCTTGTTGCCGCGTATTTTCTCCATAACGGAGTTGGGAGTGTTTACGATGTTATACGCGGTGCCGTCGCCCTTGTTGAACCTTATTTCGCCGCCGACGGTCTGCCCCATGGGGCGCTGAAGGAGCTGCATAAGCGAAAGACTGGTGACGGATTTGCCGCAGCCCGATTCCCCGACGACGCCCACGGTGGAGCATTTGGGGATGTTGAAATTTACGCCGTCCACCGCCTTTACAACGCCGACGTCGGTGAAGAAGTAGGTGCAGACGTTGTCGAATTCGACGACGTTTTCCGGGTCCTTCATCTTCGTGGTGTAAAGAGACGGGTCTTTGGAAGCGCTTTCACGCTTTTTTTCGAGCTTTTTGGTGATCCTGCGGTTGAACCTGGTTATCTTGCGGGATTCACTGGTGGTTATATAAGAAGATTTCTTTTTCTTTTTTGTTTTTTCGTTATCCATTACCGGCACCTCCTATTTCTTGGACCGCGGGTCGTACGCGTCGCGCAGACCGTCGCCAACAAAGTTGAAGGCAACGACGGTTATGCATATGAGCAGACCGACCGGGATCCAGATATAGGGGTATTTTGCGATGGAAGTCTGGTCCGAGACGGAGTTGATCATAGTGCCCCACGTCGCCAGCGGGTGTTTGACGCCCAGACCGAGGAACGACAGCGTGGACTCCGTGAGGATAACGCCGCCCATACCCATGGTGGCGATAACTATAAGCTGAGGCATAACGTTGGGTATGAGGTGCTTGAATATACGTGTGCTGACCTTGATGCCGGTGGCTTCGGCGGCGACCATAAACTCCTGCTCACGGAGCGAGAGTATCTGGCCCCTGACCATACGCGCGACGCCGGCCCAACCGAGTATGCCGAGCGTTGCCATCATGACCATAAGTCGCGGTATCGGGTCGAGGCGCTGATAATCCATAAGCACGCCGAGGATGATAAGGATCGGCAGCGACGGGATGCAGTAGAATATATCGACGAGTCGCATGATTATCATATCGACCCATTTGCCGTAATAACCGGCAAGGCCGCCCATGATAACGCCGAGTATTATCTCCAGGAAGACAACGACGAAGCCGACAAGGAGCGAAATGCGTCCGCCGTACATTACGCGGGCGAAAACGTCGTATCCGTCGCCGTCGGTGCCGAGTATGTGCGTCCCGGAAACGGGAGCGTACGTATCTATTAAGAAGATGATCTGATCGCAGGTGATGTTGTAAACGCCGGTGTCGGAACGGTTGATATAAAGATCGCTGTCGTCCATAACGAGCTTGCCGTCTTCATCGTAAACGACTTGGCCCGTCTCGGTATCCTGGCGCGGGATGGCATAGACGAACTTGCCTTCGCGCGTGTCGGTGGAATCCATTTCCTCGATCTTTTTTATGACCGTGCGCTTGAGCCCGTATTCCATGGTATCCTGTCCGGAATACCTGCGTACGGATATAAGCGACATATCGGCGATAACGTTTTTGCCGGAATCCTTGATTATAAGGTCGTCTTCATCCTTTTCGAGGTAGTAGGTCTTCCCTTCCGCCTTGAATTCGCCGCCCTTGCCCGCCGCGAGCAGAGCTTTAACACGGACTTCGTCGGGGAATTCCTTTTCGAGGTCGACCTTGTTGAGCGCGTAAAGGGTATAGACCATAGCGACCTTTGCGCTGCCGAGCTCGTAGACGTCGAAAACGTCGCCGTTCTGGACGAGCGAATAGGTCTTTCCGCCGAACTCGAAATCCTTTTCGTTTTCGACGGAGTCGGTAAGAACGGCTTCAAAATCACCGCCCTTTTCGCCGGAATGATAGAGTATGCCTTCAACGCGGTGGAAAATATCGAGATCGGTCTTCTGCGCGCCGCGTTTATAGGTATATTCGACTCCGCCGATAACGACGGTGCCTTCTGAGCCGGTCATTTTTGCGTTTTTAAGCGAATCCTCGAACCCTTCGGGGATATCCTCGCCGGGCGCGGGGCTGAAAGTCTTCGTGCCGCGGGAATAAACGCCGAGCTTTACGGAATGCACGCCGGCGGAGCAGATAAGCTTGGAATCCGCCTTGGAAAGCGAATAGATGCTGTCGGCGATCTTGTCGATGGTATAAGCGCCGTCCGCGCCTAAAACGAACTTGCTTTCGACGCCGTCTGCGATCATACCTTTGACGTTGCTGTTCATCATCGTTTCCACTTCGGAATCGACTTTGATGCCGTCGTCGACTTTATAACCGGTATAGTTGACTATGCGTTTTGCCTGAGAATAGTTGATAGTCTGCGTATCGTATTTATAGAAGTGCTGGTCCTGCTCGTAGGGGTAGAACAGCGGGCCGAGGAACGCAAACGCGAACATACAGATAAGGATTATCGCGCCGACGACGGCAAGGCGGTTGCGCATGAAGCGTTTGAACACCTTGCGTGCGGGCGAGAGCACCTTAACGCGGGAGATATCGTCCAGAGCGACCTCGCCGTTGTTGTTCTGCTCCGCGCCGCTGCTTTCGCGTTTCTTTTTAAGAAGCGCGTCATAAAGATACTTACTCATTTAACAGCCCCCCTTTATGACAGCCGCACGCGCGGGTCGACCACCGCGTACAGCAGGTCGGAAATAAGGTTGCCGAGCAGCGTGAGTATCGACAGAAACGCGAGATAGAACATTATGAACGGGATATCCGCCTGCAGCATCGACTGATAGGACGCGTGCCCTATGCCGCGGATGGCAAACAGCGTTTCGGTGATAAGAGCGCCGGAAAACAGCCCGGGCAGCGAGCCGCCGAGCGTTGTTACGAGAGGAACGAGGGTATTGCGGAAGGCGTGATAGTTGATGACCTTCTTTTCCGGAACGCCCTTCGCGCGGGCGGTACGGATGTAATCGGAGTTAAGTACCTCCAACATATTTGTACGGGTGTAACGCATAAGTCCACCGATGCTTATTATGATAAGCGTTATCGCGGGCAGGACGAAATGCGCGGCAACATCCAGGAATTTTCCGAATTCAGATAAATTGATATAATCGCGGCTTTTCATACCGGATATCTCGAACCATTCGAGTTTTATCGCGAATACGTATTTAAGCAAAGTCGCGAGGAAGAACGTCGGCATCGAAATACAAATCATAGAAAATACGGACGCGAAATAATCGGTGAACCCGTATTGATTCTTTGCCGCTTTAATGCCGAGCGGAATGGCGATTATGATTTCGAATACGAAAGAAACGGCGCCGAGAATAAAGCTGTACCAGACGGTGTTGTGGAAGACCTCGGTAACCGGAAGAGTCCACACCCAACTGTCGCCGAGATTACCGGAGGCAGCGCTGCCCAACCACGTGAAATAACCCTGTACAACGCCTTTGTCCATTCCGTACTGTGCATTAAGAAAATCAAGCCATTCCTGATAACTCTTTGTGGAGTTTGGTTTAGAAGCAAGCTCTTGTGCCCTTGTCTGGATATATCCGCCGGGCAGGCTATACATCAGCAAATAGATAATGAACATGACGAAGAACAAGATTAATACGCTGTATAATATACGTTTAATCGTGTACTTCAGCATAGGATTTTGCTCTACTTTCGAAATTGATAGTTATTGCAGATAAACGAAGATACGGAAGGGGAGTTTTGGCTCCCCGTCCGTATTCCGATTGTTGTATTTGCGAATTTACCCCACAAGGGGCGGGAACGGAACCTTTAAGACCGGTTCCCCCGGAAGCTTTTGCTTACTTAGCGACGACGGCTTCGAGGTTTTCGATCTCTGCAGCCCAACCCCAGAACGGAGTCATATCCTTCGGAACGGTGTCGATAACGACGCGTTCGGTGGAGAAGGTGGTGCATTCCTTGCGCTGATAGAGCGGGAGTTCGCAGCCCCAGTCAAGGATGATTTCCATTGCCTGCTTGTAGGTGGCTTTGCGGTATTCGGTATCGGCGCTGGCGCGGCCCTTTTCGATGAGCTCGTCGAGCTTGTCATCGTCAACCTGATAGTGGTTGGAGTTGGTGCCCTGGCCGTGCGCGTTCTTGCTGTGGTAGACCTGAGTCATATCCGGGTCGACGGATGCCTGCCAAGCGGCGGCCCACATCATAGCGGTGTTGGTGTTGAGAGAGTTGGACCAAACAGAGGTGACAACGTCGTTGACCTGGAGTTTGATGCCGATGCTTTCGAGCGCCTTGGAAGCGGAAGTAGCAACGTTGTAAGCCGGGTGATCCTGTTCGCCCTGACCGGGGATCATGATCTCCCAAGTCTGCTCAACGCCGGTGAACTTCTTCGCGGCTTCGTCATAGGTGAAGCCGGCAGCTTTGAAGTAACCGATGGCAGCTTCGAGAGCGGCGGCGAATTTCTGCTCTTCAGTCATAGCGTCGGTGTAAATGGCCTTGCCGTTCACATCGGTGGAGTAAGCGATCTTGTAGCCTTCGTCAGCCGGCTGCGGAGCCGCCCAGGAGGTGTTGGAGATCGGGTACTGGATGACGGAAGCGCGTTCGCCGTAGTAGGAGTTGATGACGGTGTCGCGGTAGACCGAGAACAGAGTCATGAAGCCCTTACGGAGAGCTTTGGACTTATCGGAGGACGGATCCTTGTCGATGTTGACGAGGTCGGCGTTGATGCCGATGTAGCCGTATCCGCGATAGTCGATGAGGTAGGTGGTGATGGTCTCGCCGACGAGTTCTTTGTTGGAGTTTGCGCCCTTGATAGCGGCAACGGTCTTGTCGCTGATGGAGGGAGAAGCAACGTCGAACTTGCCGGACTGGATGCCGGGCACGTATTCGGAATCGACGCCTTCAGCGAACTGAAGAGTTTCGATGTGAGGAGTACCGAGCACGTAGGAAGTGTTGGCTTTCAGAGTAACAACGCCCTTGTCGTAGCCTTCGTAGGTGAAAGCGCCGCAGCCGAGAGGCTGGGTGGTCTTCGCACGAACGGAGCTGAGGTCGCCCTTGGTAAAGCCGAACTTGTTGGCGGCATAATCATATTCGTCTTTATTGCCGTAGTAGTGAAGCGGAGAGATAACGAAGCCCATGTCATAGATAGCGACCGCGTCGAACGAGGTCATATGAACGGTCATGGTGTAATCGCCGGTACGCTGGATACCTTTGATGTTGGCAGCAGATTCGCCGAAGGTAACGGCGGTCTGCGAATATTCCTCGAGACCCGGGAAGAGGTCTTCGACGGAAGAGCCGGCGTTTTCGGTGCTGATCATTTTGGCAACGTCATCGCCGTAAACGTCTTCAAGAGCAGCCGCGAAGGATTCGAGAGTGTTCTCTTCAGCGTCGAAGCCCCAAGCGCCTGCGGCCGCCTGGATGTCGCCGTCTTCGGCGTATCCCTTGGCAACGCAGTAGTCGTAGATCTCTTTCGCAAGATCAAGGGTGGCTTTGTCGTACTTCTCCCAGAACGCTTTCTGCTGTTCTTCGGTAACGTTGGTGAAGTCGGTGTTTTCTCTGCCGAGACCATAGATATAGTGAAGCAGAGTGGTGACGCCCGCGCGGTATTCGTCCATACCCTCTATCGGAAGAGCGTAGATGGTGGAAGAACCGTCGTAGGTCGGGTCGCACATAACGTAGATGCCGAATATAACGTCATCTATCGTAGCGGGAGTACCATCGGAGAACTTAATGTTGTCACGCATGGTAAGCTTGTAATCAACGCTGCCGTCGTTATTCTGGATAACTTCGACATCGCCGAAGCCGTAGTAGGTATAGTCGGTGCCGTTATAGGTAACGGTCTTGCCTTCGATACCGGTCTCTACGACTGCGCCGCCGCGGTCAGAGGCAAGCAGATAGCCGGAAACGAGGTTGACGACGTCTGCGTCAAACGCGGTGGTGTAGAAGAACGGGCTGAACTTCTGGTCAAAAGTAGAAGTTGCATAAACCACGGTTCCCTGCGGAACGATTTCCGGGGCTTTGCTTTCGTCTTCGCTGACAGCGGGCTTGGATTCGTCGCCGGAAGCAGCACCGGAATTCTCATTCGGTTTCTGTGTGCAAGCAACGAAAGAAAGCACCATTACGAGTGCGAGGCCGAGAGCAAGCAGTTTGAAGAATTTGCTCATTTTGGATTTCCTCCTAAAAAATTTTATCATATTTAACGCATTCAGCGCATAATGACCGTTATTTTGGCTCTGTCGGGAAGCTTTTGTGCTTGATAAGCACGGTTACGGCGCAGGCGAGCAGCAACAGCGACGAAACGAAGGGGACGACGTCCCACGCGGTGAAATCGTCTTTCCCGACCGCCCACGCGACGATAAACCCGACGAGCGCCGCCGCGGCGAGCGCGATGAACGCGATCGCGGCGGGCTTAAGTCGCCCGGAAAGCAGGACTGAGGTTTTGCGGACGAACGGTTCATTTGCCGTGTAATAGGCGAACAGCACGGTACTTACCAGCCACAGCGGCACCGCGATGAAAGCAAACGGCACCGAGAACCAGATGCGGCGCATTGCCGCGGTGGGTGAGATGAGCGCCGCTATGAACGCCGCCCAGCCGACGGCGCAAGCCGCGGTGAGTATGCGGGAATCCGACTTCATTTCCCCGCTTTCGCGCGTGAAGACGAAATGATCGCCGACATACTGCATCTCTTTGCGGAAGCGACCTTTCTTATCCATATAATAAGAAAGCTTATAATCGTTGACGTATTTATTCCTTGACATATCGCACCGTTCCGCCGTTGAAAGGGTATGCCCCGCCGTAAAGAATAGAGTGATTATATCATATTCCGAGGCGTTAGTCAATAGATTGCGCGAAGAAAAAGTCACTTTTCAATACTGCCCCGATTATGATTTTTATCAATTATATATCATCAAAAGCGTTTTGTCAACATTTTTTTGCAACTCGGCGCAAACGCTTTTGCATCAAATGCGGTTTTCGGGCTGTTTTCGGGGCCTCGCGGGGCGTTTTTTGGGGCTTTTTTCGTTATTATATGCAAAACGGCGGCTTTGTGTGCCGATTTTTTCTACACCCGGCGCGCATACGCGCATGTAAAGAACATAAAACTTGACAATCTCGAACGCGCGTGTTATATATTATATATAAATATATGTAAATCGCGTACGACGCAAAAAGCGCCGCCCCGTACCGTATTCGCGTAAAGCGCGCGGGCGGGGTTCGCATATCTGTCCGGAAAGGGGTGTCGAGCTTGCGTATTCTTACCGCGATACTGATCGCGTTGTTTCTGCTTCTGGTTTCCTGCACTATGACCGAGAGCCCGGAAAGCAGACCCGTTGAAAGCAGGGCGAGCGCCACGGTATCCTCCGAAGCCGGGAGCGAAACGGCGAGTACGGCGGAAAGCTCCGAGCCGGCGCCGGCGTCCGAACCGGACGCTTCGTCCGAAGAGCCCGTAAAGGCGGCGCGCCTGCTCGACGTGCCGCTGATCTGCCAGTATCCCGCCTTGCCGACGGGCTGCGAATCGGTGGCTGCGACGATGCTTTTGAATTATTACGACGTACCGGTGGACGCCGAGACGTTCGCCGGAGAATGGCTTGAATGCGAGCCGTATTATTACGAAGACGGCGTGATGTACGGCGCCGACCCCACGGAAAAGTTCGTCGGGGACCCGTTCTCGCAGCACTCCTACGGCTGTTTCGCGCCCGTCGTTGCAAAAGCGATAAACGGCAACTGCTTTACGGTGAAAGCGATCCCGCTTTCCGGAGTGCCTTTCGAAGACCTGTTGGCGCGCGTATCACGCGGGGACCCGGTTCTGATATGGGCGACCGGGCAGATGATGGAGCCGATGCAGGGCGCGGTATGGACGCTGCCGAACGGCGAAAAGCTGCAGTGGAAGCGCGGCGAGCACTGCCTGGTGCTCGTCGGCTACGACAGCAACTGCGTTTATCTTAACGACCCGGACAGCGGCGAACGGATAAAATACGATCGCGAGCTTGTCGCCGCGCGCTATGAGGCCATGGGCTCCTGGGCGCTCGAGATAGTAAAGAAATAAAGAAACCTCCCCGCGGGGCGGTTTATCCCGTCCGCAAGGGCGGATCCGGTTGAAAAAACCTCGCGATCGCGAGGTTTTTTTCTTGATCAACAGACGAAACAGCCCCGGAGCGAAAACTGCTTAAAGCTGAATAATATCTTGTTTGAATGCAAAGATCAATGATGCCGCCGCCTTTGGCGGCTAATGACGTATATCCGCTTCGCTCCGAAATGATGCGATGTTTGCCCCAACGTCCCGCGGGACGCATCATTAGCGAAGCGGCATCATTGACGCAGGCAGCATCATTTGCCCGGTAGGGCAAACATCATTGAAAAATCCCCGTCCGAAGACGAGGATTTTTCTGGAGCTGGTGGAGGGATTCGGACCCTCGGCCTATTGATTACGAATCAATTGCGCTACCACTGCGCCACACCAGCGTTTACGCGAAGCGGAAAGCAAGCGTTCTTTCGCAAGGCGCAGAATGGATTATATCATTATTCTTCGGAATTGTCAACCCCGATTTTTATCGATTTGAGCGCGGCGGCGCAAAGCGCGCTTTTTTCGTTCTCGGTTTCGCCGCGAAGCACCGAATCCAGCAGCTCGCGCAGGACGCGCCCGACTTCCGCACCCGTATATCCGAGCCGGGCGAGGTCGTCGCCGCCGATATCCAGCTCCGCCAAAGAGAAGCACCCTCCGGCGGCGATAAGTCCTTCGATCCCGCGTTCCGCGTCTTCGCCGTAAAGCGTACGGCGGTAGAGCGCAATGCGCGCCGCGTCTTCTCTTCCCTCTTTTGCGATAAAGCGTTTTTTGCCGACGGTATCGCGCGGGAGCGGCACGGAGCCCGCCAGCATTTCCGCGGCGCGGGCAAGCTTTGCGGAGGACCTGAGCGCGCGCAGCGCGTCCCCCGCTCCGGCGCCGAGCAGGCAGGCAAGGCGGTATTCCGGCAGCGGCGGCAGCTGTGCGAAGGCGTGCGTGTCGCCGCGAAGCGGAACGACGGTGCAAACAACGTCTTTATATGCGTTCACCACGGTTTCCGCGGCGTTCCCGCACACGAGTTTCTCGGTCTCCGCGAGTATTCGCTCCGCGGAGACGTTTTTCAGGTTGGGCGCGAGCTCCGACAGCGCGTCGGAGGTGTTTTTTTCTATTTCGAACCCCAGCACCGAAGCAAAGCGCAGCGCGCGAAGGATGCGAAGCGCGTCCTCCGTGAACCGGGCGCGCGGGTCGCCCACGGCGCGGATCACCCGGGCTTTAAGGTCCTCCCTGCCGCCGAACGGGTCGCAGAACCCGCGCGCGGGCGAATAAGCCATAGCGTTGACGGTAAAATCGCGGCGGGCGAGGTCCGGGATTATGTCCCGCACGAAAGCGACGTGATCGGGGTGGCGCGAATCGCTGTAGCCCGATTCCACGCGGTAGGAGGTTATCTCGTAGGTTTTTTTGCCGAGCAGCGCGGTAACGGTCCCGTGCTTTATCCCGGTCTCGATCAGCTTCACGCCGGAAAGCGCTTTTTTCATTTCCGCGGGCGTGGCGGAGGTGGCTATGTCGGTATCGCTGACTTCCCTGCCCAGAAGCGAATCGCGCACGCAACCGCCCACTGCGTAGGCGGAAAAGCCGTTGGCTTCGAGGCGGGATATAAGCTTTATTGCGTTTTTGTTGAGTTTTATCTGCAAAACTTTCGCCTCCTTCCGGCATTGAACGCTTTGAAAAATAATACAATTGAACGGTGATATATAAATGAAAAGGAAGATACTTGTTTTATCCCTTGCGGCGGCGTGCCTTATGTGCTCCTGCGGGAGCATCGAGCGCGTGGAAACGGCGCGCCCGGAAAGCGGGACATACACCGTTTATTATTTGGGTTCCGCGGCTTTCGCGGGGCGCGCCCGCGCGAACGGTGAGCTGCGCGGGATATGGGTATCGCAGTTCGATATGCACCCGGTCTGCCGCGACGGGTGCCGCCAGCGGGACGAGAACGATTACCGCGAAAAGGTGCGCGCCATGCTGGACAACCTTGTGCGCGACGGGTTCAACACGGTGTTTCTGCAGGTCCGCCCGAACGGCGACAGTATGTATGAAAGCGAGATATATCCCTGCTCCAAATATATCGCCGGATACTACGGAGGAAGCTTGGATTACGACGCGGTGGGGATATTTCTGACCAACGCGAAGGAGCGCGGGCTTTCGGTGCACGCCTGGATAAACCCCTACCGGCTGTGCACGAAAAGCGATATGGAGAATTACGAGGGCGGCTGCGTTCTTAAAAAATGGTATGCCGACCGCGGCGGGCGGATAAAAGAGGGCGAGGACGGCCTGCTTTATCTGGACCCTTCATACCCGGAGGCGACGCGGCTGATCGCGGCGGGCGCAGACGAGATTTTAGACAAATACGATTTCGACGGCATACATATAGACGATTATTTTTACCCTACGGAATTCGAGTTCCACGACGAGCGCGAATTCGCGCAAAGCGGGTATTCCGACCTGGGCGAGTTCCGCCGCGCGAACGTGAACCGCACGGTGAAGGCGCTTTACGAAGCGGCGCATTCGCACGGAAAGATATTCGGCGTGGCGCCCTCCGGCAACATTTATTCGCTGGAAAACGGATGGTACGCGGACATATACCGCTGGTGCGGCGAAAGCGGGTTCGCCGATTATATAATGCCGCAGCTTTACTTCGGGTTCGAAAACGCCTGCTGTCCGTTTGCCTCCGTGCTTTCCGACTGGTGCGCGGCGATGCAAAACGGGGCGAAGCTTTACATAGGGCTTTCCGCCGCGAAATGCGTTATGGGCAGCGAGGGCAAGCCGGATATTTACGCCGGAGAAGCCGGGAAATACGAATGGCGCGACCGCAAGGACGTGATCGCCCGTTCGCTGGCGGCGGTGAAAAGCTCCGGCGCGAACGGATTCTGCCTTTTTACCTATTCTTCGCTTTACGACCCTTTGACCGGAGAGGAAAACCCGCTTATCGCCGCCGAAAAGAAAGCGTTTGTCGGAGCGATAAGCGGATGACGCGGCGGAAAACCGCCTTTTACTGTTCTTTTTCCCTCTTCATTCTGCGCGCCTTTATGGCAAGCATCACCGCCGCGGCGACGGCGATGACCGCCGCCAAGATCACAAGCGCGGTATGCCTTGCCGTGTTTCCGCTTTCCTCCGGGAGCGCGGAGCTTTCGCCGGGAACGGCGCTTTCGGGGGCTGAGGAAGCACCGGAAGCTTCGGGTATGAGCCCGCGCAGCGTCTCCGCGAGCGATTCGATATTCCTTGTATAAAGCGGTTCTTTTTTAAGGTACGCCTCCAGCTTTGCCGCCGTTTTCTGCAAAACCGACGCCTCCGGAGCGCCCTTGCCGTAGTACGCGATCGCGTCGTAGGCGTCCTCGATGAGCTTATTGTAGGCGCGGCGGTCGAAATCGAACACCCGCACCTCCGAAATGCCGCCGCTGTAATAGGTGTTCCATTCGGCGATGTAATTGCGCTTGTTCTGCACGTATTTTATGAACCGCGCGCGAAGCGGGGCGGAAGCGAAGGAATGAACGTCGGTTTGGCGCTTCATCGTTTCGCCGTCGCGCACGGAAACGGCTTTTTTGTAATCCGCGCCGTCCTCGGAAACGAATATATCGTAGGATTCGACGTGCTCGTAGAACTCTATTTCTATTTTGCTTACGGAGGTAGGCGCTCCGAGGTCGATAACGAGCCACTGCTCGTCGCTGTCCCGCGCGAAGGAAAGCCGCGTGGAACTTTCGCCGTCGACAGCCATTTCGGCGGTGAACCTGCCGTCCTGCACCTCCAGCCCGGAAACGCTTACGTCTGCGCCCAGCGCGACGTTTCTTTCGGCGTAAAGCGAGCCGACGTCGAGCGGATACGGCAGTATCTCCAGACTTTTGATATACCCGGTGAAGCCCTTCCCTATTTCGGCAAGCGGTAGGTAAAGGTTGTTCATCTTACTGCCCGAGGCGTTGCTCTGGTTCACCGCGTCGTAACAGAACGCGTCGGTCATCGCGCCGTCTTTTACCGTACCGTCGACGGCGAGGCGGGTGTTCTTTCCGTCGCAGATGAAAGTAAGGCGCGTTTCCTCGCCGAGCGGGATCGCACAGTCGAACAGGAAGGTGTAATACCCCGCGGTGAACCCGACGCGGCCTTTGCCGTCGCGATCGGCGTAAAGCGCGGCGCTGCCGCCGCCGAACAGCGGCGTCTGCGGGACCGAATCGAGCCGCAGCACCATATCGACGGTAAGCGGGAACCCGACGCTGTAATCACCGCCGGATATGAACGACGCCCCGTCGAGGATAAAACCTTCTTCACCGAATTCGCCGTTGAAAACTATATCGCCTTTCGAGGTGTGCGCGCCGTTTTCGCAGGAAAAGCCGAACCCGGAAGCCGCTTTGCGCCCGCCGGGATCGGAAAAGCCGGCGAAGGGCGAAAGCTTTTCGTATCTTCCGGCGAAGTTTTCGTACCCGATCTCCGCGGTATCGCCGCCGCACCACGCCTTTTCCGCCATAAGGCAGCTCATGGCGCGTATCCTGTCGAAAACGTCGTATTCGGTGATGCCGTAGTTATAGCAGTAATAGTCGTTCCACAGCGCGAAGCAGGCGCCGAGCAGATGATCGTAATGCGGATCGACCTTGTTGTCGCTTCCCCAACTGTTGAACCGCCAGACGTCCCAGTTCGTGTAAAGGTCTTTAAGGTCGTAACGGTCGGCAAAACCGCTTTCGCTGCCCGGAACGACGTAGAGGCGCCCGTTTATGGTGTTTATCATATCGTATCCGCCCGCCACTATCTCTTCGAGCCCGGAAATGCCGTTGTCCCACATACTGCACTGCAGATATTTCGGAAGCTCCGTCCGCCCGGGGAACCCGTCTTTGCCGAAGCCCGCCCAGAAGCGAGGGATATACCCGCGCGAATAGACGTGCTGAGCGATGGCGGCGGTGTATTTGCGCATTTCCTCGCTGTATTCCCTGTCGTATTCGTCGGTGCCGATGTGCACCGTCTTTCCGACGAAGACCGGATCGTCGCCCGTAAGATATTCGTCGAACAGTTTTTTAACGAACTCCACCGTTTCGTCGCGGTGTTCGTCGGTGATATCCAGAAAGCGCTCGTTCAGCATCGCGGGGGCGCCTTCGGTAATTGTATAGAACGCGCCGGAATGCGCGGGAGTGTCTATTTCGGTCACGACGGTGATGCCGTATTCGAGCATACGTTTCTGATACGCGCGGTATTCGTCCTTGGTATAGTAGCGTTTTTCGCCGTTCACGACCGAGGAAAGCCCGGGAACGTCGCTTTCAAGCCGGAATCCCGTGTTCACCTGCCCGTTGTCGTCGTTTATGTGCAGGTGTATCTCGTTAAGCTTGAACCACGCCATAAATTTCGTCATCTGCTCGACGTAATCCAAAGGGATCCAGGCTCGCCCGACGTCTATCATCCCGGCGCGGACGGGGTATTCCGGCCGGTCCTTCGCCGTGCCGCAGCGGATACCGCCTTCGGCGTACGCCATCTGCACCAGCGTTATGCCGCCGTACAGAAGCCCTTTTTCGGTATTGGCGGCGACCTTTACCGAATCCGGGCGGATATCGAGCGTGTATCCCTCGTCGCCCAGGGACGCGTCCCGCGCGGCGTTAAGCTCGAAGCTTATAACGCGTTTCGCCCCGGCGGCGCCGCAGGGGACTTCGATCCCGCACATCTCGCGGAAAGCTTCGGAGATATGCGTAAGCTCGGCGCAGTCCTCCGGGCCGGAAATGCCGACTTCGCCCGGGGCGAGTTCGAACCTGTCTTTCCCCGCGCCATTCCATTCGCGCAGGGCAGGGATGACCGGCGGGACGTCCGCGCCGGATCTGCCCGCGCCGGCAGACAAAAACAGCGGTGAGAGCGTAAAAAGCAGCGCCGCTGTTATAAAGAAAACGAGTGTTTTTTTGATTTGTTTCATTTGCCGCCTCCGGAAAAGGTGTCGGTCATAACGGTCACGGTATTGTCCCGTACGATGGCGAATCCGCCTTCGACAAACGCGGAGCAGACTTTTTTATTATCGCGGAAGGCGCAGACCTCGCCCTTTCCCAAAGCGACTATCGCGGGAAGATGGCCCGGGCGTATGCCCACGCTGCCGCCGCCCTCGCCTTTTTCGTTATCCCGGGCGAAAACGTTTACGCTTTCGCATTCAGTATTCGCTTTTATTCCGTCCGGGGTGACTATTCTAAAAACGATAGGTGTTTTCATAGCGTTATTTCGCGCTTTCCGCGGAATTGGCGAACACGTCTTCTATCGAGCCCGCCATCATAAAGCACTGTTCCGGGATCGAATCGCAGTCGCCGCCCAAAATCGCTTCGAAGCCCTTGACGGTGTCTTCTATCTTCACGAATTTTCCTTTTAATCCGGTGAACCCCTCCGCGACGTGGAACGGCTGGCTCATAAACCTCTGCACCTTGCGCGCGCGGCGCACGGTGAGCCGGTCCTCCGGCGAAAGCTCGTCCATACCGAGTATGGCGATTATATCGTGCAGCTCGTTGTATCTCTGCAATACGCGCTGCACCTCTTTTGCGACCTTGTAGTGCCTGTCGCCCACGATATCCGGCGAAAGCATGCGCGAACCGGATTCAAGCGGCGCCACGGCGGGATAAATGCCCAGCTCCACTATCGAACGCGAAAGCACCGTGGTCGCGTCGAGGTGTGTGAAAGTCGTCGCCGGGGCGGGGTCGGTAAGGTCGTCCGCCGGGACGTAGATCGCCTGGACGGAGGTTATGGACCCGTTGCGGGTGGAAACTATGCGTTCCTGAAGCATACCCATTTCGGACGCAAGCGTGGGCTGATATCCCACCGCCGAAGGCATTCTGCCCAGCAGCGCGGATACCTCGGACCCCGCCTGGGTGAACCTGAACACGTTATCTATGAACAAAAGCACGTCCTTGTGCGAATATTCACGGAAGTATTCGGCGATGGTGAGCCCGGCAAGCGGCACGCGCAGTCTTGCGCCCGCGGGTTCGTTCATCTGCCCGAACACCAGCGAGGTTTTTCCGAGCACGCCGGACTGCTTCATTTCCTGCCAGAGGTCGTTCCCCTCGCGCGAGCGCTCGCCTACCCCGGCGAATACCGAATATCCGTCGTGCTCGAAGGCAATGTTGCGGATGAGCTCCATTATAAGCACCGTCTTGCCGACTCCGGCGCCGCCGAAAAGACCGATCTTGCCGCCCTTGGCGTAGGGCGTCATAAGGTCGATGACCTTTATCCCGGTCTCGAGTATTTCCTCCGCCGGAACTATTTCGGTGAAAGGCGGGGCGCCGTGGTGGATCGGCCAGCGCGACGAGGCGTTGATCTCGCCCTCGCGGTCTATCGGCGAACCGCTTACGTTTATCATCCTGCCCAGAGTCGTCTCGCCGACGGGGACGGATATCGGCGCGCCGGTATCGACCGCCGTCATCCCGCGGGAAAGCCCGTCCGTGGCGTGCATGGAGATACAGCGTATCTCGCCGTTTCCGAGCTGCTGAAGCGTTTCCAGCAGGAGCTTGCCGTTTGCGGTCTCCACCTCCACGGCGTTGTATATTTCGGGCGCCTGCTCGGCGGACGGGAACGTCACGTCGACCACGGGGCCGATTATTCTCGTTATAAGTCCTTTGGATCCAGCAGGCATTTTTCCTTCCCTTTCAAATCAGAAAACTCTTTATTTGTAAAAATCCGAAGAGGTCTCTATCACTCCGGCGGTGACTTCGGTCTGACGGCGACGGTTTATAGCCGTTTCGAGCGTGTCCGCCGTGGCGCCGGCGTTGTCGTAGGCGGCGCGCATCGCCATAAGCGTTGCCGCCTGCGCGCCGGAAGCGCAGCTTAGCAGATGCGAATATATCTTTTCGTCGAAGCAGACCGGTATCGCCGTCTCAGCGACTGTTTTTCTGTCCGGGATGAAGAGCGTCCCGCAGTCGGCGGGCGTTTCTTCCTCCGCCCGCGCCGAAAGGAAGACCGAGGTCGCGGGGGTCTGCTTCAACATATTTTCGAACTTCTGATAAACGAATATTATTTCCGAAACCGCGCCTTCGGAATAAAGACAGCGGAAATATTCCGAAACGCGCCGGGCGTCTTCGAACGTCGGAACGTCGGGTATATCGAACTCGTAAGCGAGTTTTATCCCCTTTTCGCGGCAATACTCGCGCGCGGTGCGCCCGCAGGCGGCGTAAACGCAGGAATCCGGCAGGTCGCGGCGAAGATCGGAAAAGAAAGCGAACAATTCGGAATTATAGCCGCCGCAGAGCCCGCGGTTGCCCGAAAACAGCACGTACAGCGCGGGCGCGCCCCGCAGGGAATCGCGGTCTATATCCAGCCCGCCCGCCATGGAAACGAGGGTATCGCAGCAGCGGGCGTATTCCGAGCCCGCCTGCAGCGCGGAGGAAAGGCGCGAATATTTCGCGGTGGAGACGGTTTTCATCGCTCCGGCGAGAGCGCCGGTGGAACGCACGCTGCGAAGGCGTTTGCGAAGCTCGCGCAGGGTAGCCATTTACATCCCCTCCGTGAACTCTTTAAGCGCTTTTTTCAACTCCCCGGCAAACGCTCTGTCCATACGCTTTCCCGTGGCGAGCGTCTGCGCGATATCCCCGCGCTCCTTTTCGAAATATTCGTAGAGCGCGGTCTCGAATTTTTCCATCTCCTCCACCGGGACGGAGGACGCGAAGCCCTCCGACACCGCGAATATCAGCAGCGCCTGCTTCCAGTCGGGAAGCGGATCGTACCTGCGCTGGCGGAGCGCCGCCATCATACGCGCGCCGGAATCGAGCACGCGGCGTGTGCTGTCGTCCAGGTCCGAACCGAACTGCGCGAAGGACGCGAGCTCGCGGTACTGAGCGAGGTCCATACGCAGCCGCGACGAGACCTGCTTCATAAGCTTCGTCTGCGCGGAAGACCCCACGCGCGACACGGAGAGCCCGACGTTCACCGCGGGGCGCTGACCTTCGTTGAAAAGCTCGGTTTCCAGGAAGATCTGACCGTCGGTAATGGAAATGACGTTCGTCGGGATGTAAGCGGAAATATCCCCCGCCTGGGTTTCGATAAGCGGAAGCGCGGTGACCGAACCTCCGCCCGCCTCGGGCGAGAGACGCGCGGCGCGCTCCAAAAGCCGGGAGTGCAGATAGAACACGTCGCCGGGGTACGCTTCGCGCCCGGAGGGGCGGTGAAGCAGCAGCGAAAGTTCGCGGTAGGCGACGGCGTGTTTGGAAAGGTCGTCGTAAACGATAAGGCAATCCCTGCCGGAATACATAAAGTATTCGCTCATCGCGGCGCCCGCGAAGGGGGCGATATACTGCATCGTAGCGGAGCTGGAGGCGGCGGCGCTGATTATGGTGGTGTATTCCATCGCGCCGTATTTTTCCAGCTTGCTGCGAAGCTCCGCGACGTAGGCGTCCTTTTGCCCTATGGCGACGTAGATGCACGCCACGCCCTTGCCCTTTTGATTTATTATGGCATCCACCGCGAGCGCGGATTTGCCGGTCTGACGGTCGCCGATAATAAGCTCGCGCTGGCCGCGTCCGATGGGGACGAGCGCGTCGATCGCCTTTATCCCGGTATGCAGCGGCACGGAGACCGAGCGCCTGTCGGGGATGCCCGGCGCTTTGTATTCGATCGGGCGGCGTTCGTCGGTCCAGAACCTGCCCTTGCCGTCGATGGGACTGCCGAGCGGGTCGACCACCCTGCCGAGCAGCACGTCGCCGACCGGGACGCTTGCCATCCTGCCGACGCGGCGCACGCGGGAGCCGCTTTCGATATGTTCGTATTTGCCGAAGACGACGCATCCGATGCGTTCGGGTTCGATATCGAGTATCATTCCCCTCTCGCCGCATTCGAATTCGATAACTTCGCCGTACATTATATCCGCGAGACCGTCGAGCCAGCAGATGCCGTCGGAAATGCTTAAAACCCTGCCGAGCTGGAAGACGTCCACGCGCGGAAGCGCTTCTTTTATGCCGGAACGCAGGTCGGCGATGATCCCGTCCGCGTCGATATCCGCGCCGAGCGGGCGCCTTTTAAGGTCGCGGTCGAGGTGGTAAAGCCGGTTGAACACCGTGCAGTCGTAAACGGTATCGCCTATCCTTAAACGCAGTCCGCCGATAAGCGCGGGGTCGACTTTTACCCAGTAAGAGGGTTTGCCGCCGACCGCGTGCAGCATTTCCGTGGCTTTCTCGCCGATTTTTTCGACAAGCTCATCCGGAAGCGGATATGCCGACGTGAGCGTGACGTAAAGTACGTCGTGGCGCATAAGATAGCACATATCGCCGGGGGTGAGCTTGAGATTTTCGAGTATTTTTTCGACAAACAGCGGTTCCATCCCGCGGAGACGGGAATAATAGGGTTCGGCGGCGAGCATTTCGCCGCAGCGCCTGCAAAGCGAATTAATGGCTTCGTCGCGCAGGGCGATCATTTTTTCGCGGCGGATATCCGCAAGCGCGGCCTCCTGCGCGGAGGCGAGGCGCGCCTTTTCCGATTCGTATTTTGCGCGCAGAGCGTCAAGCCCGCTTTCGTCCTCCTCCGGGACCGCTTCGGGCTGTGACGCGGCGGGCTCTTCCGACTCGCGCGCGGAGAGCGTTTTTTCGATCTCCTCCGCTTCGTCGAGTTCGGCGTTTATGCGTTCCCGCCTGCCTTCGAATATTCTTTTTATCATCTTCCTGCCGAAAAGCCAGATCAACAAAGCGAGCAGCAGAAAATTCACCAGCGAATATACTATTTCCATACCGTTCACCTGAAGTTGAGAAGCTGTTCCGCGAACTCGCCCGCGAGAGCGCCGACTTCCGCGGCGACGGTTTTTTGCGTCGCCTCGGCTTCGCCGGTGTATTCTCCGCGCGCGGTCTCCTTTTCACGCTCGTATTCCGCGGCAAGCGCCTTTAATTCCGATTCGGAATCGGCGCGCAGCTTTTCCGCTTTCGCGGCGTACGCGGCGGCGGCGCGGGCTTTCGCTTCGGCAAGGGCAAGGGCTTTTTCCTCCTTCGCCTTTGCGATGCGTTCGTCCGATCCGCGTTTGCGTTCCCGCGCGGAATCGACCTTTTCGCGGCGCGCGTCCATAACCGCGAGCAGCGGCTTGAACAGCAGCTTCCAGAGCACGAGCATAAAAACGCAGAAGCATATGACCGTCCATATAAGGACGGAAGGTTGAATATTCATACGATCCTACTCCGGTAAAAAGACTTGTGTCGCCAGACTCAGAACTTACCCAAAAGCATGAATGCGATAAGCAAGCCGTAGATGGTGAGCGCTTCCATAAGCGCGAGCGAGAGCAGCAGCGTACTGCGGATGTCCTTCGCCGCGTCGGGCTGCCTTGCGATGCTCTCCAGCGCGGTCTTTGCCGCTTTGCCCTGAGCGAGCGCCGGGAAAATGGTGGAAAGTGCGATAGCGAGCGCAGCCGCTATTGCGATGATCGCGTTATCAGACATTTTTTCGTTCTCCTTTATATTCCGGTTTTATTCTTCTTCGATGAATTCGTTAAGATAGGAAGCGGTGAGCATTGTGAACACCATCGCCTGGATCGCGCAGAAGATGAGCGAAAGCGACATCATGATTATCGGCGGGCCGACCGGGAACAGGTTATAGAGGTTCTCGGTGACCGATTCCTCGCCGAAGATGTTGCCGAACAGACGCAGCGCGAGCGACGCCGGCTTGATTATCTCGTCCATTATCATAAGTATGAACAGCGGGAACGGCGAGAAGAAGTGCTTGTAGTAGCGCTTCGCCCCGGCGCGGAAGCCATTCACCTGCAGGAAGAGGAACGTGATCGCGCCGAGCCCGAGCGTGACCGACAGCGAGGAGGTGGGGGCTTTGACGTATTTTGTCATCCCCACGCCGGGCAAAAGCCCGGAATAGTTGGCGATGATTATAAAACAGAACAGCGAGCCGAGGAAATACATATATTTGCGCGCGTGCTTTTTGCCGAGCAGATCGGTAAAGAAATTATCAAGATATTCCACTCCGGCTTCAAGCGCGTTCTGCAGCTTTCCGGGGCGCTCTTTGAGGTTGCGCGTTACGATAAGCGAAAGCGCCGCGACCAGCGCGATGATTATCCACATCGCGATGACTTCGCCGGTTATATCGAGCACGCCGAAGATCTTAACGATAGGTTCGGAAGGTTCGCCCATTATTTATCGTCCCTCTCCTTTCCGCCGTATTTTTTAATAAGCAATACCGTAAACAGTATAAGACCCGCGGTCATGCCCAAAGCGCCGCCGACGAGCATCGGAACGGCGGGCAGCGAAGTCTTTGCCCCGATAAAGAACAGCGCGATAAGGAACGCCGCGGAAACGATGCTGCGCGCGGTGGCGGCGAAGCCGGTATTGCCGCTTTGAAGCAGCTTTTTGCTTATTAAGTAATTAACGAAAGAAACCAGCACGCCCGTGCCGAACGCGGCGGCGGCAAACAAAAACTCCCTCATCGCTGTCCCCATATATGGTATTATTAAGTGATTATAACACTCTTTATTGATTTTGTCAATCAAAATACGCCCTTTACTATTGAAAAACGGAGCGATTTATGCTAAAATACGGAAAACGTATGAAACGGGGTGTTTTAATAATGTTCGACGCCGAAAAAGTAAAAAACGACTGCGTGGAATGGATACGCGCGTTTTTCGAGGAAAACGGGAAGGGCTGCAACGCCGTGATAGGGATCTCCGGCGGCAAGGACAGTTCCGTTGTGGCGGCGCTTTGCGTGGAGGCGCTTGGCAGGGATCGCGTTATCGGCGTGCTTATGCCGGACGGCGAGCAGGCGGATATAAGCGATTCGTACAAGCTTGTGGAGCATTTGGGTATAAAGCATTACGTCGTGAACATAAAGGGCGCGACGGACGGTTTGAAAGCCGCCTTTCCGGAAGGGCTGGAAATGAGCTCCCAAACGCTTATAAATATGGCTCCGCGCATTAGGATGACCACGCTTTACGCGGTCTCGCAGAGTCTGAACGGCCGCGTGGCGAACACCTGCAATCTTTCCGAAGACTGGGTGGGCTATTCCACGCGCTACGGCGATTCGGTGGGCGATTTTTCGCCGCTGATGTGCCTTACCGTAGCAGAGGTGAAGCAGATAGGGTTCGCGCTGGGGCTGCCGAAAGACCTTGTGGACAAGACGCCTTCGGACGGGCTGTGCGGAAAGACCGACGAGGACAACCTGGGGTTCACCTACGCGGTGCTGGACAAATACATCCGCACCGGGGTTTGCAGAAGCGCGAAGACCAAAGCGCTGATCGACAGAAAGCACGCGCTGAACCGCTTCAAAATGCGTATTATGCCGGGATTTCCCTACGGCGGAGGCAACGCGGACAGGGATCTGTAAATCGCAAATCAAAACAAACAACGCGCCGTTTTCAGGCGCGTTTTTGTTATCCGGTCTTTAATGTTTTCAGTCCTTCATAAACTCGCCGAGCAGCCCGGTGAGTTCGCGTTTTATAGTCGGTATGCCTTCGCGCGCGACCCAGCTCTGCCAATAGGTATAGCCGCCCAGAGTCATCGAGCGCGGAGTCGCCATATAGTTGTAATAGCCGTCCACCTGGTCGACGGGTATGGTTTTTACCCCGGTGAACTGCGAGCGCAGCCACAAAGTCATATCCACAAGACTTTCGCCGGGGACGCCTACGAACAGATAGCCGCCGAACCGCAGCGCCGCCACGCGCACTTTTACTTTGCGGGAGGCGAGCTCTTCGTCGGTAAGATCGAGCGTTTCGATCACGGCGTGTGGGATCGCGCCGACGCGCCAGCGGTCGTCGATAAGGCGCTTGATCTTGTAAGCGGGCGCGCCTTCGGCGATGGCTTTGTCCAGCTTTTCCTGCGCTTCCGCGACGCGGCGCGGAGTTTCCTCGCGCAGCTCGGCGAGCGACGAGGGGATATCCTCCTTTATCGGGACTTCGATATCGAACGTTTCCGCCTTGAAGACCGAATCGACGTCGATCCCGAACGCGTTTTTATCGAAATCGGCGGAAAGCTTTTCGCCGAACCACTTCGCGAGCCGTTTGCATTCGCGCTCCGCGTCAACGTAAAGGTCCAGCCCGTCGTAGCCCTTTTTGGTGGAAAGATCGGCGCAGGGACCGTTGAGGTAAACGCTCACGCCGCCGTATTTTTGCTCGAACGATTCGGACATATACCCGGGCCAGTCGAAATTATAGTGATATTCGTTTTTGCGGTTGGGGTGGAACCTCAGCTCGAACAGCACCGCCACGTCCGGGTGGGCGGCGAAGCGGGAGACGGTGCCCAGCGTTTCGCCCTTTTTGTTGACGAACCGGAAAAGATACGCCTTGGGATCGTTGGGATTGTCGAAATAGATCGGTTTATCGAACGCCGGAAGGTCCGGGCGGTAGCCGCGAAGCAGCATTATATCCTTGTTCTGCGAATAGGGGCGCCCCTCCTCGTCGAAGGACATCCCCGTCCATACCGTAACGCCGCCGAGCCCTTCGACGTACTGTTCGCGATTGAAGCTGCATTCGGTGCCGAAATCCGATTCGCAGACGAAGCATTCGCATTCCTCGGCGCGGCTTATCATGCGGTTTATCTCCTCCGCGGACCGCGCTATAAGCTTATCCATCGGCTCGCCCTTTAACTGTTCGCCGTAGGGGGCGGCGTGGATCTGCAGCTCGTGATACCACAAAGCGCCCTCCGGGATCCCGGTAAGCGCCGCGACCTCCCTGCGCCAGCGGTTCGCCTCCTTCGGCTGAGTGCCGCTGAAATCGAACGCCGCGATAAGCGCGCGGGTGTTTCCCTTTTCAAGATAGACGAACCTTCCGTACAGGTCGGTCCCGTAGGGCCATACCGGAGCGAACGTGCCTTTTGCGGAGATTTTCCCGAAACTGACTTTCATAACCGTATCCTTTTTGTTAAATGATAAAGGCCCCACCGTTAAGTGAGGCCGTTTTTATTCGGTGATTCAATCGTAAATGACAAAATCGTAATCGAGGAAGAGCAGCGGATCGACCGCGACTCCGTCGATGTATACTTCGAAGTGGAGGTGCGGGCCGGTAACGTTTCCGGTAGCGCCGATGTTGCCGATCTGATCGCCCGCTTTAAGCTCCTGCCCCACTTCCACGCCGATGCGGGAGAGGTGAGCGTAGAGCGTTTCCATACCGTCGTCGTGCTGGACCGTAACGCAGTTGCCGTAGCCGCCGCGGTAACCCGCCGCCGTAACGACGCCGTCCGCCGCGCAGAGCGCCGGATCGCCGTAGCAGCTGGCGCCGTGCTGAGCGAGGTCGATGCCGTTGTGCATCCTGCCCCAACGGTAACCGAAGCCGGAGGAAACGTATCCGTCGTAGGGTTTATGCAGCGTTCCGATGGAAACGGTGGTGCGTCCGTAGTATTTTTTGGTGCCGTAGCGAAGCACTTCCTCGACCGGTTCGACGAGCGTTTCGGAAGAGACGAGCTCGCGCGCGACTTCAACGCCGTTGTAGAGAGTGACTTCGTAGGTTTCGGCTTCAACGCCGTCGGCGCCTTCGCTTTCGACAGCCATATATCCTTCGTACATCGAATCGGTATAAACGCTGCGGGTGCCGTGTTCTATGACGTTTTCAATAACGTAAGTCTTTTTGGAAGTAACTGAAAGCGAAGCGGCGAGCGGTCTGCCCGCGTAGTCGGTCCCGCTGAAAAGCATGGCGGATATATCCTTCTGCGAAGCAAAAGCTTCCTCGGCAAATTCGCCGGATTCATAGGATATCGCGTTGGCGAAGGAATAGGCCGCCTCTTCGGCGCCATCCGAGGCGAGCCCGTAACTGCGGGCGGCGGAAGCGACCGCTTCGGCAAGCGCTTCTTCGCTGTCGCAGGCGGCGACGAACGCGCCGTCGACGTAAAGGCCTACGCCCTCCGCGAGCGCCGCGGAAGATTCTTCGGCGGGCTGTGAAACAACGGGTTCATCGGAAACTTCGAGAGGTTCGGGCACCGCGCGGCTGCCGGAAAAAGCGGCGATAATAACAAGCGCGGCGACAAAAACCGCTGTCGCAAGCAGTTGTACCCTGTATTTTTTTATTGAATTCGTGAATTCGGAGAAGTTTTTCAAGATTGCCTCCAAGCGATATGGATCCATTATCGAACTGATGATAACACGCAAATGTGAACAAATTATGAACAAATTGTGAACTAATTATGAATTTTTCCGGTTTTTTGAGGTTTTTTCAAAAAAATCATCGCAAAGGACAAATTTTTTCTTATTTATTTTAGCAAATCGGGCTTGAAAAGGCAAGGGGCAGGATGTATAATAATCTTAACTTTTAAAACCTTTGATTTGTCTGATTAATCGAAAACGAAAGGAATGATAACTTTGCTGCAGATCACGCGCACGCTTACTTCGCATCCGAAGCAGAAGCCGGAGGGCAAGCTGGGGTTCGGCAAGATCTTTACCGACCACATGTTCATCATGGATTATTCCGAGGAGAAGGGCTGGCACGACGCGCGCATAGTCCCCTACGGCGAAATATCCCTTTCCCCCGCCTGCATGGTGTTCCACTACGGGCAGGAGATGTTCGAGGGTATGAAAGCCTACCGCGCTCCCGACGGAAGGATACTTTTGTTCCGCCCGGACAAGAATATAGAGCGTATGAACAACACCAACACCCGTATGTGCATTCCGCACGTCGACCCCGCGGACGCTTTGCAGGCGATATGCGAGATCGTGAAGACCGACGCGGACTGGATACCCACCGAACCGGGCACCTCGCTTTACATCCGCCCGTTCATTATAGCCACCGATCCGTTCCTCGGAGTGCACCCCTCCAAGACCTACAAGTTTATTATCATATTATCCCCCAGCGGTTCATATTATGCGGCGGGGCTCGCTCCCGTGAAGATCTGCGTGGAGGACGAATACGTACGCGCCGTTAAGGGCGGCACCGGATTCGCAAAGGTCGGCGGCAACTACGCCGCTTCGCTGATCGGGCAGGAGAACGCCGAAAAGAAGGGCTACGCCCAGGTGCTCTGGCTCGACGGCATAGAGCACAGATACGTCGACGAGGTCGGGGCGATGAACGTCTTCTTCGTTATCGGCGACAAGGTGGTCACTCCGAAGCTGGAGGGCAACATCCTGCCGGGCGTCACGCGCGATTCGGTTATTCTGTATCTGCGCGCGAAGGGATATGACGTCGAGGAACGCCGCATCACCATCGACGAGGTTTACGAAGCCGGCCGCACCGGCGAGCTTAAAGAGATGTTCGGCACCGGGACCGCCGCGGTCATTTCGCCCGTGGGGCTGCTCGACTGGCACGGCAGGAAGCTGGAGATCAACAACAACGAAATCGGGCCGATCTCGCATATGCTTTACGAAGGCATCACCGGCATTCAGTTCGGTAACGCCGCGGACGGATTCGGATGGACTTACGAGATAAAATGACGGAAGCGGAGGATCTTGCCTCCGTTACGGAAGAAAACGCCGTGCCGGAAGAAAACGTGCCGGAAGAAAACGCAGCGCCGGAAGAAAACGCAGCGCCGCAGGAAAACGCCGCGCCGGAAGAAAACGCAGCGCCGGAAGAAAACGCAGCGCCGGAAGAAAACGCGCCGGAAGAAAACGCGGACGGCGAAAAACCGAAGAAGCCAGGGTTAATAAAGCGCATAAAGGCGAGCGGGTTTTTCGGGCCCGGCACCTCGGCGGTGTTCATACTTTTCGGTTTGAGCGTTCTCGTGTATATCCTGTCGCGGTTCATATCCGCGTTTGCCGAGTTCTGGACCAGATACCCCGCGCAGGGGATAAGGTTCCTGCTCGCGAAGGCGACGGGGTGGATCCCGTTCAGTCTGGCGGAAGCCGTGCTGCTTTGCGTGCCCTTCGCGGCGGTGGGATATATCGTCTGCTCCGCGGTCTCGACCCGGCGCGACGGCAGCACGAAAAACTACAACCGCTGGCTGCGCCCGGTGGTCTGCCTGATACTCGCGGTGGGGATAACCTTCTTTATGGGATTCGGGCCTGCGTATAACAGGACGACGCTCGCGGAGAATCTGGGGCTTGAAAGCGTTCCGGTATCCGGGCAGGAGCTTTACGACACCGCTTCGGCGGTCGTGGAAGAGCTGGAGCCGATACTCGGCGATATAGTTTTCGACCCGGACGGCGCCTCGGTAATGCCCTACGGCTATGACGAGCTGGTGGAAAAGGTGAACGCGGCATACGAAAAATACGCCGCGGGAGCGGATTACGTTTCGCACTTTTATTCCCGCCCGAAGCCGATAGCGCTTTCCGAGCCGATGACCTACACGCATATTGCAGGGGTATATACCTTTATGACCGGGGAATCGAATATCAACACGAACTACCCGGATTTCCTTAATCCCTATACCATGGCGCACGAGATGTCGCACCAGCGCGGGATCGCGCGGGAGGACGAGGCGAACTTCGCCGCGTTTCTGGTCTGCCGCGAATCGGACGACGTTTACGTCCGTTACTGCGCGTACGCCAACCTGCTGAACTACCTTACGGCCTCGCTTCGAAGCGCCGACAAGGAGCTTTACAACGATTTCATTCGCGGCCGTATGCCTTCGCAGGTGCAGGGCGAATTCGTCGCCTACTCGCGGTTTTTCGACAAATACCGCGAAAGCGTCGCGAGCAAGGTGACCGGAGCGGTGAACGACACCTATCTTAAATCGCAGAACCAGAAAGCCGGCTCGAAGAGCTACGGGCTGGTGGTCGACCTCGCGGTGGCTTATTACAAAAACGCCTGCTCGAAATAAAAAACGGAGGATCCCCGCGTGAAGCTTGATCATTTAAGAAGACTGCTGGGCTGGCTTACGCACGTTATCGACGCGGCGGTCTGCCTGCTGCTTATCCCGAATTACATTTATTACTTCCCGCAGATCACACGGAATTATCTTTTGCCCGACAATCAATCAGGCGAAAAGCTTATCGCCTGGTCGGCGGCGGTGATATTCGTGCCGCTGGTGTTTTCCGCCGTGCGGCTCACGACGGTATACTTCACCGCGCCGCGGCTTGCGTGGCGCAAAAAATACGGCGAAGAGGCTCCGTCGTTCGGCAAAAAGCTTGCGTTTTTATTCACCATGCCCGACCACGTTTCGGCGTTCGCCCTGCTTGCCGCCGTTTACGCCGCGCTGCCGGCGAAAATAACCTGCCCGGCGATAAACGAACTGCTGCCGGAAGGCGGGAAGCTTGTCGTGCTTGCAATAGCCGCGGTGATGACGTTTGCCGCAAAGCTGACGGCAGTCAACTATTGGGGTTCGAAGCGTGACGAAGCCGAATACGGAAAAAAGGCGGAATCCCACGACGCGCTTGTGTTCGGCATCGCCTATTGCGTGGGCGGCATCGCGCTTCCGATGCTGGTGCCGGCGGCCGTTTCGCTGGGCGGAGTGCTGGGCACGGTGGTTTCGGCACGGCTTGTCGCGGTGATCGCGGCGATATGCGTGACCCCGTTCATATTGCGTCAGATACGCGCGTTTTTCAAGCGAAGGTCGTTTTTAAAGCAGCTGAAACGCCTTTGCAAAGAGAAAAAAATAAAGCTTTCGAAAATATCCCGCCCCTATTCGTCGGCATATAACATACGCCCCGGCGAAAGCTTTTGCGTCAGCGACAGCGGCGAGACTTATTCCTGCGTGATGCTGAGCGCACGCCGGATGAACACGCCCTTCGTGCTGATGAAAAACGGCGACGTGAAGCTGATTTTCAACGTGAATCTGTTTAAAATACATCTGTTCAGCTTTACGAGGACGCATTCGTTCGGCTATGAAACGCCGCACAAAAAAGTCGTTATTCTCAACCCCTCCCCGCGCAACGCCATGACGACCGGCGGCGACGGAAGGCCGGTCCCCATCGACAACGGCGAGATCATAGGCGATTACACGGTTTATAACGCTACGGCGTTTCTGAACTCGCTTGAACGCGGTTCGCTGTGCCGGCGGGAAAAGAAAAAGTTCGATATAAACAAATACCTTGAATGAAAAGACGCGGCGTTCGCAAACCGGAACGCCGCGCGGTTTTTATGCGGTTTTATGCTGCCCGCCCTTATTTTTTCCCGGTGATGGAATCCATAACGCTGGTGAAAAGGTCCTCCGCCAAAGCGGAAGCTCCTTCGCCTTTAAGCAGCTTCAACGCGTTCTTTTTCGATTGCGTATCGGCGGCGCGGTAAAGCTCCACCAGCTTTTTCTCCGTCGCCGTGACGCGCATCGAAACCGTAAGCGCGCCGGAAGCCGGCTTGCTTGAAGAAGCGACGCTTCCCTTCGCGGCGTCGAGCAGCGATTTCTGCGTGACTCCCGTCGCTTTCGCGATCTGTTTGAGCTGGTCGGCCGTAAGCTCCTTCTCTCCCCTCTCCGCGCGGCTTATATCCGCCGCGGAGCAGTTGCGGACCTTACGCGCGAGCTGTTCCTGCGTCATACCCGCGCCGGTCCTTGCGTTTTTGATAAGATTGCCGACCTTTTTTGCGTTTGCCATAGCCGTGAACCTCCGGATCGTGTTGATTCGTTTTGACTTTCGCTTTATTCTAACACACCCCGCGCGAAAAATAAAGTGTTTTTTTGATTTATCGCGCGTTTTTGCAGTTTGCACACAAAAAAGTTGCGAAAAAACAGCAAATTCCGATTTTTTCTATTGAATTTTCGCAAGCGTTATAGTATACTGTTTCATATTGTTGAATTATCAATAATTATTTACTTATAATCGATTATCGTTCGATTCAAGTATTTAAGGAGCAAAAAATGACTATTGTTGACATTCTGGAGCAAAACGCCGCGAAGTACGGCGACGAGACCGCGCTGGTCGAGATAAACCCGGAGGTAAAAGAAACCCGCCGCACCACCTGGCGCGATTACGAGCTTGTCGAGCCCTCGAGGCATCACCCGCATTTCCGCCGCGAGATAACCTGGAGCGTTTTCAACGAAAAGGCGAACCGTTTTGCGAACGCCTTGCAGGCGCGCGGGATAGGCAAGGGCGACAAGGTGGCGATCCTGCTTATGAACTGCATAGAGTGGCTTCCAATATATTTCGGGATACTTAAGACCGGGGCGATGGCGGTCCCGCTTAACTTCCGCTATACCTCCGACGAGATAAAATACTGCCTCGACCTGGCGGAGGTGGACGTGCTGGTATTCGGAGCAGAGTTCATAGGCCGCGTGGAGGAGATCGCGGACGTTATAAGCGAGCGCCGCCTGCTTATCTACGCCGGAAGCGGCTGCCCCTCGTTTGCCGACGATTATTACGAAATGACGGTGGAATGCTCCAGCAGCTTCGCGAAGCCGGAGCTTACCGAGGACGACGACGCGGCGATCTATTTTTCATCCGGCACCACCGGGTTCCCGAAGGCGATACTGCACGCGCACCGCGCGCTGCTTCATTCCTGCCGCGTGGAGCAGGCGCACCACGGGCAAACGCACGAAGACGTGTTTTTGTGCATCCCGCCGCTTTACCACACCGGGGCGAAGATGCACTGGTTCGGGAGTCTGCTTGTCGGCTCGAAGGCGGTTATACTTAAAGGCACCTCGCCGGAAACGATACTGCGCGCCGTCTCGGACGAAAAATGCACCATAGTATGGCTTCTTGTCCCGTGGGCGCAGGATATACTCGGCGCGCTCGACAGGGGCGAGCTGAAGCTTGGCGATTACACGCTTTCGCAATGGCGGCTTATGCACATCGGCGCTCAGCCGGTGCCGCAGAGTCTGATAAAGCGCTGGCTCGAATATTTCCCGAACCATCAATACGACACCAACTACGGGCTTTCGGAATCCATCGGCCCCGGCGCGGTGCATCTGGGCGTGGAGAACGTGAACAAGGTCTGCGCGATAGGCAAAGCCGGGTACGGCTGGGAAACCAAAATAATCGACGCGGACGGGAACGAAGTGAAGCGCGGCGAAGTCGGCGAGCTTTGCGTTAAAGGTCCCGGCGTGATGAAATGCTATTACAACGATCCGGAAGCCACGGCGAAGACGCTGCACGGCGACTGGCTGCTCACCGGGGATATGGCGATGGAGGACGAGGATGGGTTCATATTCCTCGTCGACCGCAAGAAGGACGTTATAATCACCGGCGGCGAAAACCTGTATCCGGTGCAGATAGAGGATTTTCTTTCCGGATTCAAGAAGATAAAGGACGTTGCGGTTATAGGTCTGCCTGATACCCGTCTCGGCGAGATAGCCGCCGCGGTGATAGAGCTGAATCCCGGCGTGGAATGCACCGAGGAGGAGATAAACGAATTCTGCCACGCGCTTCCGCGCTACAAGCGCCCGCGTCGCATAATTTTCGCAAAAGTGCCGCGCAACCCCACCGGAAAGATAGAAAAGCCGAAGCTGCGCAAGCTTTACGGCGGCGACGGACTTGTCGCCGTGCAGAACCGTTCGTAACAGGAGCATAAACGATGAAAAGACTTATGATAGGAAACGAAGCCGTCGCACAGGGGCTTTACGAGGGCGGGATCGGGCTGGTCTCGAGCTACCCCGGAACGCCTTCGACGGAAATAACCGAATTCCTGGCCAAGCGCGACGATCTTCACAGCGAATGGGCGCCCAACGAAAAGGTGGCGCTTGAAGTCGCTTTCGGCGCCTCGCTTGCCGGAGTGCGCTCCGCCTGCGCGATGAAGCACGTGGGGCTGAACGTGGCGGCGGACCCGCTGTTCACTATGTCCTACACCGGCGTGAACGCGGGGCTCGTGATATGCGTGGCGGACGACCCGGCTATGCATTCCTCGCAGAACGAGCAGGATTCCCGCCATTACGCGATAGCCGCGAAGGTCCCAATGCTGGAGCCGGCGGATTCCGCCGAGGCGCGCGATTTTGCGAAAGCGGCTTTCGAACTGTCCGAAAAGTTCGATACCCCGGTGTTGCTTCGTATGTGCACCCGCGTGGCGCACAGCCAGTCCATTGTGGAAACGGGCGTGCGCGAACACACGGAAAAGAAGGAATATATTAAAAACGGCGCGAAATACATTATGATGCCGGGCAACGCGAAGAAGCGCCACCCTGTGGTGGAGGCGCGCACCGAGGCGCTTGCCGTATACGCCGAAACCTGCCCTTTCAACAGGATAGAACGCGGCGGGGACGAAATAGGCATAATCACCTCCGGAACGGCGTATCAGTACGTTAAGGAAGTGTTCGGCGAAAGCGTGAGCGTGCTTAAGATCGGTATGCCCAACCCGCTTCCGGAAAAGTTGATCGCCGGTTTCGCCGCAAGCGTGAAGAAGCTTTACGTTATAGAAGAGCTCGACCCGGTGATAGAGAACTTCTGCCGGAGCATAGGGCTCGACCCGGTGGGCAAGGAAACGTTTTCGCCCATAGGCGAATATTCGCAGCAGAGCATCGCGGAGGCGTTCGGTATGGAGCCGAAGCCGACTGTGAAAGCCGATTCCGCCGCCCCGGCGCGCCCGCCGATGATGTGCCCCGGCTGCCCGCACAGAGGTATTTATTACACTCTGGCGAAAAACAAAATAACCGTGCTGGGCGACATCGGCTGCTATACGCTCGGCGCGCAGCCGCCGCTGAACGCCGTGGATTCCACGCTGTGTATGGGGGCTTCGGTCTCCGGCATACACGGGTTCCTTCTGGGCTCCGGCGAAGAGCAAAGCAAAAAGACGGTTGCAGTTATAGGCGATTCCACGTTTATACATTCCGGCGTGACCGGGCTTATAAACGTCGCCTACAACGGTTCGAACTCCACCGTAATAATACTCGACAACTCCATTACCGGAATGACGGGGCACCAGCAGAACCCCACCACAGGATACAACATAAAAGGCGATCCGGCGGGCAAGGTGGACCTTGAATCGCTTTGCAGGGCGGTGGGGATAAACCGCGTGCGCGTTGTAGACCCCTACGACCTGAAGCAATGCGAGCAGGCGCTTAAAGAAGAGCTTGCCGCGGAGGAGCCGAGCGTGATAATCTCGCGCAGGCCCTGCGTGCTGCTGAAATACGTTAAAACCGCGCCTCCGCTTAAAGTCGACACGGAAAAATGCCGTTCCTGCAAGCGCTGTATGGGGCTGGGATGCCCGGCGATATCCATGAAGAACGGCAAGGCGCGCATAGACGCCACGCTGTGCGTCGGCTGCGAGGTATGCGAACAGCTTTGCGCCTTCGGCGCGATAGGCAGGGAGGGCTGAAATGAAAACCGTTAACATTATGATAGTCGGAGTCGGAGGCCAGGGTAGCCTGCTGGCTTCCAAGCTGCTCGGGCGGCTCCTGGTGGACGAAGGATACGACGTTAAGGTTTCGGAGGTCCACGGGATGAGCCAGCGCGGCGGCAGCGTGGTCACCTACGTCCGGTTCGGCGAAAAGGTCTATTCCCCTCTCGTCACCGCGGGCGAGGCGGATTATATTATCTCTTTCGAAAAGCTGGAAGCCGCGCGCTGGGCGGAATGCCTTAAAGCCGACGGCAGGATGATAGTGAACACGCAGGAGATCGACCCGATGCCCGTAATAATCGGCAGCGCGGAATATCCCTCCGGCATACTTGAGGAATTAAAAGCCAAAGGCGTGAACGTGGACGCGATCGACGCGCTTTCCATAGCGTTAAAAGCCGGCAGCGCGAAATCGGTGAATATCGTGCTTATGGCGCGGCTGGCGAAGTATTTCGACATACCTTACGAAAAATGGATCGCCGCAATAGAAAACACCGTGGCGCCGAAATTCGCGGAAATGAACAAAAAAGCGTTCGAGCTGGGCTTCAACGCTTAAAAACGGATCATTAAAGCAACGAAACAAGGAGGTGCGCCTGTGAAACAGCGCTATTACCAGGAAGAGATCGAAACGATGCCGGTCTCCGAAATAAAAAAACTTCAGGAACGGAAGCTGCAAAAACAGATTAGGCACGTCTACGAGCACGTTCCCTATTATCGCGCGCTTATGGACGCAAAGGGCGTTAAGCCCGAAGACATAAAATGTCTTGAAGATATCCGGAAGCTGCCGTTTCTTTCGAAGAGCGATCTGCGCGAGACCTATCCCTACGGTATGCTTGCTGTTCCGCTTGCGGACTGTGTGCGCATACAGTCCACCTCCGGAACGACCGGCAAACGCGTTATCGCCTACTACACCCAACACGACGTTGACCTTTGGGAAGAATGCTGTGCAAGGGCGATTGTCGCAGTCGGCGGCACAAAAGAAGACGTGGTGCAGGTATGCTACGGCTACGGGCTGTTTACCGGCGGTCCCGGGCTGAACGGCGGTTCGCACAAGGTCGGGTCGCTCACGCTGCCCATGTCCAGCGGCAACACCGACAGGCAGATACAGTTTATGATGGACCTTAAGGCGACCATACTTTGCTGCACCCCCTCCTACGCCGCGTACATAGGCGAATCGCTTAAGGATCGCGGCTACAAGCCGGAGGACAACTTCCTTAAAGCCGGCATATTCGGCGCGGAGCCCTGGACGGAGGAAATGCGCCGCGACATACAGGCATCGCTGGGGATAAAGGCATACGATATCTACGGGCTGACCGAAACTTCCGGTCCGGGCGTGGCTTTTGAATGCTCGGAACAGCACGGCATGCATATAAACGAGGACCATTTCTATGCCGAAGTGATCGATCCGGAGACCGGAGAGGTCCTTCCCGAAGGCAGCAAGGGCGAGCTGGTGTTCACCTCCCTGGACAAGGAAGCTTTTCCGCTTATACGCTACCGCACGCGCGATATATGCGTTCTTACCCGGGAGAAATGCGCCTGCGGGCGTACGCACATCCGCATGTCCAAACCGATGGGGCGCAGCGACGATATGCTTATTATACGCGGCGTGAACGTGTTCCCGTCGCAGATCGAAACGGTGCTTCTTAACGAGGGCTACGCTCCGAATTACCGCATCGAAGTCGACCGCGTGAACAACAGCGACACGCTCGACGTGTTCGTGGAGCTCCTGCCGGAGCAGTTCTCGGATACCGTAAGCGGTGTTACCGCCATGGAAAAGAAGCTTGCAAACGCGATAAAGACCATTCTCGGCATAAATCCCACGGTACATCTCGTCGCGCCGAGATCCATCGAGCGCAGCGAGGGCAAGGCGGTGCGCGTTATCGACAAACGCAAGCTGCACGATTAAAAGGAGGCAAATCAATGGCTATTCGGCAGATAACGGCATTTGTGGAGAATCAGCAGGGCAAGCTGGCGGAAGTGACGAAGCTGCTTGCCGACAACGGGATCGACCTGCGCGCGCTTTCCATCGCCGACACGAAGGATTTCGGCATACTGCGCGTTATCGTGAACGACACCGACAAAGCGTATTCGGTACTTTCGCAAAACGGAGTGATAGTGAAAACGACGGAGGTCATAGCGGTGGAGCTTAACGACAGGCCGGGCGAAATGTCGCGCGCGCTTGCGGTGCTCGACGGCGAGGAAATAAACATAGAATACCTCTACGCGTTCATTTCCGCCACCCCCGGCAGGGCGGATCTGGTACTTCGCGTGGCGGACAACGCCGCCGCGGAAAAGGCGCTGAACGCCGCGGGGTTCAAAACGGCGTAGTTTTCCGAACAAAACCGAACAAAAATAAAAGCAGTGCGAAAAACACTGCTTTTTTTAACGTTTTTCGCCCGCTTCTTTTTTGTGAGCGAGGTGGATGCCGATATGCCCTGTCCCGAGCACGACGCCCGCGGCGAAAAGGAAGGGATTTTTTCCGTATACGGCGATAAGCAGAACGGCGGCTACCGGCAGAGTCGCCCCGGCAACGGGGATCCCGAGCAGCGAAGCGTAAAAAACGCGCATCGTCCGCTCGCTGCGGAAATACCGGATCCAGAACGCCTCGTACAGCGCCATAAGCGCGAACGCGGCTGCCAGCCACAGCAGCCGCAAATCAAACCCCTGCACGTTAAAATCCGAAAAGACAAGCACGAGCACCGAAACCGCGGCTTCGCCAGCGCGTTCAAGCGCCAGCAGGATCCTGCTCTCGTTCTTCGCATCCTCTTCGTAGTCCTTCGGCTTGTTTTTCGTCCAGAAAAAGTTGGGGACGAACAGCATAACAAGAAAAACCAAACCGACGTAGGAAAAACCGAAATGCATCGTTTCCCTACCTCTTTTTGTATAACAGCAGTTCCGGTTCGGAGCCGTTCGCGCCGTAGCTGCAAACTAATATAAAAGTCGTGTCCGCAATCACGCCGAAGCAAAAATCGCCCGCGCCCGCGGATTCGATCTGCGCGCCGAGGTAGATTTTTTTGTCGTCGAGCAGTTTAACTTCTTCGCCGCTCGGAAGCGGATAGGCAAGGTTAACGTAAAAGCCCGCCAGCTCGTAAAGCGCTTCCGCCCGCGGGATGCCGTTTGCGCAAAGCAGTTCGTTTATCTCGGCAAGCAGTTTTTGCTTAAAACCGGCGTATTCCTCCCTGCCGCCTGCTTTTATGTATTCCGCGGCGACGCACGCACCGCCGAACGGCCTGCCGCAGGTCTGCGCGCAGCCGCGGCATTTGTCCTTAAAACCGCACTCGCCGCAGTTCGCTCCGCATATCGTTGACATATATAACGCTCCTTCCACATAAGAATAGATATTTGTACGCGAGTTATATCCCGACAAAACGGGATTTGTTTTTATCTATGCTTTTCTAATCGTAAAAGACCTTCTTCATCCGGTACGCTGATTCCGTTTTTGTATGTGTATCCCATTTTTATATAAAATGGAGTTGCGGTGATAGAGGCGGGTATTTCAATTCTTTTCGCGCGCAGGAAGTATTCGTCTTTTTCCAAGGTTTCAATTATCTTTCTTCCGATTCCTTGACCCTGATAATCGGGTAAAACGAAGATGGTAAATAAACTGCTTTCATCCACTTTATCCCAGTAAGGGCCTATGGCTCCACAGCCCACGATCTTGTTCTCATCGCACGCAACGTAAAAATGAGTCCATTCTGCTCGCTTCAGGATTTTGTTCGGTTGCAATCTTTGAACTTCGTTTTCAATATATTCTTTAGGATAATCTTTGATATTTACTTCTCTAAGCGTCTTGATAATTAAATCAGACACCTCTTTTGAATCAGTTTGCAAAAACCTTCTAATGATCATATCTTCCTCCGTAAGTCCGGATTTGCCGAGATTCTATTACATTCTTTCGCTCTTTTCTTTCATGGTTTTTATAAAAGTATAGCATAAGACTTGTATTATTTCAAGTTATATTGCCGTCTTTGACGGCAGTTATATTGATCCTGCGGATCAGTTATATTGCCTCTGTGAGGCAGTTATATTATATTCGCCTTGCTATATTCAACCTGCGCGTAGCGCAATATCACTCGCGAAGCGAATATAACTGGGCGAAGCCCAATATAACTCGCCGCAGGCGAATATAACTGAAAGAGACCTGATTTGACAGACAAATCAGGTCTCTTTCATGGCGG
>JAFSNK010000001.1 GCA_017447445.1 Clostridia bacterium | reverse complement strand
GACTCTGAAGAAGGAGCTGTTGCCGTTGCCGGTGCCCTTGGTGAGAGGCTGGTTGAACTTAGCGCCTACGTAAAGTACGCCGTCTTCTATGAAATACTTATAATCATAAAGGAGGCGATCTTTTTCGTCGGAATCTTCCGCGGGAGTGGATCCGGCGTTCTGGTAACCGGCGTTTTCACCGGGAACGGTCGTGATCCATTCGCCTGCCCACTTCTCATCTTCGAAGAGAGAGTGTTCTTCGACGTACGGTTCGCCGATGGCAAAGCTGAACACCTCTCCGCCTTCGGTGGCGGCAAAGCTGATCAAGTCGCCGGCTTTAAGTCCGCGCGCGATCCATTTGGTGGTGGAGTAGATGCCGTCGTTGGCGGTGCCGTAGCTGCCGGAGCTCATTATGGCGAGGATTATCTGGTTTTCGGCAAGTTTAACTATGCCGTCTTTGAAATCGATCTTGCGGATCCCTTCGGGGGTGTTGACGTGTTTCTTAGCCTGCCAGTCGTTGAGGTCGTTCCACAGGATCATGTAAACGCCGTCTTCAACTTCTTCGGCTATGATCTCCTGGCATTTTGTGAGATCGAGTATCTTGTCGCCTTCGGGGCCGCTCTTTATAAGGGCGTTATCGTTTATATCGATACCGTCCGGAACGTCCGCGGCTTTGATCACAACGTTGCCGTAGCCCGATTCGTTAAGTCCGGCAAGCGGATACGGGCCTTCGGGGCAAACGCCTTCTTCTTCGGTCTTGGTGAGTTCGAAGGTGCCTTCGATCTCTTTGCCTTCTTCGTCGACAGCTTTAAGAGCAGTTACGATTAACCTGGCTCTGGTGCTGAAGTCGAGGTTGGCGACGCCTTCGGTAACCCCAACGGTGTTGCCGGCGTTGAGGTCGAAGTAGTTCTCGCCGTCGGCAGTGCCGAGTATGTGTACCTTAGCGGGAGCGTTTTCAGCGTCCGCGGCGGTGAACTTGGCGCCGATGATGGTGGTGAGTTCGGGACCGGGAGCGTATGCATCGATTGTCGCGGTGCAGACGTAGCTTTCCTCGTACCACTGCTTATCGGGAGTGGAAGTCGGAACCTTTTTGTCTGCAAGGTCGACGCCGGAGATTATGAATTTGTCGCCGACTTTCCAGGCTGCAATCTTTTCCCACATGGCGGAAACGCCTGCGGAGACGTAGTTTGGCATGCTCATATGTTCTGCATCGTCGTACCAGAGACCGGTCGAGCCGTCGCCTGTAACGTTGTTGTCGGCGATGAGTTTTGGCCAGTTGTTGCCGGTGTTGATGGCATATACAAAGCCGCCCTCGGGACAGGTAAGCGTGGTGGCGGTTGCGCCCGAAGGAGCAATGGCAGCGAGTTCAAAGCCGTTTTCAACGCCTTCTATCGGTTTGAACGCGTAAACGCCCCACCATGCTTTGCCGAAATCGCGCTGGAAGACAACGCCGGCGCCTTCGACTTCGTCATTTTCGTAATGAGTGAGCCAGAAAAGGTTTTCGGGTATCTCGGCGGGCTCTTCGCCCTTGACGACCAGGATGTGACGCGCCTTTTCGGGATTGGCGTTTGTATCTATAACAAGCGTTCCCTCAAGCGTGAAGTCCATGATCACCAGCTCCGCGTTGAGGAGTGCGCCGTCTTTGCCAAGCTCGTAACCGGCGTTTGCCGGGTTGAGGAAGAGCAGGAAGCCGTTTGCGGGAGCTTCGGTGGTTTTCATCGATTCATCGTTGACGAACTTGGTGGCGATGTACTTGCCGTCCTGAAGTTCAACAACGTACATAATGTTTTTGGCTGCGTCGAAATAGGAACTGTTCGGGATGTCCATGACGGTGGAGATGGTATCCGTCTTTATGATAAGCATCGCTTCGAACGTGGTCCAGTTAAAGAGGTTAAGGTGGGAAACGAGGAGGTCTATGCCTTCGTCCGCTTCAACGGCGAATTCGGCAATAGAGATGAACTCCCAGAATACCTTGCCGCCCGCGGGATTTTCACCGAGGACTTCGGTGCTGCTGCCCACGTAGAGGACTACCTTAACTGCTTTCGCGGTTACGGAGCCGAGATCCAGTTTGGTGGAAACGGTCCCGTGCTTGCCGAGTTCGAGTTCGGCAGCCGCGAGTTCGTATTCGCCGACCAGATCGTATGCGGTGCCGTCGGCGGAAGCGTAAACTACGGCTTTGCCTTCGGGATAACCGATCATCACGTTTGCGTCGTGATAGAGATCGAGGGTAATGCTCCTGACGACTTTGACCGCATCGAACTTCTTGATGAGGCTGACGCTCATCGCTTTTTCGGTGCACTCTGCGTTCTGAGCAAGATGTACTTTGGAGGTGCCTACGTCGCCCCATCCGCCTTCGAATCCGGTAACGCCGTCGGTAAGGACGGGATCTTCATCAACGTCTATCTCAAGTTCGTAAACGTCGGGCTGAGGAGCGGGTGCATAGGTGAAGCCTGCCTGAGTAAGAGCTCTGCTGCCCTGAATGGTCCGGGCTTCGGCAGGATCAACGTTATAGAGGGTTATGATGTCGCCGACCTTGATATCGGCCATTACTTCGTAACCCGCTTTGTTGCAGTTGTACGAAATTATGTACGCGCCTTCGGGAAGCGCCTGGAACGGACATGCAACACCGATCTTGTAGTCGGTAGCGATAACAACGTTGTCTTTGTTGACAAGTATGTTGTACGCGTAGTTCATGTCTTTCTGAACGCCGTTGGTCTTGTTGCCGCGCGCGGTGATCTCGCCTATCGTCTGGCCGTCGCCTGCGACAAGGGAGGTAGCCGCCGCATGCTCATAACCGACGAAGTCGATTGCTATCGCTTCGGCAGGCAGATCAACAAGAATTTCACCGGTAACGACGCTGAACGAAGCGTTTTCGAGGGCTTTCGGCGCGGTGAGAGCCGCGACTTCTTCCACGGTAACGCCTTCGAGCTTCAGCTCGGTGCCTTCTTTGATCGCGGAGATGTCGTACTTGGCGGCATCGCCGGAAACAAGCTTCTTATTGAAGCCGATGATATAGCCGCCTTCGGGGATGGCGGTTTCGCCTTTGGAGTTTTCGGAAGCGTCGACGGAAATGACTTTGTTGTCTGCGCCGACAACTATGAATACATAGTCGTCATAGGTCTTGCCGGGCTCTGCGATCTCTACAGACTCGGGGAGTTTGTAGTTACCGAGGTAGTGGCGTTTTACCATCGCGTATTCCGCAGCATCGATCTTGCCGTTAAGGTTGATGTCGGAACGCTGGAACTGATCTTCCGCCAGAGTGTAGGTCTTCAGATAGTGGCGTTTGATCATTGCGTAGTCCTGTGCGTCGATCTTCTTGTTGCCGTTCGCGTCGCCCGGCAGATAATCCGAGGCGTGCGTATAGGCGGAACGCTCGACGACAGTGGTGCTTTCCTTACCTTCGATCTTGCCGGCGAGGATGGTGATATCGTCTTCACCGTATCCGAGAGCCGAGAGGATCGGGTAAGTTCCGGACTGAGGGCCTTCCGCAAACACGGCGAAAAGCGCCGAGCAGCAAGAGAGGATCATCAGTACGGAAAGAACGACTGAAAGTGTTCTCTTCATTTTGGTCTCCTTTTTTATTTTTTTTGATTTTGCCTTTGTCTTTGGTGTGGCGGAGGGTGCTTATTTATGGCCGAAAAGACAGCCCCGTACGCTTGCGCGCTCTGCCTTTTCCGCCCGAACGGCACAAAACCGCACACTGCGACTATTGTGTTGCCTTATTATACAATAATAAAACGGCAAAGTCAACGGGAATTACACATTTTTTCTTATTTGTTCAATTTTTATGATGATTTTTTTGACATTTTGCACAAAAATCCGGCATAATTTTTGTTTAATCGGCAGTTGAAAAAATTTTTTGTGCCCTCTCCCCCTCAAAGCCCCAACATATGGTGTCCGAAAAAGCGTTTCCAGCCCCTTCCGAAGCGGAAAAAGAAACGTTTGTTCGCGCCCGGAAACCGCTTTTTGCGTTATGTAAACCCGTATTGACAAAATACAAAAAATGGTGTATCCTATTATTTGCCGCTGCGGCGGCAAACGATCTACCGGAGGAAAGAAAATGGACGGCGAAAAGCCGAACGGCGAACAGATATATAATAATGAAGAAAGCCCCGCCGAAAAACCGAAGCAGGACAAAAAGCAGCTTATAAAAGAGCTGCTGCGCTATTGCGTGGCGGGCGGCGCGGCATTCGTTTTCGACACGGCGACTTTGTGGCTCTTCAACGAAAAGATACTGCCCTATATGGGCAGAGCGAACGTTCTGGGCATAGAGCTCGACTGGCGGCTCGCGCTGGCGACCTCGCTGGGCTTTATAGTGGGCATAACCGTGAACTACCTTATATCCATATGGTTCGTGTTCACCACCGAAAAGCAGAAGGAGCGCGGCAGGAACGTAAAAGCTTTTCTGCTGTTCGCGCTGGTGGGGTTCATCGGATACCTGCTCACGGTGGGCGGGGTGCAGCTCGGCTGCTGGATGTTCAACGTCTACGAGGGGTTCGGCTCTCTCGTGGTGCGCGCCGTCGTGGCGGGGATAGTTATGATCTGGAATTACGTGGGAAGAAAAGTCCTTGTTTACAAAGGAGAATAAAATGGACGAACGCGTTATAATCATCGGCGCGGGGCCCGCGGGGCTCACCGCCGCCTATAAGCTGCTTACCGAGACGGGATACAAGCCCGTTATACTTGAAGAAAGCGACGCCTTCGGCGGAATTTCCCGCACGGTGAACGTGCGCGGCAACCGCATGGACATAGGCGGGCACAGGTTCTTTTCCAAAAACGACGAGGTTATGGATTTCTGGCGCGCGCTTATGCCGGTGCAGGGCGCTCCCGCTTTCGACGACAAGCTCCTGGGCAGGGAAAAGCCGCTTTCGGAGGGCGGGCCCGACCCGGAAAGCGACGACCGCGTTATGCTCGTGCGAGACAGGGTATCGCGCATATACTTCCTTAAACATTTCTTCGATTACCCGATCTCGTTAAGCGGATCCACGCTTAAAAACATGGGCTTTAAGAACACGATGAAGGCGGGATTCGGATATATGAAGGCGATGGTCTTCAAAAAGCCGGAGGATTCGCTGGAAAACTTCTATATCAACCGCTTCGGGCGCCCGCTTTACGAAATGTTCTTCGAGGACTACACCGCCAAAGTATGGGGCATCAGCCCCAAAGAGATCTCCGCCGACTGGGGCGCGCAGCGCGTAAAAGGGCTTTCGCTGCGCAAGGCGGTGGCGGAAATGATAAAAAAACCGTTCCGGCGCAAAAAGGATATAGGGCAGAAGAACGTCGAGACCTCGCTTATAGAGCAGTTCATCTACCCCAAAAAGGGCCCCGGTCAGCTTTGGGAAACGCTGGCGGCGGAAATCGAAAAACTGGGCGGCGAGATACACCTGAACACCCGCGTGCGCGATATTATTACCGAAAACGGCAGGATAACCGGAGTTGTGGCGGAACACGGCGGAGAAGACGTGAAATACACCGGCGATTATTATATATCCTCCATGCCGATAAAAGACCTTGTCGCCGGGATGAAGGGCGACGAGGTGCCGCGGAAAGCCGCCGAGACCGCGAAAGGCCTGCCCTACCGCGATTTTATGACGGTGGGCGTGCTGGTGAACAAATTAAAAATAAAAAACGAGACCGCCAGAAAAACTCTGGGCGATCTTGTTCCCGACTGCTGGATATATATCCAGGAGCGCGACGTGAAGATGGGACGGCTGCAGATATTCAACAACTGGTCGCCCTATATGGTCGAAAAGCCGCGGGACACCGTGTGGATCGGGCTGGAATACTTCTGCGCCGAGGGCGACGATATGTGGAACACGCCGGATAAGGAGTTCTGCGATTTCGCCGTGAAGGAGCTGGAGCATATCGGCATTATCGACGCGGCGGACGTGCTGGATACGGCGCGCATCCGCGTGAAGAAGGCGTATCCCGCCTACTTCGGCGTTTATAAGGATTTCGACTGCGTACGCGAATATCTGGACAAGTACGAAAACCTGTATTGCGTCGGCAGGAACGGCCAGCACAGATACAACAACATGGACCATTCGATGCTCACCGCGATGGAAGCCGTGCGCTCCATAGCCGCGGGCGGCGGCGACAAATCCGCCGTCTGGAACGTGAATACCGAAAAGGAATACCACGAAAAGAAATAGAACACACAAAAAAGCCCGCTTCGGCGGGCTTTTTTGCATGATTGTCAGGTTATTTGCTTATTTCTTTTTCTTCTTTGCGATCAGCGCGCCGGCGACCGCTATCACCGCGACAGCCGCGCAGGCGATAACGATCCAGAGCCAGGTGTTGGAGCCGGAGGAAGCCGGGGCGGAAGAAGCGGGTTCGGAAGTCCGGGCGGCGGCGCTGCCGTCGTCCGCGGTGGATTCGGGAGCTATAACGGTCTTGCTCTCCTCGGCGGGCTTGCTCTCTTCGGGCTTGCTTTCCTCGGGTTTGCTCTCCTCGGGTTTGCTATCCTCGGGTTTGCTATCCTCGGGTTCATCCTTGCTTTCGCCGCCGGCGGGATTGTCCGCAGGGGTGGCGTTGGAGCCGTCGTACACTTCGAAGGTGGCGGTGCAGACGTAGCCCGGTTCGTACCACTGCTTATCCGGGGTGGAGGTGGGAACGGTGAAGTTTTCGAGGTCGAGCCCGCGGATCACGAACTGGCTGCCGATGGACCACGCCGCGACTTCGCCCCACATATTATTGATGCCTTCGCTGATGTAGTTGGGAGCGTTGACGTGCTGCGGATCGTCGTACCAGAGCCCGGTGGCGCCGTCGCCCTTAACGTTGTTGTCGGCGACGAGCTGCGGCCAGTTGTTGCCCATGTTGCAGGCGTAAACAAAACCGCCTTCGGGGATCGCGATGGGTTCCGCGGTGCCCTGGCTCGCGTTGGATATCGCAACTATCTCGTACGCGTCCTTGGTGCCCTTTATGGGCGCGAACGCGAAGTGGTGCCACCACTGGCCGGCGGCGTCGGTTTCGGTGAATACGACGCCCGCGCCTTCAACGTCGCTTTGGTCGTACTGAGTGAGCCAGAAGGTGGTCCCTTCGGCGGACGCGGAAACCGACGCAAGCGTGAACAGCATGGCGACGATCACCGCAACGGTAAGAAGTTTTTTCATTTTGTGCCTCCTGAAAGGTAAAAATATTTTGTTTTTCGTTTTTACTGCATCAGTTCCACAATAACGCGCACCATCGTTTCCATGGCGGAGACCGAAACGTATTCGTGTATGCTGTGATAATTCGCGCCGCCGGTGGAAAGGTTCGGGCAGGGGAGCCCCTCGTAGGAGAGCCGCGCCCCGTCGGTGCCGCCGCGTATCGCCACGTCGCGCGGGGAAACGCCGCAGCGGCGCATCGCCTCACGCGCGTTTTCCACTATAAACATATGCGGCAGTATTTTTTCTTTCATATTATAATAGCTGTCGCGCAGGGCGACTTCGAAAGTCCCCTCTCCGTAGACGCCGTTCAGATAAGCGGCGGTGTTCCGCAGGAGCTGTTTGCGGTTTTCGAACTTTTCGCGGTCGTGGTCGCGCACTATGTATTTAAGCTTTGCTTCCGTTTCGTCGCCGGAAACCGAGCAGAGGTGGAAGAACCCCTCGTATCCCTCGGTATGCGCCGGCGTTTCCGCCGGGGGCAGCAGCGAAGCGAACTCCGTCGCCAGCAGGGCGGCATTTTTCATTTTGTTCTTCGCGTCGCCGGGGTGGATGTTCAGCCCGTGCACGGTTATATCCGCCGAAGCGGCGTTGAAACATTCGTATTCTATCTCGCCGAGCTCGCCGCCGTCTATGGTATAAGCCCAGTCGGCGCCGAATTTTTCCAGGTCGAACCTGTCCGCGCCGCGGCCTATCTCCTCGTCGGGGGTAACGCAGACCGAGATCGCCCCGTGCGATATCTCCGGGTGCTCCGCCAGATATTCGCAGGCGGTGAATATCTCCGCTATGCCGGCTTTGTCGTCCGCGCCCAGCAGCGTAGTCCCGTCGGTGACCACCAGCATATCGCCGATATGATCGTTGAGCGCCGGGTATTCCCGCGGCGAAAGAACCGCGTCTTCGTTCAGCGCGATATCGCCGCCGTTGTAGTGTACGATATGCGGGCGCACCCCGTCCCCGCGCACGGCGGGCGAGGTGTCCATATGCGCGATAAACCCCACCGTCGGGTCGTTTTCGTGCCCTTCGGTGGCGGGGATGAAGCCGTAGACGTAGCCGTATTCGTCCAGATGCGCGCCCTCGACTCCGAGCTCGCGCAGTTCTCGCGCAAGCTCCCGCCCGAGCGCAAGCTGGCCCGGCGTCGAAGGACAGGTCTCCGAATCCTCGTCGGAATTCGTCCCGTAGGAAACGTATTTAAGGAACCGTTCGAGCACAGACATAACAACACCACCAATAACCGATATAAGGGTTTGCGGTTGAAAACGCTTTCGGCGTTTTCTTCAGGATCTTGCGTTTTGGGAAGCGATCTTCCGCGCGACGTGTATGCCGCTGGCGGAAGCGTGCGAAAGCGAATGGGTGACTCCGGAGCAGTCGCCGATGGCGTAAAGCCCTTTGCAGCTCGTCTGCAGGTCGGGATCCAGCTCCACTTCCATATTATAAAACTTTACTTCCACGCCGTAAAGCAGGGTATCGTCGTTCGCGGTGCCGGGGGCGATCTTGTCCAGCGCGTAGATCATTTCGATTATCCCGTCGAGTATGCGCTTGGGTATGACCAGACTGAGGTCGCCGGGAGTCGCCGCCAGGGTGGGGGTAACGTAGTTTTCCGCAATGCGGTTCACCGTGCTGCGCCGCCCGCGCACAAGGTCGCCGAAGCGCTGCACCATAACGCCGCCGCCGAGCATATTCGAAAGCCGCGCGATGCTTTCGCCGTAGCCGTTGCTGTCCTTGAACGGTTCGGAAAAATGCTTGCTCACAAGCAGGGCGAAATTCGTGTTTTCGGTATGCTTGGAGGCGTCCTCGTAGCTGTGGCCGTTAACGGTTATAATGCCGTTCGTGTTCTCGTTCACCACCACGCCGTGCGGGTTCATACAGAAGGTCCGCACAAGGTCTTCGAACTTCTCGGTGCGGTATACTATCTTGCTTTCGTAAAGCTCGTCGGTGATGTGGGAGAACACCTCCGCCGGAAGCTCCACGCGCACGCCGATATCCACGCGGTTGGAATGGGTGGTTATGCCCAGATGCGAGCAGACGCCCTCCATCCATTTGCTGCCGCTTCGCCCGACGGAGATAACGCATTCGCGGCAGGTATATTCCTTTTCGCCCGCGCGGACGGCAAAGCCGCCTTCGGTCTTGTTCACCTCGGTTATCGCGGTGTCGAAGTGAAAGCGGACCTTGTTTTTAAGCTCGTCGTAAAGATTCCCCAGCACGACGTAGTTTATGTCGGTGCCGAGGTGGCGCACCTGCGCGTCGAGCAGGTGCAGTTTGTTTTCCAGGCACTTTTTCTTAAGCGCGGTGTTTGCGGTGGAATAAAGCCGCGTGCCCTCTCCCCCGTGGGAAAGGTTTATGCCGTCGACGTAGCGCATAAGCTCCAGCGCCTGCCGCTTGCCGACGTATTCGTAAAGCGTGCCGCCGAACTGGTTGGTGATGTTGTATTTCCCGTCCGAAAAAGCGCCGGCGCCGCCGAACCCGCTCATTATCGCGCAGGTCCCGCATTTCACGCAGGTCTTCACCCTGTCTCCGTCGATGGGGCATTTGCGGGCGTGCAGCTCGTGCCCGAGTTCGAAAACGCCCACGTTTATATCCGGGTCGAGCCGCGTAAGCTCGTAGGCGGTGAATATCCCGCCCGGCCCCGCGCCGATGATTATAACGTCGTAATCCATATATATTCCCTCGTTGTTCCGTAAGTAAACAATACTTCGCTTGTATATTACCACACTTTTTCGGATAATGCAATAGAAAAGCCGGAAAATTGCCGTGCGCGCAATAGTGAATAGTGAAAAGCGAATAGTGAAAAGTTATTGTTGAAAACGCCTTTGGCGTTTTCTTCCGATAGTATGTAACTTAATTTCGTTTTTTCCGCGGGGGGCCGCGGAAAAAACGGATTTTATTTGTATTTCCGCGGTTTGCGGAGAGATAAAATTGCGCAAAAACTATTTACTTTTGCGAATTTGTGTGCTAATATAGATTGATTAAGTGTGCCGATCATTCAATATTACTTATAAACAATACGAATTATAAACAATACGAACGGAGTGTGAAACAAATGAAATGCCCCTCCTGCGGACATCTTGAAAGCAAAGTCATAGATTCGCGCCCCTCCGCCGACGGAAATTCCATTCGCCGCAGGCGCGAATGCCTTGAATGCAGAAAGCGCTTCACCACCTACGAAACGATAGAGATGCTCCCGCTTATAGTTATCAAAAAAGACCTCTCGCGCGAGACGTTCGACCGCAGCAAACTGCTTAAAAGCGTTATACGCGCCTGCGACAAACGCCGCGTTTCGCTTTCGGAAATGAACCAGCTCGTGGACGAGGTCGAATCCGCCCTGCAGAATTCGCTGGCGAACGAGGTGCCCTCCAACCAGATCGGCGAAATGGTGATGGAGCGCCTGAAAAAGTTGGACGAGGTCGCCTACGTGCGCTTCGCTTCGGTCTACCGCCGTTTCTCCGATATCGGCGATTTTATGGACGAGCTCAAAAAGCTCATGCGCGAGAAATGATCCGCGTTTTAAGCTAAACACGCTGTTTCGGAGAAGGATATGAAAAACATTAAGAACCTTAGCGTACGCAAATACGTGCTGTTTTTTCTCGACCTCATAATAACCGCGTTCTCGCTCGCCGTCTGCACCATCGCGGAGGCGAAGAGCTTCGCCACGGGCGGCAATTTCCTGGCGCATCTGGCGATGCTGCTTGCGACAGCGGCGGTGCTTCGCTTCGCGCTGTTCCGCTATACCTCCGTATGGCGTTATGCCGGCGCGCGCGATTACGTTAAATTCATCGCGGTGGACGCGGTCGTGTTCGCCCTTTATATGCTTGCGGACAGGATAATCGCCGCCGAAAACGCGATAAAGGTCACCAATTTCAAATACAGCGGCTACATAGTGCCCATCGCCGCCTTCGCGCTTACCGAGCTGCTGGTGCTCGCCAGCCGTTTCTTCTATCAGCTCGTTATCGGCCGCGGGAGCAATTCCCCCGCCGAAAGATCGGATAAAACGAACGTTTTGGTGTTCGGCGCGGGCGAAGCGGGCATGATTTTGGAAATGGAGCTCCGCCGGCCGAAGAGCCCTTACAAAGTCGCGGCGTTCGTCGACAGCGACAGCGAAAAGATAGGCAAGCGCATAAACGGGATAAAGATCTATTCCGAAAAGGACGCCGACGAAAAGCTGCTCGAATCGCTCGACGTAAAAACGGTAATTATCGCCATCCCCTCGCTCGACCTCGCGCGCAGGGGCGAAATAGTTAAATACTACACCAATCTCGGCTGCAAGGTCCGCATATACGAATATCAGATGAACCGCCGCAGCGACGACGCGCTCGCCATGCGCGACGTCCGCATAGAAGACCTGCTCGGCAGGGACGTAGTGCGGCTCGATCTAAGCAAATTCAGCTCCACCGTGCGCGGGAAATGCGTGCTCGTTACCGGCGCGGGCGGCAGCATAGGCAGCGAGCTTTGCCGCCAGATCGCCTCCGCGGGGCCCGACCGGCTTGTGATGTTCGACGTTTACGAAAACACGACCTATACGATACAGCAGGAGCTTCGCCGCAGATACGGCGGCGGGCTGAAGCTCAACGCGGTCATCGGCACGATGTGCGACGAAAAGGCGGTCGACGCGCTGTTCGCCCGCTTCAAGCCGGACATAGTTTTCCACGCCGCGGCGCACAAGCACGTTCCGCTTATAGAGGACGCCTGCCGCGAAGCGGTGCTTAACAACGTTTTCGGCACCTATAACGTGGCGAACGCCGCCGAAAAGCACGGCGCGAAGAAAATGGTGCTCATCTCCACCGACAAGGCGGTGAATCCGACCAACGTGATGGGCGCGACGAAGCGTCTGTGCGAGATGATAATTTTAAGCAAATTCGAATCGCAGACCGATTATGCCGCGGTCCGGTTCGGCAACGTGCTGGGCTCCAACGGCTCGGTGATACCGCTGTTCAAGGAGCAGATCGCCTCCGGCGGCCCCGTCACGCTCACCGACAAGCGCATAGTCCGCTATTTTATGACCATACCGGAAGCGGTAAGTCTGGTGCTGGAGACCGAAACGATCGCCGCCGACAGCGAGATATTCGTGCTGGATATGGGCGAGCCGGTCAAGATACTCGACCTCGCGGAAAGTCTTGTCACCCTTTCGGGTTTCAAGCCGTATAAGGATATCGACATTATCGAAGTCGGGCTCCGCCCGGGCGAAAAGCTTTACGAGGAGCTGCTTATCAAGACCGAGGGGCTTGAAAAGACCGACAATCAGAAAATATTCATCGACCACGACGCCCGCGTTACTCCCGAGGAGCTGGAAGAAAAGCTGCGCGTGCTGAAGGACGCCTGCGACACCTGCGATAACGAAAAGATACGCAGCGCCGTCGCCTCCGTCGTGCCGACCTATACTCCCACCGACAACGCCGAATCGCGCAAGAACGCGTCGCATCTCAGCCTGGCGGCGATGAAGGACTGACTTTTTTGCCGAAAACCGTACGCTTATTCCGCGTGCGGTTTTTGCGTTTTTGCCGCTTCTTTTTGAGCGCGTGGGCACAACAATGTTCCCGCGGCGCGGAAAACCGCCCGCGGAGGGGAAAATGAACAGGGTAAGGATATTCTGCTGTCTTGCGCGGGAGACAGAGCAAAACGAAGCCCGCATAACGCAAACGCTTTCCGAAAACGAAATATCCGCCGCCCGGCGGCACAGGATACGCGCAATATGCTGCTCGCGCTCGGGTCCGCCTGCCTTAAAAAGCGGTTCGCCGGGGAAAACATAAAAATCTCGCCGCTGGGCAAGCCCTGCGCCGACGGCGTGTTTTTCAGCGTTTCGCATTGCGAGGAGCTTGTCGGGATAGCGCTTTCGGACGGCCGCGAGGTCGGGCTGGATATAGAGAGCAACGCCGCCTCCCGCGAGGAAACGGCGGACTACTGCTTTATGGAATATTCCCGCAAAGACGGAAAAAACGTCCTTACCGTAATAAAAAAGGCAAAAAAATAACGGGGCGGTTTATAAACCCCGGACTGTCATTCACTGCGCGCCCTTCGAGCCCCACGCTTAATAAAACTACGCAAAAAAACTAAAAGCGCCGCAAAGGCGCTTTTGGTTTTTTGGTGGACCCGGTGGGACTCGCCCGCCTGCGGGCGGAGCGGCGGCGCGCTCCGACAGTCCCCCGGACTGTCATTCACTATGCGCCCTTCGAGCCCCGCGCTTAATAAAATTACGCAAAAAAAACTATCTTTCGCCTTTCATAATATTCACATTTTTATCCGGCCAAGACAGATATTGAAAATTATAATCCGCAAGTTATTCTTTTGCAGCGCTTTGCGCTGCAATAATCATAAAAATCGCGTTTGCCGCCGCCCGTCATGAATTCAACTGTTTGAAATTCGCGGCATTGGACTTATAGAGGTTTTTGAATACCTTGAAATTGCGCTCATATACTTCTTTATTGTCAGGATCCGGAGTGTAAGTATGGTTTGCTTTAACGAGCCTGCGGGATAATGCAAGCACGTCCTCGCCGTTAATACCCGCCGCCACTACAAGAGCAGCCCCGACAGCTCCGGCCTCCTGCGCGTTGTTTACCGTTTCGATCGTCCGTCCGGTGATATCCGACAGGATCTGACTCATGACCGGAGACAGCGCTCCGCCGCCGACGAACCGGATCGTATCGGAGGTTTTGACCTTTTTCTCAACACTTTCCAGAAGCCAGCGCAGGTGATAGCATATGCCCTCCAAAACCGCGCGGATCATATCACGTTTGCCGGTGTCGATCCTGATATTGAAGAACATCCCGCCCGCGTTTGAATCCTCGAACGGACAGCGGTTGCCGTGAAGCCACGGGGTAAAGATCACGCCGTTTGCCCCGGGCGGCACCTTTTCGATTTCCGAAGACATATAATCGTATAGACTTGTGAATCGGCTCTCGTAATCATCCGTGACCTTTGTATCGTTCAGGTAAACGCCGATCTCGTCGAGCGCAAGATGATTCAGCGCCCATTCGTAGCATTTTCCCGCCGTTTCGAGCTCCGCGTAGTAATTGAAATACCCGCGCTTCGCGGACAGAACGCCGGT
>JAFSNK010000012.1 GCA_017447445.1 Clostridia bacterium | reverse complement strand
CATAGGTTGAAATGTATGACGCCGATGGAGTACCATCGCGCCGCCGCGTGAAAAATTCCACCCTGCTGCGCAGCAGGGTGGAATTTTCACCAAATTCTTTTCGTTTTTTTCACTGTCTACTTGACAGGGGGCGCTTCATCTTCGCGCCGGATGTCGTTTTTTGTTAGAAGAGTATAATAAAAGGAGGAATCGTATTGCCCGATCTGTATACGCGCATGGGAATAGGATCGCCCGCGGCGATAACCGTTATATCGCTCGCGACGATGCTGTTCTGCGGATTTTTAATAACGCGCGTCACGCGGGTGTTAAAACTGCCGAACGTAACGGCATATCTTATAGCGGGGATATTGCTCGGACCGGACTGTCTGGCGGTGATACCGCAGAGCTTCATCCGCGATACCGGCTTTCTCGCGGATATCGCGCTGGCGTTCATCGCGTTTTCCACGGGCGAGTTTTTCCGCGTTAAAGTATTGCGCGAAAGCGGCTTCCGTATCGTCGCGGCGGCGTTCGCCGAATCGCTTGCAGCGGGCGCGCTGGTGTTCGCGTCGGCGTATTTCCTGCTCGGGCTCGGGCTCACCTTCTCGCTCGTGCTCGCCGCCATCGGCTGTACCACGTCTTCGGCTTCCACAATGGTCACGATCAGGCAGACGGGGGCAAAGGGCGGGTTCGTAAACGCGATGCTTCAGGCGGACGCTTTGGACAGCATCATAGGTCTGCTGGCGTACGGCGTGGCGGTCTCCGTCGCCGCGTCGGAGGCGGGCGGCGAAATAAACGCCGCAAGCGTGTTCCTGCCGCTTGCGGCAAACGTAGGCGTGCTGCTTTTGGGCGGGGCGTTCGGCTTTGCGCTCAAATGGCTCATGCCGCGCCGCCGTTCCGCCGACAACCGGCTGATCATCACGCTTTCGGTGCTTTTTTTGTTCTGCGGCGTCTGCACGCTGCTGGATATTTCGCCTCTGCTCGGATGTATGTCGATGGGCACGGTGTATATAAATGCGACGGGCGACGAAAAGCTGTTCAGGCAGATAAACTACTTTTCGCCCCCCGTCCTGCTGCTGTTCTTCGTTCGCTCGGGGCTCAACTTCGATCTGGGGCGGCTGTCTGGCGCGGCGGGTGTATACGGCGGGGCGCCGATCCCGATTATAGCCGCGGTTTATTTCGCCGCGCGTATCGCGGGGAAGTACGGCGGCGCGTTCCTGGGCTGCGCGGCGGCGGGATACACCAAAACCACGCGCGTTTGGCTGGGGCTTTCGCTGGTGCCTCAGGCAGGAGTCGCCATCGGGCTGGCGGCGCTCGGCGCGCGTACCCTGGGCGGCGAGACCGGCGCGGCGCTTGAAACGGTGATACTCGCGGCGGGTTTGCTTTACGAGCTCATCGGCCCCGCGTGCGCCAAGCTCGCGCTGTATAAAACCGGCTCTTACGGCGGCGCGCCGGAAACGCCCGTCCCGGCGGAGGAAGCCGCGTCCGGCGGCGGAAACAAGACCGCATCGGAACCGCTTGCCGAGCGCGTAAAAAGAATACAGGAAACGCTTCCCCTGCCGGAAAAAGCGGTTTCGGAGGAGGAGCAGGCGTTCGACGAGGCGGCGGAGGAGTATTTTTATTCCTTTCCGCCCCCTCGCGACAGAAGGATCAACCGCAGGAGGTGACCGAAATGTTATTCAACGATCCTTTGGCGGAGCTGCTGGGCAGATGGTCAAGCGAGCCGGGACTGCCCTGCGTGCTGTTCCGCGTCGCGCTCTCGCTCGCCCTTTCGGCGGTGATCGGGTGGGAGCGTTCCAGCAAACGTCACGCCGCCGGACTGCGCACCTTTATGCTGGTGACTCCGGCTTCCGCGACCGCGATGCTGCTGGACCTTACGATCGGCGGGAGCGCAGGGGCGCCCTGCTTTTTCATCAGCGCCGCGACCGTGGTCGCCGTCGCGCTCATAAGCACGAATTCCATTCTATACAGCTCGCGCAGCCGTATCAAAGGGCTTACCACCGCTTTCGCGGTGTGGAGCTGCACTCTGCTCGGCTTCCTTGCCGGGGCGGGGCTTTATTCCTTTGCGCTGGCGCTGTTCGCGGCGATGCTGTGCAGTCTGTATTTCTTCCCGTCCATCGAAACGTATCTTAAAAACCGTTCCAACCGCTTCGAGGTGCATCTGGAATTGAAAGAAGCGGCTTATCTGCAAAGCTTTGTCGCCACCATACGCGAGCTCGGGATGAAGATCGATGATATCGAGCTGAACCAGGCGTATATGCGCTCCGGTCTCAGCGTCTATTCCGTGGCGATATCCGTCGGCTCAGAGGAGTTCAAAAAATATAAAACGCACAAGGAGATCATCGAGGCGCTCTCCTCGCTGGAGTATATTTATCATATAGAAGAAATGAATTGAAGCGCGTAAAACTCTCTGCCGGAACAAAGGAAAAATATACAACAAAAAGGGCTCGCCGCGGCGAACCCTTTTGCTTCGGTATTTTGTTCCGGTGGGATATTGTTTTATTTACCCTCTGCGCCGGGGATGACGTAGGTGCCGAGGTAGTGGCGCTTGATCATCGCGTAATCCTGCGCGTCCACCTTGTTGTTTTTGTTTATATCGCCGCGCATCGTTTCATCCTCGCTTAACTGATAGGTGCCGAGGTAGGAGCGTTTCGCCATTGCGTAGTCGCGCGCGTCTATCTTTTCGTTGCCGTTCACGTCGCCGGGAACGTAAACGTATTCCTGCTTATCAAGTACGATATAGCAGCCGTTGCCTTTCACGACGGTAAAATCAGCCGTGCGGCCTTCTATGCTTGCGCTGTCGGTCCAGATGCCGGCGGGGAATTCGGAATCCTTCCTGCCGATAAAGGAGAAGGTGACCGAGAATTTGTCGTCGCCGTCTATAAGCGACTGCGCGTCGGTGGCGTTGTAGAACGCGACGTGTATCACGCCCGCGGTCTGCTCGAGCTTGGTAAGGTTTTCCCAGGTGTCGGCGTTCGGGAGCACGGCTTGCGCTTCGACGACGCCCTGCGTGTTTACGGGAGTCACGAGCTCGAGTATCTCGGCGTCGTATTTAAGCAGGAAGTCCACGCCGGAAAGCCCGCGTTCGGCTTTCACGTTTTTAACGGAAACGGTAACGTCGATCTTGCGCACGGTGTTATAACCGTCCGGTCCGGCGATGTCCAGATCGAACTGGGCGCCCGGGTCGGGCTTGAGCTCTTCTTCGAGCCCGCTCACAAGATCTTCTTTCGTGGGCTGTTTTTTAACACCCGCGTAGCTGCCGCTGCCGACGAAGTTCACAAAATCGGCGTCGTTGGCGATAACGGATGCGTGCGGCACCCAGAAGAAAATTTCGCCGTCCGCGCTCTCTTTTACCTTGAAGCGCAGAGTAACGGTCAGCTCGCCGTCGCGCACGGCTGTCGCGGAGGCGGTGTTGGCGTTCGCCAGAGTAACTCTCACCGCGCCGGGAATGAGCGCGTCGTTATCGTCGGTCGCGTACTTGGTGAGGTTTTCCCACGCTTTGGCGTCGGGCGTTTTGAAATCGACATCCAAAGAACCGTCGGACTTCGGCACGTTCGCAAGCTCGACCTTTTCGGTATCGTAGTAAAAATCGTAGGTCAGCACCGAAATGCCCGCTTTGTGCTTAATATTGCGCACGGTGGCGATAACTTTTATTTCGTCGCCGGGCTTATAGCGGAGCTGCGCGTTAAGACGTATGTCGAACTGCGTATCGGCGGCGGGTTCGCCGAGCGCCGCTTCGGGATCAAAAGCAGGTTCGTCGTCTGCGGAGGCAACAGCGCCGCAGAGCGTGAAAACAATTATCAGCGCGAGAAAGGCGGATAATAATTTTTTCATTTCGATATTCCCCCATAATATTATTCAACATATTATATCACGGCGGGCGCGCGTTTGTCAACTTGTTTGTTCAAAATAATACCGCAAACCCGCAAAAACAGACGGTTTCGCCCACGAAACGCCGTTTTGCGCAAAGATTGCGCGCATAACTGTTGATTTTTTTCAAAAAGTGTGTTATTATTAACGAACGGCAACGGACAAAACGCAAAGGAGGCGCAGTTCATATGGCGGAAAAAAGAAATATCGCGGCGAACCGCGCCGCCTATCACGAATACTTTGTTATCGACACCTACGAAGCCGGTATGGAGCTTTTCGGCACGGAGGTGAAATCCATCCGCAGCGGCAGGGTGAACTTAAAAGATTCTTTCTGCCGCGTCGACAACGGCGAGCTCGTCGCCTACGGCATCCACATCTCTCCGTATGAGAAGGGCAATATTTTCAATCGCGACCCGTACCGTCCGCGCCGCCTGCTTATGCACAAGCGTGAGATCGCGCGCATTTTCGGCGCCGTGGGGCAAAAAGGGTACGCGCTCGTCCCGCTTTCGATGTATTTTTCGGGCAAGTGGGTAAAGCTGGAAATAGGGCTCTGCAAGGGCAAAAAGCTTTACGACAAGCGCGACGCGGAGGCGGAAAAGACCGCCAGACGCGATATCGAGCGCGCCGGGAAGGGCAGCTTCTGATGGCGCCGTGGGTAATGCATCTGCGCGTCGCGGAGCTGTTGGAAAAGGCGCTCGGGATCACCGAACGCACAGAGTATTTCGTCGGCTCCGTCGCGCCGGACAGCGGCAGGATGACCGGGGATTTCGAATATATCCCTCCGAAGGACGTTTCCCACTGGAAACGCGACGGGCTGGATATAGAAGAACGCCTGGAGCTCAACCGCGCGTTTTATACAAAATATCTGCGGGGCGAAACCGACCCGCGCCGCCGCGCCTTCTATATGGGCTATTACGTGCATATACTCACCGATACGCTCTTCGTGCGGGACGTTATAAAGCCCTATATACAAGCCGTCGGCCGCCCGGTCTGGCGCGCGCGGATAAACGAGATACGCGCCTGTTGGTATGATATCGACTTCCGATTCGTCGCCGCGCACCCGGATTACGAACCGCTTGCGGTGCTCGCGGAGGTGCAAAGCTTCCCGGACGGTTACCTGGATTATTTCGCGCCGGGGGATATAACCGAGCGTGTGAAATACATATCCGCGCTCTACCGCGACCCGCGTCCGGATCCCGGGCTGGAATATATCACGCTGGACGTTCCCGGCGCGGACCGGTTCGTTCTTGCCGCCGCCGCGGACGTAAAAAAACTGATTTGCGGATAGAATAACAGAATATAACGTTATTTCGTTTTTATATACCGAACGTGGGGGCGTAAAGGTTTCGACGGGGGTGTGGAAACGGGGTAAGCGAGCAGAAGCGCATAACTTCTTAAAAATGTGCAAATTAAAATTAAACGCTAACAATAACAAAGCAGCTCTCGCTGCCTAACTCGCAGTGAGCGTCGCCCCGGAGAGGACTGCGGCTCCGGACGCGGCGTGACTCAGCAGTGAACGTGTACGGCGCAAAGCTTTGAGCGCCGTCATGAACTAATGAAGCTACCGGCCGTATATGCCTGCCGCCCGGCGCATACGGTGGGGAATCCCAAAGAGCGGCTGCGCTCGGAGAAAACACCGCGGATATGCTTTCGGACAGGGGTTCGATTCCCCTCGCCTCCACCAAAGCAGTATCAGGCGAACACCTACTTCTTCAAAGGCGGCTTTGCCGTAAAAGTTCTGCTTTGATACCGATTACAAAAACACCGCCTTGAGAAATCGAAGCGGTGTTTTTGCCTCCATCGCACATTTTTCAAAACGCCTCCCTTGCGGTACAATGGTGCTTGCAAAGGAGGTATTTGCATATGAAAGACAAATCAAAACCGTTCAACATTGAAGAAGCGAAAAAGGATCCGGAACTGTGCTTGCGTGAGACCTGCGGCGACCGCCAGATCGAGCTTATGCGCGGAATAAAACGCGCCTTCGATCCGAACGGGATACTGAATCCCGGCAAGCTGTTCTGAAAAAGGCGTAAAAATTCCGTAAAAAAGCGCAAGGAGATCGAAAAATGGACGAAAAAACCAACGGCGCGGGCAGTGAGAGAGAAGAAAAATACGCGCTTGCGAAAGCCGACGTACTGAAAGCGAAAGAATCGTTTTCCCGCCTTGACGGCGAGCAGAAAGACCGGATGCTCAACGAGCTGCTGCCGAAACGGCTGGTTTATCTGGCAAAGCTGTTCGCCCCGTCGCTCACGCGGTAAAACGCGTATTTTTCCGCCGCATACATAAAACGCGCGGTTTCTTCATATAATCCGACAGGTGATGAATATGAAGATACAGTGGAAAAAACTTGTTATATGCGTCGCGATACCGCTGGCGGTCGGCGGGCTCGCCTCGCTGCTGACGATGAACGGAATGAAGGAATTCGGCAATATGGAGCAGCCGCCGCTTTCGCCTCCGGCGTGGCTGTTCCCCGTCGCGTGGTCGGTCCTTTATATCCTTATGGGCGCGGCGTGCTATATCGTGCTCGTCGCTCCGCGAAGGAACAACGACGCGCTGCTCGCCTACGGAGTCCAGTTGTTTATGAACTTTTTCTGGACGATCCTGTTCTTCGGCATCGGCAGCACGCTGACGGCGTTCATATGGCTTCTGCTGCTGTTCGGCGCCGTGGTGTGGACCGCCGTGCTGTTCTTCCGCGTAGACAAAACGGCGGGCCGGCTGCTCGTGCCATACGCCTTATGGGTATTATTCGCCGGATATCTCAACCTCGGCGTGTATATCCTTAACCGATAAATAAAGCAATAACATCCCCGCCGTCCGTCCGGCGGGTTTTTGCTTTTTACGCTTGCAAACGCACGCGCCGCGTGATATAATTAGAAAAACGCATAAAAACCGCAAAAACGGCGAAAACTAATTCACAAAAGGAGAGAAATATAATGATCATTATCAAAAGGATCTCTTTGATACTTGCCGTGCTTATCGCGGCGCTGGCGTTCGCGGCGTGCGGCGGAGACGGCAAGGTAGATTCCAAACCGGACGCGAGCACGGCGGACTCCGGAGCTTCTTCCGCGGTATCGCTGCCCGCGGATTCCGGCGCGGAAAGCAATACGGGCGACGTTTCGCAGGATATTCCGACCTCCGCCGACGAGGGAAGCATATTCGGCGTTTGGGAAGGCAAAAACGACGTAGAATACGACGAAGACGAGATGATCTCGTACACCTATACGCTTACGCTTGACGAAAACGGAAGCGGCACTCTGCTGGAGGTGTGGGACCAAAACGACGCGGCGCACCGCTACACCTACACGGTAACCGCGAACGGAAACTCCCTGCGCATAAAAGGCAAGCAATACACCAAGAACGGCACAGAGGTGGAAATTGCCGATTTCGTTGAATTCACCGTGGACGCTACGCTCGCGGGAGGCAAGCTCACGCTCGGCGAGGCGTACGATTACGACACCGTCAATTACGATATGAGCGACGTTTTCCCGCTGACTCTTGAAAGAAAATAAGGTCCCCGCGGCAAAAAGATCCCTTCCCGCATAAGGAAGGGATCTTTTGCGCCGTTTTCGCGTTTGCTGCCGAAGGCGGCCTTACATGCTCGCGGTAAGGATGCGTATAAGAGCCGCTTTGTCCAGCGGAGCGTACATCCAATCGCGCGAGGTATCGTCGTTTGCGAGTATGTGGTCCGCCATTTCCTCTATCTTTTCGGCTTTCACGCCCAGCGGTTCGAGGTGCATGGGTATTCCGATCGATTCGAAGAAACCGTAGAACGCGTCTATTACCTTTTCCGCGATCTCGCGGTCGGTCAAACCGCCGCCGAACCCGAACAGCGACCTGCCGAGCGTTACGAAGCGTTCCGCGGTACGGTCGCAGAGTATCTCTTTCATCCAGCGCGGGGTGATTATCGCCAGCCCTGCGCCGTGGGTTATATCGAAATAGGCGCTTAAGGCGTGTTCTATGGAATGCATCGGCCAGCCGGAGCTTCCGGCGCCGTTGGAAAGAATGCCGTTGCAGGCGAGCGTGCAGACGTACATCAGCTCGCTGCGGGCGGCGTAATCGTCCGGGCGTTCAAGCGCGGTTTTTACGTTTGTCATAAGCGAACGCAGGGCGGAGATCATAAGTCCGTCGTTGAATTCCGAGCAGGGGCTTGCAAAGAACTGCTCCAGCACGTGGTTCATCGCGTCCGCGGTCCCGCAGGCAGTCTGCCATTTGTTCACGCTGTAGGTGTATTCCGGATCCAGGAACGAGGCCGCGGGGAAAAGTATATCGTCAACGTACCCGCGCTTGTCGTTTATCGCGGTGCAGGAGATAACGCAGCCGGAATCGTATTCGCTCCCCGTCGCGGCAAGTGTGATTATATCCACCACCGGCAGAGCTTCTTTTGCTTTTACCTTGCCGGATATAAGGTCCCAGCCCTCGCCGTCGTACTTCGCGCAGACGGATATCGCCTTGGAGCAATCGAGCACCGATCCGCCGCCTACGGCAAGTATAACGTCTATGCCGTGCTCTTTGCACAGCTTCGCGCCGGTTACGACCGAAGGATCGTACTTCGGGTTCGGTTCGATCCCCGGAAGCTCGATCACGTTGAAATCCTTAAGCAGTTCCCTGACCTTGTCATAAAGCCCCGTTTTTTTAACAGAGCCGCCGCCGTACGTCAGCAGCACGTTTTTGCCGTATTTTCCCATAACGGCGGGCAGGTCCTTTACGCAGCCTTTTCCGAAATAAAGCTTTGTGGGCGTGCAGTAGGTGAAGCCGGTGATCATAAGTTTGTCTCCTTTTATTAATTCTTTTTTTATTGTGCTTTTTTGAACGAACAGGTGCGGATGAACTGCCGCACGTCCGCGCCTTTTTCCATATATTTCAGCAGCAGCTCCGCGCAGGCGCGGCTGTCGCTTTCCGCCTGATGGTGGTCCAGAGGGATCCCGAAAAAACGGCACATAACGTCCAGATTGTGCCGCATACCGGGCAACAGATCCCTGCCCATCCGCACCGTGCAGACGTACCGCGCATAGGGCTTCCATTCGATCCCGTAATCGTTAAGGCACTTTTTAAGCACGCCCATATCGAACGGCGCGTTATGCGCGACAAGCAGTCCGCTTGACATCAGCGGCGCGATGCGCTCCCAAAGCTGCGGGAATGTCGGCGCGCCTGCCACGGTCTCTTCGCTTATCCCGGTAAGAGCCGTATTGAAATAATCGAAATGCGTCTCCGGATCGACAAGGGAAGAGAAACCGCCGGTTATCGCGCCGTCTTCAATGACCGTTATCCCTATTGAGCTTATTCTGTTGTTGAAGCGGTTCGGCGTTTCTACGTCGAACGCGATAAAGCGCGGCATCCGTACCCCCCCTATGCTTTCCGTGCGGTCATTATTAATATATAATATCCGCGCTTATAAGTCAAGAAAAAAACGCAGCTTCGCGCCGCGGCAAACGCCCGGCGTTTTTTCGGTCCGCGTGCCGGTATCCCGCCGGATTTATTTGTTGCTTTGAAAAACATATCTTGCGTTTTGTGTAAATATGTGATAAAATAATACGGTTAAATGTATATACATATGCGAGGACTTGACGCATGGAAGCGATAAAGACCGAAAAGCTTACCAAATACTACGGCAAAGCGCGCGGGATAACCGGCGTGGACCTGGCGGTCGAGCAGGGCGAATTCTTCGGATTCATAGGCCCGAACGGCGCCGGAAAATCCACCACCATACGCACGCTGCTTGGGCTTATCTCGCCCACCTCTGGGGCGGCGAGCGTGCTTGGGAAGGATATAATCAAAGAAAATCGCGCCATACTCGAAAACGTGGGGTATATGCCCTCCGAGGCGGCGTTTTACCCGGGTATGAGGGTAAAAGACATACTGCGGCTGTCCGCGGACCTGCGCGGGAAGGACTGCGGCGGGGAAGCCGCCGCGCTGTGCGAACGGCTTAAACTTGATACGGACCGCAAGGTGCAGGAGCTTTCCTACGGGAACCGCAAAAAGACCGCCATAGTCTGCGCTTTGCAGAGCGATCCGGCGCTGCTTATACTCGACGAGCCGACGGGCGGGCTGGACCCGCTTATCCAGCGCGAGTTTTTCGATATACTCAAAGAGCGCAATTCGCGCGGGACGACGGTGTTCCTTTCGAGCCACGTCCTGCACGAGGTACAGCGCAACTGCACCCGCGCCGCCGTTATCCGCGAGGGAAGGATCATCGCCTGCGGCAGCGTGGAATCGCTGGCGAATACCGGCGCGAAGCGCGTTTCCGTGCGCGGCGGTTTCGAACCGGAGGCGCTCCCGGACGTGAAAGACGTTTCCCGCGGGGACAATACGGTGAGCTTCCTTTACGGCGGCGATATAAAAGAGCTGCTGCAAAAGCTCGCGGTTTCCGGCGTCGAGGACGTGAACATCACCGAGCCCGATCTGGAAGAGATATTTATGCACTACTATGAAAACGGGGAGGGAGCGAAATGATCCTGTTCCGCCACGAACTGCGGCGCTGCCGCACCGCGTGGATCGTCTGGACCGCGGCGATCTCCTGCTTCCTCGCGATAAGCATATTCCTGTTCCCGGAGATAGCGTCGCAGACCGATCAGATAAACGAGATGTTCTCGCAGATGGGCTCGTTCACCGCCGCGTTCGGGATGGACAAGCTGAACTTCGGCACGATGACCGGGTATTACACAGTCGAATGCGGAAACGTGCTCGGCCTGGGCGGGGCGTTGTTCTCCGCGATGCTCGCCGCCGCGATGCTTTCCAAGGAGGAAAAGGAGCGCACCGCCGAATTCCTGCTCGCGCACCCGGTAAGCCGCGCGCGCGTCGTTTCCGAAAAGCTGCTGGCGGTGTATGCGCAGGTAGTCGCGCTCAACGCCGCGGCTTGCGTCGTCTCGGTCGGTTCCATAGCTGCGGTCGGCGAATCCGTGCCGTGGAAGGAGCTGGGGCTGCTCTCGCTCGCGTATCTGCTGCTTCAGGCGGAGATCGCCTCGGTCTGCTTCGGCGTTTCGGCTTTCATAAGCAAGGGCGGCGCCGGGCTCGGCATCGGGATAGCGGTGCTGGCTTATTTCCTGAACATGATCGGCAACATAGCCGATCCGGTGAAGTTTATAAAATACGTTACCCCCTACGGCTACTGCGACGGCTCGGAGATAGTTTCTTCCGGCGGGCTCGACGCGGTAAAGATACTTATCGGCGCGGCTTTTGCCGCCGCCGGCGTTGCCGCCGCGTTCATAAAATACCGCAAAAAGGATATATCCTGATATGAAAGAAAAAACAGCGGGCGTGCTTGCGGATACCGTTATTTATGCCGCCGCGTTCGCAGCGGGCGCCGTCCCGTTCGCGTTTATCGACAGTATTTTCGCCGCCACCGCCGCGTTTACCTGCACGGCGACTCTGGTCGTGTTCGCCGCGTCCTGCGCTTTTAAGGACGTTTCGGTCTACGATCCTTACTGGAGCGTCGCACCGCCTGCAATGCTTATCGCGGTGATGATAAAATACGGCTTGTGGAACGCAAACTCCGTCATCCTGCTTTTCGCCGTGGGTATATGGGCGTTCCGGCTTACGGCGAATTGGTATTATACCTATAAAGGGCTTGGGCGAGAGGACTGGCGTTATGCGCAGTACCGCGAAAAATGCTCCGCGCCGCTGTTTTATATAATAAGCTTCTTCGGACTGCACTTCGTACCCACCGCCGTCGTATGGCTCGGTATGACCGGGGTGTTCCGCGCGGCGGAGGCGACGGAGTTCTCGCCGTTTTCGCTGTTCGGGCTGACGTTGATGCTTGCCGCCGTGGCGCTGGAATATTTTGCGGATACGTCCATACACCTGTTTTTGAAAGAGCACGCCGGAGATCGCCGCTGCTGTGACTTTTCGGTATGGCGCTATTCGCGGCACCCGAACTATCTGGGCGAGATGTCGTTCTGGACCGGCGCCTATCTGTATTTCCTGCCGCTTTGCGCGGGAAAATGGTATTACGGCATAGGATTCGTTTCGATAATAGTGCTGTTCCTTGCCGTATCGATACCGATGATGGAAAAACACAATTCCTCCCGCCGTGTCGACTGGGAGGATTACAAGGCGCGCACATCCATGCTGCTTCTGCTGCCTCCGCGGCAGACCGGACGCGCGCCGGAGGAAGAACCGGATGACTGTTGAGGAAAAGGCGTTCCGCCGCAAAAGCTTTGTGCCGGAGAAGATGCTTGCATACGGGTTCGCTTGCGAAAACGGGATATACCGCTTTTCCGCGGATTTTATGGGCGGCGATTTCCGCGCGGAGATGGAATATGAAAACGGCGGGTATTCCTGCCGCGTGATAGATAAAATGAACGATGAGGAATACGTCCGCATAAATTCCGAATCGTTCGACGGCGCCTACGTGAATTCCGTCCGCGCCGCGTATGCGGAGCTTCTGCAAAGCGTCGCGCGGGATTGCTGCGAGGATAAATATTTCGTTTCCGATCAGGCGAACAGGATAACGGAGCACATATATTCGCGCTGGGGGATAAAGCCGGATTTTCCGTTCGGCGAAGACCCCTATGACGAATGCGGCGCGTTCCGGCACCCGGAGAACAAAAAATGGTTCGCGCTGGTGATGAACGTTGCCCGAGGAGCCGTGCTTAAAAACGGTGACAAAAGCCGCGTCGACGTCGTGAACTTAAAAAGCGCCGACGTGCCGGGAGACCTGCGCGCGGGCGTTTACCCCGCGTATCACATGAATCACCGGCTGTGGATATCCGTTTTGCTTGACGATACGCTTGACGACGCCGGAATAACGGCGCTCGTCGAAAACAGTTTTGCGCTTACCGCCGGAAGACCGCGCGGAAGCGGACGAAAACGGGAGGCAGTATAATGATACTCCGATTCATAAACGAACATTTTATTATGATTTTCGAGCTGGCGGGGCTTATGATCCTGCTCGGCATAAGCGTGCACATACCGCCGCGCGTGAAGAAGCTCACGGCTTGCGTGGCGGTGCTGCTTGTCGCGCAGTCGATACTTTACAAGGCGGAGGAATGGACTGGCGACTTCGAAACGCTTTCGCTGTTCCGCCCGATGTTCACGGCGTGCGTTTATTCCCTTTATCCCATAATACTTATGCTCACGCTGCTCATACCCGCCAACATCGAGCTCACAAGCAAAAAAGCGATGCTCCTGCTTATCCCGGAGTTTATCTGCATCCCGGTCTATTTTTCCTCACAGTGGACGCATATCGTTTGTTATTATACCGAGGACAACCATTACACCGGCGGGCTTATACCCAAACTGCCCTATATCGTGTTCGTGTTCTATATCGTCGTGTTCCTGGCGCAGAACGTCGTGTTCCTTAAAAGCAGCGAATTCGAAAGCCGCGTTATAGTCGGATATCTCGTGATCGCTCCCTTTGTCGGCATGCTGCTGTATATGTTAAGCGATTATTCGAACGATTACAGCGATATCTTCGCTTCGGCGCTGGTGCTGTATTTCCTCTTTATTTACATACACATGGCGCGTATCGATCCGCTTACCAACCTTTTGACGCGTCAGAGCTATTACCGCATCATCAATTCCAATCCCGAAAGGATCACCGCCGCCGTTTCGGTGGATATGAACGAGCTTAAATACATAAACGACAATTTCGGGCACGACGACGGCGACACAGCGCTCAGCACCGTCGCGGAGGTGCTGTTGAAGCACCGCGGCTCCAACGGGACCGTCTACCGCGTCGGCGGCGACGAATTCGTTATCCTTTACCGCAACGCGGATGAAGAACACGTTAAAGAATACATAGCCGGGATGCGTTCCGAGATGGGCAAGACAGGTTACGTTTGCGCGTTCGGCTACGCTATGCGCGGCGGGGACGGCATAGAAGCCGCGGTCGTCGCCGCGGACGCCCGTATGTACGAGGACAAAGCCGAGCTTAAGCGGATCGCGCAGGAGACGGGGCAGGTAATACATTTCAGGGACTGAACCATGCTTATAAAAGCGAATAACCCGCATGGCGGGGACGTTTACGCAAACCGCGGAAGGATCGATTTTTCCGCGAATATAAACCCTTTCGGGCCGCCGGAAATAATAAAGACCGCGCTGGCTGAAGCGCTGAAGAACTGCGCGTTCTATCCCGACGCATACTGCCGCGGGCTTGCCCGTGCGACGGAGCGTGCAAAAGGATTGCCGCGCGGTTCGGTCCTGTTCGGCAACGGCGCGGCGGAGCTTGTTTATTCCTTCGCCTACGCGCTGCCGGAGGGCGAAAAAGCGCTCGTCCCCGAACCGTCGTTCTGCGAATACTCGCTGGCGCTCGCCGCCGCGGGCAGGGAAGCGAAAAGGCCGGAGTTCCTGCCGGAAGACGGGGCTTTTCCCGACGCGGAAAGGATACTTTCGCTTGCGGACGGCTGCGGCGCCTTGTTCGTCTGCACGCCCTGCAACCCCACCGGGGCGCTCCTGCCGCCGGAGGGCCTGAAAAAGCTCGCGCAGAGCGGCAAAAGGGTGCTGTGCGATATAAGCTTTTCGGATTTCGCGCAGGGGGGCGACGTTTACCGCATAGCGGAGACGACGGCGGAATACCCGAATCTGGTTTTTCTTTATTCCTATACCAAAAGCTTCGCCATCCCCGGCGTGCGGCTCGGCGCGGCGATCAGCGGCGACAGGGCGTTTCTGGAGCAAATGTCCCGCAGGACGCAGTGCTGGAACGTTTCGGTCCCGGCGCAGGCGGCGGGTTTGGCGGCGCTCCGGTGCGGCGAATGGTTAAAGGGATCCGTCGCGTATATCCGCGCGGAGAGGGAGCGCGTTTCCGCCGCGCTGGCTGCGGCGGGCGCGAAGGTTTATAAAAGCGAAGCGAACTTTTTGCTTGTAAAGACCGCGATACCCGCCGTGCAGGCGCTTTTCGAAAAGGGGATAACGGTGCGCGGATGCGCGGGGTTCCCAGGCCTGACGCAAAATTTTTTCCGCGCCGCGGTGCGCAAAAAAGAGGAAAACGATCTGCTTATATCCGCATTGACGGAGGTTTTGAAATGAAAAAGGCAAAGCCGATAATGGTACAGGGCACCATGTCCAACGCGGGCAAAAGTCTGCTTTGCGCGGCGCTTTGCCGCATATTCGCGCAGGACGGATACTCCGTCGCGCCGTTCAAATCGCAGAATATGGCGCTTAATTCGTTCGTCACCGCCGACGGGCTGGAAATAGGGCGCGCTCAGGCGGTGCAGGCGTACGCCGCGGGTAAGGAACCCTCGGCGCTTATGAACCCGGTGCTGCTGAAGCCCACCACGGATATCGGCTCGCAGATAATAGTAAACGGCGAGGTGCGCGGCAATATGCGTGCGGCGGAATACTTCAAATACAAAAAACAGCTTGTCCCGGATATCCTGCGCGCCTACGGCACGCTTTCCGCGGAAAACGATATTATCGTCATCGAGGGCGCGGGCAGCCCCGCAGAGATAAACCTTAAAAGCGAGGATATAGTTAATATGGGGCTGGCGAAGCTCGTGAAAGCCCCGGTCCTGCTTGCCGGAGATATCGACAGAGGCGGCGTGTTCGCGCAGTTGTACGGCACCGTCGCGCTGTTGGAGCCGGAGGAACGCGCGATGGTGAAAGCCACCGTGATAAACAAATTCCGCGGCGACGTTTCGATCCTTCGCCCCGGGCTGGATATGCTTTACGACCTTGTAAAGGTCCCCTGCGCGGGAGTAGTGCCCTATATGAATATCGACATCGACGACGAGGACAGCTTGTCCGAACGGCTTTCGGACGGCGAACGGCGGGATATCGACGTCGCGGTGATAAGACTGCCGCGGATATCCAATTTCACCGATTTCGCGCCGTTTGCGCGCTTCGATACCGTGTCGCTGCGCTACGTTTCGGCGTGCGGATCGCTCGGCGATCCCGATCTTATAATCATCCCCGGCACGAAATCCACGCTTTCGGACCTTAAATGGCTGCGCGAAAGCGGGCTGGAGGCGGCGGTAAAAAAAGCCGCCGCGCGCGGAGTCCCGGTGTTCGGCATCTGCGGCGGACTGCAGATGCTCGGCGAAAGGATAAGCGACCCCTGCGGCGCCGAAGGCGGCGGCGAGGCGGCGGGGATGGGGCTGCTCCCGCATAAAACGGTGTTTTCGGAACAAAAAACGCGGCTGCGCGTCTCCGGCGTGTTCGCGGGGGTGGAAGGCGTTTTCTCTTCGCTCAACGGGCTTAAATACGAGGGCTACGAGATACACAGCGGGCAAAGCGATATCCCCGGCGTGATCACGCGGAAGGGGAACGTTTACGGCAGTTATCTGCACGGCATATTCGACGGCGAGGGGATGGCCGAAGCGATAATAAAGGCGTTGTGCGATAAAAAGGGCGTCGCCTTTTCCGCGGAGGCGTCGTTCGATCCGGCGGCGTACCGCGAATCGCAGTTCGAGCTGCTGGCAAAGACCGTGCGTGAAGCGCTCGATATGAAGCTTATTTACGGCATCCTGGAGGCGGGCGTATGATACATATTTATTGCGGCGACGGAAAAGGCAAAACGACCGCGGCGTGCGGTCTGGTCCTGCGCGCCCGCGGGGCGGGGATAAAAACGCTGTTCGCCCAGTTTTTCAAAAGCGGGCGTTCGTCCGAGATCGCCATGCTGGAACGCTGCGGGGCGGAAATAATGATGCCGGCGGTGCATTACGGCAGGTTCGCGAATATGGACGAAAGCCAGAAGGAAAGCGCCGCGAGGGAATACGAAGCGCTGCTGTGCGAGATTGCGGAAAAGGCGCCCGGATACGGGCTGGTGGTGCTGGACGAAGCGATCTCCGCCTGCAACCGCGGGATGATAAAGACCGGATCGCTCGTTTCGCTGCTCAAAAACCGCGGCGGCGAATGCGAGATAGTGCTTACCGGGCGCGATCCCGCGCCGGAGCTCTGCGAGCTTGCCGATTATATCACCGAGATGAAAAAAATAAAACACCCTTACGAAAAGGGTGTAAAAGCGCGAAAGGGCATCGAGTATTAAAACGGTATTTCGGAATAGGTCCACGCGCCGGTATCCACCGCGTATCCTTTTCCGCATCCGGGCTGCCATTCATAGCGGTTCTTTTGCTCTTGCGGGAACAAATGCTCCATTATCGCCGCGATAACGCCCCCGTGGGCGATCATCACGGCGTTTTTGTTATCTTCGATCAGCTTTTCCAGCGCGGACAGTACCCGCGCTTTCATTATTTTCCCGCTTTCGCCGCCGGGGCAGACGTTTGCTTCGTTATCGCCGCTTATCCATTCGATATAGGCGGCGTTTTCTTTAAGCTCTTCGTAGGACTTCATTTCGAATTCGCCGAAATCCATTTCGCCGAATCGCGTTTCGGTCTCGCTTTCGCTTTCGCCGAAGAGGATATAAAGCGTTTCCCTGCAGCGCTCCGCGCCGGAGGTGATGAACCGCGCGCCGTCCGGCACGGGGTAGCGGGCGGTCCGTTTAAGCGCTTCAAGCCCGGCTTTGCCGCGCTCGGAAAGCGGGAGGTCTGTGCTCCCGCAGTACAGCCGCTTTTCGTTTGCCTCGGTCATTCCGTGGCGTATCAGCAAAAGCTTCATTTCAACCTCTGCGGCAGGCCGCAAAACATCCGCGTAACGGTTTGCGCCCGCGCGGAAAGAAAGGCGCACAGCTTCCCGTTCTGCTCCCGCCAGGCGCGCATATCCGCCCCCAGCGGCACCACACCGGAGGAGATATCCTCGCAGATGATAACGCTGTTTTCCCATTCCTCGCCGTGCGCTTCGAAAAACGCCGCCGCGTCCGCGCCGTTCCTCGCGCACCACAGCGCAAACCTTTCGGCGTTGTCTACGCACCGCGCGGAAAAATCTATTTCCGGCGCTTCCGCGCAGGTGAAGATATCGGTTTCCCGCAATGAATATTTTTTTATCGCGTATCCGGTCTTCCCCTGATACGCTCCGCCGATTATCAGTTCCATATTTCCACTCCTTATATCAGCGCGAAGACAGCTATGCCGCACAGCTCGGCAAAAGTCATCGCGTAGCCGGAAACGTCGCCGGACATACCGCCCAGCGAACGGAACGCCCTTATAAGGTGAAGCGTATATCCCGCGATTACCGCGCAGGAAACGAAACCGTATTTTCCGGTAAAAACGAACCCCGCGGCGACGGACAGGGCGAGCACGGCGAAAAGCAGCGCCGCGTGCGATTTTTTTATCCCTTTGCGGTAGGCGCCGGAGTATTCGCTCGTCTCCATCGGGCGCAGCAGAGTAACGCAGATCGCCGCGACCGTGCGCGAAACGACGGCGATCACCAAAAGCGCGAAAAGATTTGCGTCCGCGGGGGCGGAAAGAAACAGCGCGAACTGCGCGGCGATAAGCAAAACCGTGTATACCGCCGCGAACGAGCCGACGTGCGGATCTTTAAGTATTCGCCGCCGTTCCTCGATCCCGCGCCAGGAACGGATCGCGTCGGTAACGTCCATATAGCCGTCTATGTGTATCCCCCCGGTGATAAGAAAAGGGAAGGCGCAAAGGACCGCCGCCGCGACGGGGACCGGGGCGCTTATCCACCGTAGTATATACGCCGCAAGCGTCCACAGCCCGCCGGTAAAAGCGCCAACAAGCGGCAGGAACAACGTCATAAGCGGACGCGCCTCTTCGTCCCATTTGTGGTAACAAAAGGGAACGGCGGTGAACATCGTGAACGACATCAGCATCGCCTTTATATACTTTTTCAAAGCGTTGTTCCCCCTTTGTGATAAATAACGTTTCCGGCGCAAAGCTCCGCCACGGTATCGCATTCCCCTGCGAGCGAGTTGTTCAAATAAGCCAGCGCCCGGCGGAAACTTTCGGTGAATTCGCCGTATCTCGCCGCGTCTGAGAAAATAAAGTCGCTAACGAACACGGCGTTCTCCGCGCGTCCGGCGATCTGCATAAGACCGTTCAGACAGCGCGTTTTTCCGTTTTCGTCGGCTTTGCCGGAATGTGCGTCCGGGTAGAGCTCGTTAAGCAGCAGGGAAGTGACGCTGTCGACCAGCACCGTGCTCCCCGGCTCTATTAGCTGCAGCACATTTTCCGCGCCGCGCCCGACTTCCAGCGTGCGGAATCCCTTTCCGGCGCGTGCCGCGCGGTGTTTTTCGATCCGCCTTTCGTCCTCTTCGTCACGCGGGATCATCGTCGCGACATAATAAAGCGCTTTTCCGGCGGCAAGCCGCACGGCAAGCTCCTCCGCAAACGCCGATTTCCCGCTTTTGCTCCCGCCGCAAGTCAAAACCTTCATTCGCTTTTCCTTTCGGTATCGCGTATCGCGTCCAGATACCCGTCGTCTATTCCGGCTTCGTCAAAAGTCGCCATTTCGTTCAGTACGCGGCAGGCGTGGTCTGCCAGAAGCATCGCCAAAGGACAGCCGCTGCCCTCGCCGAGCCGCATCCGCAGATCAAGCATCGGTTCCACGCCAAGCTCTTCCGCCGCGATCCGGTATCCGCGCTCGCAGGAAGAATGCGAGGCGATAATATATTCCCGCACGCGCGGCGCCATACGCACGGCGCACAGTGCCGATACCATTGAAATAAATCCGTCCGCCACGGCGGGAGTACGCATACACGCCGCGCCGATAAACGCGCCCGCCATCGCCGCGATATCGTATCCGCCGACCTTGGATATAACGTCCAGAACGTCGTTCCTGTCCGGCTTGTTCACTTCAAGCGCGGTCTCTATCACCTTCAGCTTGCGCGCCATCCCCTCGTCGGTAAGCCCGCCGCCGCGCCCCGCCGTCTCCGCGGGAGCCCTGCCGGTAAGCGCCGAAAGCACCGCCGCCGACGTGGTGGTGTTTCCTATGCCCAATTCCCCGGCGCCGATTATGTTTGCGCCCTTTTCAATAACTTCCGAAGCCGCGTCGAATCCGATAAGTAACGCCCGCGCCGCCTGAGCGCGCGTCATCGCCGCGCCCTGCGCGATGTTTTTCGTGCCGCGGGTTATCTTGCGGTCTGCAACTCCGCCGCAGTCAACGTCGCCGTTTATACCCACGTCGTAAACGTAAACGGCGCAGCCCGCCGCTTTCGCCAGCACGCCCGCCCCGGTAACGCCGTTCGCAAGGTTCACCGCCTGCTTCAGCGTAACGCTTTCCGGCGCGCAGGAGACGCCCTCCGCGACCACGCCGTTGTCGGCGCAGAAAACCAGAAGCGCGCGGTTTTCCAGACGGTTGAAAACCTTTCCGGTGATCCCCGCGACCTGCACGGATATATCCTCCAGTACGCCCAGACTTCCCGGCGGCTTCGCCAGCCGCGCCTGCCGGGCGCGCGCCTCTTCACGGGCCGTTTCATCGACCGGCCGTATATTATTCAGTATTTCTTCAAGTTTTTTTTCGTGATCAGGCATTTCCCGCTCCGAAGAAAATCGATTATTATGATTCATTTTAGCACGTTTTAAGCATAATTTCAATCGTTTGCAAAAAATCCCGAAAAAAAGCACGGCTTCGCGCCGTGCTTTCAGCTTGAAGACAAAGTCTTCAAGCTGGACAGAGGACAGAGAAGCGGATGATTTTTAACGAAAAACGAGCGTCGCCGTAGTGTCCTACGGCAGTCGAAGTTTTTCGTTAAAGCACGAGCATTTTCAATGTGATTTGGCTTT
>JAFSNK010000011.1 GCA_017447445.1 Clostridia bacterium | reverse complement strand
CCATTCAAGTATGCTTGTACTGCCTCAAGCCTTAATTCTTTGCTGTATTTCTTGTTCTTTCTCCTTGACATAAAATAACCCCCATATTGTAGTCCTTGAATTTTTGTTTTTTCAAGTGTCTACTCTATGGGGATTATATCAACGCCCCGCCGGGCGTGTTGTTTTTTTTAAGGATTTTAAGGAATAATTATCGCTTCCCCCGGCAAACAATAAGAACGAAAGCGGAATATTCTTACATTGAAGAATAAAAACAAGGAGTTGTATGACGTGAACGTTCAAAACGCGGAAGGCGTTCGCCGCGGGGATATTTATTACGCCGATCTGAGCCCGGTAGTCGGCTCGGAGCAGGGCGGCATACGCCCGGTGCTTATCGTTCAGAACGATATGGGCAACCGCTACAGCCCGACGGTCATCGCGGCGGCGATAACCAGCCGCACCGGGAAAACGCGGCTTCCCACGCACATAGAGGTCGCCGGAGGCGCTTCCTCCGGCTCGATGAACGGGCTGGCGAAGAATTCGGTGATACTTCTGGAGCAGATCCGCACCATAGACAAGACCCGCCTGCGCGAACGGATGGGCAGACTCGACGACAGCACGATGCGCCGGGTGGACGGCGCGATAGGGATAAGCTTCGGGCTGAACTGATCCGCCCCCCTTTATCCGCCGTACCGCCTCCCGCCGTATATTACGGCGGGTTTTTTGCGTCCTTCGCCGTTCGCAAAACGAAATATTGACATTCCGGCAAAAAAGATGTATGATACAAAATGTATTAATATAACTCTGGAGGCACCGGAAATGAGCTTTGCGGAAACCATAAGAAGCAAGTTCCGTTTTGACAAAGAAAGCCCCTGGCATTTTTACCGGATGGTTTTTATATATTCGCTTATCGTTTCGGCGTGCATAACCCTGCCGTTCATTATTTACGAGCTTATAAGGACCGGCTCCGCCGTCTTCCTTTATTACGGCGACTACAACGCCCAGCAGATACCGTTCTACCGCCACGTTGTCGGCGCGGTGCACGACGGTTCGTTCGGCTGGGACTGGTATACCGATCTCGGCTCGAATTTTATCGGCAGCTATTCCTACTATATGCTCGGGAGCCCGTTTTTCTGGCTGATGTCCTGCTTCCCCGCCGCGTGGGCGCCTTATCTTATGGCGCCGATGTATATGGTGAAATACATCGTGGCTTCGCTGCTGGCGTACTGCTATCTGCAGCGGTTCGTCAAAAACAAGAACTACGCCGTTATAGGCGCGCTGTTATACAGCTTTTCGGGGTTCCAGATCTACAACACCTTCTTCAATCAGTTCCACGACGTCGTGGCGTTCTTCCCGCTGCTGCTCATCGGTATGGAGGAATTCGTGCAGAACGACAGGCGCGGCCTTTTCGCGATAGCGGTCACCGTAAACGCGCTTATAAACTATTTTATGTTCGCGGGGCAGGTCGTTTTCTGCGTGATCTACTTTATGTTCCGTATCTCGGACAAAAAGTTCCGCATAACCATTAAAAAATTCCTTTGGCTCGCCGCGGAAGCGGTGATGGGCTTTATGATGGCGATGTTCCTGTTCCTGCCCGCGGCGCTGGCGCTTTCCGGCAACGGGCGCGTCGGCAGGACCTACACCGGAAGCATCGGCAATCTGTTCGAATACCTTTACAAAGGTATAGCCGGAATATTCACCGGGGACAAGACCGATTATTTCGCAAAGGTGAAAAAGGAGCTGGACACGCTGTTCCTGTGGAAGCACAGCGGCTCGCTTTACTGGCAGCGCTACGGGCAGATATTCGAATCCTATTTCTTCCCGCCGGATATCCCCTCGCGCGTGAACTTCTTTTACGGGCACGAAACGCGCTGGGCTTCGATCTCGATGTACCTGCCGATGTTCTCGATGTCCGGTGTGTTCGCGCTGTTCACCGTGAAGGGGCGAAAATGGCTTAAAAAGATCATCGTTTTCCTTGTGATCTGCTCGTTCTTCCCGCTGCTGAACAGTCTGTTCTTCCTTTTTAACTCCTCGTATTACGCGCGCTGGCTTTATATGATGACGCTTATGTTCGCGCTGGGGACCTGCGTCGCTCTGGAGGACGCGCGCACCCGGTGGAAAGGCCCGGTGGCGGTCAACACGGCGATCTGCACCGCGGTGGCGGTGCCCTTGGGACTGTTCTGGTATTACAGCGCGGACAACAAAAAATACCAGCTCGGATATCCGCCGTTTATGGGCAGGTTCGTGCTGTACGTCGGGATAGCCCTGCTCGGGCTGGCGCTCACCGCGCGGCTTATACGCCTTAAACGCGGGACGAAAGCGTTTACAAACTCCGTGCTGGTGTGCGTCTGCGTTATGACGGTACTTTACGGCTGCGTGCACATAATAAACGGCAAACAGCATTCGCACGACAGCAATTTCCTTGTCGACGACTGCATAGAGGCGGAGATAAAGCTGCCCGACCCGGAAGAAGAGTTCTACCGGATCGACCAGTACCGCGATTCAAGCATTTCCACGATAGACAATCTCGGGCTTTACTGGCACTATCCTTCCATGGAATGCTTCCACACCGTCGTCCCGCCCTCCATAATGGAGTTCTATCCCAAGGTAAAGGTGGAGCGCAACGTCGGCTCCCGCGCGGACAGCTCGCTTTACGGGCTGCGCGCCTTCCTTTCGGTGAAATACTCCTTCATACGCGAAACGAGCAACAAGCGCAAGGAGGTTTCGAGCAAGGACCCGGATACCGGCGAAACGGTGATGACCGGAGAATATACCGAAAAGCACAACGCGAAAGGGTTCAGCTACCTCGAAACGCAGAACGATTTCGATATTTATATAAACGAAAACTTCATCCCCATGGGCTTCGCCTACGATTCGTTTATGACCGAGGGCGATTTCGAAAGCGCCTACGGCGAATCGGAACGGCATCTGGCGCTGTGCAATTATCTTGTGGTGCCGAACGACGAGGCGGATCATTACGCGCGGTTTATGACAAGGGTGCTCGGACCGCACGGCGAATACAGCGAGACCGCCGGCAAGAGCGTTACGGTGAAGGATTACCTCGCCGCGAACGAGACCAACTTCAAAAAGTCCGTCGAGGCGCGCAGGTCGATGAGCTGCGACAGTTTCGAATATTCCTCCTCCGGCTTCAAAGCGCACATAGAGCTTGAAAAAACCTCCGTCGTGTTCTTCAGCGTTCCCTACGAGGAATACGGCTGGCACGCGAAGGTGAACGGCGAGGAAGCCGAGGTGCTTAAAGTGTTCTACGGCTTCGTGGCGGTGAAATGCGAAGCGGGGAGCAGCGATATAGAGTTCAGCTACACCACGCCCGGGCTGCTCGTCGGCGGCAGGATAAAGTTCGACAGCGCCGAGATCACCATACCCGTAAGCGGGCTCACCATAACGATCGCGGGGCTCGTGCTGTTCCTGCTCTATATGGCTTATTTCAAATACGCGAAGCGCGAAAAATGCGAACACGGGCTTGTTAAAAACAGCTATTACGACGATATGGGCGCCTTCGATCCGCCCGCGGAAAAGAAGCGCCGCAAGCGCAAAAAGCGCGGCGAAGCCGAAGAAGAGCCGGACGGCGGCGGGGACGGCGAAACGGTTTTGGAGCCGATAGCCGCGGGCGCCGTATCCGTTGCGGAAGTTTCCGGAGAGACAGCAGAAGCACCCGGCGAGGATGAAGAAACTCCCGCCGAAGAAGCGCCCGGCGAGGATGAGGAAACACCCGCCGAAGAAGCGCCCGGCGAAGCCGGGGAAACGCAGGAAACGGAAAGCGCGGAAGGCGAATAACGGAATTACAAAAGCAAAAAGGACCGAAGCCCATCGCGGCTTCGGTCCCTGTTTTATTGCGGATCATCGCGTAAAGGTCATCTTGCGAACCGTTCCGTCCCTCCGGTATCCGCACGCCCCATAAGCGCGCCGTCTTTATCGAAGCTGTAACGGTATACCCTGCAATTGCCGTATACGGAAAAGGCGTTTGTCGTCGGGGAAAAAAGCGAAGAAGTGATACTGTTCACGTTCCAGTCCAGCCGTCCGTCCTGTGCGGATAATCCCGCGCCGAGCGAGCCTTTTACCGAATAGAAGGTCTGCGGTCTGCCGCCCTCGGGATCGCAGACAAGCAGCGCTGCGGTGTAGTTTGCCCGTACGACCGGGGTAAGCTCCTCGCTTGGGATGATCCGGTCGGCGGTAAGTTCTTCGCCCTGTTTGCCGCGGCTCAGTTCTTCGAATCTGTTAAAGGCGAAATCCAGAACATCGGCGATCTCCGTCCTCGTGCCGTATCTGTTCGAACGGCTCGGAGTGATATATCCGGAAAGATACAGTTTTCCGCCGGATTCGACCATATCCGTAACGGTAAACATACCGTCGGAATTCTCGAACGAATACGATATTTCGTCAATGATATTTCCTTCGCCGTCGAGCTTATAAAGAAGCGCGGTGTCGTTATTCAGAATACTGCCGACCTGAACGAGATACCCGTCGCCCAGACGCGCGGCGTTGAAAACCCCCATGTTTCCGATCTCTGTTTTATGCGCGCTTATTTCTTTTCCGCCGTGATCGAAGCGGGAGAGATAAAGATATTTCAGATCCACGCGGCTTACGGCCGCCAGCGTGCCGTCGCCGTTATCCAGCACCTTAACAACGTCTTCCGTTTCGGAGCCGTGGTCGAGCCGGCGCTTCCATAAAAGATCTCCGTTTTCGTCCAGCAGCGCGATAAACGCGGGAAAATAACGTGTGGAATCATATATCTTTCCGCGCCCCCAGACCGCGGTGCCTCCGGCGGCCTTCGCACAGTCCGTAATTACAAAATCCTTTGTTTCAAACGTCCATTGCCACTCGCCGTCGATATAGCATTTAAGCCTGCATACCGTATTGTATTCCCGTCCTTCGCTGAACTCGTATTCTTTGTTATAGAATACTCCGGTCATCGGAAGAGTCGGCTCGCGCGCGTCCCAAACGGCGGCTATTTCCTCCGGCGTCGGCTCGTCCTGCGATATCTCGACCCCGTAAACCGAATTGCGTATAACCTCCGCGGTCTTCTTGTTCACGAATCTTTCGGTGGTTATGTCGCGGTAGATCTCTTTCACTTCCGATCTGCTCAATCCTTCCGTCGAAAGCCCGTTCAGCTCGAAAAAGCTTACGGCTTCTCTGTATTCTCTTGCTTCTGCGACAATTGCAACTGCCGAACCGGCGGCTAAAAGCAGCGCAAGGCACGCCGCCGCGGGGATAAGCCATTTCAGCCTGCGCGCCTTTTTCGCCGCAGGTCTTAACGCGGTTCCTGCTTCGGCGCGCACTGCGGGATATTCCGCGGCTTCGAGCAGGTACTTATCGTCTATGCCGCCCAGCGCCTGTGATATCTTATCCTTTTTCAAAGCGTTACACCTTCCCTTTCCAAGTGCTTTTTCAGCTTTTTCCGTATGCGTGAAAGCCGGACCGTTACGTTGTGCGGAGTGATCCCGAAAAGCCTTGCCAGTTCTTCCGTCGCCTCGGAATACCAGTAACGCCGCACGAACAGCACGCGGTCTTCTTTGCTCAGCGATTCAAGGAATTCGTTGATGCAGCCGTATATCCGTTCCGCTTCCGCCTCCGATTCCACGTCGTCCTTCGCGGCGAAGCAATCCTCTATTTCCTCCAGCGCCGCGTCGTAATAGCCGTTGCGCTTGCGCGCGGTGTTGGCCCGGTATTTTTTAAGAGCGAGGTTGCGCGTTATGCGGCAGAAGTAGCTTAAAAGCGGATCCGGCTTCTGCGGCGGAACGGTGTTCCACACCGCAAGGCAGGCGTCGTTAACGCATTCCTCCGCATCCTCCCGGCTGCCGAGTATGTTTTCGGCGGTCCGCAGGCAGACGGCGCCGTATTTATCATAAAGCCCGGCTATCGCCTGTTCCGAGCGCTCGAAGAACAATTCGATTATCCTGCCGTCTTCCAAAACACGGGCCCCCTTTCCTTCCGGCTTCACATATATACTACCGTTTTGATTGAAAATGTCACGCTTTATATCAAAAAAGGGAGATGTCGTTTTTGCGATCTCCCTTTTTTCGTTTTACGGTTCTTCGCCGCCCGCCTCGGAGCTTTCATCCTCCGCCACGGTGCTTTCATCCGGCGGCGCGGAGCTTTCGGCGTTCGTGCCGCTTCCCTTGGGCGGCTTGTAATGCTCCGTGCAGATGCGGTTCGCGGGGCGTTCGTTCACCGAATACCCGAAAGCGTACGGGTATTCCTCCGGAAGCAGTTTCTGGAAGAAGGGAACGTCCGGATCGTCGGGATAGACGTAGCCCTTCGGCACCTCCATATAGATGAACTGCGCGTCGTCGACGTGCACCTTGCCGTGAAGCAGTCTGTCGTTCAACGAGAGCTTGCGGAGCCCGACTTCTATGCAGTCTTCCTTCGGGCACTTGCAACCGTCCAGGCAAAGCCCGCCGGTCTTTTCGTCCCACAGACACATAACGTGCATATCGCAGTATTCGGTGGGGACGTCGGTGCGCTCGAAGGTGCCGTAGGCGACGCAGCTCATACCGCCGAGATGGTGCATAAGGTCGTTGCGGCAGGCGTCGGTGGCGAGCTTGCCGGAAACGGTGCAGTATTCCACGTTGGTGACCACGGCGTTCATATTAAACGTGCGGGTGTATTCGATGTTGTTTTCTTTAAGATACTTATATATCTCGCCGAAAACCGAATTCCAGAGCGCGGCGGCGCTGTTGCCCCCGGTAAGCGCCTTGCCGTTGTCGTAGCCGTACCAGCAGGCGGCAACGTAATCCGGCGTGTAGCCGCAGAAATAAACGTCCTTGCTGTCGTTGGTACTGCCGGTCTTCCCCGCGACTTCCACGCCGTAGGGGTGATAGAAGTTTATGGCGCCGACGGCGGTGCCGTAGGGCCCGCTGACGACGTGCTTGAGCAGCGAGGTCACGACCTGAGTCGTCGCTTCGCGGTAGAGCACGTTCTGTATCTCGCGGTTTTCGAGCAGCGTGCGCCCCTGGCTGTCCCGCACGAGCGAATAGGTGCGCGCCTTGACCGCCTTGCCGCCGTTTGCGAGCGCGGCGTACGCCTGCGTGTTCTCGCGCACGGTGACGCCGTAGGTGAACGAACCGAGCGAAAGCGGCGAGGTATTTATATCCGAAAGCACCGTGCCGTTCGACAGCGTGACCGAATCGACCAGCGTGGTGTACCCGGTGGCTTTAAGGTTGTTATAAACGTTTTCCACGCCGAGCATAAGGCAGGTCTTTACGGCGATGGTGTTGAGCGAGCGCTGGATCGCAAAGTCCAAAGGCACCCTGCCGCGGAACTGTCTGTCCGCGTTATACGGCCAGTAGGTCTCGGTCTTGGCGTTGTATACCGGCGGAACGTCGTCCACGCCGGTGCCGAAGTTGTAAAGCCCCGTGTCGATGGCATAGGCGTAAACCGAAACGGGCTTTATGGAGGAACCGCACTGCCGTTTGCTCTGCGTGGCGCGGTTTAACCCGCGGCTTTCGCGCTTTTCGCCCAGTCCGCCGACGATGGCTTTCAGTTCCCCGGTGTACTGATCCATAACGCAGATCGCGGACTGCGCCTGCATGCCCTTCTTCTGCGGCCAGTAGCTGGCGTCGGTGAACACGCGCTCCGCGCATTCCTGAATGCCCGGATCGAGGCAGGTTACGATCTGGAGCCCGCCGGAATACAGCATTCGCGAGGCGGTGGCTTTGTCGTAGCCGTATTCTTTCATAAGGTCGGCGACGACGTCGTCCATGACCGCGTCGATATAATAGGAGTGGATCTTCACCGCGACGGTTTCGGAATCGTCGGAAGCGAGCGTTATCGGCGCGTCGTAGGCGTCGTTGAACTCGTCCTGCGTGATCTTGCCCTGCTCCAGCATAAGCTTAAGCACAAGGTTGCGGCGTTCCAGATTGTTTTCGGGGTTGATTATCGGGTCGTAATGGACCGGCCATTTGCCGATGGCGGCGATGGCGGCGCATTCGGCAAGCGTGAGGTCGGAAAGCTCCTTGCCGAAATAGGTCTCCGCCGCGGTGCGGACGCCGTAGGTCCCGTGGGAAAGGTAGATGGTGTTGAGATACATTTCGAGTATCTCGGTCTTGGTGTATTTCTTTTCCACGTTCATCGCGCGGAAGATCTCCTGCACCTTGCGCTGTATGGTGGTCTCGTTTTCCTGCGATACGTTCTTTATAAGCTGCTGGGTTATCGTCGAGCCGCCGCCGTAGCTGCTGCTCGTGGGGACGAAGAAATTATATACGGCGGAAGCGGTGCGGGTGGTATCCACGCCGTTGTGGTCCCAGAAACGCTGGTCTTCCACGGCGACGTAGGCGTCGACAAGCTGTTTGGGGATGCTGTTATACTCCACCCACATACGGTTCTCGCTGCTCTCGAGCGTGTCGTCCTCCAGCAGCACCTCGTTCCCGGTGCGGTCGATATAATAAAGCGTTGTCGAAAGCGAGGAATCGAATTTTAGATTATCCAGCCCGGTATAATCGGCGTTGACGTAGTTTTTGATATATATGACGAACGCCAGCGCGACCACCGCCCCGGTGATTATCCCCACCAGAAGCACCGTTAAAAGCACGTTCAGCACGTAAGTCAGCGCCTTTTTCAGCACGAAAAGCGTGCCCTTGACAGTCGCGCCGACGGCGCGCCCCGTCTTTGTGGCGGGCTTCTTTACGCGCCGCTTCTTCTCGCGGCGCTTCTTTTCCGGCTTTTTCGGCTGTTCCCCGGTATCGGCGAGCTTGCCGTTGACAAGGTCGAAACGGCGGGTGCTGCCCGCGCCGTCCTCCGGCTGCTGCGGCACGAGTTCGAAGCCCCGCGTCGCCTGAACGGAGGGCTGGTCCGCGCGCTCTTCTTCCGGCGTTATCCTTTCGTTTTCGTTTTCGATCATTTTATCAATCCCCTTTCAGACGGAACGCCGGTTTTCAGCACGACGTTTTCTCCGCCCATAATGGCTTTCAGCTCCCGCACTAGGCGTTCGTCGATACGCACGCCGCGCTTGCGCTGCAAGCGGTTTTCGTTTTCGTAAAACACCCGTATTTCCGAATCGCCCTTTTCGCGGCCCGCGAGGGCTGCGGCGTCGGCAAGCCGGCCGGCGTTCGCGGAAGTAACTTTTATATACAGCACGGCGTTTTTCGGCACGCCGCTTTCCGCGCCCGTATCCGGCCCGCCGGGAAGCGCCACGGCGCGGACCTTAAGCTTTAACTTTTCCTCGCCTTCCTCGCCCCGGTCGTCCAGCTCCGGCGTCCCGGTGAAGACGAGCACCGCGTTTTCGTTTATAATGCTTCCCGCGGAAGTATAAAGGTTCGGGAATATAACGGCTTCGAGCTCGCCGGAATCGTCTTCCGCGGTGAGTATCGCCATCATATCGTTCTTTTTGGTGACTTTCGTCTGTTTTTTCGTAACGAGGCCGATGAACCTTACTTCCCGCGCGGGCGCGCCGTTTTCCAGCGATTCGCGCAGCTTCGCGGAGCTTACCGCGCCGATCCCGCGCGCGGCGGCGCGGTAACCTTCAAGCGGGTGGCCGGAAAAATACAGCCCGGTATTTTCCTTTTCCCCGGCGAGCAGCTCGCTTTTTATATATTCCGGAAGGTCGGCACGCGGGTATTCGAATGCCTTTTCCTCGTTTTCGCCGCCGAATAGCGACATCTGCCCTTCGGAATTGCGGCTTTTATCCCGTGTGACCGTCGCCAGCGCGGCTTCCAGCCCGGCGACGAGCACGCTGCGCTTAATGCCGAACCTGTCCAGCGCTCCGGCGCGGATAAGCGATTCGAACGCCTTCACGCTGCCGAATCCGCAGCACCGGGTGATAAAATCCTCCGCGTCGGCAAACGCGCGGCGCTCCCTTTCCTCTATAACGCGGCGGGCGAACAGCTCGCCCACGTTGCGAACGGCGGCAAGCCCGAAGCGTATGTTATCGCCCTCCGCGGTGAAGCCGGCTCCGCTGGAATTCACGTCCGGCGCGAGCAGCGAAATGCCCATACGCGCGCAGTCGGCGATATATTCGCTTACTTTTTCGTTGTATCCCATCACCGTGTTAAGCAGCGAGCACATATACTCCCGCGGGTAATGGCATTTAAGGTAGGCGGTGCGGTAGGATGTCACCGCGTAGGCGGCGGCGTGGCTTTTGTTGAACGCGTAGTTCGCGAACTCGCTCATCGTTTCGAATATCTGCTCAGCGTCGCTTGCCGTGATCCCGTTTTTAAGGCAACCCTCGATGAACACGCCCTTTTCCTTCGCCATCACCTCCGGCTTTTTCTTCGCCATGGCGCGGCGCACCACGTCGGCGTGGCCGTAGGTATATCCCGCGAGCGCGCGGCAGACCTGCATCACCTGCTCCTGATAAAGCATAACGCCGCAGGTCTTTTCGAGTATCGGCTTTATCTGCGGAACGGCGTACACGATGTTTTCCGGGTGGAGGCGGTTGCGAAGGAACATATCTATCGCCTTCGCGGGGCCGGGGCGATAGAGCGAGATCACCGAAATGATATCCTCCAGGTCGCGGGGGCGCAGCCGCGTGAGCAGATTGCGCATCCCCTCGCTTTCAAGCTGGAACAGCCCCACTGCGTGCCCTTCCGAAAGCATACGGAAGGTCTCCGCGTCGTCGAAAGGTATCGCTTCGGCGGAAAAGCCCGGGTCGCGCTCTTTTATAAGCGATTCGGCGCCCGCGATTATCGAAAGATAACGCAGCCCGAGAAAATCTATTTTAAGAAGCCCGAGATCGGCGACGGTGTTCATTGTGAACTGAGTCACCACCGTGCTCTCGTTGAGCGCCAGCGGCAGGTATTTGGTAAGCGGTTCGTCGGTTATCACGACTCCCGTCGCGTGGGTGGAGGAGTTGCGCGGCCTGCCCTCCAGCTTCCGGGCGAAGCCGATAAGCCGCGCCGCCTCGGTGTCGGACGCGACGCGCTTTGCAAAATCCGGGTTTTCTTTTAACGCCGAATCGAGCGTGGCTCCCGGATATCGCGGGATGAGCTTTGCGATCTCGTCGACGAAGGCGTAGCTCATACCGAGCGCGCGCCCGGCGTCGCGCACCGCCTGGCGGCAGGCGAGCGTGCCGAAGGTTATTATCTGCGCGACGTGCGCCCTGCCGTATTTTTCGGTAACGTAATCTATTACCTCCATACGGCGCTCGTCGCAGAAATCTATGTCGAAATCCGGCATACTCACGCGTTCGGGGTTAAGGAAGCGTTCGAAAAGCAAGCCGTATTTAATAGGATCGACGCGGGTTATCCCAAGCGCGTAGGCGCACAGACTTCCCACGCCGCTGCCCCTTCCGGGACCGACGGGGATGCCTTTTGTGCGGGCGTAGTTCACAAAATCCCAGACTATAAGATAATAGTCGTTGAACCCCATGGAATCGATTATCGAAAGCTCGTAATCCAGGCGCGAACGGTATTCCTCCGTATCCGGCGCGAGTCCTTTTGCGAACAGCGCTTCCAGCCCGTCCGCGCAGAGCTTACGCAGATATTCGCGCGCGGAATAGGGCGCGGGCGCCCTGAACGCCGGAAGATGCATATGCTCGAAATCGAACGAGAAATCACACATATCCGCGATGCGGCAGGTGTTTTCCAACGCCTCCGGCACGTCGGCGAAAAGGCGCTCCATCTCCTCGTTGGATTTGATATAATGCTCGCTCCCGGAAAGCAGGGGCTTGCCTTCGCCGAGCGTGGTCCCGGTGGCGATCGCGGTCAGCAGCCGCTGTACCTCCGCGTCCGCGCGGGAGATATAGTGCACGTCGTTGGTGGCGACGAGCGGGACGCCGAGCTCTTTCGAAAAGCGGATGAGCGCGTTGTTTATTTCCTCCTGCCCCTCGATCCCGTGGCGCTGAAGCTCCAGATAGAAGTTTCCCCTGCCGAAGATCCGGTCGTAAACGATTATACGCTCGCGGGCAAGAGACATATCGCCGGCGAGTATGGCTTTGGGTATGCTTCCGGACATACAGCCCGAAAGCGCGACGACGCCTTCGGAATGCTTTTCCAGATATTCCAGATCGGTACGCGGTTTTTGATAAAACCCCGAGGTGAACGCTTTTGAAACAATACCGACAAGGTTTTCGTACCCGGTCTTATCCTTTGCCAGCAGTACGAGATGCGAATAGTCGGAATCGAGCATACGCTCCTTCTGCTCCATCGAGCGCGGCGCGACGTAGACCTCGCAGCCGACGATGGGCTTTATCCCCGCCGCGGCGCACGCCTTGCAGAAATCCACCGCGCCGTACATAACTCCGTGGTCGGTCACGGCAACGGCCTTCTGCCCCGCCGCCGCGACGGCGCCGGGTATATCCTTTATGCGGCATTCGCCGTCCAAAAGACTGTATTCGGTGTGCAGATGAAGATGTGTGAACATCGGCGGCCTTTATTCCTTCTTATAATTCCTCGGCGATCTCCATTATGCGGCGGAAACGGTGGTTAAGCCCGGATTTGCTGACAGGTTCGCGCATAAGCGCGCGCAGTTCAGAAAGCGACATATCCGGGTTGGCGAGCCGCAGCTCGGCGCATTCGCGAAGCTCGAACGGCAGGTTGCAAAGCGCTCCGCGGGCGACTATTATGTTTATCGCCCCGGTCTGTTCCGCGGCGGCGCGCGCCATTCTGTCCAGATTGGCGGTTTCGGCGTTGGTGACGCGGTTCGCGTTGTTGCGGACGTCGCTCATCACCTTGCTGCTGATTATATCCAGCGCCGCCTTCACCGCGCCGCAGAGCGAAAGGATATCCTCGATATCCTCGCTTTTTTTGAAGTATATAAGCGGTTTGCCCTTGCGCACGGCGCGCTTCGGCGCGAATCCCGCTTTTTCAAGCACGGAAACGAGCAGCTCTTCGTGCTCTTTGCCGCGCGGCGAGAACGAAAGCATAAAATCCCGCCCCGGCGCCGAAACGAAACCGTATTTTATAAACGCGCCGCGCAGATACGCTCCGGTATCCTTTTCGCAGCGGGGTTCGAACGGTCCGCCCGCCCCGCCGCGGGCAAAGCTTTCGCGGCAGCAGTCTTTTTTAAGCTCCGCCTCCGAAAGAGTTTTTTTGATATCGGACGAAAAAGACATTTTTATCCCTCCGCGCCGATTATGCGCACTTCCGGCTCCAGTCTGACGCCGGTCTGCGCGTAGACCGTTTCGGAAACGAGCTTTATAAGCGCGAGCACGTCCGAAGCGGTGGCGTTGTTTTTGTTGATTATGAATCCCGCGTGCTTCTGTGATACCTCTGCGCCGCCGACGGAAACGCCCTTTAGCCCGCACTGCTCTATAAGCGCGCCGGCGTAATGCCCCTCCGGGCGCTTGAACGTGCTCCCGCAGGATGGGTATTCAAGCGGCTGGCTCGCTTTGCGGCGCGCCATCAGCGCATCCATCTGCCGGAATATCGCTTCCCTTTCGCCGTTTTCGCATTCAAACGACGCGGAAAGCACGGTATAGCCCTTCTCCGCGACGACGCTTTTGCGGTAGCCGAAGCCGAGCTCGCTTACGGGAAGCGTTATTTCCTCCAGATCCGGATCAAGAAGCAGGCATTCCCTGACGCGCTGCGAAAGTTCGCCGCCGTAGGCGCCGGCGTTCATGAATATCCCGCCGCCGACGGTGCCGGGGATGCCGTAGCAGAACTCCAGCCCGGCAAGCGAATTGTTCGCGGCGAACCGCGCGAGCGAGGAAAGCGTTTCCCCGCAGGCGGCGACGATAACGCCGGAGCGCAGGGCGATTCCTTTTACGCAGGAAGTTACGATGACCGCGCCGTCGAAGCCGGAATCCGGGAATATTATATTGGAACAGTTGCCGACGACTATGACCTTTTCGCCCTTTTCCTTATAGCGCCTGATCGCGTCGGCAAGCCCGGCGGTATCGCGCGGGAAGACCAGATATTTGGCTTTGCCGCCGACACGCATCCCGGTTATCGGAGCGAGCGGCGAATTCTCTTTTACCGTGAAAGACAAGACTTTTTCTCCTATTATCTGCCGTATACATATTTCTTCAGCATCATTATACTATATTTTTTCCGCAAATACAATAAAAAACGAAATATTTTTGCGCTCCTTATTGATTTTTGCCGCGCGGTTTGCTAAAATCATAACAGAAAAAAAGAACAGTTGCGTGGTACGAATGATAAACATACTTTACATACTCGGAATAAGCATGGTCCCGGTGATAGAGCTGCGCGGCGCGATCCCCGCCGGAGCGGCGCTCGGCGTGAATATGTGGGCGTGCTTCGCCGCCGCCGTTATCGGCAATCTCATCCCGGTCCCGTTCCTTATACTTTTCGGCGCGAAGGTGCTGCACTGGCTTGCGAAGTTCGAAAAGTTCGGCAAACCGTTCCGGAAAATACTTGAAATAGGCGAAAACAAGGTCGCCAAAATGGAAAAAATGAAGCGCGCGCTGTTCTGGGGCCTGCTTGCTTTCGTGGCGGTCCCGCTTCCCGGCACCGGGGCGTGGACCGGCGCGCTGATCGCGATAACGCTCGGGCTGGACCTCAAACGCAGTATGCCGCCGATAATCGTCGGCGTGCTTATCGCCGGAGTGATAATGACTCTTATCTCCTACGGCGTGGTGGCGATATTCAATTAATACATTACATACAAGGAGCATTAAAATGACAAAAATCGGATTTATCGATCACTTTCTCGACGAATGGCACGCGAACAATTATCCGCAGTTCATCAAAAACGAATGCGGCGACGAATTCAAGGTGGCGTACGCCTATGCCGAAAAGGACAAGGAAAACGGCCTGACCACCGACGAATGGTGCGCCAAATTCGGCGTGGAGCGCTGCGCAACCATAAAAGAAGTGGTCGAAAAGAGCGACGTTATAATCGTCCTTTCGCCGGACAACCCCGAAAGGCACCTGGACCTCTGCCGCGAACCGCTTGCAAGCGGCAAACGTGTTTACGTCGACAAGACCTTTGCGCTTTCCAAGGAAGTCGCGCGGGAAATAACCGAAATAGCGGAAAAGCACAACACCCCGTTCTGGTCCTCCTCCGCGCTTCGCTTCGCGAACGAGCTTAAAGAGATAAAGCACGAAGGCATCTGCTTTATAAACTCCCGCGGGCCGGGCAATTTCGATACCTACGCGATCCACCAGATCGAACCGATAGTCTGCCTTATGGGCGCCGGCGCAAAGCGCATAATGTCCGTCGGCAGCGGCAAATACGAATCGATGGTGATCGAATTCGAAAACGGCAGGAGCGCCGTTATGTCGCATTACGGCTGGAACGGCGGCATAGATTTCGAATTCACCGTGAGCTACGAGGACGGCACCAACCTTAAAGTCCCGCAGATGAGCGAATACTTCCCCAACTTTATAAAGAATCTCTGCAATTTCTTCAAGACCGGCGAAACCTTTGCCGCCCACGACGAGACGATATCCATTATGGGCATTATCGAAGCCGGCAACAAGGCGCTCAAAACCCCCGGCGTGTGGGTGGAGATCTGACGCGTCTGCCGCAAAACGAAAGGAGCTTCCGTGCGAAGCTCCTTTTTTTGTTTTCCGTTTTTATCTGTTATTGCAGCCGCAGCCGCGGTCGTTGCCGCGCTCGCCGCGGTTCTGGGGGATCTGATCCTCGGCGTAGGGATAGAACTCCGCGAGCGGGAACTGCATTTTGCCGAAGATCGAGCAGGGATCGTCGTTGTTCACCGGGCGGGAATCCTTTTCCGGCAGGCAGAAGCTGCACGCGGGGAGCATCAACTGCACCTTGCGCTCCATACGGATGACCGAGAACATACCCAGCGTGACGTAGACGTTCTGCGCGCCGATCTCGTCGGCGAAGCAGCCGCCGCCGAAGCGGTTGCGGATGGTTTCCGGTATAGCGTCGGCGCAGAGGCAGCAGTGCCCGAACGGACGGCGGCGCTCCACCAGCTTGGTATCCAGCGCGATCGGGTCGGCGACCTCGGTCACGACGGTGGGCAGAGTGGGCGCGGAATCGCAGCGCAGGTCGCGTTCGTCGGTGCAGAAGCTGTTGTTTTCCGGATCGGAATTGAACACGGCGACGTTCTTTTCGCTGCCGAACAGTATGATCTTCTTATCGAAGGCGCACAGTCCTTTTACCTCCTGCGATCTGCCGCCGCCGAGGCAGCATTCCAGCGTGATGCAGAAGTAGTAGCGCACGGTGACCTGATAGAAGCCGCGGTTGAACGGGACCTGCTCCACGGTGATGTTGGTGTTGATTATTTCGACGTCTTTCGTACGAACGGCGGTGGCGCGGTCGATAATTTCCTGCATACAGTCGGGCACGAACACCCGAAGATCCTCCAGGCAGTCCTTATCGCGCGCAGAATCGAAAACTTTATTAACGCTTATACAGCAAAGATTCTCTTTGCCGCCGCAAAGTCCGCCGAGCGGACCGTTTCTTTCTGCCATTATATATTTCCTCCTTCAAAGGTTGGCTGATTCAGCTATTACCATAATATGCGCGGAGGACAAATAGGTGATTTGGCTATTTACAAATCGGAAGAAAAATGGTATAAATGATTCAGAACGGCGGGGTGAGGATATGGCGCTTAAAGACGAACTGATCTATTTAATGGAAAAGAACCGCGGCAGATATATTTCCGGCGAGGAGATAGCCGCCGGCAGAAAAATATCGCGCAGCGCGGTATGGAAGTGCGTGAACTCGCTTAAAAGCGAGGGGTACGAGATACTTTCGGCGAACAACGCGGGCTATATGCTGGCTCCCGGGTGCGATATACTTTCCGCCCCGGCGATAAGGGCGAACCTGCCGGAGGAAGAAGCGGACGGGCCCGGAATATACACGTTCAAAACGATAGATTCCACGAACAACGAAGCCAAGCGGATGAACGCGAACGGCGCGAAGCGCGACCTTATAATCGCCGCCGAGGAACAGACCGCGGGGCGCGGCAGGCGAGGCAGGAGCTTTTATTCCCCCGCGAAGTGCGGGGCTTATTTCAGCTTTCTGTTCCATACCGAAAAACCGCTTGCGGACGCGACCGCCGTTACCACCGCCGCCGCGGTCGCCGTTGCCGAAGCTTTGGAGGACTGCGCCGCCGAGCCGCCGGAAATCAAATGGGTGAACGACGTTTTCGTGGGCGGAAAAAAGGTGTGCGGCATACTTTCGGAGGCGGTATCGGATTTTGAATCCGGCGCGGTGCAGGCGGTTATAGTCGGCATCGGCATAAATATAAGCACGAAAGAGTTCCCGGAGGAGATAAAAAACACCGCCGGGAGCATACGTTCCCAAAAAACGGTGTACCGCGGCGCGCTGATCGCGCGGGTGTATACGCGGCTGAAAGAGCTGTTCGACCTGCTTCCCGACCGCGGATATATGCGGAAATACCGCGCCGCGTCGTGCGTTACGGGCAAGGAGATAACCTTTGAGCGCAACGGCGAAGCGCACACGGCGTTGGCGCTGGATATACTTGACGACGGCGGCCTGCTTTGCCGGCTTGCGGACGGCACGGAAACGGTGCTGCGCAGCGGCGAGGTGAGCGTGAAGCTTGCGGATAACGGCGCTGATGAATAAAACAAACCGCCCCGGAGGGACACTTGCGATAAAGCAGGTGTCCCTTGCGGTTTGTTTTACGGGTTTTATGCGGATGAATTCGATCCGAAGCCGCGCGGAGGAAATCGTCTTCAATGAGCTAATAAACCATTAAAACGTGAGGCGGGGAAATCAACTCCCCGCCTCGTTTTGTTATTTTTTGATGTAAATACAAACTGCTTTTGAAGTGTTTGAAAAGTCTTCCGGTATATCAAGCGGCTTTTCTTCGGAGTTCATTCCGTACCAGAGCATATATCTCAAAGGGAAAAAGCCTTCGGAAAGCGTCCAGTGAGCGAATTCCTCCATAAGGTCGGCGCGGACGTGCGGGAGAAGCGTGCGTTTTGTCGCTTCGGACACAAGCGAATAGTATTTGTCGCACAGAGGCGTTAACGCCTTTTTCAGAACGTCAAGCAATTCGTCGCGCTGCCCGTAGGTCATTACCGGCATTGAAAGATACAGCCCGCCGTCTTTTTCATGAAGATAATCGAGGCTTATAAGGTGCGCGGCAGTATCCTGCTCGTTTTCGGTGAGTTTTATAAACGGTTCGTCGTAAATACGCGCAAAGAGGTCGGCGTTCGATTCGTTGATAATGCTGTCTCTGTCTGAAAAAGGTTCATATTCGAAAAGATTCGCGTACTCAAATATTTTATAACCGGACGTTTTGAAATGATTGTGCAGATTGCTCCAGTCGACGAAGTTTTCTTTTCCGCGATAAACCGGTGCTTCGTCGGGATATGTGACGGTCCCCGTTATTCGGTAGTCCTTCCCGTTGTTATCCGGCACTTTTCCACGCCATTCAAGATTGTTTTTCTCTGACATAATCGCCTGCATAGCCCACGCCGCGAAATAGTAAAGCAGCCACAAAAGCGTTCCGAACGGCATATCGTTTCCGTAGAATCCGACAGCGCGTATATCCTTTTCGCAATTCCGCAGAATCTCGGTCGCCTCGCTTCCAAGCGTATCATAAATATCCGAAGTGGCAGCGAGGTAATCGAGATACGCCTGCCTGGGATAAATCAGAAAATCGGTAAGGTATTTGCCTTTTGACGATTCCTTGATAAACTTGTTTTCAAGCAGATAACGCAGTTTTTCCTCGAAATACACAGGTGCGACTCCGATCTCTTCGGATATTTCGCGCAGTGATTTCGGCTCGTTCGCGCAAACGACAAATATCTGCCTCGTCATAATATCGTTGATGTCTTTCCAGTATTTGGGTATTCCGTAGCTGCCCCACGTTATAAGCTCTGCCGGGGCGTAGGACGATCTTCCCTTATTGTTTTGCATTTCTTCGATTCCTTTCTTTATTTCGCTTTTTGCATCGTGCAGTCTGCCCTTTACGGTGCCTTCCGGCACGTCAAGCGCACGCGCGATATCGGTTATCTTCATCTTGCGAAGATAATACATAATGATGACCTCGCGGTGAAGGCGTGAAAGACGTGATATGGAATAGTTGAGTTCACGTATCTCCTCGCTCTTTATAAGATCGTCTTCCGGACGTTCGCCGGCTTCCAAAACGCCTTCAACACTGTCAAGCTCGACCGCATTAAAACGTTTCATTCTGAAAAACATATTCACTTGATTCTTCGCCATTGCCCAGAACCAGGAATAAAAACTCACAAACGGTTTGCCTTTGCGAATTGCTTTGATCGCTTCAAGCATTATTTCCTGTGTCACGTCTTCGGCGTCTTGCGAATTGCCGATCTTTTTACAGCAAAAAAGATACGTTGCTTCAATCAGATTTTCATCCATCCATTCAATATTCAACTTCATCACCTCCTCGTGTCGAATTTTTGACCGGTCATCCATTAAGTTGCAAAAAACGAAAAAAGGTTTGGCATGAATCATACATTCATTATTTTTTTGCCGCCGGATTTCTCCGGCGGCAAAAACACTTGAACTACGCTTTCTCTATCGGCAGCCACAACTCGATATATCTGGACTGACTTATAGTTTCATCACCGTTTTTATAGTACCAATCGGGACACCTGCTCTATCGCAGGTGTCCCGACAGGGCGGTTTTTCATTTGTTTTTGCTTATTTAATAAACTTCGCCAGGCGCGGGCAGATCGCCGCCGCGAGCGCGAGTTTTGCGGCGTCGAACGGCAGATAGGGCAGCACGCAGACCGAAAGCGCATAGCCGAACCCGGCTTTTTCCGCCGCGCCGGTGTAAACGATAACGTACCACAAAGTCCCGAACAGATAACACGCCGCAAGCCCCAAAACAAGCGCCGCTGTTCGCGCCAACAGCCTTTTTCCGAACAGCTTTTCCGCCGCCCAATAAACGAGCGCCACCGCGACAAATCCGATAATATACCCGCCCGTAGGCCCGGCGATAACTCCCGCTCCGCCGCGAAAGCCGGAAAATACCGGAACCCCCGCCGCGCCCAGCGCGATATAAACGAGCACGGAGACCGTAGCGCGTTTGCCGCTCAGAAGCAGACACACGGCGAATACCGAAAAGGTCTGCATGGTGAACGGGATCGCCGCGAACGGTACGGTTATCCACGCCCCCGCTGCGATCAGTACGGCGCCGAGCGCGATATATGTCATGTCAAGTATGTGTCTTTTCGTTGTGCTCATGAATCGTCCTCCGTTTCTGCCGGAGGCGATTATATCACATAAAAACAACAATGTCAACCCTTTTTGTGTTTAGGGTTGACATTTTTGCTTGATTATTAAAGAGTCCGCCTTAATATTCCCGGCACCACACCGAAACCGCGATGCTTATAATGCCGCCGACGAGCTTTTTCGCCTCCGCAAAGCAGAAGACTTCGACCCCGCGCGAAATAAGCGTGTTCGGCAGTACCGAATCGGCAAACGGGAGCGTGCCGATATCGGTCCCGTCGGCGCGCAGGATATGGATCGCAGGATTGAGCGACGTTCCGCCCTCTCCGCGCACCGCGCGAAGCCGTTCGCCCTGCTCCAGCGTGGCGAACAGGCGCTCCGGTTCCTCCGCGAGGAAACTGCCCTCCGGCAGTGAAAGCCCAAGGAAGGCGCAGCCTCGGACGCGGCGTTTTTGCATAACGCGCAGCGAATCGGCGCGGCGTTCGGCTATCTCGTCGTAGGTAAGCGGATAGGAAAGCCCTTTCTTTTTCACAGCTCCACCTCCCCGCCGAGCGCGAAGGAATAGATGACCGTGCGGGAGACCGGCTTGCCCGTCATGCTCTCGACCGCGCGTTTATAGCAGGCGAGCTGTACGCGGTGCCGGTCGGCAAGCGTTTTCGCGTCGGTCACGCGGTCGGTCTTATAGTCCACAACGGTATAGCTGCCGTCCGGGTTTTCGTAAAAGCAGTCGATAACGCCCTGCACCAGCACGGGCTCGTCCGCGCCGAAAAGACTGTCCCGCACCGAGAAGCGTTTTTCGCGGTATAGCTTTTTCGACCTGCGCATCCGACTGTAAAGCTCGCTTCCGAAGAAGGCGGAAAGCGCTTCCGGATCGATCATTTCAAGCTGCTCCGCGGAGATAAGCTTTTTTTCCGCGAGCCGGCGCGCCTCGGCGGCGACTCCGTCTTTCTCCACGCGGTCAAAATCGCAGAACTGCATAAAAACGTGGTTCGCCGTGCCTTTGTCGGCGGCGGTGGCGGCGTATCCGGCGGCGAACGCGGGCTTTGCCCCCACGCGGGAGGCGGGGACAGTAAGCTTCTTCGCGCCCTCCTCGTCGGTCAATCCGTCGCGCAGCTCGGAAACCGATATCTTGCGCGCGGCGTCCGCCGCGGCGGCGTAGGGATAAACGTATTCCGCGGCGGCAAGCATTTCCTCCGTGGGCGTAAGCCGTGCGCGGACGGGCGCCGGGATATAGCCCGGCTCGCCCTCCGGGGCAAAAATATCGCGCACGTCGAAGCAGGTCTTTTCGCCGAGCGAGGCGCAGTAAAGCACCAACTCCAGCCAGCTTTGCGCCGAGGCGGGCGTTATCTTCTTTTCGCGCCGGGCGGATTCGATAGCGCCGGTGATATACAGCCGTTCCTTTGCGCGGGTGAGCGCGACGTAGAGCTTGCGAAGCTCCTCGCCGAACGCCAGCTCGCGTTCGATATCGCGGGCGAGTATATCGCACAGCGGATCGTAGGAAACAAGCTTCACACGGTCGCGCAGGCGGAAGAACAGCCCGCGGCGGCGAAGCAGAGTGATACCGTCGCGCGGGTCGCCGAACCTGAAGCGCTTGTCGGTCCCGGCGACAAAGCAGACCTTGTATTCCAGCCCTTTGGATTTATGTACCGTGATGAACGAGACCGAATCGCCGTCGCCCGCGGAGGCGACGTCGGTGATCGTCCTGCCGCCGGACGCAAGCTCTTTAAGGTAATCCATAAAGCCCGAAAGCCCATAGCAGGCGCCCGCTTCGCTGCGCAGCGCGTGGTCATAAAGCAGAAGCAGACTTTTTTTGCGCGATTCCGAATCGGCGATACGCAAAAGCCCGGAGGTAACGAAGAAGCTTTTTAAGAAATCCGCGCAGGGCACGCCTTCGGCGGAGTGGCGCCATTCGGTAAGGCGGCGCACGAAGCGGCGGCATTTCGCGCAGAGCGACCTTCCGCCCGCGCGCTTCTTTGCGGCGAACGCGCCGCTTGATATTCTTTTGCGTTTGGGCCGCGCGCAGACGGCGACGGCGTTCCAGAACGCGGTATCGCGCTTATAAGACCGGATACGGTAAAGCTCCGCTGAATCGAAGCCGCACACCGGGGAGCGCATAAGCGCGCAAAGCGCTATGTCGTCCGTCGGGTCGTCGACTGCTTTCATCGCCGAAACGGCGAGCGAGACCACCGGGTTTTCCAAGAAGTTTTCGGTCGCGGCGCTCTTATACGGCACCCCGTATTTGCGGAACGCCTTTTCGTATTCGAGGGAATAACCCTTCATCGCCGAAAGCATAACGGCGATATCGCCGTAGCGGAAGGGTTCGCCGTCGTCGGAGCATTCCTCGCGGACGAGCCGGTTTATCTCCCTCGCGATGAACTCGGCTTCCGCCTGCCGCGCGCGCTTCGCCTCGCCGCGCGTTTTTTCCGCCGCCGCGACGACTACCGGGTGCGCGATCTCCGGCTTTTCGGAGGCGTGCACGAGCCATTCGTCCTCGTATTCCGGGCGGAATGGGGTGTTTTCGGTGACCGTGTCGAACAGCCGGTTCACAAAATCTATTATGCACTGCGAGCAGCGGAAATTCTCACGCAGTAAAATGCGCGCGCGTTCGCAATCCTTGCCCTCTTCGTAATCGGGGTATTTTTCTTTATAGCCCAGAAAGATATCCGGGTAGGCGTTGCGGAAGCGGTAGATGCTTTGCTTGACGTCGCCCACCATAAAGCGCGAGCTCCCGCCCGAAAGCAGCCGGAAGATGCGGTCCTGCACCGGGTTGACGTCCTGATATTCGTCGATAAGCACCTCCTTGAACCCGCTTCTTTTGCGAAGGCAGAGCTCGCTGGGGAGGTATTCGCCGTTTTCGCCCATGACCTGAAGCAGCGAAAGCGCCTTTTGCTCGAAATCGGAATAATCCAGCGCGTTGGCTTCCCTTTTCGCCGCCTCGTAGCGTTTGTCGAGCAGTTCCGTAAACACGCGCACCGAATCCACCGCGTCGGCGCACCGCAGAAAGCTTTCCGCCACGAAAAGATCGCTCCCGCGGCAATAGCGGTCCTTTAATCCGCGCAGGGAGGCGACTATGCTTTTCTTTTCCGCCGCAACGCGGGCGCGCGCGTCCTCCGGGCAGCCGGACCGGGCAAGCTGCGGCAGCGAGCCAAGCCCGTCGAACGATCCCCGGAAAGCGCCGTACCCGGAGTAAGCCGCGTGAAGGATATCGTGCACGGCGTCGTCGAGCGCGGCGACTGGCGCCAGATATTTGTCCGTGACGGCGTTCGAAGCGGCGTAGGCGAGCAGCTCGCCCGATTCCCGCGCGAGCTCTTCCAGCCGGGCTGTAACACGCGTGCGTATCTGCGCGCCCGTATCGCAGGAGAAGAACCCTTCCTCCGCGCAGATCCCGGCGTCCGCGCGCAGCGCTTCCGCGCCGGACGAAAGCAGCCCGCGCCAGTCCAGCATGGCGCGCAGACTGCCGTAGACGTTCATCATACGGTCGATAAGCGGGGAATCGTCCTTGTCGCCGGAGAAGACGTTCACCAGCAGATCGAACCACTCGCCGCCGCGCTCGTAAAGCTCGCTCACCAGCGAATCGGCTTCGCGGCGGAGCAGCATCGCCGCCTCCGTTTCGTCCATAACGCGCGCGCGGGGCGAAATACCGAGCGCCGCGAAATTCTCCCGCACAAGCGAGAGGCAATAGGCGGAGATCGTGCATATGTTCGCTTCGCCCAGCAGATAAAGCTGGCGCTGTATATGGCGGTTCCCGGGGTCACGCGCGGATTCCGCGATAAGCGAATCGTAAAGCTTGCTTCGCATATCCGAAGCCGCGGCGTTCATAAAAGTCACCACCAGAAAATCGGTGACCGAATCGCCTTTTAATATACGTTCGGTAAGGCGGCGGGTGAGCACGGTGGTCTTTCCGCTTCCGGCGCCGGCGCTCACGATCATATCCCGGCACCTGGCGTTCACGGCGTTACTCTGCGTCTTCGTCAGTTCCATCGTCTTCCCCCTTTCCGCCGGAGGCGCGGCAGAATTCCTGCAGTCTGCAATACTTGCAGGGGTCCCCCTCCTCACGCGGGGCGATATCCATATCCCCCGCGAACACCCGGTTTGCAAGTTCGTTCACCGCGTCGCCCAGAGCCGCGCGAAGCGCGTCGAACTCTTCCGGGGTGCGCAGGCGCTTGCCGCGGTCGTATATCGAGCCGTCCGCCCTGCGCGAGACCGGCACGAACCGCAGACTTTCGCTCATCGCGAAAACTATTTCCGGGTCGTTTAGCAAAAGCCCTTCGCGCGTGAGCGCTTTTTCGGCTTTTTCCAATATTTCCGCGTCGCTTTCCTCGCCGCTTATCTCCACGGACGGAAGCGCGACCGTGTAATAAAGCACGCCCGCCGGAACGGCGTTTTCGGCGCCGCAGTAGGCGAACAGATAGTGAAGCATCTGCGTGTCGAGCCCGCAGGCGACAAGGTCGGCGCGCAGGCGTTTTTTATAGGTTTTGTAATCGATAACGCGGACGTAGGTCACGCCGTTGCGGACGTAGACGTCCACCCGGTCGATGCTCCCGCGCAACAGCACCCGCCCGCTTTCGGTATCGTACCGCACGGGGGGAAGATCCGCTTCGCCGATGCCGATGCGGAATTCGAACCCCGCGGGGGTGAACCTGCTTTCCGCGAACTCAGCTGTCATACTTTTCGTAACGAGGTCGAGCGTGCGTATCATATTTTCGTAGGTGTGCGCGAAGCGCTTGTTTTTCGCGTTCGCTTCGCCGATAACGTCCAGGAAATATTCCTTTGCGAGCTCGCGTACAAGCGCGCGGCGCTCCGCGTCCGTAAAGCAGACGAATCTGCCGCTTTCGACGCAGCGCCGCATGAACTGTTCCAGTATCTTATGTATGAAATTGCCTATCTCCGGCGCGGACCAGTCGTTCTTTTTCTTTTCTTTAAGTCCCAGCAGATAGTTGCCGAAGAAGGAAAACGGGCAGAGCGCGTAACGCTCGAAGCGCGAGGGAGAAAGCAGGAGCGTGTCGCTTTCGAAATCTATGCGGGATTCGGGATCGAACACCGCGGGCGCGTCGGTGAAGTATTTTTCGCCGCGTTTGTCGAGCGCCGCGGCGATCTTATCGCGCAGGGGCGACTGCGCGAGATAAGGGAAGGCGGAAGCGACGCTTTCGGCGGAATACGGCGATTTTTTGCCGCGCGTATCGAGCAGCTCCGCGTCCGGAAGCATTGCGCGCGCGGAAACGAACGCCGCTGACGGACGCAGCTCGTCCCCCGCGAGCTCGGCGCAAGGGCAGCACAGCACGAGCTTCCGCTTGGGCGCGGCGAACGCCGAATAGACCAGAAAGCGCCCGGTGTTCACCGCCTTTTCGGTGGTGTCGGCAAGCTCCAGCCCGGCGCCCTCCAGCGCCGCCGCCTCGTCCCTGTCGAAGAACGCCCCGCGCGAGGCAGGACGGGGGAATTCGCCGTCGCAGACGCCCAGAAGTATAAGCATTCCGCACCCTCCGGCGCGGACCAGCGACGCGTCGCCGAAGGTGACCGAATCGGAGGAGGCGGGGATCGCCCCGGGGGCGTAGTTTTCGCAAACCAGCTTTACAAGCGAGTACATCCGTTTGGCGTTTATCACGCGCGGACCGCAGACCGAATAAAGCTGGTCGAGTATGTTCATAAGCTGTTTCCACAGCGCCGCTTCGCGGTCCGAACCCTCGCGGTCGCCGTTTTCGAGCTTTCGCTGTGCGGAAACGCGCAGTTTTTCGTCCGCGCCGCAGGCGATCAGGTGGTTGTATATCGCCTTTACTCCCCGTTCCACGGTGAGCCCCGGGACCGAAAGCGCTTCGCGCAGGGCGGCAAGCGGGGGAACGAGCTTTTCACGCGCCGCCGACGCGATCTTCAATATCTTCGCGCCGCGTTCGGACATCCCGCCTTCGCGGTAGCCCTCCGGGTCCATCGTCCATTCGGCTTCGCCGTACCAGCCGGCGCCGGAAACGTTCCAGGATTCCGCGTAGCCGAGCAGGATATCGCTTTCCGACACGGAAAGCCCCGAATAGCCGCTTTTGATATACCGTTTTACGCTGCGAAGCGAAAAATTCTCCGCGACGACCGCGAGCGACGAAAGCATAAACGAAAACAGCGGCTTTCCGAGCAGCGGCTCGTGCGCGGAAATATAGCATTTTATCCCCGCGCGCTCAAAGACCGGATCGACTATACCGGTATAGGAATCCGGCGCCCCGGCGAGCACGGTTATGTCACGCCAGCGCCCCCCGGCGCGGACGTACGCGAGTATCTCCGCCGCCGCCGCCTCGCATTCCTCGAACCTGTCTCCGGCGAGTATGAATTTCACGCCGCCGTCGTCGCCGCGGAAAGCCGCGTTCACCGGCCCCCAGATATGCGATTCAAGGAACCGCAGCGAATCCTTTTCGCCCCGGCGGTATTTGCCCACCGGAACGTCGGCGCATCCGCAGCCGGACGTGCGTTTTATTATATCCGCGGAGCGCAGGTTCTCCGCGAAAAAGGCGCGGTCGCCGTCGACGGTGAAGGAAACGTATATATCCCTGCACTGCGCGGACACGGCGGATATCACCGCGTGCTCCTGCGCGGTGAAGTTATAATAGCCGTCGATGAAAACGCAGGAGTTTTTGAAAAACGGCTTTTCGGGCAGCTCCGCCGCGAGCTTCGTGAGCGCGTCGCGCGGGTCGAGCAGTCCTTCGCCGAAGTTTTTTCCGTATTCTTTAAGTATCAGCGCAAGCTCTTTTAACTTTTCGCAAAGCGCCGGATCGTCCGAAAGCGAGGCGTCCTCCGCCGCGGACTCGAGCATTTCGGGGGTGACCATACAGGTTTTTATACGCTCCGAAAGCGCAAGCAGCGATTTCGCGAAATCCGCGTCGGACGCCACGGCGGAATATTCTTTGAGCTTGTCGCGCAGTCCTTCCGCCGTAAGCGACAAAAGGGCGCAAGCGCCCCCTTTGTCGATATTATTCACCGCGAGCCCGCCGTATTCGCGCGCGACCCGGTTGGGGAGTCGTTCGAAGTTGAGCGTTTCGCACACAAGGTTTATCCCGTCGCCGAACCTTTCGCAGAGCAGCGATTCATAGGCGACGGACTGCTGTTCCGGCACTATAAGCCAGCAGCGTATCCCTTTTTTCGCCGCTTCGCCCAAAGCCCGCAGCATATATTCGGTTTTGCCGCTCCCCGCGGAGCCGAAAATTCGGTACAGCATTGTTTTTTCACCCGAACAGTTCAAGCAGCTTGAACCGGAAAACGTATTTTTTCTTTGTAAAAACGCGGGCGGAGCGTTCCCCCACCGCGGTGTCCGCCAGCGCTTTCGCGGATGCGCCGAAGCAAAGCGGCGGGAACATAACGCACCACCAGTTTTTTCCGTTCCCTTCGCCGAGAACGATCTTTAACGAACAGTATTCCCCCGAGGGCAGCGATATTCCGCCGTAGTCGCGGGTGGGATAGCGTTCGCGCACGAGATAAGCCCGCGCTTTGTAGGGGGCGCCGTTTTCGGCAAGCACGCGGTTCGCCGTTTCGCATATACGCGGAATAAGCTTGGAAGCGGTATCGGCGGCGGCCCGGATATCGCCCGCGGCGGAAAGCGCGCCGGAAAACTCCGCGAGTATCCTGTCGCGCACCAGCAGCTTAACGCGCTGTTCCTCTTTCCCGTCTCCGTCCGCTATTACGTGCAGGCGTATCACGCCGTCGAATATGCCGCTTTCCCTGCCGGGGACTAAAGCGTCCACCGCGTTCAGCAGCAGGAAGCAGGCGGCGAAAAGCGCAAAACAGCGCGAAAGCAGCGGTCTGTGTAAGTACATATCGGTTCTCCTTTCCGTTTTCGAAACGGTTTTTGTTCCGAATCGAGTTTCGCCCGGGAAAGGAGAGTTTATTCACATGGTTTCGCAGTTTACGGCGAAGAATCCCTTTTGCCGCATCTCACGCGCGGCGTCCATCGCCGCCTGCGCGTTCGGGAACACGCCGTAGACGGCGGGGCCGGAGCCGGAAAGCACGGCGGCTTTCGCCCCGCAGGAGCGCAGTCTGGAGCGCATCTCCCTGGTTTCGGGGCAAAGCGAGGCGCATATATCGGTGAACCCGTTGCCCATCGCGGCGAGCATCGCTTTTTCGTCGCCCGTTTCGGCGGCTTTTATAAAAGCGCCGGTATGGTCGGTGGGCTTCGCGCCGGAAGCGTCGTATTCCCTGAACACCTTCGCGGTGGGCAGCCGCCCTTCGCCTATGGCGACGGTGATATACAGCTTCGGCACGCCGGAAAGCGGAGTGAGCTTTTCGCCCCTGCCGCGGCAGAGCGCGCATTTGCCCAGCATACACATTGGCACGTCGGAGCCGACCTCCGCGCCGATCGCGAAAAGCTCCTCGGCGGATAACGGCTCGCCGAACAGCGCGTTGAGCCCGTTGAGCACCGCCGCCGCGTCTGCGCTACCGCCGCCGAGTCCCGCCGGATAGGGGATATGCTTTTGAAGCTTTATCAAAACCGGCTGTGCCGAACCGACGCGGGCGAAGAACGCGTCCCGCGCGCGGACGCAGAAATTATCGTCCCCGCGGAGCTCCGGAAGGTCGCATTTGAAAACGTTAGAATCGCTTTTTTCTATGGATATACTGTCGTAAAGCGAGATAGGGGCAGTGACGGAGCCGAGCTCGTGGAACCCGTCCGCGCGGAGCCCCAGGATATCCAGAGTGAGATTGATCTTGGCGTATGCCTTTATGTTCATAGCGTTTGTATAAACTCCTCTATGCGATTTACCGCTTTGCGGATATGCACGGGCGAATAGGCGTAGGAAAGCCGCGCGAAGCCGCGCCCGTTTTCGCCGAAGGCGCTGCCCGGGACGATGGCGCAGTGCTTTTCGTCCAGCAGGCGGCGGCAGAACGTCTCGTCGTCCATACCGAACTTACGCAGGTCCGCGAACACGTAGAACGCGCCCTCCGGCATAAATACGTCGATGCCGATACGTTTGAGCTCGCTCACGATCAGTCTGCGGCGCCCCTCGTATTCGCCTTTCATATATTCTATGTCGCCGTCCCCCGCGCGAAGCGCCTCCACGGCGGCGTACTGCGAGGTGGTGGGCGCGCACATTATCGCGTACTGGTGCACCTTCGCCATCTGCTTTGTGAAGTATTCCGGCGCGAGCGTATATCCGAGCCGCCATCCGGTCATCGCATACGCTTTGGAAAAGCCGTTTACGACGATCGTGCGCTCCCGCATACCGGGTATCGAGGCGACGGAAACGTGCTTTTCGCCGTAGGTGAGTTCGGCGTATATCTCGTCGGACAGTATGCAGACGTCCGTTCCGCGAAGCACCTCCGCTATCGCTTCGAGGTCGGCTTTGCGCATGACCGAGCCCGTGGGGTTGTTCGGGAACGGCAGCACGAGCAGCTTCGTGCGAGGAGTCAGCGCCGCCTTCAAGCTTTCCGGAGTGAGTCTGAACCCGTCCTCCGGTTTTAGCGCGATCTTTACCGGGACGCCCCCCGCGAGCCGCGCGATGGGATCGTAACAGACGAAGCAGGGTTCGGGGATTATCACCTCGTCGCCCGGGTCGGTAAGCGCGCGTATGGCGATATCTATCGCCTCGCTGCCGCCCACGGTAACGATTATCTCCGTCTTCGCGTCGTATTCCAGCCCGAAGCGGCGCTTCTGGTATGCCGCGATCTCTTCGCGGAACTCTATAAGTCCGTTGTTCGACGTGTAGTAAGTAAGCCCCTCCTCGAGCGAGCGGATGCCAGCGTCGCGGATGTGCCACGGCGTGACGAAATCCGGCTGCCCCACGGTGAGCGCCACAACGTCCTTCATCTCGTTCAATATATCGAAAAACTTACGTATGCCGGAGGGTTTTATTCCGGTTATTGCCGACGATACGCGGCTTTTTCCGTCGAAATCCACTATTCGTTCCCTCTTTTATCCGTCGTTTCGGCGCCGTATATCACGCCGTGCTCCTTGTACTTCTGCAGCTCGAAGTGAGTCGCGGTGGCGGTAACGCCTTCTATCGTCGCAAGCTTTTCCGCGACGAACATCGCCACGTCGCGCATACTGTCGCCCTCCACGGTAATGGCGAGGTCGAACCCGCCGGACATAAGAGTAACCGACGCGACCTCCGGGAAATTGCAGATGCGCTCCGCGACGGCGGTAAAGCCCCTGTCGCGCTGAGGAATGGTTTTGAGCTCGATAAGCGCGGCGACGCGGTTCTTCCCGGTGCGGGTCCAGTCCACAACCGTGCGGTATGCCTTGATTATCCCCTCCGCTTCGCATTCGGCGACTATCCTGTCGACCTCTTCTTCCGTAATGCCGAGCATCGTCGCTATATCGGAGTGCGGCATACGCGCGTCCTTTTCGAGATAAGCTAAAATGCGTTCTTTCATTCTGTTTCCCTCCGTTAGAGTTTTTCGTATGATTTATGGCGGTTTTCAAAAGTTGTTATATATTCGAATCCCAAATCCTTGAGCAATCCGCACGCCTCTTTTATCCCGGCTCCGATATCCGAAGCGCGGTGCGCGTCGCTGCCGACGGTAACGTCCCTGCCGCCGAGCTCGTAATAGAAAGCGAGCAGATCTCGGTTGGGAAGGCATTCGCCCATTATCTGCCGCAGCCCGGAGCTGTTGCATTCCAGAGTTATGCCCTTTTCTATCACCGCGCGCAGGACCGGTTCGAAATATTCCCTGCCCCTGTTCGCGATATCCGGGAAATCGGTTATCCCCTGCTTTAAGTAATAGCGTTTGGGGTAGGTGATATGCGTCAGCACGTCGAATTTTCCCCACTCTATCGCTTCCAGCAGCTCGGAAATATATTTTTCCCAAAGCTCTTTGCGCCCCTGCGCGCCGAACGATACGAGGTCGGTCTCGGAAAAATCCACGATACCCCTTACCGCGTGTACCGAGCCGAGGACGATATCGAAAGGATACTTCGCCAGAAGCTCCTCGGATTCCGCCGGCATATGCGTGCCCTGCCCGAGCTCGATGCCGAACAGCACCTTCACCCTGCCGCGGAATTCCTCTTTTGCCGCGAGCACGTCCCGCGCGACCGATTCGTGGTCGAGCGGGGCAAAATACCCGTCGCGGATGCCGTCGATATCGCAGTGGTCGGTCACGGCAAGCTGTTTTATCCCCTTTTCTTCGGCGGCAAGGCAAAGCTCCCGCACGGAACTGCCGCGCCCGGGCCCGATATCGCCGGAATACTGTGAATGCGAATGATTGTCTATAAACATAACTCACCTTAAAACATGGTGATCTGGTCGGTTTCCGGCAGATCGCCGAGACAGTCGTTTTTAACAAGGATATCCATTATCGCTTTGTTTATCGAAGCTTTGACGCGCAGCTCCTCCACCGTGACTGCTTCGCCGTTCTTTATCACCGAAACGATCTTTTCCGCCACGGATTCGCCCAAACCGTTGAGCGAGCACAGCGGAAGCCGTATCTTTCCGTTTTCCGGCACGAACGCCTTTGCCTCGGACCTGCCTATCGACACCGGCAGGAACCCGATCCCGCGGGCGAACATTTCCAGCACCACGCGGATAAAGACTATCGCGTCCTCTTCTTTTTTGGTGGGGTTGGGCATTTCTTTAATGGCGCGCAGCCGTTCCTCCAGCCGGTGCTTTCCGCCCATAACGAGCTCGCCGTCGAAGTTGTCCGCCTTAACGGTAAAATAGGTGGCGTAATACTCCAGCGGGCGGTAGACTTTGAACCATCCGAGCCGCAGCGAGGCGATGGTATAGGCGGCGGCGTGCGCTTTGGGGAACATATATTTTATCTTGTTGCAGGATTCTATGTACCATTCCGGCACGCTGTGAGCGCGCATCTCCTCCTCCTGCTCGGGGAGCAGACCTTTGCCTTTGCGGGTACGCTCCATGGAGTTGAACGCCGTGGAGGAATCCAGCCCCTTCTGCATAAGGTAAAGCATAATACTGTCGCGCGTACCGATTATCTCGCTGATCGTGCAGACGCCGTTGTCGATAAGGTCCTTGCCGTTGCCGAGCCATATCCCCGTCCCGTGGGAAAGCCCGGAGATCTGCAGCAGGTCGGCGAAGGTCTTGGGCTTCGCGTCGATTATCATCTGTATCGCGTAATCGGTGCCGAACTCCGGCAGTCCGAGCGTGCCGATGCGGCAGCCGATCTGTTCCGGCGTAACTCCCAGAGGTTCGGTGCCGGCGAACAGGTCGATCACCTTTTTATCGTTCATTTTTACCGTGCGGACGTCTATTCCGGTGTATTGCTCCAGGATATGGTAAAACGTCGGAACGTCGTGCCCGAGCATATCGAGCTTCAACAGCGTGTCGTGCAGATATTCAAAAGCGAAGTGCGTGGTGATGACGCCGCTGGATTCCTTTTCGGCGGGGTACTGCACGGGTGTGAAATCGTATATCTCGTATTCCTTCGGGATAACGACTATGCCGCCCGGGTGCTGTCCGGTGGTGTTCTTTACCCCGACGAAGCCGTAGGCGATGCGCGCCGTTTCCGCGCGGGTGAGCGCGCCGCCGTGCTCCTCCAGATATTTTTTAACGTAGCCGTAGCAGTTCTTCTCCTGCAGAGTGCCCACCGTTCCGGCGCGGAATATGTTTTCCTTGCCGAACAGCGTTTCGGTGTATTTGTGGCAGAGCGTCTGCACGTCGCCGGAGAAGTTAAGGTCGATATCCGGGGCTTTTTCGCCGTGGAAGCCCAGGAACGTCTCGAAGGGGATATCGTGCCCGTCCGGCCGCATAAGAGCGCCGCAGACCGGGCAGTTTTTATCGTCCAGGTCGAAGCCGGAGCCGACTTCGCCGTTCGTGAAGAACTCGGAATGCTTGCATTCGGGGCAGACGTAGTGCGGCGGAAGCGGGTTCACCTCGGAAATTTTCGCCAGAGTGGCGACGAACGAAGAGCCGACAGACCCGCGCGAGCCGACGAGATAGCCGTTCTCCTCGCTGTACTGCACCAGACGCCGCGCGATGACGTAGAGCACCGCGTAGCCGTTTTTGATTATCGAGCCGAGCTCGCGGTCCATACGCGTTTTGACTATTTCGGGAAGCTCTTCGCCGTACATCTCGTGCGCGGTGTTTTCGCAGAGCTGCTGCAGCTCCTGCTCCGCGCCCTCTATATAAGGCGTATACTGCCCGTCCGGGATCGGCTTTACGTTTTCGAAATCCGCGATAACGGCTTTCGGGTTCGCGATTACGGCTTTGCGCGCCGTTTCCTCGCCGAGATAGGCGAACTCCGCGAGCATTTCGTTCGTGGTGCGGAAATAGAGCCCGGTGGTGCGCAGCGCGTCGCTTTCCCTGCCCTTGCTCTTGTTGCGGACGCCGTAAAGCATTATCTGGCGGTATATCTCGTCCTCCGGGTCCATAAAATGCACGTCCCCGGTGGCGACGAACGGTTTGTTCTGCTTTTCCGCGAGCCGGATTATGGTGCGGTTGTTTTCGTGAAGCTGCTCGACCGCCGCGGCGCGGTCGGCGCCCAGCTCGCCGCTTTCCACCAGATATCCGTTGTTCGAATCCGGCATTATCTCCAGATAATCGTAAAAATCGGCGATCTTAAGAAGGCGCGATTCCGGCTGGTTGCGAAGTATCGCGTCGTAAAGCTCGCCGCTGGAGCAGGCGGAGCCGAGCACCAGCCCTTCGCGGTACTCCGAAAGCAAAGTCTTCGGTATGCGCGGATAGCGGGAGTAATAGTCCAGATAAGAGCGCGAGACGAGCTTGTAAAGGTTCTTCAGCCCGACCTGATTCTTAACGAGGATGGTTATATGATACGCCGGGATACGCTTCGGATCGCAGTTGGCAGCCATCGCGGCGTTCATCTCCGCGACGTTGTAGATGCCGTTCTGCGCCAGCTTTCCGACCATACAGGCGAATATCCGCGCGAGCATTTCGGTGTCCGCGTCGGCGCGGTGATGGTCGAAATCGCCGAGTCTGTAATATTTCGCAAGCGAATCGAGCGTGTGGCGTGAAATGTCGTTGTTGATATACCGCGAAAGCGCGACGGTGTCCAGATAAGGGTTTTCGAACGGTATACCGTTGTCCGCCGCGACGCGGCTGATGAACGAAACGTCGAACCCGGCGTTGTGCGCGATCAGCATCGAGCCGCCGCAGAACCGCAGGAACGCTTCCACCGCGTCCTTTTCGCAGGGGGCGTCCTTTACCGTCTCGTCGCTTATCCCGGTGAGCTTTTCTATATCCTCCGGTATGTGCATCCCGGGGTTGACGAAGGTGCGGAATTCGTCGACGGTCTTTTCGCTTTTGTATTTTATCGCGCCGATCTGCGTTATGCCGCAGGTCTTATAGGAAAGCCCCGTCGTTTCGATATCGAATATTATGAATTCCGATTCGCCGAAATCTATTTTTTCCGGCGAGGAACAGCGGAACACGGCGCGGGCGGTGTCGTCGACAAGATAGCCCTCGATGCCGTATATCGGTTTTACGCCGGGGTGTTTTTTAAGCGCTTTCATAACGATGGGGTAGCTTTGCAGGGTGCCGTGGTCGGTGAACGCCACGGCGGGCATCCCCCATTCCTCGGCGCGCGCAAGGATATCCGAAGGGTCGGAAAGCGCGTCGAGCTTGGACATATTGGTGTGCAGGTGCAGTTCCACGCGTTTTTCCTCCGCGTCGTCCTTCCTGCCGACGAAGGCGCATTTTGCCATCGCTTTTACGTTTATCGAAATCTCGTCCTCCGGCACGCGCTTTTTAAGCGCGCGGTCGTAGGTCGTGCGGTGCTCCGCCCTGCCGGCGATAAGCACGTAGGCGGGCGATTCGGGTATGGACGGCGCGTCGTCCTTCGGGAACGAGAACCGCGCGGAGACCGAGGCGGAATAGTCGGTTATATACACCGTGTAAACTATCTTGTCGCCCTCGTAATTCTCTTTGCTTTCGGCAAGGAACATCTTGCCGCCGACGCACACCTGCTCGCCGTTCTTAAGGTTGGCGATGGGAGTGAGGTCCCAGCTTTTGCGAACGCCGAACACCGGCTTTATATCTGACAGGTCGAGCGTCATCTGCCCCACGCGGACCGTGTTTTCGCCTTCCGCGCGGGAATACACCGGCTCCTGCGCCTGCGTTTCCCCGGTTATCGAGCTGCTCGGTTTCGCCTTTTCCCGTTCGGAAGCGACTTCCGCCAGCCCCTGCCGTATGCTTTCGTCGATATTCGACTGTCTGTCGTTGGAATATTCCGAAAAGTCCGGAGTGTTTTCTTCTATGTAAAGGTCCAGCTCCGTACCGAACTGGGCGCGCACGCACTGAACGATAAAGTTCTTCGCGCCGTTCAGCTCCAGATAATCCGCCGAAATGAAGGGGCGAAGCGTGATCACGCAGCGGCGCGAAGCGCTTGAATAGCTGCATTCGCAGCCGTCGAAAAAGCCGTAGTCCAGCTTGGAGCTGCGCTTTAACGTTTCGATAACGCCGGGGACGTAATTTTCGGAAAACTCCACGCCCTCGTAAACCGGGAAGAACTCCACGGAGTTCACCTCGTAGGCGCGTTTCACCGCGTCCTCTATCGAAAAAAGCTCACGCGGGGGGATATATTCCCGCGCGGAGACCTTTACGGCGATGCGCTTGTTCACCCTGTCGGTGCTCAGCGTATAATCCGAAAAACCGCTTATCGTCTTTTTCTGTTTTTCCGTAAAAACGGCTTTTTTGAATTTCTGCAGGAATTCTTCGAGCATTTACAAAAGTTCCTTTACTTCGTTCACAAGTGTTTCGATCATCATATCCTCCGGCACCTTGCGCACCGCTTCGCCGCGCCGGAACAGAAGCCCCTCGCCCTCTCCGCAGGCGATGCCGATATCGGCGTGCTTCGCTTCGCCGGGGCCGTTCACCGCGCAGCCCATAAGCGCCACGGTAACGCGCTTTTCGGTCTTTATGCCGGAAAGTTCCTTTTCCAGCCGCGCCACCAGCGGGATTATATCCGTGCGCGTCCTTCCGCAGGTGGGGCAGGAGATAATGTCGATACCGCCGCCGAGCCCGCAGCAGAACAAAATGTCCTTTGCGGCGTAAACCTCGCGCACGGGATCTTCGGTAAGCGAAACGCGCACCGTGTCGCCGATACCGTCGAGCAGGAGCGAGCCGATCCCTATCGCCGATTTTATACTGCCGCGGCGGACGTCGCCGGTTTCGGTAACGCCGATGTGCAGCGGATAACCGCAGTTTTCGTGCAGGATGCGCGTCGCTTTGACCATCGTCGGCACGTCGGAGCTTTTTACCGAAAGCACGATATCGCAAAACCCGGCTTCTTCCAGCATACGCGCGTTAAGAAGCGCGCTTTCCGCCAGCGCCTCCGCTGTCGGCCCGCCGTATTTCGCGAGCACGCTTTTTTCGGCGCTGCCGCCGTTTATGCCTATGCGAATGGGTATATTGCGCGCCCGGCAGGCGTCGGCGACCTTTTTTACGTTGGCTTTATCGCCTATGTTGCCGGGATTTATCCTGATTTTCGCGATACCGCGTTCCGCCGCGGCTATCGCGAGCTTATAGTCGAAATGTATATCCGCCACCAGCGGGACCGGGGAATTTTCGACAAGGTATTCCACGCTTTTCACGGCTTCCGCGTCGTTCACCGTGCAGCGCACGATATCGCACCCGGCGGCGGCAAGCTCTTTTATCTGCCGCAGAGTGGCTTCTTTATCCGAAGTGCGCGTATTCGTCATAGACTGGACGGCGATGCGGTTCCCGCCGCCTATCCTTACGCCGCCGATGTTTACTTCCCTTGTGTTTTTCATCCGAACAACCCCACGATATCTTTAAGCGCGATGAAGATCATAAATCCTATAAGCAGTACCGCGAACACGGCGCTTATCGCCTGCTCCACCTTCGGGTTAAGCGGCTTGCGCCGGATCGCTTCGATAATATAGAACAGCAGTCTGCCGCCGTCGAGCACCGGTATCGGCAGCAGGTTCGCCACGCCGAGCGAAACCGAAATGAACACCAGCAGCGTGCCGAGATTGCCCAGACCTTCCCAAAAGCCGCGGCTCTGCGTGATGATCTCGCCCACGCTGTCGCCCACGGCGATGGGACCGCCCACCGCGTTTATGCCGTATCTGCCCCTGAACGTGTCGATTATTGAATCGACGGTGATATATACCGTGCTGTTCGCCTGCCAGAACGATTCGTAGACCACGTTGCCGAAGGTGTATTCCTTAAGGTAGACCGAAAAGTCCTGCGAGCCCATTTTAACGCCCTTTTCGTCCTCGGTGCCGAAGGTAACGCCTTTTAATTCCACCCGCTCGCCTTCGCGCAAGACGACCATATCAAGCGGCTCAACGCCGTCGGACGCGATCTTATACGCCATTTCGGTATAGCAGTGGATATTCTTTCCGTTTATCTCGATTATCTCGTCGCCCTCGCGCAGCCACTGCCGCGAAGACGAACCTTCGAGGAACCGCGCGACGGTGGTGGTGCCCATTCCCCTGCCGGAAACGACGATCACCGCCATTACGATATATGCCAGCACGAAGTTCATAAAAGGCCCCGCGAGCACGATGAGTATCCGCTGCCACACGGGTTTATCGTTGAGCTTTATTTTATAGCGGTGCTCCTCCGGTATCTCGTCTTCGTATTCGCCGACCATATTCACAAAGCCGCCGATGGGAAGCGCGCGTATGCAGAAATCGTTGTATTTGCCCTTGTGAGTGAATATCTTCGGGCCCATACCGATGGAGAATTCGATTATCCCCACGTGAAACGCGCGCGCGACAAGATAATGCCCCAGCTCGTGAATGGAGATAAGCAGCCCGAAAATGAGCACCGTTGCAAGTATAGTAAGGATTACCGACATCGTATCAACTCCGTTTTGCGTGTGCGGCGACGTATTCCCGCGCGGAAGAATCGGTTTGAAGTATATCTTCCAAAGCGGGGCGCTTCGCGTAATAAGCCGCCTCGGTCGCGGCGGCGACGAGTTCGAACATCTTTGTAAAAGATATCTCGCCGTTGAGGAAGCGGCGCACGGCTTCCTCGTTCGCGCCGTTCATCGCGGCGGGGATATTCCCGCCCCGCTTCGCGGCCTTTTTTGCCAGCGCGAGCAGCGGAAAGGTCTTTTCGTCCGGGCGTTCGAAGCAGAGCGAAGCGCCGAAAAGGTCCAGCTCCGCGGCAAGCGAGGGCTTTCTTCGCGGGTATGTAAGCGCGTACTGTATGCAGGTGCGCATATCCGGCGCGCCGAGCTGCGCGAGCACCGCGTTATCTGTAAACTCCACCAGCGAATGCACCGTGCTTTGCGGGTGGATGAGTATTTCGATTTTTTCGGGCGGGACGGAGAAAAGGTGCATCGCCTCGATAAGCTCCAGCCCCTTGTTCATAAGACTCGCGCTGTCGACGGATATCTTCTTCCCCATATTCCATTTCGGGTGCTTAACCGCCATTTCGGGCGTTACGGTTTCCAGAAACGCGCGGTCTCTGCCGCGGAACGGCCCGCCGGAGCCGGTGAGCAGTATTCTTTTCACCTCGCGCCCCGAAGCGCCCTTCAGGCACTGGAAGATCGCCGAATGCTCGCTGTCCACGGGAAGCAGCACTGCTCCGCCCGCCTTCACCGCGTCGGTAACGAGCTTTCCGCCCGCCACGAGCGTTTCTTTGTTCGCGAACGCGATATTTTTGCCCGCCTTCGCCGCCGCCAGGGTGGGGCGAAGCCCCTTCATGCCCAGCACGGCGTTCACGAGAGTTTTCGATTCGTCCCCGTAGGCGAGTTCGGCGAGCGCTTCCTCGCCGCAGACGACTTTTATATTCGTGTCGGCAAGCGCGGTCTTAAGCTCCGCGTAGCGCTCTTCGCCTATGCACGCCGTCTTCGGACCGAATTCGCGGCACTGCGATTCAAGCAGTTTTACGTTCGTATTCGCCGAAAGCGCGGTTATTTCAAGCCCGAGATGCCTTGCGACCTCAAGCGTCTGCGTTCCGATGGAACCGGTGCTCCCGAGCACCGAAATTGTTTTCACGTTCATGATCTCACCCTGCAAACAAGACGGCATTGTCGTATATACTGATTATCAGCCACACGGCTATCGCCGTGGAAAGCACGCTGTCGAACCTGTCCAGCACCCCGCCGTGACCGGGGAATATCCTGCCGTAGTCCTTAACGCCGAATTTGCGCTTTATCACCGAAGCCGCGAGATCGCCGAACTGGCTTATCCCCGAAAGCAGCGGCGCACAGCAGGCGAGGACGATGCAAAGCGTTCCGGTACCCGCGGTAAGCAGCAGGAACAGCGCGCCCGCCGCGGAGCCGAGCAGAGTCCCGCCCACGGCGCCGGCGACGGTCTTTTTGGGTGAGATCTCCGGGCAGAGCTTTTTCTTCCCGAACAGCACGCCGAAAAAATAGGCGAAGGTATCCGTCCCCCACGCGACGATGAGCGTGAAGGCGAACAGCTTTAATCCGAGCTCGTTGAAGGCGGTGTATTCGAAGAAATAATATCTTATCCTTAAAAGCGCCAGGAAGCCGAGCGTTATATAGACCGCCAGCCCGAAAAACATAAATAGCTTTTCCGAGTCGACTTTATTATACCCGAGCGTTGCGACAAAAACGACCCATAACAGCGCAAGGCACAAAACCGCCGGCGCGACTGCGGCCGCGACGGCTGGGATTTTCACATGTAATGCGGCGGCGGTATGAGATGACACCAACAGCGCTTGGTAAGTATACCACGCGCGCAGCCCTTCGGAAACCGGCACGAGCGTGGAGAGTATAACGGCGGGTACCGTGATATAAAGTTTTTTCACAAGCCCGCAGCATTCGAGCATTTCGAAGACCGAAAGCGCGGTTATGACCGCAAAAAGCGCGCAGGCGCCCCAAACCCCGCCGAATATCATAAGCGGGATAAAAAGCGCCAGCGCGACGAACGCCGTAAGTATTCTGATAAGCATATGAGTTACCTCCCGAAGCGGCGCTCACGTTTTGAATACGATTCCAACGCCTTCTCCAGTTCTTTTTTGCCGAAATCCGGCCACAGCACGTCGGCAAAGTAATATTCCGCGTAGGCGGACTGCCAAAGCAGGAAATTCGAAATGCGGTATTCCCCGCTGGTGCGTATGACAAGATCGGGGTCCGGCAGCCCCTTGGTGTAAAGATGCGCCGAGATATCCTCGGCGGTGATCTCTTTTTTGCCCTCCGCCGCGAGCTCGTTGAAGGCGTGGACTATCTCCTGCCGCCCGCCGTAGGAAAGGCAGATGCACAGCTTCATCCCGGTGTTCTCCGCGAGCCGGTCGCGCGATTTATAAAGTATGTCGCGCACGTCCGGCGCGAATCTTTCTATATCGCCTATAAGATGAAGCTGGATGTTCTTTTCGATAAGATCGGGCATATAGCGCTTTATACCGCGTCCTATAAGGTCCATAAGCGCGGCGACTTCCTTTTCGTCGCGGTTCCAGTTCTCCGAAGAAAAGGCGTAGACGGTGAGCACCTCTATACCGTGCTGATTGCAGTAATCGACGGTATCGACAAAGGTGTTGAACCCGGCTTTATGCCCGGCGGTACGGGGGAGCAGGCGCTTTTTCGCCCAGCGCCCGTTCCCGTCCATTATTATCGCGATATGCTTCGGCAGCCGCGCGGGCGCGTTGGATGAATTATCTTTTCCCACAGCAGAACTCCAAAAAACGGTTTATGAGCGAAAGCGAGACGCTCAGATCTCCATAATGTCCTTGTCTTTTTTGGCGACGACGACGTCGACTTCTTTAATGTATTTGTCCGTGACCTCCTGAATGGTCTTTTCCGCCTGCTTCAGGTCGTCCTCGGTGATCTCGGAAGCTTTCTGCATCTTCTTTGCGGCGTCGTTCGCGTCGCGGCGGATGTTGCGGATGGCTACCTTGCATTCCTCGCCCATTTTGGCGGTCTTTTTGGTAAGCTCCTTACGGCGTTCCTCGGTAAGCGGCGGGAAGTTAAGCCGTATTGACTTGCCGTCGTTCATCGGGTTTATGCCGAGGTCGGACGCCTGAATGGCTTTTTCGATCTCCTTCAGCACGCTTGTCTCCCACGGGGTTATAAGCAGGGTGCGGGCGTCGGGAGTTTTAATGGTGGCGACTCCGTCCAGACCGGTGGGCGTCCCGTAGTAGGGAACGGTGATGCGGTCGAGCAGCTTGGCGTTGGCGCGGCCCACGCGTATGGTGCCGAAATCCTCTTCCATAACGCTGATGCTCTTTTTCATTTTTTCTTCAAACGGTTTGATGTCGAACATTTTTACATTCCTTCCTTTGCTTAGAGATTTTTTATAAAACTTTAATTCTTTTTGAAATCAATAAAAACCTTTGGGCAGGTACTTTCCCGGGTTCTCGCTGTGGCTGCCCACCGCGTCCGTAACGTTTTCGTTACGGGTCTCGAAGTGCAGGTGGTCGCCCGTGGCGGAACCCGTCTGCCCTACGTAACCCAGAACGTCGCCTTTTTGAACGGTTTGCCCCGTTCGCACGGAAGGCGCCCGGCACATATGTCCGTAAAGCGTGGACATGCCGTTGCCGTGATAGATAACAACGTGGTATCCGTATCCGCCGCCCCAGTCGTCGGTGCAGGCAAGCGTAACGATCCCGCCCTTGGAGGCGATTATCGGCGTGCCTCCCGCGCAAGCGAGGTCGATGCCCTTGTGGAACGTCGTTCTTCCGCTGTACGGGTTGAACGGATCGGAACGCCAGCCGTAGCCGCTGGACATATAGTAATAAGTCCCCGGAGGAAGCGGCCATCCGAAATCGGAGCTTGCGGCATAGAGTATGGCGCGTTCGTTTTCAAGCTGTTTTATGCGCGCGCTCAGTACCGCCACGCGGGAGTTCTTGCCGGCGTAGTCCTCGCGCAGTTTGTCGGCGTCCAGCCCGAGCGAAGCGGCGATGGTGCGGTATTCGTCCACCGCTTTCTGTTTTTCGAGTTCGCTTTTTGCAAGTCCGGATATGTATTCTTCGTAGCTCTTCTGCGCCTCTTCAAGCTGCGAGTCGAGTATTTCCAGATCGGAAATATCGTTCCTGATATGTTTTATTATCTCGTCGGCGGCGCCCATTATCTCGTTCATATCATCCTTGCGGGTAAGATAATCGGATATGCCTTTAGATGAAAACAGCAGTTCGAATTCGGTAACTTCGCAGTTCTCGTAAATAAACTGCATCATTCCCTTGTAAAGCTCCAGACGGTACTCGTAATCCCTTTTGGTTACGTCCTTCTGCGCGTTGACGGCGGCGCGCTTCAGATCGTAGGATTCCTTGAGCTGCGCGTTTATTGCGATCTCGGCTTCCAGCGCCTCGATCTGCTCCGTATATGCGGCGATAAGCTCCTCCGCGGCGCCGCTTCTGCTTTTGAGCTCTTCGATACGGCTGCCCAGCGCGGCCTGCTCGCCGCGTACCTGCGCCAGCAGATTGCGGCATTCGTTAAGCTCCCGCTCCACGTCGTATATGGTGCGTTCCGCCTCCGCGTCCCGCGCGGGGAGCGCCGCCGAAAAGCAGGAAACGGCGGCGCAGGCGAGCAGCAAAAGCGCGACCGTTCTTAAAACGCGTTTCATAACTTAATTATGCAGGACGGTGCCGATCTTTTCGCCGTTCGCCGCAAGAAGTATATTCTCCGGCTTCGCAAGCGAGAACAGCACGGTGGGTATTCCGCATTCCTCGCCGATCGCCGCGGCGCTCGCGTCGATGGCTTTCAATCCGAGCGAAAGCACTTTGGAATAGGTGAGCTCGTCGAACTTCTTCGCGTCGGGGTATTTGCACGGGTCCTTGTCGTAAACGCCGTCGACGTTCTTTGCCGAAAGCACCGCGTCGCATTTAAGCTCCGCCGCGCGCAGCATCATGCCCGTGTCGGTGGAGAAGTAGGGATACCCCACGCCGCAGGCGAGGATGACCACCTTGCCGGATTCGAGATATTCCATCGCCTTGTACTGGGAATACGGCTCGCAGAACTGCTGTATCTGCACCGCGCTCATAACGCGCGCCTCGGTGCCGGTCTTAAGCACGTAATCCTGCATCGCCAGCGAGTTTATAAGCGTGGCGAGCATTCCCATATGGTCGCCGCGCACCCTGTCGACGTTAAGCCCCTTTTGCCTGGCTCCGCGCCAGATGTTGCCCGCGCCGATAACGACGGCGACCTGAGTCCCCGCCGAGGCGAGCTTTGCTATTTCGGCGGCGACTGTGCGAAGCATCGCGCCGGAAAGCACCGAGCCGTTCTCCTCGCCGGAGAGCGCCTCGCCGGACAGTTTAAGAAGTATGCGTTTGTACCTGTTTTCCATTTCTGCGTCCTCACTTTTATTTATAGATCCGGTTATTCCTGCTGTTCGTACCAGAAAGCGCGCAGCACCGGCGCGAGCCGGTTCGTCATCCCGCAGCGGAACGCCGTTACCGGCGAGACCGTTCCGGTCCCGATATCTCCGGTGAGCAGTATATCCCGCGGGAAATACTGCCTGAACAGCTCCGTGCGGTAAACGCCGCCGTTGTCCGCGTCGAACGGATACGCGCCGAGCAGCTCCATCACCGCGAGCGTTATTTCCGAAGACGTGCTTTCGGGCGTCATTATAACCCGTTCGGGATAGAATATCACGGACTCGGTGGTCTGCTCGTAGCGCTGTGCGCGGACCTCGATATCCTTGCCGAGGCAGATGAACACCAGATAGTTGTCGTACCGGTCGGTATCGAAATTGTCCTTAAGCGTTTTTTCCACGCTTTCCAGCACGGTGGATGCGAACATTATGTCTATGTTGTAATTGCGTACCGTGAGCTTGCCGTTATGCTCGAAAAAGAACTTTTTAACGGTGATCTCCGGCGCGCCGCCGTACTCCTCCGCCCGAGAAGCCAGATAATCCAGCGCCGCGGCGACGTTTTCGGAGCATTTTTCTTCCGCGGCGAGGTCGAACGTGAATTCGCTGTCGGAAATAAACAGCTCCACGGCGAGTATGCTGCCGGAAAAGCTCTTCATCGATCCGATTCCGGAATAGGGGAAGCCGAGCGTGCAGAAATCGCTTTCCTCCGGCAGGGTGCGCATAAGTCCCTTTTCAAGCACCCACCTTCCGCGGCTGAAACGGCATTTAAGCGCAACCTTCTGGCCGCTTGCCGTTTTGCAGTTTATAACGCATACGTCCGCTTCCTCCGTGCGCTCCACCGAAACCGTTTCCGTATCGACGTATTCGGCAAACGAGCTTCCGGCGTGGTAAAACGTCATGGTTTTGCCGCCGGACGCGGAGATCGCGGGGGCGCCGTAGCCGGGCCACTGCCGGAAGAACTCCGGCGTGCCGCCCTCGGGCAGATAGGTCGCGCCGACAAGCGCCTGCAGCTTTGAATAATCGGAATACTCGCTCGAAGGGCTCGCGGGGACGGTTTTTGCGGTCTTCTGCGCGACTATCGCGCCGTTGACGTATATGTCGGTAACCGTTTTATCGGCTTCTATAAGCGCTTTCGCTTCTTCCGCCGTAAGCTGCGGCGGGTATTCGCTCGTTTCGGCGACCGGCTCCGGCTCCTTCCCGCAGGAGCAGAACGCCGCCGCCAGCAGGAGCGCCGCCAGCGCGGATACGGCTCTTTTTGCCGTTTTTATCACTTGGATTTTCACCTCAATAAATGATTATATCATAGATATAATACCATATCAATAGTTATTTACAAAATATTATTTTCTCGCGCACGATGCGCGTCGTTTTGACTCTTTCGCCGAAATAGGCGGGGATATAGGAGGGATTGAGGTTTTCGCCTCCGGCGGCGGGCAGCTCCGCGCGGACGGTAAGCACGCCTTCGCTCTTTTCGGCGGATATCAGCTTTATCATCGGGGCGATATCCACCTCTTTTTCGCCGGATTTGCTGCGCTTCAGAACCTTCATTTCCCCCGCGAGCGCGCGTTTGAACCCGTCCGGCTCCATATCCGTTTCCATTTCCAGACGGTAGACCGCGCTTTTCGGGGCGTTTTTGCCGTTGAGGTATTCGACGGCGGAGATACTGCTTCCGGGGAACATCTTCGCGTTGAGCGCGCTTATTATCTCTTCGGGCGGCAGCTCCCGCGTGATACGGAAATCGAACGCCTCGTTTTCGCCCTCCTGATATACCGAAAGCGGCAGCGCGATATTCAGGCGCGGGTGCGGGTTGAACCCCTCGGTGTATACTATCGGGAGCCCCGACCGCACGAGCAGGCGCGCTATCGCGCGCTGCAGGTCGAGATGGGATATGTATTTAAGTCTTCCGGTCTTGGAAAAATATGCTCTTACGTCAGGCATTCCCGCCACTCCTTTCGCGGCAGACGCAGTGCGCGCCGCCCAGCTTCGCCGCGCCGCATCCCGAACATTCCGTGCGGCAGTCGGGAGTCGTTTCGCCGTTCATGGCGCGGGCGTATTCGTCTTTCATAAACCGTTTCGTAACGCCGATATCTATGAAATCCCACGGCAGCAGTTCGTCCCTGCCGAATTCGCGGTTGGCGTAGAACGCCGGGTCGACGCCGCTTTCGGCGAAGACGCGCATCCATTCGTCGTAATCGAAGAACTCGTCCCAGCCGTCGAGCTTCATACCGCGTTCATGCGCGAGCGCCAGGGCTTTGCAAAGCTTTCTGTCCCCCCGGGCGAAAACCGCCTCCACGCGGGAGACGCGCGCGTCGTGGTATTTATAGGATATCTTGTTCGTGCGGATGTATTCTTTAAGAAGCTGCTGTTTGCGCTCGAGCTCCTCTATGGTATCCTGCTTTACCCACTGGAACGGCGTGAACGGCTTCGGCACGAAGCAGGAAACGCTCACCGTGACGTTCACTCCCCTGCCGCCGCCCTGCCGCTTTTTGGAATAGTAGAGGTCGACTATCTTCTGCGCGAGCATGGCGATGCCTTTTATATCGTCGTCGGTCTCGGTGGGGAGCCCGTTCATGAAGTACAGTTTAAGACTCGTCCGCCCGCCGTCGAAGGAGCGTTCGCAAGCGAGCAGTATTTCTTCCTCCGTGATGTTTTTGTTTATAACGTCGCGCAGGCGCTGAGTGCCCGCCTCCGGCGCGAAGGTCAGCCCGCTTTTGCGCACCGAGGAGACTTTTTTAAGCAGTTCCTCGTAAAAGCTGTCGATGCGCATCGAGGGCAGCGAAAGGTTTACCATTTTGCCGTCGGTCCATTCGAGCAGGTCGTCGATAAGCCGCGGCAGGCGCGAATAGTCGCTTATCGAAAGCGAGGTGAGCGCTATTTCGGAATATCCGCTGTGAGCTATCGCCGCCTTTGCGTCGGCGTTAAGCGTTTCCGGCGATTTTTCGCGGTAGGGGCGGTAGATCATCCCCGCCTGGCAGAACCTGCACCCGCGCAGACAGCCGCGGAACACCTCCAGCATGACTCTGTCGTGCACCGTTTCCAAAAACGGCACGGCGCATTCCCGCGGGAAGGAGACCTTGTCGAGGTCGGTTATCACGCGCTTGACCACCGTAGCCGGGACTCCTTCGCGCAGCGGCGCGAACGAGGCGAGCGTGCCGTCCGCGTTGTATTCGGCTTTGTAAAGCGACGGGACGTAGAACCCCGGCAGTTTCGAAGCGCCGTAAAGCGTTTCCGCGCGGGAGACGCCTTTCTTTTTGCATTCGTAAAGATATTCTGCCAGCTCCACGAGCGATTCCTCGCCCTCTCCGATCGAAAAGATATCTATAAAATCCGCCAGCGGTTCGGGGTTGTAGGCGCAGGGTCCCCCGGCGATGACCACCGGGTCGCCTTCCGCGCGCTCCGCGGTCGTAAGCGGTATCCCGCCCAGCGAAAGCATCTGGAGCACGTTGGTATACGAAAGCTCGTACTGCAGGGTGAACGCCGCGACGTCGAAATCGCGCAGGGGATCGCCGCTTTCGAGCGCGTAAAGCGGAACGCCGTGTTTTTCAAGCTGTTCGCACATATCCGGCCAGGGCATATAGCTGCGCTCGCACACGGCGAAGCCGGTCTTGTTGAAGCAGTCGGCGAGTATCTTCACGCCCAGATTGGACATACCTATCTCGTAGGTGTCCGGGAAGCAGAAGCAGACGCGCAGCCCGGCTTTTGCCGGATCGGGTATTTCGGAAGCGTATTCCCCGCCGACGTACCGCCCGGGCTTTTCGACGTTGGCGAGCAGCTCCGCGTATTCGGAATAGTCTTTCACTTCAATTTCTCCTTAAGATAGAATCCGGTGTAGCTTTCCGGACATTCGGCGACCTGCTCCGGCGTGCCCTTCGCGATCACCCTTCCTCCGGCGTCGCCGCCGTCGGGCCCGAGGTCGATTATATAGTCCGCGGTCTTTATAAGATCGAGATTATGCTCTATCACCACCACGGTGTTTCCGGCGTCGACAAGCTTCTGCAGCACCGAGACCAGCTTGTTCACGTCGTCGGTGTGCAGGCCGGTAGTCGGCTCGTCGAGGACGTAAAGCGTTTTTCCGGTGGCGCGGCGGGCGAGCTCGTTGGCAAGCTTTACGCGCTGCGCTTCCCCGCCCGAAAGCGTGGTGGAGGGCTGGCCGATCTTTATATATCCGAGCCCGACGTCGCACATCGTGTCGAGCTTGCGCTTTATGGAGGGATAGTTTTGGAAAAACTCCCGTCCTTCCTCGCAGGTCATCTCCAATACGTCGTAAATGGATTTGTTTTTGTATTTTATCTCCAGCGTTTCCTTGTTGTATCTCCTGCCCTTGCAGACGTCGCAGGTGACGTAAACGTCCGGCAGGAAGTGCATTTCGATGGTAAGGGTGCCGTCGCCGCGGCACGCCTCGCAGCGCCCGCCTTTTACGTTGAACGAAAAGCGCCCCTCGCTGTAGCCGCGCGCCTTTGCCTCCGGCGTGGAGGCGAACACGGCGCGGATATCGTTGAACAGTCCGATATAGGTGGCGGGGTTGGAGCGCGGGTTGCGCCCGATGGGCGACTGGTCGATCTGTATGACCTTGTCGATCTCGTCGGCGCCGATTATTTCGCGGTGTTTGCCGGGAATGACCGAATATTTGCCCAGACGGCGCGCGAGCGTGTTGTAAAGCACCGCGTTTACCAGCGAGGATTTGCCCGATCCGGAAACGCCGGTGACGCAGACGAACCGCCCGAGAGGGAATGTTACGTCGATATCTTTTAAGTTGTTCTCCCGCGCGCCGACGACGGTGATGAACCTGCCGTTCCCGGCGCGGCGCTTCTTCGGCACGGCTACGCTTTCCCTGCCCGCCAGGTAGCGCCCGGTAACGGAGGAATCGCATTTTTTAAGCTCCGCCGGCGTTCCGGTGAACACCAGCTCCCCGCCGTGGATGCCCGCGCCGGGGCCGATATCCACAACGTAATCGGCGGATTCGATGGTCTCCTCGTCGTGCTCCACCACAAGGACGGTGTTGCCGAGGTCGCGCAGCTTTTTAAGCGTGTCGATGAGCTTGCGGTTGTCGCGCTGGTGCAGACCTATGCTCGGCTCGTCCAGCACGTACATAACGCCGACGAGCGAGGAACCGATCTGCGTGGCGAGCCGGATGCGCTGCGCCTCTCCGCCCGAAAGCGAGCTTGCCTTGCGGGAAAGCGTGAGGTACCCGAGCCCGACGTTTTCGAGGAAGGAAAGGCGGGCGTTGATCTCTTTCAGTATCTCCTTCGCGATGGCGGCGTGAGTCTTCGAAAGCTTTAACGAGGCGAAGAAGCGGCGCGAATCGAGCACCGGCATATCGCAGATCTCCATAATGTTCAGCCCGCCGACGGTTACCGAAAGCGATTCGTGCTTCAAACGCCTGCCGCCGCATTCCGGGCAGGGGATGTAATCCATGAACTGCTCGTAATACTCGCGCATTTCATATCCGCCGCCCATTTTATAGCGGTGCTCGATCATTCCGATTATGCCCTTGAAAGAGGGCTCCGCGACCGATTTGCGTTTGCGCTTGTTGCCGTACATAAGCACGCTGTACGCTTCCTCGGAATAATCCTTTATCGGCGTGTGGACGTCGAACCCGTGGTATCTGCCCACCGAATTGATAAGGTCGGCGAAATAGCCGCCCGGCTCGGCGCTTTTGAACCCGTTGCAGACCACCGCGCCGGAAAACAGCGAAAGCGAACGGTCGGGGATAAGCTTTTCCTCCGAAAAGACGTTGTTTTCGCCAAGACCGCCGCACGCCTCGCAGGCGCCCGCCGGGTTGTTGAACGAGAACATCCTGGGCGTGAGCTCGCCTATCGAAACGCCGTGCGTCTTGCAGGCGTAGTTCTGCGAAAAGGTCATTTCGTTATCGTCGGAACGCTCGTCGGGGAGCAGTATTTTAACAATACCGTCCGCGAGCTTGGAAGCCGTTTCGATGCTTTCGGCAAGGCGGGAACCGATCTGCCCGTGCCGCATAACGAGGCGGTCGACGACGATGTCTATATCGTGTTTAAGGTTTTTGTCAAGCTCTATCGTTTCGGAAAGCTCGTACATGCTCCCGTCGACGCGGGCGCGGACGAAGCCGCTTTTGCGCGCGTCCTCGAAAACCTTTTCGTGCATACCTTTTTTGGCGCTGACGACCGGAGCGAGCACCATAAAGCGCACTCCCTCGTCCAGCTCGCACACGCGCTCGACTATCTCGTCTACCGACTGCTGCTCTATGACTTCGCCGCAGACCGGGCAGTGGGGTATGCCTATCCGCGCGAACAGCAGGCGCATATAGTCGTAGATCTCCGTCGTGGTGCCGACGGTGGAGCGCGGATTGCGCGAGGTGGTCTTCTGGTCGATGGCTATCGCGGGGGAAAGCCCCTCGATCTGGTCGACGTCCGGTTTGTCGAGCTGACCGAGGAACATACGCGCGTAGGAAGAAAGCGATTCCACGAACCGCCTGTGCCCCTCGGCATAGAGCGTGTCGAACGCGAGCGAGGATTTGCCGGAGCCCGAAAGCCCGGTGAACACTACGAATTTATCCCTCGGTATCTCAACGTCGATATTCTTTAAGTTGTGTACCCGCGCGCCGCGGACGGTTATTTTGTCGGACATACCTGCTCCTCGATCTTCTTTTCCGTATCTCGTTTTACCTCTTCGCGCAGGGCGGAAAGGAACGGCGAAAAGGCGGCCTTGTCGGCGCCGTAGGTCAAATTAAGTTCGTATTCCATCGGTATCCAGGTCGAAAGATCCGCCTCGTTGTGCTGGATGACCGCCTCCATGTTGTCGAGCGCCTTGAATATCTTCGCCTCCAAAGTCTCGCGCGCTTCCATTTCGCGGTAGAGCGCGAGCATCTCCCCGCGATAACGCTCCGGAAGCGACTCCACCCATTCGGTAAGTCTGCGCTTTTCGGTCTCTTCGTCCGCCTTCGTCTTCTCGAACGAAGGTATATCTCCGGTGAACGCCTCGCCCAGATCGTGTATAAGGCACATTTTTATAAGTTTGTTTCCGTCCGCTTCCGGAAACTCGCCGCAGACGAAATAGGCGAACAGCGTAAGCCGCCAACTGTGCTCCGCGACGCTTTCGCGCCGCCCTTCGGAGGTCCAATTGTGGCGGTAGGTGTTTTTAAGTCTTTCGGCGACGTGAAGTATTTCAAGCAATTCTTTCGGCTGCATGGCGATTCCTTTCCGATCTCACATCAGTCTTCTTATCCTGTCTCTCAGCACCGCCGCGGTCTCGAAATCGAGCTCCTTCGCGGCGCGCTTCATATCGGCGGTTAGTTTTTCTATAATCTTGCGCTTCTTTTCGGGCGTGAGTTTTTCCTTTCCGCCGCGCTCCGATTCCGAAATATCGACAGCTGCGGTGACGGATATCGGCGCCGCGATATCCTTTATTATCGTCTTCGGCGTGATCCCGTGCGCCTTGTTGTAGGCGTCCTGGATGCCGCGCCGGCGCTCGGTCTCTTTAATTGCGCGCTCCATCGAGCCGGTAACCGTGTCGGCGTACATTATTACTTCGCCTCCGGCGTTGCGGGCGGCGCGGCCGATAGTCTGCACCAGCGATATCTCGCTGCGCAGGAAGCCCTCCTTGTCCGCGTCGAGTATGGCGACGAGCGAGACCTCCGGAAGGTCCAGCCCCTCGCGCAGGAGGTTGATCCCCACGAGCACGTCGAATTCCCCGGCGCGCAGTCCGCGCAGGATGTCCATACGCTCTATGGTGTCGATATCGTAGTGCAGATAGCGGCTGCGTATGCCCGAAAGCTCGAAGAATTCGGTAAGGTCTTCCGCCATTTTCCGTGTGAGCGTTGTGACGAGCACCCTCTCGCCGCGTTTGGCGCGGACGCGGATCTCCCCCGCGAGGTCGTCGATCTGCCCTTTGGTCGAGCGGACGCTCACCTTCGGATCGAGCAGGCCGGTCGGACGGATGATCTGCTCCACGAGCTGCGAGGAGATGCCGCGCTCGTATTCCTTCGGCGTGGCGGAAACGTAAACAGTCTGTCCGCGCTTCTGCTCGAACTCGCTGAACTTCAGGGGGCGGTTGTCGTACGCCGAGGGCAGACGGAAGCCGTAGTCGATAAGGTTCTTTTTGCGCATCCTGTCGCCCGCCTCCATACCGCGAAGCTGCGGCACCATAACGTGGCTTTCGTCGAGGAAGGTGATGAAGTCGTTCGGGAAATAGTCCAAAAGCGTATAGGGCGCGCTGCCCGGAGCCCTGCCGGAAAGCACGCGGGAATAGTTCTCCACGCCGGAACAGAAGCCGATCTCGCGTATCTGCTCCACGTCGAACATCGTGCGTTCGCGGATGCGCTGCGCTTCCAGCAGCTTGTTTTCGCTTTCGAAATAAGCGATGCGCTCGTCAAGCTCGCGGATGATCTCCTCCAGCGCCTTTTTGCGCGTTTCGGAGTTCGTCATATAGTGCGTCGCCGGGTAGATAGCGATATGCGAAAGGTCGGCGACTATCTCGCCCGTAACGGTGTTTATCTGCGATATGCGCTCCACCTCGTCGCCGAAAAGCTCCACGCGCACCGCGTCGGTATCGGTATTGGAGGGGAAAATCTCCAGCGTGTCGCCGCGCACGCGGAAATTGTTGCGCTCGAAGCCGAGATCGCTGCGGGCGTACTGCAAAGTCACCAGCCGTTTTATAATGTCGTCGCGCGGGTAGACCGCCCCGCGGCGGATGGAAAGTATCTGCGCGGCGTACTCCTGCGGGTCGCCGAGCGAATAGATGCAGCTCACCGACGCGACAATTATAACGTCCCGCCGTTCGAACAGCGAGCTCGTTGCGGAATGGCGCAGCTTGTCGATCTCGTTGTTTATCGCGGCGTCCTTTTCGATGTAGATATCCTTGCCGGGAACGTACGCCTCCGGCTGATAGTAATCGTAGTAGGAAACGAAGAACTCCACCGCGTTTTCGGGGAAAAGCGCCTTCATCTCGGAGCAGATCTGCGCCGCGAGCGTCTTGTTCGGCTCGATGATGAGCGCGGGGCGGTTGGCGCGGGCGATGACGTTCGCCATGGTAAAGGTCTTGCCCGAACCGGTGACGCCGATAAGAGTCTGGTCCCTGTCGCCGCGGCGAAGGCCTTCAACAAGCGCTTCTATCGCCTCCGGCTGGTCGCCGGTGGGCGCGTAATCGGCTTTTAATATAAATCTGTCCGCCATTTCTCCCCCTCCTTCCGCGGCGAATCGGTTATATCGGTTATTATAGTATTATAACATATTATTACTGAATAAACAAGTATTTTTTCATCCGCCGCGTAAAGATTTTTTTT
>JAFSNK010000010.1 GCA_017447445.1 Clostridia bacterium | reverse complement strand
GCTTCTGAAAAAGTATCAGGACGAAAAAGTCACCCTCAAAGCGACGGTGACGGAGATCGAGCGCAAGCTGAGCGAAGCGGGCAAGGATGCCGCCGACGTGGACGAATTCATCAAGCGGCTGAAGGCGTACATGGACGTGCCGGAGCTTACCCGTGAAATGTGTATGGAACTGATCGAATTCGTCACGGTCGACGAGTGCCCGGGCAAGTACAGCAAGGCGCCGCGCGAGATCCACATCTACTACAAACTCATCAACAAATCCGCTAAATCCGAACTACTCCAATCGTGGGAACAAAACAAGTGAGGATTTTTGATATTAACAACGGCAAATATTTACGCTCACTTGGATTATGCGGCAAAGCTGAATTCCGCACAGGCAATGCTCGGCGGGATGGGTGATGCACTCAAAGTCATCCAGTGAGAAGGAGGCATAGTCCTCCTTACATATCAGTTTGATTCCCCTAATGAAAGATCGAATGGAATAAAAGCCTTGGGGAGAACAAACGGATTTTGCCATTGAACACATAAAGAAAGAGCCAGCCTGCAAGCGACAAAATCGCTTACTGACTGGCTTTTTTGGCGGAGGCGGTGGGATTCGAACCCACGGGCGCTTTTACACGCTTACCCGATTTCGAGTCGGGGCCGTTATGACCTCTTCGATACACCTCCGGGTATGTTTCACCCACCGAAGCCTCAAAAAACACCCTGGAAAATGGGGAGAACTGATGGGGAGAACTCAAGTATTTTATTGTATTCGAACCTGCGGAAAACCCTTATAAATAACGGGTTTTCGAGGATGGGGCTTACGTTCTGCATCACTGATTTCGAGTCCGGTATGCAAAATGGAAGATAGTGCACTTTAGTGTACGTTTGACGTACTTTAGTGCACCTTTCCGGTTTCGGTCCATTCGTCCGAAAATGAGGGCGAGAGCCCTAAAACGCCCTATTTACAATGGTTTTCGGCGTTTTTTGATTTGGCGAAATTTTTTGCAGAAAAAGGAGAAATTGGGGAGAAAAACGCAAAATTCGAACCCAAATAAATGTGTCGCTTTCAGCTTCTTCATTCAGCCGGTTCCTATCGAAGATTTTTGCAACTTTTTATATTTTTCTCTTGTTTGAAAGTGACCGCGTTATACCCATTATACCCCCATTTTAGAACAACACAAAAGGGGTATAACGGCAAAGAAAAAGTTGACTTGTCGGTAAATACCGACAACTGACCCAGAGGACGAAAAAATGTTCGTCTGACCTATTGCAAAACACGAAAGGTCGTGCTATAATACCCCCACAACTGAATAATACACTTTGTAGCGCGTAAGCGGAGCAGCATTGAGTTGCACGTCAGCCGAAAGGCTGAGAGTATCGGGCGTCCGTTCCGATTAGACTTCCCAGGCACCGTATGAAGAATGAAACAGAGAGATCTGTTTTTATTGTCATGCGGTGTTTTTTGTTTCCGCCGACACGCTTCATACGGTACTGCGAGTCCCTTCCTGCTTACGCTTGGAAGGGTTTTTTGTATCTCTTCGCTGATCCTTGACAACTGAATGACCGTCCGAACGGGATATGACTGCGCGATGATATGAGCGCGGCGACGCTGCGGTGAGACTCCGGGGCAGGAACAAAGAAACGACGTTCGGGTAAAACGGCAAATGTAAATGCTTTGTAATGATTTCGGAAAATGGGCGATTTTTGCCATCTTTCGCTGGCTACCTATTGAGGGGTGTTGTAAAAATGTGCTTTTCTCGCCGCCTACATAGTGAGTGAAACTAAAAATCCGTTATTTAATAACTGCCCCCACTTTTACAATTTTAGATACTGCGCCCACCTTCCAGTGACCGGCATTACATACGGAGCGATCCGTAAATTTATTTCAAGGAGGTTCCTTATTATGAAAAGGAAACCAAACGGGCTGAACAAGCCCAACGACATCATTGTTTTTGACATCCCGGAAGCGTCGGTCACAGACAGAAGGAGGGCGAAAACACTTCAGCAGATGAAACGTGCAAAAGGCGTGAGGCACATCGGCTCGGTACCGTCCTATTGGGACGGCGACAAGCTCATCATCAAAAGAGACGATCTGATGAAGTGCCTCTTCGGACCCGACTGGGAGGGAGGCAGATGAACTGGCTGAACCTTGAAGGCGTGTACGATCCGCGCATAGCGTGGAGAGAGGGGTTCGAGAGCATCGACGCCGCGACGCTGCTTGAAAAGCCCCTGCCTAAAGCCGGGTTCCTTGTGGACGGGCTGATCCCGCAGGGCGTGCATCTTATCTCCGGCTCAGCCAAGATCGGTAAAAGCTGGCTGATGCTCGACCTTGCGCTCAAGCTCGCGGCGGGCGAACCGTTCTGGGGCATGGAGACGGTGAAATGCGGCGTGCTCTATCTCAGCCTCGAGGACACGCTGGCACGCATCCAGAGCCGCCTGATGAAGCTCACCGACGAAGCGCCGTCAAACCTGCGTTTCGCGGTGACTGCGGGGACGATCGGTAACGGGCTGGACACCGAGATCGGCAGTTATCTGCACACCTACCCGGACACGAAGCTGATCATCATTGACACGCTGCAGAAGATCCGCTCGCAGAAGAACAACGCTTCGGGCGGTATGTACGCAAGCGACTACGACGACATTTCCGCACTGAAAGAGATCTCCGCCTCATGCGGCGTTTCTTTCCTGCTCGTCCACCATCTGAGAAAACAGAAGGACAGCGACGTCTTCAATCAGGTCTCCGGCTCGTCGGGAATCACCGGAGCTGTTGACACCTCGTTCGTGCTCACGAAGGACAAGCGTGAATCGGAGATGGGCATCCTCGTCGCCACCGGGCGCGATATTGAAATGCAGCAGATCGTCCTGCGGTTCGAGAATCTGCGCTGGGTGTTCGTCGAGCGCAACGACGGCGCGGAAATGATGCGGGAGAAAGCGCCGCCGTTTCTGACCGACCTTGTGAAGTTCATGCAGGACAAGACCGAATGGACGGGAACGGCGACCGAGCTGATCGCGGCAACGGGTGATCGTATCATGGCGCCGGTCGCGGTGAAGAACGCGATCGTGGAGTATTACAACGAGATTCTGAAGCCTGCCGGGATCGAGTTCGAGACCCAAAGAAAGAACAACGCCCGGCTCATCACGCTTAGAAAAAGTGACGCGAGTGACAACAGTGACGACCAAAACGGGGTGCACCCCGATAAAGCCGTCACGCCCGTCACCGTCGTCACCGGCGACCCCACGGACTCTCGCGGCAGCGGTTTAACAAGCACTGGATTTGTGGGCACAAATCCGCTTGTCAGGGAGATCCCTGAAACCCCGGGAGGTGACGCGAATGGCTGAAAGCAAACGCGACGTCTTCTTCAAAGTGCGGCTGAGCGCAGAAGAAAACGCTCTGCTTGAGGAACAGTCGGCGCGCACCGGCAGAAGCAAAAGCGACGTCCTCCGTGCAGCTTGGAAACGCCTGAAGATCGTCGAACTGCCGCCCGCGGATTTCGCCGAAACGCTCGTTCAGCTCCGTCGTATCGGCAACGATCTGAACCGGCTGACCCGCGCAGCGAACGAGGGCGACGTGAAGATTCCGGAGATCAAAGAGACGCTTTCCGAACTCACCGCGCTCGACCGCAGGCTTTCCAAGATCCTTTCGGGAGGTGGTCTGTAATGGCTGTCACGAAGATCTGGGACGTCCGCGACCGCTTCGACAAGGTGCTCGACTACGCCGCCAACGCCGAGAAGACCGATTCCGATATCGAGAAATATCACGCGCTCGACAACGTGATCGACTACGCGGCGGACGGCGACAAGACCGAAAAATGTTTCTACGTCAGCGGGGTGAACTGCCTGCCTGAGAACGCGAAGCAGACCTTCGGCGATACGCAGCGGCGCTGGGGCAAGACGACCGGAAAGGTCGCCTACCACATGTACCAGTCGTTCGCGGAGGGCGAGGTGGACGCAAAGACCGCGCACGAGATCGGGGTGAAACTGGCTGAGGAGGTATTCGGCGACAGGTTCGAAGCGCTCGTCGCAACGCACCTGAACACGGATCACTTCCACAACCACATCGTCATCAATGCGGTGTCGTTCAAGGACGGACGGAAGTACAACGACTGCAAAGAGAGTTACGCCCGCATCCGCGAGGTCTCCGACCGCCTCTGCCGCGAATACGGCCTGTCGGTCATCGAGCATCCGAAGGACAAAGGCATGACCTACGGCGAGTGGAAGACCGAGCAGGAGGGCGCGCCGACGCTCAGAAGCAGTATCCGTGCGGCGATAGACCTTGCGATCAAGTGCTCCGTCACGAGACAGCAGTTCGTGAATGCGATGGTAGAGATGGGCTTTATTATCGACGAGAGCGGAAAGCACGCCAAGATCAAACACGTCGGCACGGAACGCTTCGTGCGGTTCAAGTCGCTCGGCGAGGGGTACTCCATTGAGGAGATCGTCCGCCGCATCTACAAAAACAACGGGCGCGCCGAGTTCAGTCTCCCGAAGCAGGACGATCCGCAGAAGGTGTTCGAGGGTGAGGAGGAGCCGGTGAGGATCATGACCTATATCCCGCTCTTCCGCTCCTACAACCGCGCGTTGAAGATCGCCAAAGAACGCCCGTACACGAATTTCCGCATCTACTATCTCGTCCGTCAGGATTTCAGCGCACAGCGCTTGTACGAGGACACTCTCGATCTTCTCGTCGATCACAACCTGAAGACCGGGCAGGACGTCATCGACTACAAGCATGAGGCGATGCGGCAGATCGACGAGAATTACCGGCTTCGCAACGAAATGCGGAACCATCTCAAACGGGCTGAGGCGGCAAGGGATCTCGTTGAAGCGGACAAGGCGCGCTTCAACATCGGCATTTGTTCCATGCGGCTGTCAAAACTCCGGCGCGAGGTCACGACCTGCGACGAGGTGCTGGAGAGAAGCCGTCAGATAAGAGACAATCTTAAGCGCATCGAGGATAACGATTTTCGCGGAGCGCATATCGCTCACGCGGCTAAAAAGAAAACAAAGGAGAAAGACAAATGAGCAAAGCAAAAAAGATTGATCTCGGGATGACGGCTTACGACGAGCTGTTCATGACCGATGAAGAACGCAAGGAAAACCGGTTGCCGAAGATCTATGATATTCCGCTGTCGGAGATCGACGATTTCCCGGAGCATCCGTATCGGGTGCTGGACGACGAAGATATGGAGGGGCTTATGGAGAGCATCAGGGAGCGCGGCGTGATCACGCCGGCGATGGTCAGAAAGAAGGACGACGGCAGATATGAGATGATCTCGGGACACCGCCGCAAGCGCGCCTGTGAGCGGCTCGGGCTTCCGTCGATGCGGTGCGAGATCGTGGACGTCAGCCGCGACGAGGCGATCATCCTGATGGTGGACAGCAACAGTCAGCGTTCGGAGATCGCGCCGTGCGACAAAGGACGGGCGTATCAGATGAAGCTTGAAGCGATCAAAAGATTGCCCGGCAGACCGGCAAAAGAAAATTGTGACCCAGTGGGGCACAATTCCGAAATGCCGCGTTCAGTCCAGTCGTTGGCAGAAGATTCCGATGACAGCAAGACGCAGATTCAGCGGTTTATCCGCCTTACGCACCTTGTTCAAGAGCTTCAGGATTTCGTGGACGAGGGCAAGATCAAAATGCGCCCCGCGGTGGAACTTTCGTATCTCGACGAGGAATCTCAGCGGGACGTGGTGGATCTGATCGACGAGACCGAGGCGTTTCCGTCGCACGACCAGGCGATCCGGATGCGCAAGGCGTTCGAGGCGGGCAAGCTCGAACATGACGGCGTGGACGCTATCATGAGAGAGGAAAAGCCGAATCAGAGACCGACCTACAAGCTGAGGTACGAGGATATCAAGGCGTATTTCAAGCCGGGAGCGAGCGACGACGTGGTGCTTCGGGATATTCTCAAGGGGCTGGAGCTGCTGAAAAAGCAGCGCGCCCGCGAGAGCCGGGAGGCGCGCTGATGGCAAAAAAGAAACAGAATCCCACTCCCGAGGAGGAGCGCCCGTCCGTGCGTGAAATGCTCGGCGCGTCAGGCGGTCACCGCGAATACAAGATCGGCGGCGTCACCTACGTCGTGGACGGCAGATACGCCGAACGGAAAAACGACGACACCGACAAGACTTTCGGAGACCGTATCGAAGACTTTATAGGCAGTGAATTCGCAGAATTGACTGACACCGATGAAGAGAGTAATATTAAGCCGAAGAATGCGCACAGGGCTGCCGGAAAGGAGCGTTAATGCAGCCCAAAAACAACCCCGTCGGCATCACCGCTCTCTATTGCCGACTGTCCCGTGACGACGGGACGGATAAGGAGAGCAACTCCATCGAAAACCAGAAGAAACTTCTCACCGCTTACGCCAAAGATCACGGTTTTGAGAATATCCGCATTTACGTGGACGATGGATACACGGGCACGAACTTCAACCGCCCCGACGTTCAGCGGCTGATGCAGGATATCGAGGACGGATTTATCTCGACCTTAATCGTCAAGGATATGTCCCGACTCGGGCGTGAGTATCTGCAGGTCGGCTATTACACCGAGCAGTTTTTCCCCGAACACAACGTCCGCTTCATCGCCGTCAACGACAACGTGGACAGTATCAACGAGGAAGACGACTTCGTGCCGATCCGCAACGTCTTCAACGAGCTTTACGCGAAGGATATCAGCCGGAAATGCCGCTCGGCGCACAAAACGCGCGGCAAATCGGGTGTTCCGCTCGGGCAGCCGCCCTACGGGTATATGAAAGATCCGGAGAACAAGAAACGCTGGATCATCGACCCGGAGGCGGCGCCCGTGGTGCGGGAGATCTACCGGCTCTATCTCGAAGGCAACGGCATCGACACCATCGCCCGCATCATGCAGGAGGAGGGGCACCTGAACTGCACCGCCTACTGGAACGAAAAGGGCGTGGGCAGAGGCGGCAAGAAGACTCAGCCAAACCCCTGCAAATGGAAATGCTCGACGATCGCCGGCATTCTCTCCAGACAGGAATACTGCGGAGACGTCATCAATTTCAAGACCTACTCCAAGTCCTTCAAGAATAAGAAGCGTCTTGAAACGCCTAAGGAAGATCAGCTCGTATTCCGCGACGTGCACGAACCGGTCATCGACCGCGCCACCTTTGAAAAGGTGCAGAAGCTGATCGGAAAGACCAAGCGCCGCCCGCCGAAAGAGGAAAACGGACCGAAGAGCATCTTCTGCGATCTCGTCTACTGCGCGGACTGCGGGAAAAAGCTGTGGTATCACACAAGCACCACCAATAAGGATATCCACTTTTTCTCCTGTTCAAACTATGAAAAGGACTATCGCGGCACCTGCAAGACCCGGCACTATATCCGCGCCGACGCGCTCTACACCATCGTGACGATGGAACTGCGCAGACTTGCGGAATATCTGAAAAACGACGAGGAGCGTTTTGCCGAGATCCTTGCGCGCAAGAGCGATAAGGACTATCAGACGGCGCATAAGCAGACGACCGGCGAACTGGCGAAGGCGACCAAGCGTCTCGAGCTGATCCCGAAGCTCATGAAGAAGTTGTACGAGGACAACGTGAGCGGCAAGGTCGGCGACGAGGATTATATGGTGCTGTCCCGCGGGTTCAACGAGGAGCGGGCGAGCGTCAAAGACCGTATCATCCATTTGCAGGAGAAGCTCAAAGACCTCGACGACCGCCACTATGAGCGGGACAAGTTCGTTACCGCGATCCGCCGCTTTATGGAAATGAAGATGCTGACAAAGAATCTTCTGACCGAACTGATCGACCGGATCGAGGTTTACGAGACCGAGGGCGTGGGCAAAAACCGCACCCAGCGCGTCGTGATCTACTACCGCTTCGTGGGGTATCTCGAGATCCCGGACGAGCAGACCCGCTTTTCGGAGGACACCCGTCAGGGCGTTTCGGTGGAGTATATCTCCTGCGCGCCAATCAAGGTACACTACGGCGACGACGGAGAAGAAACCGAGGAAGGAGGATAAACAAAAAGGAGCAGGCGAACCTGCTCCGATACATAGGGACTTACTTCATATATTTTACAAATCGAAACATCTCATCGGGACCTTCATTGTCATCGGGTACGTCATCCTGAGGGCCGTAACGCTCGTCTTCATGCGGATCGCGGTGGTGTTCACAGAAGAATTCGACGGCGTGAAATCCGAGTTTGTTGATGTAGAAATGAATATTCCGCTTCTCGAAATAAGGCGTGCAGGTCTCCCAAACGACGGTATCGGGATAAAGGCGCTCGACTTCCCGCCATGCGGCGGTTCCGACGCCCTTGCTGTGAACGTCGGGAGAAACGAACAGGATCTCAAGCTCGTTATGCTGCGTCTGCTCGTCGATCTTCAGGATCAATCCGCCGACGATTTTTCCGTTCTCGCGGATGCGGTAGGCGACGCCGTGGTCGATGCAGTGTTCGATGGTCTTGCGGGAAATGATCTCGCCTTCACCGTCAAGGTGGTCGTCTCGCATACCGAATTCTTCGACGGCTCCAAATTTGAAAGCGTACTGATTGTCGAGGATGAACTGCTCGCGGTCGTCCTCGGTAAGGGGTGTTAGGGTGATTTTTGATGCGGTCATAAATGCCTCCTAAAAAATATGCCCGGCAACAAAAGGCAAAAAGCCAATCGTTCCGAGCTCACTCGACATCTTATCCAACAGGCGGCCTGCAAAGCTTTCGCTTTACGATCCCCTACGCTACGGCGTACTGTCCTCCGATGACCGGTATTGATTTGTAAAATGATTATAGCACAGGATTATGAATATTTCAAGACAAAAAACGAGAGTCCATAACTCAAATCCGTTATGAACTCTCTAAATGGTTGCGGAGGAGGGACTTGAACCCCCGACCTCCGGGTTATGAGCCCGACGAGCTACCAACTGCTCTACCCCGCGATATTGAATTAAAATGTTAACGTAACTGAGTTCCTGTTGCGGTGCCCGAATGATTCATCGCTCGCGCGGCTCGCTCGAATTATTCGACCGCTGCCACTCGCTTGCCTCGCTTCATCCGCCCCCGGCGGCGCTCGGCTCGCTCCCCCGACGAGCTGCCAACTGCTCTACCCCGCGATATTGATTTGTGGTGCCGGAAGCCGGGCTTGAACCGGCACGAGGGGTTAACCTCACCGGATTTTAAGTCCGGGGCGTCTGCCAATTCCGCCATTCCGGCGTCAACCCGCTTGATTATAATAACACAAAGCGGGCTGTATGTCAATACCCAAATCGAAAAAATATCGTTTGATTCTTTTGCTATTGATTTTCGGTAAAGAATATTGTAGAATAAAAGCGTAAATCAAAAGTTCCGGCAGAAGGCGTGCTTTCTCCGGATCATAAGGCCGGCACGGCGTATACGGCGGAACCCGCCACGCGCCGCTTCGATCCGTCCGTCTGGGCCCGTAATGCTTCCGGCAAATTGCCGCCGGCGTACTGGCGGCAGACACAAAACTTATGTAAAGGTATGGGCGCGCATTACAAAGGCGCGTTCCCGGTGCAGTTATGTTTTGGGAAAAGTTCACCGCTGTCTGCTGCAATAAAAAACTGGAGCCAGAATCCATCGCAAAGCTGGTTTACGCTTCGCCGGATGCGATCGCCAAATGGCGCGCCGGCGCCACTCCGAACCTCGAAACGCTTAACAAGCTTGCGGACAAGCTCGGCGTTACGGTCGACGATCTGCTGTGCGACGACTGCGACGATCTGAGCGGCAGGGGAGAGTTCTGGAACGGGCTTGTCAAAGAATGCAAAAAGCGCGGGACCGATCCTTATAAGCTTGCGGAAAAGGTGTGTATCTCCGCGGACGCGGTGGATATCTGGCGCGACGGCGTTACCCCGGGCAGTATGGTGGTTTCCAAGCTGGCGCACGGGCTGGGAGCCAGTATAGGCGACCTGTTCTGTTATGATAAAGCGGTTGGAGTAAAGGACGTTCACGAAGGGGTCATGCTTCGCCATAAGCTGGAAACGATCGCCGAATCGTTAACCGTCGCAAACGTTAAAAAGGTAATAGAGTTTGCCGAGTTCATTCTCGAAAAGCAGTATTATGAGGCGCCGGACATCGATGACGACTGAGTTCATAACCCACCCGATCCCGCCGTTTTACCGCCCGGATTCGCGCATCCTGATACTGGGGAGTTTTCCTTCCGTTAAATCGCGCGAGCAGGGCTTTTTCTACGGACATAAGCAAAACCGGTTCTGGAAAACGCTCGCTCTGGTGTTCGGCGCGGAAACGCCCGTTACGGTGGGGGAGAAAAAAGAGTTCCTCGCCGCTCACGGGATCGCGCTGTGGGACGTGGTGCGTTCCTGCGTAATAACCGGCTCCGCAGATTCAAAAATCACTGACGTTACTGCAAACGATATAGCTCCCATACTGCGCGATGCTGATATCGAAAAAATATTCGTAAACGGCAAAAAGGCATATTCTCTCTACTGCAGATACATCCTTCCCGCGACCGGGCGGGAAGCGGTCTGCCTGCCCTCGACAAGCCCGGCGAACGCCGCCTTCGGGCTAGAAAAGCTCTGCGCGGAATGGCAAAAAATCAAGCTGTAAGACAGGTTTTGCGAAAAATCTGTCTTTTTGTTTTTTCCGCCCGGTAAGCCGCCGGGTCCTTCGCTGCCGGCGGGACCGGCAGTTTGTATCCCGCGCCGCGGAATAACGCCCGCGCGGAAGCGTTTTTTTTGTTGACAAACGGGCGTTTATGCTGTAAAATACAACAAAACGTTTTTTATTTCGATAAAGGTATCGTTTTTTAACTTTTTCGCTTTATCACAGCCGGGGGACATATGCTTTTCGGAAAGAACGTAAACCGCTATTACATCAAATATCTTCCGTGGCTCCTGCTCGGCGTAACGGCGCTTATCGTCGTCGACTGGCTGCAGCTCAAGGTGCCGGCGATGTACCGCCTTGTCGTTAACGGCGTAAACTACGGCGAGGTGGAGTATAACGGCGCGAAGGTGCCGTTCGATATGGATTTTCTGCTGGAGAATATCTGCCTGCCGATGATATTCATTATCCTTGCGATGGTGCTCTGCCGCTTTTTGTGGCGCATCTGCTTCTTCGGCACCGGGATAAAGGTGGAAACCGACCTGCGCTCCCGTATGTTCGACGTCTGCAAGGACCTTTCGCAGGAATACTATCAGCACAACAAGGTCGGCGGGATGATGTCGCTGTTCACGAACGATCTCGAAACGGTGCACGACTGCTTCGGCTCCGGCGTGCTCATGTTCGCCGACGCGCTGTTCCTGGGCGGTATGGCGCTGTTCAAAATGGCGGGTATGAGCGTGCCGCTGACCCTGCTTTCGATGGCGCCTATGCTTCTGCTGCTCTGCGCCGGCATAATACTCGGCAAATATATGGCGCAAAAATGGCAGAAGCGGCAGGAGGCGTTCTCCGCGCTTTCGGATTTCTCGCAGGAAAGCTTTGCCGGGATAGCCGTTATAAAAGCGTTCGTAAAGGAAGCGAAGGAGCTTTCCGCCTTCCGCAAGCTCAACAGGGACAACGAAAAGGCGAACGTCGAATTCACCCGGCTCTCCGTCGCGCTCAATATCTCCGTCACGCTGTTCGTCGAATCGGTCGTCTGCATAATACTCGGCTACGGCGGATATCTGGTGTGGTCGAAGGTCTTCGACGCCGGACAGCTTATAGAATTCATAAGCTATTTCACCGCCACGGTATGGCCCGTTATGGCTGTCGCTCAGCTTATAGATATGCGCTCGCGCGGGCGGGCTTCTTACGACCGCATAAGCGAGCTTCTGGATTCGAAGCCCGACGTAACGGATAAAGAGGGCGTAGAGGATCCCGGAGCCATAAAAGGCGGGATAGAGTTCCGGCATCTCACCTTCCGCTATCCCGGCACCGAACGCGACGTGCTTTCGGACGTGAGCTTCGAAATAAAGCCCGGCGAGAACGTCGGCATAGTCGGCAGGACGGGCGCGGGGAAGACCACGCTCGTAGACCTTATACTCCGCACCTACAACGTGCCGGACGGCACTCTGTTCATCGACGGACACGACGTTAACTCCATCCCCATAGGATCGGTGCGCCGCGGCGCCGCCTACGTCCCGCAGGATAACTTTCTGTTCAGCGATACAATCGAAAGCAACATCGCCTTCGCCTCCGATTCCGGCGATCCGGAGTTGGTGGCCCGCGCCGCCGCGCTTTCGGACGTGGACGGCAACATACGCGAGTTCCCGGACGGCTACGGCACCGTTCTGGGCGAAAGGGGAGTCACCGTCTCCGGCGGGCAGAAGCAGCGCATTTCAATCGCCCGGGCGATAATGAAAGACGCGCCTATACTCATTCTGGACGATTCGGTCTCGGCTGTCGACGTGGAGACCGAAAAGCATATACTCGAAAACCTCAAAAGCATCCGCGCGGGGAAGACGACCGTGCTCATCGCCCACCGCGTTTCCACCATAGAGCGTATGGATAAGCTAATATTCCTCGACGGCGGGCGTGTCGTCGCGGTAGGCGCTCCGGCGCGGCTGTATGACGAATGCCCCGAATACCGCCATATGGTCGATCTGCAGAAGCTCGACGAGCTCGACTCCGGGAAAGGAGGGGACTGACCGATGCGTGAATTCTTTCCCCTTATAGTCGTCGGAGCGATCGTCGGTACGCTAGCGGCGGTGTTCACCGCGGCGTTCTTCTCCATTAAGAACCGCAAGGAAGCGATAGGGTTCGACAGGAATATGAAGGATTCCGAGATCGTCCGCCGCCTGCTGCGCTATGCGCGCCCCCACGCGAAAAGCTTTTTGCTGGTCCTGCTGCTCATGCTGTTTTCCATCGCCTACGACATTATCGCGCCGCTTATCGTCGGCAACGTCGAGGAGATGATAAAGAACGATTTTCCGCTTTCCGACCTCTTCGTGTTCGTCGGGATATACGCCGGGATACTGCTCGTTTCGCTCGCCTGCACCTACGTCCAGGCGATAGTGCTGCAAAAGACCGGGCAGAAGATACTTTCCGCCATAAGGCAGGACCTGTTCGCGCATATCGAAAGCTTATCGCACGAACAGCTCCACGCAATGCCCGTCGGCAAGCTCGTCACCCGCGTCACCAACGACACCAACGCCATTTCGATGATGTTCACCAACATAATCGTGAACCTCGTTAAAAACGTGTTCATAATCGTCGGCGTGCTTGCGGCGATGCTGCTGCTGAACTATATGTTCACGCTTATGATACTCTGCTTCTCGCCGTTCATCGTGCTGTTCACCGTTATATTCCGCAAATTCTCGCGCCGCGCCTACCGCAGGGTGAAGGACGGCACGACGGATATAAACACCTTCCTTTCCGAAAACCTTTCCGGGATGAAGATAATTCAGATCTTCAACCGCGAAAAGCGCAAGAAAGAGGAATTCGACGCGAAGAACGCCGAACTCGGCAGGGCGAAGCGCGCGCAGATATTCGTTTTCGGCATATTCCGCCCGATGGTCTATATGCTCTATATGTCCTCGGTGCTCTGCCTGCTTTATCTGGGCGGCAGGGGATATATAAAAGGCGTTTCGTTTATGGGGCAGACGGTAACCTCCGGCACCATTGTTACGTTCTATATGTATATCTCCAAGTTCTTCAACCCCATCCAGAGTCTGGCGGAGCAGTTCAACTGGCTCCAGTCGGCGTTCGCCTCGGCGGAAAAGATATTCACCGTGTTCGACATAGAACCGAAGATAGTCGATTCCCCAAACGCGCGTGAAGTCTCCGAGCTGAAGGGAGATATAGAGTTCCGCGACGTGTGGTTCGCCTACGTCGGCGAGGAATGGGTGCTCCGCGGCGTTTCGTTCAAGGTGAAAGCGGGCGAGACGGTAGCGTTCGTCGGCTCCACCGGGTCCGGCAAAACGACTGTACTTTCGCTCCTCTGCCGGAATTACGATATTCAGAAGGGCGAAATATTGGTCGACGGCATAAACATCCGCGATATCAAAATATCCTCGCTGCGGAGCCATTTCGGGCAGATGCTTCAGGACGTGTTCCTGTTCTCCGGCACCGTAAGGTCGAACATCCTGCTTCGCAAGGAAGGCGTGAGCGAGGAGGAGATAAACGCCGCCTGCCGCTACGTCAACGCGGACAAGATAATCGAAAAGCTCCCGAACGGGCTGGATGAAGAGGTGCGCGAACGCGGAAACAACTTCTCCGCCGGACAGCGGCAGTTGATCTCCTTCGCCCGCGCGATAATCCACAAGCCGGAAATAATGATACTCGACGAAGCCACCGCGAACATCGACACCGAGACCGAGGTGCTCATCCAGGATTCGCTGGAAAAGCTTATGAAGATCGGCACGCTGCTTATCGTCGCGCACCGGCTTTCCACCATCCGGCACGCCGACAACATAATCTATATCGCGCACGGCAGGATAATCGAGCAGGGCACCCACAAACAGCTCCTGGAGCAAAAGGGAAGATACTATCAGCTTTATATGCTTCAGTACGAGAACGAAAAAAACGTGCCCGGCTGAGTATCTATTGACAAAAACGGCGCGTTGACTTATAATATATTCAAACCGTAAAGGAGATGTCTTATGAAAAGAATCATTGCTTTCGTTATCGTCGCGGCGATAGCCCTTGCCGTGCTCGTTTCCTGCGGAGGCGTGAACGACGCGCTGCTCGGCAAATGGCAGGTCCAAAAAGAAGGCGAAAACGTGTCTTTCGAATTCAAGTCCGACGGCACTTACGTTACTTATCTGGAGATCGTAAAGCTTACCGGCCATTATTCCGTCAGCGGCGACGAGATAGATCCCGATTCGGCGGACTTTATCGCCGATTCCGTCGACAAAAGCGTGAATATTTCCGGCAAATTCAAAATAGAGGGCGACACGCTCACGTTTTTCGGCAAGGACGGCGCGGAGGATCTGGTATTGAAGCGCGCCGCGGGCTGATCCAAGCGGCTCTACGTATTAAAACATTATTTGGTTTGTTTACTTCGGAGGTAAACCATGTCCGAGAATAAAAAAACGATATTCCGCGGCGCCGCTACGGCGCTTATCACGCCGTTCAGGGACGGCGGGGTGGACTACGCCTCGCTGGAGCGCATTCTGGAATCCCAGATCGAAAAGGGCATAAACGCGCTCGTCATATGCGGCACCACGGGCGAACCCGCCACGCTTGACGACGACGAGCACCGCCGCGTGCTCGATTTCTGCATCGCGAAGGTCGACCGCCGCGTTCCCGTTATCGCCGGGACGGGCTCCAACAGTACGCAGTACGCAAAGGAGCTCACTCTGTTCGCGAAACGCGCGGGGGCGGACGCCGCGCTGCTCGTTACGCCCTACTACAACAAATGCTCGCAGTCGGGCATCGTGAAGCATTTTAACGAAATAGCCGACGCGTCCGACCTGCCGCTTATACTCTACAACGTGCCTTCGCGCACCGGGTTCTGCATCTCCGCGGATTCCTACAAGGCGCTCGCGAAGCACCCGAACATAGTCGCCGTAAAAGAAGCCAGCGGCCATATCCCGCTTATGCTGGAGGTGCTTGCAGAATGCGGCGACGATCTGGACGTTTATTCCGGCGACGATCACCTGCTCGTCCCGCTTATGAGTATGGGCGCGATAGGGGTGATATCGGTGCTTTCGAACGTCATACCCGCCGAAACGGCAGAAATGGCACGGCTCTGCCTTGAAGGCAGAACGAAAGAAGCGGCGGATATGCAGTTAAGGTATCACCGCCTTATGAACGCGATGTTCACTCAGGTAAACCCGATCCCGGTAAAGACGGCTATGTCCATGATGGGCTGGTGCCGCAACGAATTCCGTATGCCGCTTTGCCCGATGGAACCGCAGGAGAACGAAAAGCTCGCCTCCATGCTTGCGGATTACGGTCTTATATAAAGGAGCACGGACGTGGAGATAATTCTTAACGGAGCCGGAGGCAGGATGGGAGCCGCCGTTATAGAGGCGGCAAAGAAACGCCGCGTGACAGTTTCGGCGTGCGTCGACGTGCGCGCCGAAGGCTGCAAAGGCGGCGCGCCCTTCTTTACCTCGCTTGAGGAAATAAAGGAACCGCGCGGAGTGCTTGTCGATTTTTCGAACCATTCCTCCGCCGCGGATATCTGCGCTTTCGCCCGCGCACACGGGCTGCCCTGCGTGGTGGCTTCCACCGGGCATACCGAAAGCGAGCTTGCGATGCTGCGTGCCCTCTCGGCGACCAACGCGGTGTTCGTTTCCGGCAACATGTCGCTCGGCATAAACGTGCTTATCGACCTTTGCCGCACGGCGGTAAAGGCCTTCGGCGGCGAATGCGACGTGGAGATAATCGAAAAGCACCACCGCAACAAGCTGGACGCCCCAAGCGGGACCGCGCTTATGATAGCCGACGGGATAAAGCCCCTGCTTCCCGAAGGGACCTCCTACGTTACCGACAGGACCGACCGCCGCGAGGTGCGCCCGAACAACGAAATAGGTATCTCCTCCGTGCGCGGCGGCGAGATATTCGGCGAGCACGAGGTGCTCATCTGCCGTTCCGGAGAAACGCTTTCGATAAAACACACCGCGCAGGACCGTTCGCTCTTCGCGGAAGGCGCGCTCGGCGCCGCGGAGTTCGTTCAGGGCAAGCCGGCGGGCTGGTATACGATGCGCGATCTGCTTGCCGAAAAGGCAAATTCGCAATAAAACCGTGTGATTGTTGCATTTTTACCGTCAATCGACTCAAAAACGGCGTGATAATACCGCAAAAATGCAACGATATTCACAAATCGTTGCATTTTCTGTTGACAAGCGAGCTCAAACGGTATATAATGTATCCATTCATTTCAAAAATCGTCTGCAGGACCGTCCGGCAAGGCGCGGGCGGGGAAACGGAGGTGCGGTATGTCCGCAAAGATAAGCATAGAATCGTTGGCAAACGATCTGGAAAAAAGCTCGGTCTTCGACGACGGGCTATACAATAAATACGGCGTAAAGCGCGGGCTCCGCAACGCGGACGGCACCGGCGTCCCGGCGGGCATCACCCGTGTGAGCAACGTCCACGGCTACTATATCGACGAATACGAGCGCGTCCCCTGCCGCGGCGAACTGTTCTACCGCGGGATAAACGTGAACGATCTCGTCGCCGCCGCCGATAAAAAAGACGGCTTCTCCTATGAGGAGGCGTCCTGGCTGTTGCTTTTCGGCTCGCTTCCCACCGCCGAGCAGTTGGAGTATTACGACCTTATAATGGACGAATACCGCGAAATGCCGGATTCGTTTATCGAGGATATGATAATGCGCGCGCCGAGCATAAACGTTATGAACAAGATCGGCCGCAGCGTGCTTGCGCTTTACAGCTACGACGATTATCCCGACGACACCTCGGTGGAAAACGTTTTAAGGCAGTCGTTAATGCTTATTTCGCGTATGCCCACCATAGTTTCCGCCGCCTACCAGGTAAAGCGCCGCTATTACGATAACGACACGTTCTTCCTGCACAGCCCGATCTACGGCCAGTCGATGGCGGAAAACATACTCTCGATGCTGCGTATCGACAAAAAGTTCACCCACGAGGAAGCGAAGCTGCTGGATAAATGTCTGCTGCTCCACGCCGAGCACGGCGGCGGCAACAACTCCACCTTCGCCGTAAGGATGCTCACATCCTCCGGCACGGACACCTATTCCGCGATAGCCGCCGGCGTAGGCGCGCTCAAAGGTCCGCGGCACGGCGGCGCGAACATAAAGGTCGTCGAAATGCTCGACGATATAAAGGAACACGTCCGCGACCGCGGCGACGACGAGGAGATCGCCGCCTATCTCAAAAAAATACTCAATAAGGAAGCCGGCGACGGCAGCGGCCTTATCTACGGTATGGGGCACGCCGTCTATACGTTGAGCGACCCGCGCGCCGTTATTCTGCGCGAATGCGCGGAGGAGCACTGCGACGGGTTCGGCATGCGCGAGGATTTCGAGCTTCTGCGCGCCGTCGAGCGCGTTTCGCCCCCGCTGCTGCAGGACAAACTGCACGACGGCAACGCGATCTGCGCCAACGTCGACCTTTACTCCGGGCTCATCTACCGTATGCTTAAAATCCCGGTGGAGCTTTACACCCCGATATTCGCAATGGCGCGTATGTCCGGCTGGTGCGCTCACCGCCTGGAGGAAATAATCACCTGCCGCCGCATAATGCGCCCGGCATACCGCCCGATACAGCACAAGAAGCCGTATATCGAAATCGAAAAAAGAACGGAGGCGCTTTGATTTGGGCTTGAATCTCGCGCAGAAAATAATAAGCGCCCACCTTGTCGAAGGGGAGATGAAAAAGGGCTCGGAGATCGCGCTGCGCATAGACCAGACTCTTACTCAGGACGCCACCGGAACGATGGCTTATCTTGAATTCGAGTCGATGGGCGTCCCCCGCGTGCGGACCGAGCTTTCGGTCGCCTATATCGACCACAACACTTTGCAGAACGGCTTTATGAACGCCGACGACCACAATTACATCCGCACCTGCGCCAAAAAATACGGGCTCGTCTTCTCCCGCCCGGGGAACGGCATCTGCCATCAGGTGCATCTGGAGCGCTTCGGCGCGCCCGGCAAAACGCTTATCGGCTCCGACAGTCACACCCCCACGGGCGGCGGTATCGGAATGCTCGCGTTCGGCGCGGGCGGGCTGGACGTCGCGGTGGCTATGGGCGGCGGCGCCTACCACATAACCATGCCCTCCGTCGTTCGTGTGGAACTTACCGGAAAGCTTCCGGACTGGGTGTCGGCAAAGGACGTTATTCTTGAAATACTGCGCCGTCTCAGCGTTAAAGGCGGCGTCGGAAAGATAATCGAATACTCCGGCGAGGGCGTAAAAACGCTTTCGGTCCCGGAGCGCGGCACTATCACGAATATGGGCGCGGAACTCGGCGCTTCCACATCGATCTTCCCCTCGGACGAAAACACCCGCGCGTTCCTTAAAGCGCAGGGCAGGGAGGAATGCTTCGTTCCGCTTTGCGCGGACGAAGACGCGGTTTACGACGAGGAGATAACGGTAGAGCTCGATAAGCTCGTTCCGCTCGCCGCCTGCCCGCACAGCCCGGACAACGTTAAAACCGTGGAAGAGCTCGGCGGGATAAAGGTCGATCAGGTCTGCATCGGCTCCTGCACCAATTCGTCGTTCGCCGATCTGTTAAAGGTCGCGCATATATTAAAAGGCAAAACCGTCTGCGAAACGGTCGGGCTTTCCATCGCTCCGGGTTCGAAGCAGGTTTTCGGTATGCTCGCCGGATGCGGCGCGCTCGCCGATCTTATCCAAAGCGGCGCGCGCATACTCGAATCCGCCTGCGGTCCCTGCATCGGGATGGGGCAGTCGCCCGGCAGCGGCGGGGTAAGTCTGCGCACCTTCAACCGCAACTTTTTGGGCAGAAGCGGCACCGCGGACGCGTCGGTATATCTCGTCAGCCCCGAAACGGCGGCGGTATCCGCGCTCACGGGGGTGCTCACCGATCCGCGCAGGCTCGGCGAAATGCCGGCTTTCGGTATGCCCGGAGCGTTCGTGATCAACGACAATATGCTTGTCCCGCCCGCGCCGCCGGAAAAAGCCGGCGAAGTCGAAATACTCCGCGGGCCGAATATAAAGCCGTTCCCGCAGGGGAGCCCGATCGCCGAAAGCATAGAATGCGAATGCATATTAAAGGTGGGCGACAACATCACCACCGACCATATAATGCCCGCCGGGGCGAAGATACTGCCCTACAGGTCGAACATCCCTTATCTTTCGCGGTTCTGCTTTGCCGTCTGCGACGAATCGTTTGCCGAAAGAGCAAAGGAAAAGAACGGCGGCATAATAGTCGGCGGCGAAAACTACGGCCAGGGCAGCTCGCGCGAGCACGCCGCGCTCGTCCCGCTTTACCTGGGGGTAAAGGCGGTTATCGCAAAGAGCTTCGCCCGCATACACAAGGCAAACCTTATAAACGCGGGGATACTCCCTCTCGTCTTCCGAAATAAAGAGGATTACGAAAAGATAAAGCAGGGGAGCCGCCTTTCGATACCGGACGTAAAGACCGGGCTCGCGAACGGGGAGTTCACCCTTGTCTGCGACGGCGAAAACATCCCGCTCGCGTCGGAGCTTTCCGCGCGCGAGAAGGATATACTTTCGGCGGGCGGACTGCTTCAATATACCAAAACGAGGGTGCAGAAATGAAGATCCGAATGAAAACGCCGCTTGTCGAAATGGACGGCGACGAAATGACTCGCATCATCTGGCGTAATATCAAGGATATCCTTATTTGTCCTTACGTCGATCTCAAGACCGAATACTACGATCTCGGGCTGAAACACCGCGACGAGACCGACGATAAGGTAACTTCGGATTCGGCAAACGCCGCGAAGAAGTACGGCGTTGCCGTAAAATGCGCCACCATAACGCCCAACGCGGCGCGCGTGGAGGAATACGGGCTGAAACAGATGTGGAAAAGCCCCAACGGCACTATCCGCGCCATCTTGGACGGCACGGTGTTCCGCGCGCCGATAATCGTTAAGGGAATCGAGCCCTACGTCCGCACCTGGAAAAAGCCGATAACCATCGCCCGCCACGCCTACGGCGACGTTTACAAGGCGGCGGAAATGCGCGTGCCCGCCGGTTCCAAAGCAGAGCTTTGCGTTACCGCGCCGGACGGGAGCGAAACGCGGTCGCTCATACACGAATTCTCCGGCGAAGGCGTTATCCAGGGGATGCACAACACCGAATCGAGCATAAAAAGCTTTGCGCGAAGCTGTTTCAACTACGCGCTCGACAAAAAGCAGGATCTCTGGTTCTCCGCCAAGGACACGATAAGCAAGACCTACGACCACCGATTCAAGGATATTTTCGCGGAGATATACGAAACCGAGTATAAAAAGCGCTTCGAGGAAGCCGGAACGACCTATTTCTATACGCTTATCGACGACGCCGTGGCGCGCGTGATACGCTCCGGCGGCGGCTTCGTATGGGCGTGCAAGAACTACGACGGCGACGTTATGAGCGATATGCTCTCCACCGCGTTCGGCTCGCTTGCGATGATGACGAGCGTGCTCGTCTCGCCGGACGGGGTTTACGAATACGAGGCGGCGCACGGCACCGTACAGCGCCATTACTACGCGCACCTGCGCGGCGAAAAGACAAGCACCAACCCGGTGGCGACGATATTCGCCTGGACCGGAGCCCTGCGCAAGCGCGGCGAGCTGGACGGCGTCCCGGAACTTTGCGAATTCGCCGGAAAGCTGGAAAACGCCTGCACGGAAACCATAGGATCCGGTATAATGACAAAGGACCTTTATCTTATCTCCACGCTGAAAAACAAACAGCAGACCGATACCGAAGGGTTCCTTTCCGCCGTCGCCGAACGGCTTGAAAACGCTTAAAACCCGGCAAAACACGCGCGGCTTCCCACGCATAAGAGGGAAGCCGCTTCTTATTTTCGCGAATACGAACATTTGTTCTTGACAAACATTTGTTCGGGTGGTATAATACTTTCACCCCATAAAGAAAGAGTGAAAAGTCATGCATCTCGGCGCGAGCGAGGGAAGGATATTCCATAATTCGAATTTCAAGGAGCAGGAGGACAAATACAGGCGCGTGCGCACCGTGCTGCACTGCGACGGCAACGCCTTCTTCGCCTCCTGCGAGGCGACTCTGCACCCCGAATACGACAAGGTACCTTTCGCCGTGTGCGGCAGCGCGGAGGAACGTCACGGGATAGTGCTTGCCAAAAACGAGCTTGCGAAGAAATACGGCGTTTCCACCGGAGAAACGGTGTGGATGGCGAAAAAGAAATGCCCTTCTTTGCTCACCGTCCGCCCGACCTACGGGCTTTACAACGAGATCTCCCGAAAAATGAATAAGATCTTTTACGATTACACCGATCTCGTGGAGCCGTTCGGCGTGGACGAAAGCTGGCTGGACGTTACCGGGTCCGCCCGCCTTTTCGGCGACGGGAAGGAGATAGCCGACGATATACGCGCCCGCGTAAAGCGCGAGCTCGGGATAACCGTTTCGGTCGGCGTTTCTTTTAACAAGGTCTTCGCCAAGCTCGGTAGCGATCTTAAAAAGCCGGACGCGACCACCGTTATCCCTCCCGAAAGGTTCGCCTCCGTCGTCTGGTCGCTTCCGGTGGGGGCGCTGTTGTTCGCCGGGCGCTCTTCCTGCGAAAAGCTGGAAAAAGCGGGCATAAAAACGGTGGGCGACCTTGCCGCCTCGGATATGGACCACATAAAAAGGACTATGGGCAAAAACGGGCTAATGCTGCGCGATTTCGCGCTCGGGCGCGATTTTTCGGAGGTCACTCCGATGGGCTTCGAGCCGGAGCCCAAATCGGTAAGCAACGGAATGACCTTCCGCTATAACCTCGTCTCGCAGGGGGATATATCCTTCGCCGCGCACTATCTTTCCGGGACCGTCGCCTCGCGCCTGCGTCGCCACGGGATGGAATGCCGCACGGTCGCCGTTTCCATCCGCCGCACCGACCTCACCTCGGTAATAAGGCAGGCGACGCTTCCCGCGCCGACCTGCGTCGGTTCCGAAATAGCCCGCGCGGCTCTTGCGATAATCGCCGCCAACCGCCGCGGAGACGAGGAGATATATTCCTTCACCGTCCACGCGCAGGACCTTGTGCATATAGGGGAATGCGAGCTGCAGCAGACTATGTTTTATACGCGCGGCGATATAAAGCACCGCAAACTGCTCGCGCTGGAATCCGCCGCCGACGCGATAAAAGAACGCTTCGGCAAAAACGCCGTTTTCATCGCCTCCGCCCTTAATAACCGGCTTATAGGCACTTGAAATAAATTGTAAAAACACCATTGCTTTTTTATACATATTATGGTATAATGCTTTTAAATATAAAATTTATATGATTATTTTATACAAAAAACGTTATACGGGTGCAGATATGAGAAAAATCGTAAACCTTAACCGCGATTGGGAATACACCGGGTCGTTCGACGAAGCTTTTGCTTCCGGCTCCGGTTCGTTTTGCGGTGTTTCTCTGCCTCACACCTGCCGCGAAACGCCCTTTGATTATTTCGACGAAAGTATTTATCAAACGGTGTGCGGCTACCGGAAACGCGTTGCTCTTCCGCGCGAAGCGGAGGGGAAACGCGTATTCCTTTGTATAGGCGCGGCGGCTCACAGCGCGCAGGTGTACGTCGAAGGCGTCCCCGTCGGGGAACGGCACCTCGGCGGCTATACCGCCTTCGAAGTCGAGCTCACCGGGCTTATCGCCCCGGGCGGGGAAGCGCTCGTCGCCATAGAGGTCGACAGCCGCGAATCGCAGGATATCCCTCCGTTCGGGCATGTAATAGATTATATGACTTACGGCGGCTTATACCGCGAGGTATATCTGCGCATAGTCGACAAATCGTTCATATCGGACGTTTTCGCCAAACCGGGGTCCGACGGCACGCTTAAAAGCGAGGTAACTTCGGAAAACGGCGCGGGGCTCACCGTGCGGCAAAAAGTGTTCTTCGGCGAAGAGGAGGTCTGCTCCGGCGAATTCAAGGCGGGCGCCGAATGCGCGTTAAAAGTCCCCGGCGTCCGGCTTTGGGAGCTTGCGGAGCCGAACCTTTACACGCTGGTGACCGAGCTTGCAGACGGCGCCGAGGTGATCGACAGGGTAGAAACGCGCATCGGCTTCCGCGAAGCGGTCTTTAAGGCGGACGGGTTCTATCTTAACGGAAAAAAGACAAAGATAATCGGGCTCGACAGGCATCAAAGCTACCCCTACGTCGGCTACGCGATGCCCGCTTCCATACAGAGGTACGACGCGGATATACTTAAATACGAGCTTGGCGTGAACGCCGTCCGCACCTCGCACTATCCGCAGTCGCGGCATTTTATCGACCGCTGCGACGAGATCGGTCTGCTCGTATTCACCGAAATACCCGGCTGGCAGCATATCGGCGGCGAAAAATGGCAGGATATCGCGGTTTCCCACACCGCGGAGATGGTAAAACAGTATCGCAACCACCCCTCTGTAATCCTTTGGGGCGTAAGGATAAACGAATCTGCAGATAACGACGCGTTCTATAAACGCACGAACGAAACGGCGCACGCGCTGGATCCCACGCGGCAGACGGGCGGAGTGCGCTGCAATAAAAAAAGCAGCCTGCTGGAAGACGTTTACACCTATAACGATTTCCTGCACAGCGGCGGCAACGCCGGCTGCGAACCGAAGAAAAACGTTACACCAGATATGACAAAAGGCTACCTCGTTACCGAATACTGCGGGCATATGTACCCGACAAAGACCTTCGACAGCGAGGAACACCGCCTGGAGCACGCGCTGCGCCACGCGCGGGTTCTCGATTCGGTTGCGGGGGAAGAGGATATTGCCGGTTCGTTCGGCTGGTGCTTCTTCGATTACAACACGCACAAGGATTTCGGCTCCGGCGACAGGATCTGCTACCACGGCGTGTGCGATATGTTCCGAAATCCGAAATTAGCCGCCGCGGTATATTCCTCCATGCGGGAAGGCGATCCGGTGCTTGAAGTCAGCTCGAGCATGGATATAGGCGAGCACCCGGCAAGCAACCGCGGCAGGGTCTACGTTTTCACCAACGCCGACAGCGTGCGGTTCTATCAGAACGGCGAGTTTATAAGCGAGCTTACGGCAAAGGATTCGGAATATAAAAACCTGCGCCGCCCGCCGCTGGAGATAACCGATTACATCGGCGAACGTATAGAAAAAAACGAAAACTTCAAGCCGAAACAGGCAAAATACGTTAAGGATATACTAAACGAATCCACCCGGTTCGGTATGGACCGCCTTTCCGCAAAGTCCAAGGTAAAAGCGGCGTGGCTCATGCTGCGCTACCGTATGGGCTTCACGCAGGCGTACGCGCTCTACGGCAAATATATAGGCAACTGGGGCGGAAAATCGATCGAGTTCCGGTTCGAGGCGGTAAAAGACGGCAAAGTCGTTAAAACCGTTACGCGTTCGGCGTTCCGTGAAATGAAGACCTCGTTTACCGTAAGCAGCGCCATGCTGCGTGAGGGCGCGACGTACGACGTCGCTGCGGTGCGCATCCGCATGACCGATCAGGACGGCAACGTTCTTCCGTTCTATATGGGCACCGCGCAAATAGAAATAAAAGGCCCGCTGGAGCTTATCGGTCCGGATAACGCGCAGCTTCGCGGCGGCTCGGGAGGCTTTTACGTTAAGACAAAGGGCGAATCCGGCAGGGCGGAGGTTACCGTAAGGACGGAATCCGGCTCCGAAACGCTTGAGTTCGAAATAATCAGGGAGGAACAGATATGACAGACAGATCCAAAGTGATCTTCGGCAACGAAATAAGCAAAAAAGCCTATAAAAAGGCGTTGAGATCCAAAAAGAAGTTCGCAAAGAAATACGGCGACGACAGCGCAAAGGAGTATTCCGCAAAAATCGTTCCCAACGCGGTGCTCAACGCGCCGCTCGGCGTTTCGGATATCCGCGTCAACGAAGGAGAGGGCGATATCCCCTTCGATACCGGAAAGGGCATAATCGTCGGCAATATCCGCATGGGGTTCGGGCACTACCGCATTTCCATCGCAATGGCTTCCGCCGCGCACGCTTTGGGATATACTCCCTACTGGATGGATCTGAACTCCTATCCGGAAACGACCTGCACCAAGGTCATCAGCTCGCAGAACGACTTGTATTCTCTCGGTTCGCGCATATCGCAGAAGAGCAGGCTTTTCAATAAATTCGTATGGGAGCCCATGAATTACGAAGGCTTCCGCCAGCTCACCTACAATTCCTCCGACCAGAAGAACGCCGAGCTTATGGCTCCGGTATTCGCCAACGTGCCCAAAGATATCCCGCTTATCGGCACGCACGTCTGGCCCGCGCAGGCGGCGCTCCACGCCGGTATGAAATACGTCGTGAACGCCATACCGGACAACTGGCCGATGGCGCTCCACTTCGCGGAGGGCAGCGTGCACACCGTGCAGACGCATCAGGCGTATATGGGCTACCGCATACTCAACGGTATGCAGAAAAAGGATATACTCAAACCGATGCCCGCCGAAAGTCTCGTCTATACCGGGCATTATATCGACCACGAGCTTGTCGCGAACGTCGGATCCGACTGCGCGCTGCGTACCGCAAGGGCGCAAAACGGCAAGCCGATGCGCTTCCTGCTCACCATAGGCGGCGCGGGCGCCCAGCGCGAGCTGTTCGCTTCCGTGATAAAGCACCTGCTCCCGGCGGTAAAATCCGGAAAAGCGGTCATATACTGCAACGTGGGCGACTACAAGGCGGTTTGGGATAAGCTTTCGGAGGAGATAAGCGGGCTCGCGGAATTGAGCACGCTTCACTTCGGCGACTGGGCGGACACCGCAACTTTTGCCGAAAGCGCGATAAACGGCGAGGTTTCGGGCGTGCACGCCTTCTGGCACGAAAACATCTTCGAAGCGGTCTACTGCACCAACCTGCTTATGCGCTCCGCGGACGTGCTGCTCACCAAACCGAGCGAGCTCGCGTTCTATCCCGTCCCCAAGCTGTTCTTAAAGCGCATCGGCGGCCACGAGCGCTGGGGCGCGATCCATTCCGCCGAATACGGCGACGGCACTCTGGAATGCGAGGATATCCCGCATACGCTGCAGATGCTCGACCTGTTCATGCAGGACCCGGGCGTTATATCCGGAATGTGCGAAAACATCGTGCGCAACAAGGCGCAGGGGCTTTACGACGGGGCGTATAACGTCGTGAAGCTCGCAATGGAACTGAAAAACAAATAAAAAAATAAACAAAGAGGTTCGAAATGGAAAAGCTTTCTTTACGCGCAAAGTTCTCCTACGCACTCGGCGCCGTCGGCAAGGATATGGTCTATATGCTCTCGGCAAGCTACGTGCTCTATTACTTCCAGGACCTGCTGGGAGTAAGCGCCATCGCGATGGGCATAATCCTGCTCGTCGCCCGTATATTCGACGCGTTCAACGATCCCATAATGGGCGTCGTCGTCGCCAAAACGCGCACGCGTTGGGGGAAATTCCGCCCGTGGCTGCTCATCGGCACGTTAACAAACGCGGTCGTGCTGTTCCTTATGTTCGCGGCTCCGCCCTCTCTGGACGCCGCCGGACTCACCGCCTACGCCGCCATCGCATATATCCTCTGGGGCGTTACCTACACAATGATGGATATCCCTTACTGGTCCATGATCCCCGCGTTCACACACAGCGGCAGGGAGCGTGAGAATCTCACCACCATCGCGCGCAGCGCGGCGGGCGTCGGCTCCGCGATAATCACCATCGTAACGATGATCGCCGTTCGCTTCCTCGGCGAAAACATCGGCGGCGCGGAAGGCAACGCGGCGGAAATAATCGGATTCAAGTGGTTCGCGCTGATAGTCGCCGGGCTGTTCGTGATCTTCACCGTCCTCACCTGCATAAACGTAAAAGAAAAATCCACCGCCCGGATGGAAACCGTTTCCGTCAAGCAGATGTTCAAAGCGCTTATACAGAACGACCAGGCGCTTACCGTCGTCGTGGCGATAGTGCTTATCAACACCGCCATCTACATAACCTCCAACCTCGTTATCTACTTCTTCAAATACGATTTCGGCGGGACCGGGTGGTTCAACGACTACACGCTGTTCAACACCTTCGGCGGCGCGGTGCAGATACTTTCCATGATGGTGCTCTATCCGCTGCTCCGCAAGGCGCTTAAATTAAGCAACACCCGCATATTCTACGTCGGGCTCGGGTCCGCCATAATGGGCTACGCCGTGCTGCTCGCGCTGGCGTTCACCAATATGGGCAGCGTTGCGCTCCTGTTCGTCCCCGGCTTCTTCATATTCGCTTCCAGCGGCATAATGAACATACTCACCACCGTGTTCCTCGCGAACACCGTCGATTACGGCTATATCAAGCTGAAACGCAGCGATGAAAGCGTTATCTTCTCCATGCAGACATTCGTCGTCAAGCTCGCTTCCGGTATCGCCGCGTTCGCCGCTTCGATCTGCCTGCAGATCAACAGTCTTTCCGACGCCGCCACCACCGAGGCGGACAAGGCGGTCGATTTCTCCGCCGCCGTTTCCGACGGCGCGAAAGTCGGTCTGCGTATGACGATGACAATAATCCCGATAGTCGGTCTGTTCATCGCGATACTCTGGTTCAAAAAGAAATTCATACTTACCGACGAAAAAGTCGAGGAGATCTCCGATCAGGTAAAAGCCATTAAGGAGTCGCAGAATGATACGACGGCTTGAAGGCGAACGTGACGTATTCGCGCTCGACACCGAAACCACCACCTATTGCTTCGCCGTGCGCGATTCCGGGCATTTGGAGCATATCTGTTACGGTGCGCGGATAAAGCTCTTAAAAGCGGACGATATCATCCCGCTTGCCGAAAAACGGGAATTCGAGCCCGGCAACGTCATCGCCTATTCAAAGGACCATCCCACCGAGGTGCCGGAGGATATGGGGCTGGAGTTCTCCGCTCCCGGCCACGGCGACCTGCGCGAGCCGTTTCTGGAGCTTTGCGCCCCGGACGGCTGCCGTTCTTCGGATTTCCTTTATGAAAAATACGTTATAGACAGCGAAAAACCCCCGTTAGGGGGGCTCCCCGGCTCTTATTCGGACGAAAATTGCGAGCATCTGTGCGTTTATCTGCGCGACGGAAGTTTGGTTCTGGAGCTGCACTACTGCGTCTACCCGGAATGCGACGTTATCACCCGCTGGGCGCGGATAGCGAACGAAGGGGAAGGGGAGGTGCGCATTCTGCGCCTGCTCAGCGCCCAGCTCGATATCCCGCGCGCGGACCTTTCGGTAACTGCCTTCCGCGGTGCCTGGGCACGCGAGATGCGGCGGCACACGGCGGCGCTTTCCGGCGGCAAGCTGGTGAACGAATCCCGCGCCGGGTGCTCTTCTTCGCGCGCGAACCCGTTCTTTATGGTACACGACGCGTGCGCGACGGAAACCGGCGGCGAGGTATACGGTTTTAACCTTATCTACAGCGGCAACCACTATTCCGCGGCGGAGGTATCCGCCTTCGGCAGGACGCGCGTGGTGTGCGGTCTGCAACCGCAGGGCTTCGAATGGACGATCGCTCCCGGCGGGGAATTCATCTCGCCCGAGGCGGTAATGACCTATTCCGCGCAGGGCTTCGCAAGGCAGTCGCTTAATATGCACCGCTTCGTGAAAGCGCATATCCTTCGCGGGAAGTGGAAGAACGCCCCGCGTCCGGTGCTCCTTAACAGTTGGGAGGCGTGCTATTTCAACGTATCCGAGGGGATGCTCGTCTCGATGGCGAAGGAATCGCGCGAGCTCGGGGTGGAAATGCTTGTCCTCGACGACGGCTGGTTCGGCGAACGGAGCGACGACAAACGCTCGCTCGGCGATTGGGAGCCGAACAAAAAGAAGCTTCCCGGCGGGCTTGCCCGGCTCGGCGAAAAGCTGGCTTCGCACGGCGTCGAATTCGGCGTCTGGGTAGAACCGGAAATGGTGAATACCGAAAGCGAGCTTTACAAAGCCCATCCCGAATGGGCGATGGAGGCGCCCGGCCGACTCCATTCCGAGGGGCGCAATCAGCGCGTGCTCGACCTTGCGAACCCCGAGGTGTGCGACTGGATCGTCGAAAAAATGTCGGAGGTGTTCTCCTCCGCGAAGATATCCTACGTCAAATGGGATATGAACCGCGTGTTCACCGACGTGTATTCGCCCTTCCTCCCGCCCGAAAAGCAGGGCGAGACGGCGCACAGATATATGCTCGGGCTCTACCGCGTTATGCGCGAACTTACCGAAAAGTTCCCGGATATACTCTTCGAGGGCTGCGCTTCCGGCGGCAACCGGTTCGATCTCGGCATACTTTGCTTTTTCCCGCAGATATGGGGGAGCGACAATACCGATCCCGTAAGCCGCCTTTCCATCCAGGAGGGCTACAGCTTCGCCTATCCGCAGTGCTGCGTGGGCGCGCACGTCGCCGCAAGCCCGAATCACCAGACTCTGCGTGAAACGGCGCTTTCCACCAGATTCGCGGTCGCCGCGTTCGGCGCGCTCGGCTATGAATGCGACCTGCGCGATCTCAACGCGGCGGACAAAAAGGCGGTAGCCGCGCAGACCGAAATATACAAAGAATGGCGCGACGTGTTCCAATACGGCGATTTCTACCGCGTGAAGACCGGCAACGTGCACGAATGGCTTGCCGTCTCGCCGGACAAAAAACGCGCCGTCGGCATGCTTTTGCGCACGCTTGCGGAGCCGAACACCCAAACCGAGCGCTTCTTTGCCCGCGGGCTGGACGGGAACAGGGAATACCGCTTCTTCAGCGTCCCAGCGAACGTCGACATAAAGCAGTTCGGCAGTCTTATAAACACCATGGCGCCTATCCACGTGCGTCAGGATTCGATGCTGCACAACATTATCGCGAAGTTCGTTAAAATGGGCGGCGACGCGGAGGACTGCACCCTGCGCGGCGACGCGCTGATGAACGCCGGAGTGGCGCTTAAACAGGCGTTTTCCGGCACCGGGTTCAACGAAAACGTGCGCGTGTTCGCCGATTTCGCTTCCCGCCTGTATTTCATCGAAGCCGCGGAAGCCGAAGAAAAAGCCGAAAACTCTTGACTGCACCCGCGAATTGTGCTATAATCAACAGAACAAAAAAATGCCGCTTCGGCGGCGTTGAACGGAGGAATATCATGAAACGTATCATCACCATCGCGCTGGCTGTCGTTTTCGTGGCGATAAGCTGCTGCGTGTTTGCATCTGCCGAATACGGAGATACCGGTCTCATTCCCAAAGACGGCACCTGGACCCGCGAGGATCACGGCGGCGCTTCCGTGAAAATCGAATGGAACGGCGACACCTGCGTGATCTCCGGTTCCGCTTCCGGGACCTGGCCTTCCGCTCAGTGCGTCTACCCCGAGGATCGGTATATCCCCGCCGGCCCGGACGACGTTGTCCGTTACGATTTCACCGTCGAAAACGGCGCCGCCAACATAACCTTCCTTTTCACCAACGGCGCTTCCTCTTCGCTTTACGGCTTCCCGATCTCCAGCACCCTGCTCGGCGATTCCTACGACTATGACGCCGGCGGCGGAGATATGCTCGGCGGCACCTACAAGGGCGCTTTCACCGTAAAACAGCTTACCGAGGCGGTCTCCAGGTATCCCGGCACCCAGTTCGACAGCGCCTACGTTGTCAATGGCGGCGTTACCTTCGCCGGCATACTCCTGTTCTCGGTCAACGGCGGCGTTATCACTGTAAACAAGCTCGATGTCGTGAGCGGCGGAATCGAACCTGTTGAATCCGTCGACGGAACCGAATCCGAAGCATCCGTCGAGGAATCCAAACCTGCGGAAGAATCCAAACCCGCCGAGGAATCCAAACCCGCGGAAGAATCCAAGCCCGCCGAGGAATCCAAACCCGCTGAAGAGTCCAAACCCGCTGAAGAGTCCAAACCCGCGGAGGAATCCAAGCCCGCGGAGTCCAAAGGCACCAACTGGACTCTCTGGATAATCATTGCCTGCGCGGTGATTGCCGTTGCGGCTGTCTGCGGTGCGATCATCGCAAAGAAAAAGAAGAAATAATCAAAAAACCGTCGCCTGAAAACAAGAAGCGCTTCCGGTAAACCGCCGGAAGCGCTTTTGCTTTTATTCCGTAAAAAGACCTTCGCCCGTATCAGCCGAGAACGACCCAGTGCTTTATCCCGCCGCAGGAGTTGCCGAGTATCACCGAATCGATGCTTATCCGCTTCACGCTCATCGGCGGAACGGCGATCTTTATAACTTCGGATCGCTCGTCTATAGCGTCGCAGTAGGGGCGCCCGTCGGCAAGGCGGAACCACAGCCGCCCGTTCTTTTCGACAAGCAGCGATCTGTCGACTCCGGCGAATATCTCCGCCTCGCTCCCGAAGCTGTAAGGCCCGGTAAGCGCTTTCGCGGCAAGTATGCCGCCGTCTTCGCCGCGCGCCATCGTAAACAGCACGCCTTTGTTCCCGCGCTTGTAAAAATCGAAAGTGCGTTCCTTGCTTCCGGCGTTCACCAGGGTGAAGTTATCGGTATACTGCACCATCCAGTTGCCTATGTTCGCGGCGCTCCCGCTTGAATCGGCGTGGAATGTGTCGATGCAAAGCGGCTGCCCGTCCGTGCTCACGCAGTTGAACACCATCATATCGCTGCCTATCGCTTCCTTGCAGCTATTCGGGTCCAGCGAGGTGGTCCAGCTTTCGCTTTCAATAATTACCGGGCGGCAGTCATAGGCGTTGTACGGCTTCGTTTTGCGGGCGTATCCGGCGTCCGCGTGCTTCGCGTAGACCACGGGCAAATTGCCGCGGGGCGTGTCGTCGTCGACAACGAAGGTTATCCGCGATTCAATAAGTCCGGCTGTCGGGTCCACGCCCTTGTATTGCCTGCTGTAATCAAGGACCTTGCCCGCGCGGGCGTTGTATCTTTCGGTCACAAAGCCCTGCTCCGGCGCGCGGATATCCAGCTTCGAAGCGTCGTTATACGCGTAGAAAGTCCCGGTGACTTCGCCGCCGTCTACGCGGAACTTCACCACTCCGTTGCCGCATTTCCCGGGGAGGAACTCCCTGTCCGCCGTGCCTCCGGCGTTCGCGTTCGCAAAAGCGTCTGCGCTCGTGCCGCCGAGAACGTATACGTATTTCCCGGAGGGTATCTTAAACGTCTGCGGATCGTATTTTTCCGGCGTGTAGTCGATATAATCGCAGCCGACGTAGATCGGGTCCACGCTGCCGTCTTCCCTGAAATAGTCCTGCGGCAGTTCGAACCTGCGGTTGAAATAATCGCTCCAGGAGCGCTGACCGAGCCATTCGCCCTCCAACTGCAGACCGATATTGTAAACCGTAACCGTAACTTCGGTTTCGCCCTCGTTATAAAGCTGATATCCGATATGAAGCGGCTCCCCGGTGTAGTTCGAATGCTCAAAGGTGAATACCGCGTCGCCGTGAATGCCCTTGGTGCGAAGTATGGGTACGTTCACGTCCTCCGGCGCGAGCATTTCCGGGTTGTTGGCGTAGATGTAGATCCCGCCGGGGCGTTTTTCATACCGCACGACGGCGCGTTCCCGCCCGACGCCTTCCGTTTCGCAAACGAATTCGCCGTGGTCGAACCTGTTTTCGAACGGCTGTCCGTTTGCGATGTATTCCGGTTTTTCAAGCGTGTATTCAACGCGGTATCCGCGTTCCGTGGCTGTCTTTTTCATGCGCTCCTCCTATTTGCTCGTATATGCGTAATACCACGAGGGACCTATCTTCACGACTATATAGCTGTGCGTCTTTTCGCTTTTCGTGTCGTTCACCGTAAGCTGTACCTCGGCGGCGGCTTCCACCTCGCTCCGGTCCGCTTTCTCGCCGTAGCGCTTCATTATTTTTTCAAAGGTGTCGTCGCCTTCGTGGTATTCGGTGACCGCAAGCAATTTGAAAACTATCTGGTCGCCGCTGTAGGAAGGGGCGGAGTATTCCGCGTACGCCTTTTTAAGGTAGCTTTTAAGCAGTCTGTCGCTCGTCTGTTCGTTGCCGTAAAGCACGACCTTCGCATAGGGCGAGGCGTATTCTATCATTCCGTCGATATCGTACACCAGCGAGGCGCGCACGTATTCCGCCGCCGCCTTCTGCGGGGTGCCCGCGCCGCGGAATATGCGCGAGAATACAAGTATCGCGCCGGCCGCCGCTATTATGCCCAAAGCGGCGAAGGCAAGCGTCAACAGCCGTTTTTTGGTTTTTGCGCTCACCGTTTTAATCGGCTTGTTCTCGTCCGGCGAAAGCGCGCCGCTGTCGTAGTTCATTCAAATCACCTCTTTTGATATAATAGCATACTTTATCCGCTTTTTCAATAACAAAAAAGGCGGCGCGGCGCAAAAATCGCGCGCCCCGCCGCCCTTTTCGCTTCATCCCGCGCTCATTTCGCGGTGTAGTAGCTCAATATTTCGTTTTTCATCCTTCTGGCGCTTTCAAGATATTCGCTGTACGCCTCCTCCGCGTCGTCCAGCTCGCGCGCGGTCCCGGTGCCGCGCACCTGACGCACCATCGCGTACACCAGCTCCGAAAGCTTTTCCTCGCCCTCCAGCCGAATAATATCCAGCTTCAGACGCTCCTCGCGGTGGCGTTCCGCGTCGCGCCTCGCCTTTTTAAGCATCCAGGCGAACACGCAGGCAAGCAGGGTGCCCGCCGCCCCCGCCGAGGAAAGCGCCAGCGTGATCAGCTCGCCCGCCGCCTCGTACCACATTTCAGCCGCCGTATAACAGCAGATAAATGCAGTCGGCGCCGTGCGCGAACCATTCAGCTATCGTCCTCAGCATCTTTTTCATTTATTTTGCCGCCCTTTCCGTCTTCGTTTCTTTTTTGCGCCTGCTTAATAAGGTTGTCGGTGTAAACGCTCGCCGCCGCGCAGAGCACGCCCTGCGTCGTCCCGGCGAATATTATCCCGAAAACGTCCGCCGCGTCGCCGATCTTCGAAACGGCAAGCAGATAAGCCACCGAAAGCAGTATCCCAGCGCCTCCGAGGATATAGGGGATAAGCCAATCCTTTATGCGGCTTTTCTTTATCGCGGCGCCGAGCGCGTAGAGCACGGGTATAAGGATATAAAGGTTTTCGTCTATGTATTCGCTCAATCCCGCACCTCCGTTTTATTTTGAGCTCTCCGCCGGCTCTTTTCCGCCGACGCGCTGCTTTTCAAGGTATTCGTTCGCCTCCGCGCCGCTTATCCCGAGCACGGTGCAGACGTTGCGGAACTCGCGCGCGTCGGAAACGCGGTCGTACACGTATTCCAAAAGCTTCGCGGTGGCTTTTTCCTTCGCGTGGGACGTGGAATAATCCTCGTTGAACCCCGCCATCTGGCAGGCGGCGTAGGTGGTCGCGTAGCTGCTCTTGTAAAACGCTTCCGCGTCGTCGGCGAGTATCTGCAGCGCGCTTCTGGTCTCCTGCTTCGGCTCGGTGTAGCCGTAAGCGCGAAGCGTGAATATCAGGTCGTCGAGGTAATCCTTGTCGATCTCGTAACCCTTCACCAGGTTATCCAGCTTGTCGGCGATCTTTTTCATCTCCCAGCTCTTCGTAACGTAGCCGCGGGAGTTCACCGAGTTTATTATCTGCTCGGCAAGCACGCGCGCCGTAACGGGAGGGCGGTAGCCGTTCCCCGCGGGGGAGACCTCCGTATCTGCGGCGGCCGCGGGCGCCGCCGCGCGTTCGCGCTCCGCCGCCTTAGCCTGCTCGGCTTCGCGCTTTATCTCCAACTGCGCGATCTCGCTTTTTATCCGGTTCTGTCCCTCGCGCGCGTCGGAAACGCGTTTCGCCTCCTCGCCGTCCGCCTTGGTCTCGCTTTCGAGCCGCGCTTTCGCCAGCTCGTTTTCCGCCCTGGCGTGTTCGGCGTCTATCGCCGCCAGCCGCTTGTTCAATCCCAGCGCCGAATCCAGACGCGTCTGCGCCGCCTCACCGGAAAAAGCAAGCCCGCGCGCCGCCAGGGTAAGGTCGGTATTGCGTATCTGCCGCTTCGCGTCGGCTTCCGCCTCCGCGCGCTTTTCGGCGCGTTCGCGCTCCGCCGCCGCGATATCGCGGGCATAGCTTTCGTTTATCGCGCCCTTCGCCTTCGCGTAAAGCTCTTTAATGCGGTCCTCCTCGTCGGAATAGCCCTTAAGCGCGTTTTTAAGCTGCTCTATCGCGTCGTTATATGCCATTTCTGTCGCTCCTTTCACGTTTTCTTGTTTTAACGGTCATCCCGTATATCTTTATCCCGCCCGCGCCCGAGGCGGTTATCTTTACGTACGCCGGAAGCGCGCGTTTTATCGCGGGGCGCACGCTTATGCGTTTGTGTCCTTCGTCGCCGAAGGCAAAGGCGTATTCTCTCGCCGCGCCGCCTTTTCCGTTCTGCTGTACGAACTCCAGCTTAAGGTCCATCGGCCCGGTGACGAAAACGTCCGCCTCGCAGTTCACAACGTCGAATCTGCCCGCCGCCTGCCCCAAAAGCGTGTCCGCGCTCTGCCACACGCAGGAGAATCCGGAATCCGAAAACCCTTCGTCGTCGGAATAAACGTAAAGCTTCGTGCCCTTGGAAAAGAAGATCGCGCTTCCGTAAACGAAGTATTCGTCGCAGCCGAATCCGTCCAGCAAATACCAGCGCTTCGTGTCGTAGTTGTAAACGTACGCCGCGGGACCGAGTATGAAATACAGCTCGCGGCGGTACTGGTGGTCGAACAGCTTCGGAACCGTGCCGCTTTCAAGCGCCTGCACCGCGTAGCGCATCGTTTCGCACAGCGCGCCGGAGACGCACACGGCGTTCTTCTCGTTCTCCACTCCGGTGGATTCCCACACGTTCAGCCCGTCGCCGCAGAAGGTCACCGGGCGGTTGTCTATAACGCAGCCCCCGGTGCTTATAAGGCAGCCCTTGCCGCCGTTCAGACTGAACACCGGGAACGAGGACCGGATCCTGCCGCCCGCGTCCTCTTTCAGCTCACAGTAAGAATAATATGCGCGTTCGCGCGTGAATATAAGCTGCCTGTCGTACTGCTGCACGATGCAGGTGATCTCGCTGTCGCCGATCACCGTAAAATTGTTCACCGGGAAGTATTCGGCGCTCGGAACTCCGTCGGCGATATCGGAATAAAAACGGCAGTCGGGGGAATCCGGGTTGCCCCAAAGGAATATCCTGCCGTCGGAATTGCCGCCGAACTGCATCGCCTTGCGGCATTTGGTTATCCTGCTCCTGCCGTTGTCGTTTTTCACGTAGCAGACCTCCACGTTGTCCAGCCCGCTTGCGGGAGGATCGGTGAACCGTATCTCGCCCGCGGTGAGGTCGGCGACGTAGTGATGCTCCTCCGTGCCGTCGATCTTTACGTAAGAAACGCTGTCGAGGTCGGTTTCGGCAAGCTTGTAGACCGTGTCGGTCCCGCTTCCGTTAAAAAGCTGCCTGCGCGCCGGATTCAGCGCGTTCAGCGGCTCGTAGGGGGTGCCTTCGCCGCCCGGCGCGCTGGATACCGCCACGCAGGGGACGTACCCCGCCACCTCGCAGACCGAGGAGCCGTCGTATTTGCAGTATTTCGTCCCGTTGAGTATGTAAAGCGCGCCGCCGAACATAAAGAAATCGCAGCTTCCCGAGCCGATGGCGCCTATCGTCGCTAACGAAGCGTTGTCGCGGTCAAACGAAAACAGCGTGCCTCCGGCGGAGATCAGCGTTTGCTCGCTCCCGCCTATAACGCCCTTCCAGATCCCTTCTATCTTCGCCGGGGCGTCGAGAACGAGCGTGCGGTTGGGGCGCTTCTCCAGCGCCGATTCGGCGTTCAGCCGGAAGTTTCGCATCGATCTGGAGCTTCCTATCCCGCTTTGAAGCGTTACGCGCTCGTCCAGCCCTTCGAACCCGGAGCAAGTAACGAAGCTCATTCGTATACCTCCGTTACCGATCCGGCGGCGGCTCTGCCGCTGCGAAGCGTTTCCGCCCGCGCGGCTTCATACAGCTCGCCGAACCGCGCCGCCGAAGCGTCGTCCTCCCCGGTAAGCAAAAGCCGCGCCAGCCCGTAGGGAAGTACGCCGGAAGCGATCAACGGGTGAACGTTCAGCGTGTCGGAAAGCGCGCTTATCGTGTGGACCGCGAGCGCCGTTTTGGAAACGCGTGCGTCCAGCCAGGCGTTCTCGGCAAGCAGTACGTTTATCAGCGCGGGCGCGCGCTGAGTCATATCGGCGGAATCGGCGGGTATCGTTCCGTCCGTTTCACGCAGGGCGCACAGGTCGAGCGCCGATTGAAGTAATTGTTGTCCCGTCATGGTAATTCCTCCTGAATTCAAAAAGAAGCGGGGAAGGAGGCGCCGCTCCTCCCCGCGCTGCGTCGTTTAGTGGTTTACGGCTCCGACGTGCGCCAGCACACCGACGGAAACGCCGAGTGCGGCAAGCCCCAGTACGTTGTCGGTGGTAAGCGTGAGCATCGCCTTGCCGTTGTATTTCTTCGCCTCGAGACTGGTGAACGGGATCACGTTGAGCTTCTCGGCGGTGAGCGATACGGTGATATCCTTGCCGCCTTCGTTGTAATCGCCCGCCTTGAAGGTAAGCGAATAGGTCCCGGTGGAATCCGCGGGAATGTCCACGATCGCGTAGAAATGGTCGCCCGCGCCGCTTATGTCGGCGGCAAGGTCGGCTGTCTTGGTAAGCGAGGTTATCGCGTCGAGCTTAAGCTCCGAAGCGGAATAAAAACCGCCGGTTTTGTTTACGGTAATGTTCTGAGTAGCCATTTTTCATCCTCCTGTTTAATGGATCATATGGAATTGCCGCCGTCGCTTACGGGGCAGCAGACGAGCTCCGCCGGGCGAATGACCTTCGCGCCGAACACCAGTCTGCCGCGAACGGCTTTGTCGAACGAGTTTTCGAGACGGTCAATGACCTGCGTCTCCAGCACCTGCTCGGCGTATGCGACCGAGGAATAGGACCCCGCGAGCATCATGGTGTTGCCGCCGGAAACCGCGAGCTGGTTCGAAACGAATATGTCGCAGCCGAGCTCGTCGGTGAATGCGACTGCTCCGGTGCCGTTCACGCCGTTGTTGATCTGGAATTTTATCCCCGCGAGCATAAGCTTGGTCTTGACGAACGGGGGAACGACTATCCAGGTCTTCCCGTCGGGAACGTTCGCTTCCTCAAGCGTCTGCTTCATTTCGGCAATGGTGGAAAGCACGTTCGCCGGGGTAACGGATACCGCGGACATCGTGGTGCCCGCTTCGCCGTAAAGCCCGAAAACGTAGGTGTCGACTTCGTTTTTCAGAAGGTAGCTTGCGCGCTTGGTCTGGCTTTCCTGCAGACCGATGGAGGAACGGAGCGCCTCGATATCCTTTATCTTAAAGGAGAACGCCTTGTCCTGGTCGACAAGAAGCTGGGTGGCGGCGTCGTCGATGTCCTCATAGGTCACGGTGCCGGTGTAATCGTACACGGTCGGGTCGGAAAGACCTACGAACACAACGCTGTCGCCCTTTTTCTTAATGTCGCCGACGAATTCGGTGTTGCATATCTTGTTCGCCAGCAGGTTGTCCTCGTTTGTGCGAAGGATCTCCGCGCTTATAACTTTTTCAATGCTGTTGTAGTTCGCCATTTTTCAAATCCTTTCTTTCAGTTGAATCTCCAGTTTTTCATCGCGCGAACGATGTTTTTATAGTTTTTGCGTACTTCGCCGCCGGTCATCTTTTCCACCTCGTCCTTGGTGTAGGCGGGTTCGGTCGCTCCGTCTCCGGACGCCGCGGCGCCTTTTTCGGAATTGCGGCGGTTCACCGCGTCGGCGTAAAGCTTTTCGCCCTCGCCCTTTATCTTGTAAAAGGCGTAGGCGTGCGGAAGGTCGGCTCCGGCGGCGACGTCCTCCCAAACCTCATCGGGTATGGAATCGGCGCCGACGTCCGGGAACAGCTCGCGGAAGCGCTTAATCTCCTCCGCGGCGGCGTTCTCGCTTTCCGCCTTCTTCGCGTTGGCTCGCTCGCGCTTCTTCAGCTCGCGCGCTTCGGCAAGCTCGGCGGCGATATCCTCCGGCAGATCGTCGGGGATCGGCTTTATACCGTATTCTTCGCCGAGCTTTTCCATAAACTCGCCGATCCGCATTCCCGCCGCGTCGGCGAGATCGTAGATCATATCGAGTATCTGTTCGTTGTTGATCTTTTTCATTCCTGTTCGTCTCCTTTGTTAAGTTCCGCGGCGCGGATCTCTTCGATAAGCTTGTCCTTATCGGGAATAAGTCCCTCGGGTATGCGTTCAAGATACTGCACGGTGCTTATTTTGCCGAGCTTAAGCAGACCGTCGAGCGTGTTCAGCGAGGATATCTCGCTCCAGTAGCTGCCCGATCCTACGTCCACGCGGCAGTTGAATATCTCGTCGCGGTATTTCGAAAACCCGAATTTTTCGTACTTTTCGCTTCCGGATTCGATAAATCCAACCAGCCGCCTGTCGTCGTAATAGGCGAACATAAAGTCCAGCCAGATCAGCCCGATATCCTCCACGAACTGGTAAAGCGAGCGCTTCACGTTCTCCAAAGGCACCGCCGAAGCGTTCTGCAGCGCGAGTATGGCGCTGGTGTTCGTGGGCGTAACGTCGCCCAGGGCGGTGTCCGTCGCTCCCATAAACTCCTTCGTGTTCGCTATCGCCATGGAGATCACGTCCAGCATGCCGGACTGCATCTGCCCGGGCGAGATCACCTTTGCCACGTTCTCCACGGGGCCGTTCACGGCTATCGCCTCGCCCACGCGGTTGGACCAACTGTCCAGCATCGTAGAATCGTACACGACCTTCGAAAACGCGGTGTCCATCATATGCTTCATAACCATGGCGAAGCCCTTGTTTATGAATATCTGATTCTCGACGAGTCCGGTGCCCACCGCCTGCCCGTGCCAACTGTTCTTAATGGGGCTCCAGTTATAGAACGCCACCGGGTAAAGCAGCAGGGAAGTGTCGGTCGTCTCCTTTATCACCGCGTTTTTAACCGACTTGCGGTAGAAAACGTGTCCGTTTTCGCCCTTCCACAGCTTTATAAGCGAAATGCACTTGGTGTCCGCTATCTCCTTTTTCGCCATATCGCCCGAAAGCGTTTCGGTCTCGTCGTCGGGCCTTATCTTTGCGATCATCTCCGGCGCGATCCCGTTCTTTTTCGCCTGGTCGACAAGACTTTCCACCGTCTCGCGGCGGGAAATAAGGATGTACGGCTGCTTCTGTACGTCCTTGGAGTTCGGGTCCCCGAAGAATACGTTCGTGTTGTCGATCAGCACGGTCACGAAATCCCCCGTGAACGGCTGTCCGGTGCGTATATCCGGGTCCCAGTAGGTATAGCAGACGGCGTCCCCCGAAACGGCGGCGTCGGTAAGCGACGAGGCGATAAGACTTTCCATTTTGTTTTTGCGCCACCGCATTTCGGAAATGCGGTTGAGCTTTTCAGAGGCGGCGTTCGCCTCCTCCTCGCTTATGCCGTATCCGCCGCCGCCCGGAGAACATATGGTGTAGCGCATCTTCACCGAATTCTGCATTATACTGCTGGTGAAATAGCCGATGATGCGCTTGAAGATGTTGAACACCGGCGTCGGCAGTCCGCCGGGATTGATGTTATCCCACTGGTCGCCTCTGTAAAACCTCTCGTTGGTGTTCACCTTGTTGTAAAGATCGATGGAGTAATTGTACTCCTTGCCCTTTTCATAGAGCAGCCATTCATCAGTAAAGGGCGCGTTTTTCGTAAGTTTCATAAAACCTCTTTCAGTAATCCAAAAATTCGGCGTAGTCCGCCCGCGGCTCGGTCACACGCGGGGAAAAGCTGTAGATCCCGCCCGCCGGGCGCTTTTGCAAAGCGGGTTTCGGTATGCGCGAGCATAGCGCGTAGCGCAGCGCTTCCGGCGCGTGCGTTATCTCGTGCGGGGTGCCCGCCGCGTCCTCACGCACACGCTCGTCGAACCGCAGCAGCGGCAGACAGCGTATAAGGTTCACGCAGTCGCGGCTTATTTTAAGCCCCGGCGAATGCTCGCCGCCTTTAAGGTATTCGCGCACGACGCGCCACCCCGGGATGCGCGCGTCGTCCGCCTTTATCAACTGCTTCAGCCCGCTCGCGGTCATTATCTCGAACCCGCTTCTGCCGCTTTCCTGCCTGCGGTTCCACAGGTCGGGAGACGCCGCCGTGTAGCGAATATTTTCGCCCTTCCCGGTAAGCGCAACGATCTTTTTCGCCGCTTCGGAAAGCAGAAGCCCGCTTTCGTAAAGCTCGCGGTAAACCGTAACTCCGCCGTCGGGACCGGCAAAGCACCACAGACAGGCGGTCATATCCAGCCCGTAATCCAGCGCGCGGAACCGAATGCTGCCTTCCGGGATGTCCGGCGGCGGCACCGTATGCTTTTCGGGATTGAATTCGGGGAAGAAAGCGCCCTCGAAAGCATTCCAGTCGCCGTAGAGCATCGCCTTCCGGCGCGATTCGGGAAGATTCATAAGCGTTTGCACGTAGCCGGGATCGTTTTCCATTATGTAGCGGTTGTCGAACACAAGCGATTTTATAAAAAGGTAATCCTCCGGCTTCTCGCTCCCGCGGAAGCTCCTGTCGATAAACCGCCTTTTCACCCACTCGTGTCCGACTCCGCCGGGATTGCAGGTGAAATACATCCTCGGCGCGAACCGCGTTTTCATATTTCCGGAGGCGCGGTTGCTTTCGGTAAGCGCGTTGAACTGAAATTCGGTGAAATGAGTCGCCTCCTCCATTCCGATCACCTCGTACGCCTGCCCCTGGTACTGCAGAACGTCGCTTTCGCTGTCGCAGTAGCCCAGCTTTATCCGCGAGCCGTTTTTGAACCGGAATTCCTTTTCCCCCGCGGAATACCGCGCGATCCCTTCCAGCAGCTTCTGCATCGGCAGCAGATGGTTTTCCCGCAGTTCCGTAAGCGTGCGGCGCAAAAGCAATATCTGTATGCCTTCGTAATTCAGCGCCAGAAGTATAAGCTTTACGCGCATCGCCCAGCTTTTTCCTCCGCCTCTCGCTCCTCCGTAGGCGGTATATTTCGCGGTCGATTCGAAAAACATCCGCTGTTTCGGATTCGGGTCGATCACAAGCTCCTTCATTTCGCCCAATCCGTCGCGCGGCCCTTAATGATTATCTGTTCCGCTCCCTCGGGTTCGGAATCCTCCGGCTTGTCGCGGTAGCCGTGGTTGTTTTTAAGATCGAACGAAAGCACCGCGGCGGGTATCTTCCCGTTGAAAGCAAGCTGTTTCTTTATCATCGCTATACGGTTGCGCGCCCGCTTAATCACCTCGCCGCACTTTTTGTCGTTCGTCAGCGCAAGCAGTCTGTCACGCGTGGTGCCCAGATATTCCGCAAGCGATTCCATATCCGCTATCTCGCCGCTTTCGGCAAGAAAAACTCCGAAGTAATCGTTCACGGCTTTTTCGAGCGCCGCTTTGTCAAAACCGCTCCGCCCGCGCTTTTTCGTTTCTTCCGGTATTGCTCATTCCTCCTTCCCGTGCGTTTGTCGAAGGTCCCGCGTCGCTCCGCCGGTAAACACGGCGCAAAATAAAAACGTGTCCGCCCGTTCCGTCTGCGGGAGCTCCGCGCGCCGCTTTGCGCCGCATGCAAACGCTTCGCCGCGCTTTCGCCTCCGACGCGATAATTCTAACGCAAATGCGGGGAATATTCATCCCGTATTAATCCAAAAGGAATCCCGCCCCGCCGCCGCGTCCCCCGTGCGGGAAAACGCCGCGACAAAAGCGGGAAAATAACATTTTTTGCCAAAACACTATACAAATTCGTTTTTTTGTGGTAAAATATAAAAACAGTGCGAAATCAAAGGAATTCGGGAGGTATCGCCGTGCTGGAGCTTAAAAACGTCTCGTTCAGTGTGGACGACGCCGGTCAGGGCAAAGAAATAATCAGAAACATAGACCTTAAAATACCGGACGGCAGACTTGTCGTCGTCACCGGGCCGAACGGCGGCGGGAAATCCACGCTCGCGCGGCTGATCGCCGGGATCGAAACGCCGGACGAAGGCAGCATAATCTTCAACGGCAGGGATATCACCGCCGAAAGCGTAACGGAGCGCGCCCGTATGGGTATCGCGTTCGCGTTCCAGCAGCCGGTCAGGTTCAAGGGCATCAACGTTTTCGACCTTATCCGTATCGCTGCGGGCAGGCAGCTTTCGGTCTCCGACGCCTGCGAATACCTTTCTTCCGTCGGGCTCTGCGCCCGCGATTATATCGAAAGGGAAGTCAACGCCAGTCTTTCCGGCGGCGAGCTGAAACGTATCGAGATCGCGACAGTGCTTGCCCGCGGAGCGAAGCTTTCGATCTTCGACGAACCGGAAGCGGGCATCGACCTTTGGAGCTTCCGTAACCTCATCGGCGTTTTCCGCCGCATGCGCGAAACGACGAAAGACAGCTCCATACTCATAATCTCCCATCAGGAGCGTATCCTGCAGATAGCCGACGAGATAATCGTTATAAGCGAAGGCAGGGTGAAATCCCAGGGCGAGGCGTCGAAGGTGTTTCCGGGGCTCGTCGGCACCGCTTCCGCGCAGAAGACCTGCCCGAAAGCCGAACCTTGCGGAACGGAGGTATAAGAATATGCTCGGACTGAACGATATACAGCAGCGCATCCTGCGCGAGGTCGCGGACCTGCACACCGTGCCGGTAGGCGCCTATAACATCCGCGCGAACGGAAGATCGGTGGGCAGACAGTCTACCGAAAACATAGAGATAATCCCCAAAACCGACGTAAGCGGGCTCGAGATACGCATAAAGCCCGGCACCCGCAACGAAAGCGTGCATATCCCGGTGGTGCTTTCCGAAAGCGGGCTTTCCGAAGTCGTTTACAACGATTTTTATATCGGCGAAGGCGCCGACGTGGTCATAGTCGCCGGCTGCGGGATAGATAACTGCGGCACGCACGATTCGAGGCACGACGGCATTCACCGCTTCTTCGTCGGCGCGAACGCAAAGGTCAAATACGTCGAAAAGCACTACGGCTCCGGCACCGGAAGCGGTAAACGGATACTCAACCCCGTTACCGAAGTTTATCTGGAGCAGGGCGGTTACGCCGAAATGGAAATGGTGCAGATCGAGGGCGTGGACGATACCGAGCGCACCACGAAGGCGGAGCTTGCCTCCGGCGCGAAGCTGATCGTGCGCGAACGGCTTATGACTCACGGCTCACAGCGCGCGATAAGCGCCTACAAGGTCGCCCTGAACGGCGAAGGTTCGAGCGCGGACGTGGTGTCGCGTTCCGTCGCGAAGGACGATTCCTACCAGAAGTTCGACGCCACTCTTTACGGCAATTCGGTCTGCCGCGGGCATTCGGAATGCGATTCGATAATCATGGACAACGGGCGCATACTCGCCGTTCCCGCGCTGGAAGCAAACTGCGTCGACGCGGAGCTTGTGCACGAAGCCGCCATCGGCAAGATCGCGGGCGAGCAGATAACCAAGCTTATGACGTTGGGACTTACCGAAAAGGAAGCCGAGGAACAGATAATTAACGGCTTTTTACGCTGAAACCTTCTTTCCCGCTTGCGCCGTGAAACGCCGCGCCGCGTTTCGGAACAAAAAAAGAATACCGCCTGCGCCGCGTACACTACCGTTTGTGCCGCGGCGCTTGTTTTTTGCCGTATTCCGTGTTAAATATAGTTGTAATATAACGCCGCGCGCGGGCGCAAAGCAAAAACGCGCGCCGGAAAAACGAAAGGGGAAACATAAAAATGAAAATCGCGAAAAGAACGCTTGCGCTTGTTATAGCGCTCTTATTCTGTCTTGCCGCCGCGCTTGCCGCAGTGAACGCCGCGGAGATATTGCACTGCGAGCACGAGAATATAAGGAAAGATCCTTATTATCTCACGCACCGCGACACCTATCTTTACTCCGGGGAATTCGACCCGCTGAAACAGCACGTGAAGTTCAGCGTCTGCGCCGACTGCTCGGAGGTGCTCAGAGACACCGCGGTGGTGGAAGACCACGTTATGGATCTGGAAGGCCAGAGATGCGAACAGTGCGGCTGGTCTACCGGATGGACGCCCGGAGTGATCACCTGCGACGCGACAAGCGGTACCGTGACCGTTCCGATGCCGAAATGCGATCCGCAGGTACCGAATTACGATTTTACCCTTTATACCCGTACCGCGGTCGAAGGCGTTTCTCCCGTTACCTATTACGACAGCTCAAAGCCGAGGACCTACACGCTCTATCCCGTCGCGCACTTTTCCACAACGCCCGTCGTCAATCCCGACAGCACGGATATCTGGAGCGACTATTATATCGCCACGGCGACTGCGGAGGATCACTCCTGGATGGCTACTTACAGCAGCGATCTTTGGGCGATCTGCCAGACGTGCGTGACCTCCGTGAAAGTGGTGAACCTGCCCGAACCGCCCGCGCCCGTTATGCACACCATACATATAACCAACGTGCTCGCTCCCGGCGCTTCCTGGCCCTCCGGGCTGGATGAGTCCTCCATTCCTCCGGAACACTGGAGCAAGGAATGGGAGGAAAACACGGAATATGCCGTCGCCGCCATCAGCGTGCCGGGTATGACTGCTTCTCCGGCGGTCGTCACCGGGTTTATGGGCACTTCCGACGTTTTCGCCACCGTGACCTATTCCGAGGGCGAGCCGGATAACGGCTGGCGGCAGTTCTCGGGCGTGAGCGTGCAGCTTATCGGCACCGAGGAGGACGAAAGCGGGCAGACCTGGCTCGTTACGGATACCTCGTGGCCCGCGTCCGACCTTAGGGAAAGCGATATCTGGGCGATGATTGTCGATCCTTCCGGCAGGAAGTACGATCTCGAAAGGAACGCGTTCACGGTAGGCGACAGCAGCCAGACCGGCTGGCCCGAGGGATACAGGTACAGCACCAAAAACGGACGGAATCATTTTAAGCTTAAAATCCCGCTGCTCGGACCGGACAGCGTTCAGTTCAGCGACGACGGGATCGCCGCGGGCATAAAGGAAAACGACGAATTCCGTGTGGCGGTCACCAGCGATACGAGCAATGATCCCGACTGGACGATGGCGACCGTCGCGGTCTACACCAAGGAAAACCTTAGAGATTCGGCGACCTTTACGGACGGCGGTGGAGAGGGCGGCGAACCCCGGTTCACCTCCGAAAGCGGCTATACCGCGGTCGAGGACGACGGCGTGCGTTTCGTTACCGGAGTGCTTGAAAAGACCGATCTCGCAACTTTCAAGTCGCGCATGGAAAACGCGGATTCCTTCCGTTTCAGCGATAAGGACGGCAAGGCCGTGAAGGATACCGACTTTGTCGCTACGGGAATGCGGATAGAAACCGACGACGACGTTTACTGCGTGCTCGTAAAGGGCGACGCCAACTGCAACGGCAGGATAGACGCCGCGGATTACGCTATGATAAAGCGTAATTACCTCGGGACCTACGCGCTTACCGATCTTCAGAAGCGCGCGGGCGACGTGAGCGGCAACAAAAAGATCGACGGCACCGACTACGCGATGGTCAAGCGCCATTATCTGAATACCTATACCATAAAATAACTCAAACGCCGAATAAACAAAAAAACTGATATAATCCCCATAGAGTAGACACTTGAAAAAACAAAAATTCAAGGACTACAATATGGGGGTTATTTTATGTCAAGGAGAAAGAACAAGAAATACAGCAAAGAATTAAGGCTTGAGGCAGTACAAGCATACTTGAATGG
>JAFSNK010000009.1 GCA_017447445.1 Clostridia bacterium | reverse complement strand
AGCGCAGCAGCGCGACCGAAAACCGCTTGTCGGCGACGCAGAGGTCGGAAAGTATGCGCTCTATGTAAAGCTTCGTGGTGCCGTAGGGGTTAGTGGTGGAAAGCGGGAAATCCTCTTTTATCGGGACGCTCTTCGGCTTGCCGTAGACCGTGGCGCTGGAGGAAAAGACGATCTTGAAGCAGTTGTGCTTCCGCATCGCGTCGAGCAGATCAAGCGTGCCGACGATGTTGTTGCGGTAATATTCCAGCGGCTTCTCCACCGATTCGCCCACGGCTTTGAGCCCAGCGAAGTGTATGACCGTATCTATGTCGTTTTCGGCGAATATCTTTTCCAGCGCCGCCGGATCGAGCAGATCGGCTTTATAGAACTTCGGGCGGACCCCGGTTATCGCCGCGACGTGGTCGATGACCTCCGCCTTTGAATTGCAGAGATTGTCCATAACGACCGGGTCGAAGCCCTTTTCGATGAATTCGACGCAGGTGTGCGAACCGATGTACCCGGTGCCGCCGGTAATAAGAATGCTCATAAAATACGCACCTCACAATCATGTTGAAAACAGTATAAGCCCGAAGCGGCGATTTGTCAATACAAACCGCTTGACATTATGATAATTATGAGATATTATTATAATGTAGTGTTATACCGTCCCGAAAGCGTATATAAATAAAACGGAATACGCGTTTGCGGGTGGTATTATGAAAAAGCGTTTGGTTGTGTTCGTTTCGGTTTTCGCCGCGGTCTGCGCGCTCTGCTTTTTGCCGTTGTTCAACGCCGCGGGCGCCCGCGCGCTGCCCGATTTCCGCGATGGATCCCCGGGGTTTTCGCTGCTTGGCGAAGCGCCGGAGAACAGCGCGCGGAGCATGGCGCTTATAGACGCCGCGAGCGGGCGACTGATCTATGCGAAAAACGAAAACGAGCGCCGCGGTATGGCGAGCACGACGAAGATAATGACCGCGCTGGTGGTAATAGAGAACTGCTCCGCGCGGGAGACTGTCGCCGTGCCGAAAGAGGCGTGCGGGACGGAGGGCAGCTCGGTTTATCTGCGCGAGGGCGAAAAATTAACGGTGGAGGAGCTGCTTTACTGCCTTCTGCTTGAAAGCGGGAACGACGCCGCCGTGGCTCTGGCGCTGCACTGCGCCGGAAGCGTGGAAGCGTTCGCCGAGCTGATGAACGAACGCGCCTCGGAGCTCGGGCTTGAAAACACGCGCTTCGCCAACCCGCACGGATTAAGCGCGAAGGACCACTACACCACCGCGTACGATCTGGCGCATATTACCCGCGCGGCGTTCGAATACCCTCTCTTTGCAGAGATCGTCGGCACGAAACGCAAAAGCGTCCCGCTGGGCGGCGTCCCGGACGGCAGAGCCCTGACGAACCACAACAAACTGCTTTTTAATTACGGCGGCGCGCTGGGAGTTAAGACGGGATATACCACGGGCGACGGCAAATGCCTGGTGAGCGCCGCGGAACGCGACGGGCTGCGCCTTATCTGCGTCACCCTGCGCGACGGTTTGCCCTGGGAAACGCACAGAACGCTGCTCGATTCCGCGTTCGCAGACTACCGCCGCGCGGAGATAGCGCCCCCGCACGGGATAATCACCGATATTCCGCTTGAAGGCGGCGAAAGCGCTTTTATAACCGCGGCGAACCCGGCGGCGGAATACGTTACCCTGCCGAAAGGCGAAGGGTTTTACCTCGAGCTCGAAGCGCCGGAAAGCATCTGCGCCCCGGTGGAAAAGGGGGCGGTGATCGCCCGGGCGAAAGTGGTGTGCGGCGGAGAGACGGTTTACATAATTGATTTAGAAGCCCTGCGGGACGAAGCGGCGCGCCGCAAGTCGCTGTGGGAGATAATAAAGGAAAAGCTGTTCGGCAAGGACTGAAAAAATGGACGAAAAACTGCAGAAATACGCCGCGGATTGCGGGCTTATGTCCCGCAGAGCCGCGGAAAAGGAGATAATCGCCGGGAATTTCAACGTCAACGGCGAGACGGCGACGCTGGGGATGCGCGTCGACCCCGCGCGGGACGCGGTGCTTTACAAAGGCCGCCCGCTGAATCCGTCCGGGGGAAAGAAAGTTTACATAATGTATAACAAGCCACGCGGTGTGGTAACGACGATGAGCGACGAAAAGGGGCGCCGCAATATTGCGGACGAAGTCGACATCGGCAGGCGCGTTTACCCGGTGGGGCGGCTGGATCTGAACAGCGAAGGGCTGCTGCTGCTTACCGACGACGGCGCTTTGGCAAACGCCGTTATGCACCCCTCGGGCGAGATTAAGAAGGTTTATACCGTTATCACGCGCGGAAAGATCGAAAACGAAACGCTGGACAAACTGCGCGCCGTGCGCGAGCTGGACGGCGAAAGGATAGCGCCCTTTGAAATAGAACTGAAACGCCGCGACGAAAACACGAGCGAGCTTGAATTCGTGCTTTCGGAGGGGAAAAACCGCGAGATACGGCGGATCTGCGAAGCCGCGGGCGTGTTTGTGAAGAAGCTGAAAAGGATCGCACTGGGGCCTTTGCGCCTGGGCGGACTTAAGACCGGAGAATATCGCGAGCTTACCGGGCAGGAGCTCGCGGCGCTGAAAAAATACATCGGGGGAAATAAAAAATGAGCGAAAAGAAAACCGAAAAGAAAGAGCTTACCTTTGAACAGGCGCTTGCGCGGCTGGAAGAGATCGTGCGCGCGCTGGAAAGCGGCAACGTGCCGCTTGAAGACCTGATAAAGCTTTACGACGAGGGCACTGCGCTGGTGAAGCACTGCACAGAAAAGCTCAACGCCGCCGAAGAAAAGGTGCGCCTGCTGCAGATTAAGGACGGCGTGCTTACGGAAGGGGATTTTGAAGAAAAATGAGTTTTTCCGAACGGCTCGCCCTGCACGCGGAAATGACCGAAAAGCGGTTGAAGGAGCTGCTTACGCCGGTATCGCACAACGGAACGTACCTCTGCTCGCCGCGCCTGTACGAGGCGATGCGCTATGCGACTTTGGGCGGCGGCAAACGGCTGCGCGCCTTTCTGGCGCTGCAGTTCTGCCTTGCGAACGGCGGAAGTGCCGAAAACGCGCTTGATTACGCCTGCGCTATAGAGATGACGCACGCCTTTTCGCTGGTACATGACGATCTGCCCGCGATGGACGACGACGATATGCGCCGCGGAAAGCCCTCCGCGCACATGAAGTACGGCGAAGCGACGGCGATACTCGCGGGGGACGCGCTGGCGATAGACGCGTTCCGCGTTATAGCCGGAAACAAAAAATGCACCTCCGCGCAGAACGCCGAGGCCGCAAACTGCCTTGCGTGGCTGGCAGGCGGCTACGGCATGTGCGGCGGACAGCAGCTCGACCTCGACGGCGAGGGAAAGACGCTGAGCGAAAGAGAAATATCCCTGCTGGTGGAGAGAAAGACCTGCGACCTTATTGCCGCCGCCTGTTATCTCGGCGCGGTCGCCGCGTCGAAAAAGCAGCTTACAAGCGACGAAAGGGCGACAGCGCTTACCTTCGGGACCGAGCTCGGGTTCGCCTTCCAGATAACCGACGACCTGCTGGATATCCACTCCACGCCGGAAAAGCTGGGCAAAACCGTAGGCAAGGACGAAAAAGAGCAAAAGAGCACCTACGTTTCCCTGCTTGGCGAGGAAGGCGCGCGCAAAAAGGCGGAAGACTGTATTTGCATCGCAAAACAGCAGCTTGAAAAGCTTCCCGAAAGCGTTTACCGCGAAGAGCTTTTCGAGCTGTGCGATTTCGTGCTCACGCGCGACCACTGACTTAAAAACACTCTTTTATAAATAGGTATTGTATTTTTATACAATATATGCTATAATGACTATGATGGCGCAGTATCCTAGTTGACCCTTCGCTGCCGAAAGCGTGCCTAAAAATACGCATAAAGGCAAATCGATGAAGCTCCTTGTGCCTGCTTTCAATGCCAATTGGGGGTGGGTGCTGGGAGAATAGGTTTGCGGGCGGGCAGTAACGGCATATTGTTCCGACCCACTTACCTTTGGAGGCTTTTTTCTGTGCGAAGCCCGAAGAACTACGCGAGGAACGTACAGAATAAAGATTAAACCTATCGCGCGGTGCGAGTTAATGACGCTGTGGATAGATGTAGCCTGCCTTGCGTGGGTATCGGCGGATACGGGCTTTGGAGCTTTTCGGAGAAACAGCTGTCGAAGAAGAGCTTATTACCCGTTGAAATCATACCTGCAAAAGAGGATTAGGCAGATAAGAAGGGGCATTGAGGAAAACTCCTAGGCTGAACAGTGTTGTTTACATGAAAGCACAAGCCGGATTGCAGTGTGGACTTAAAGGCAATCAAGCCGCGGACGCAGCGATGCGCCGCCGCGGGCTTTAATGGGGAACCGCTTCACCGGCGACGGGAAGCAGCCCGCGGGGAAAACCTACTTGACCGCATGCCACAAAGTTTACGGCTTGTGCTGCCATCACCGGAAACGGCAAAAATATCGCCGTATAAAACGGAAGAACAGATAAAAAAAGCCGCAAAAGTGCTTTCCTCAACGGAAGAGTATCTTCGCTCAAAATAAATACGGTTTATCAACATAGATATGGACACAAAAACGACACCTCCCCGAAGTAAAGAAAAAAGGATAAAAAAGAAAAAAAGCAGGACCGGCTGGGTACTGACCGCGTTTCTGCTGAGCTTTGTCATTACCGCCGCGCTTTCGGCGCTCAACGACAAAGTGGTGGATCTGCTGCCCGTCGCGGCGGCGGCGCCGGTGCTTATTCTGGTGATAGCGCTCGGCGTCGTTTTTGACGTGATAGGGCTTGCCGTCGCCACCGCGGACATAAGGCCCTTCAATTCCATGGCGGCGAACCGCCTGCGTACCGGGCAGAAAGCCGTTTGGCTTATAAACAACGCCGAAAAGGTGAGCTCGTTCTGCAACGACATAGTCGGCGATATCGCCGGAGTCGTGAGCGGCGCCACCGGCGTCGCCATCGCGATAAAGATATTCGCCTCCGCCGAAGCGGAAGCCGCGTTTATATTCACCCTGTGCATAACCTCGCTCATCGCGGCGCTCACCGTCGGGTTAAAGGCGGCGGGCAAGTCGATAGCGATAAAATACAGCGAAAAAATAGTTCTGTTTTCCGCAAAGGTGCTTTGCGGGTTCAGAAAATAACGGGAGTCGCCGCGTTTTTCGCGCGGCGGAAACGAAAAGGATGTACCTCGAAAACATAAAATCACCCGCGGACGTTAAAGCGCTGAAGCGCGAAGAGCTTCCGGTCCTTTGCGAAGAAATACGGCAAAAGCTTTTGGAAACGGTTTCCGTCAACGGCGGGCATCTGGCTTCCAATCTGTGCGTTGTCGAGCTTACGGTGGCGCTTCACCGCGTGTTCAGCACGCCGGAGGACAAAATAGTATTCGACGTGGGGCACCAGAGCTACGTGCACAAGCTGCTTACCGGAAGGTACGAAAGGTTCGGCACTCTGCGCTGTCACGGCGGCGTTTCGGGATTTACGCGCCGCTGCGAAAGCGAGCACGACGCTTTCGGCGCCGGGCACAGCTCCACCAGCATTTCCGCCGCCGCGGGGATAGCCGTCGCGGACAGACTTAACGGGCGCGACAATTATACCGTAGCGGTGGTGGGCGACGGCGCCTTTACCGGGGGTATGATCTACGAGGCGATAAACAACTGCGCCGGGATCGACCGCCTTATAATAATACTCAACGACAACGATATGAGCATTTCGCCCAACGTGGGCGGGATGAGCCGGTATTTTTCCAAATTCCGTTCCAGCACGAAGTATTTCCGCTTTAAGAACGGCACGAAGCGCGCGTTTTCGCACATACCGCTTGTCGGCGAACCGCTTATAAAAGGCGGGCGCGCCGTTAAGAACTGGTTCAAAAAACGCCTGCTGAGCCAGAATTATTTCGAGCAGTTCGGGCTGAGCTACTACGGCCCGGTCGACGGATCGGACGAAAAGCACATAGAAGCCGTCCTTCGCGAAGCGATGCAGGACGGGAGCTGCAGCGTGGTGCATCTCTGCACCAAAAAAGGCAAGGGCTACGCCCCGGCGGAGGAGCACCCGGACAGGTTCCACGGCATAAGCGGGTTCGACATAGCCACCGGCGAAATAAAGAACGGCGCCGGAGAATCGTTTTCGGAACGGTTCGGGAAGCTGATCTGCGACCGCGCGGAAAAGGACGGGCGCATAGCCGCCATCACCGCCGCGATGCCGGACGGCACCGGGCTTTGCGAATTCGCGCAGAGGTTCCCGCAGCGCTTTTTCGACGTCGGAATCGCCGAAGAGCACGCGCTCACTTTCTCCTGTGGGCTCGCCGCGGAGGGGATGGTCCCGGTGTTCGCCGTCTATTCCACCTTTATGCAGCGCGCCTACGACCAGCTTCTGCACGACGCGGCGATACAGGGGCTGCACGTTATCTGTATGCTCGACCGCGCGGGCCTGGTAGGTCCGGACGGCGCGACGCACCACGGGATATTCGACGTTTCGTTTACCTGCGCGATCCCCGGAGTTACGGTTTATTCGCCGGACACTTTCGATTCGCTTGAAGAATGCTTCGACAAGGCGCTTGCCGCCGAAGGTCCGGTGGTGATACGCTACCCGAAGGATTCGGAACCGGACTACGGCGGGAAGGTTTTCCGCGGCGGCGAGACCGCGGTCTGCGGCGATGAAGACGCCCCCTGCGCGATAATAACCTACGGCAGGATGACCGAAAACGCGCTTTGCGCGGCGGACGCGCTGGAAGCGCGCGGGATAAAGACAAAGGTGATACGGCTTACAAAGCTTTCCCCGCTGCCGAAGGAAGAAATATTCGCGCTTGCGGGCGGCGCGAAGGCGCTGCTCACGCTCGAGGAAGGCATCGAAGCCGGCGGGATAGGCGAAAGGATAGGCGCTCTGCTCGCGGAGCGCGGCGGCAAAGCCCCGGCGTACGGGATCGCGGCGATAAACGGCGTGTTCCCCTCCCACGGGAAGAACGCGGAGCTGTTCGACGAGCTGGGGATATCCGCGGAGAAGGCGGCGCAAAAGCTGCGCGCGCTTTACGAAAGCAATAATGAGACTTGACGTTCTGCTTGCCGGGCGCGGGCTTTACGCCAGCCGGAGCAAGGCGGGCGAGGCGATAAAAATGGGGCTTGTCGCCGTGAACGGCGAAACGGTAAAAAAACCGTCTTACGAAGCCGACGGCAGCGAGGAGATAACCGCCCGCGCCGCCTGGAAATACGTCTCCCGCGCGGGGGAAAAGCTGGAGGCGGCTTTTCGCGCCTTCGGCGCGGACTGCAAAGGGCTTTGCGCGCTGGATATCGGCGCTTCGACGGGCGGATTCACCGAATGCCTGCTTGAACACGGCGCGGCGTATGTGTACGCGCTCGACGTGGGAAAAGGACAGCTTGACGAAAAGCTGAAAAACGACGCGCGCGTCGTTCCGGTGGAGGAGACGAACGCGCGGTATCTGCAAAAAAGCGACTTCCCGCGGGAAATTGAGTTTATCACAATGGACGTTTCGTTCATCTCGCAGACGCTCATCTACCCCGCCTGCGCGCGCCTGCTCGCGCCGGGAGGCATTATGATAACGCTTGTGAAGCCGCAGTTCGAGGCGGGCAAAGAAAACGTGGGCAAGGGCGGCATAGTGAAGGACCGCGACGGAAGGATAATAAAAGAAATACTCGCGCGGGTGGATCTCGCGGCGGAAGAAAACGGATTCGCGCGCGAAGGATTAATAAGATCGCCGATAGAAGGCGGCGACGGAAACACCGAATACCTTGCGATATTCAAAAAGGTTCGGGAGAGGTAAATAATGATAAACAGCGTATTGATATATCCCGGCGCGCACGCGCGGGTGAGCGAAGCGCAGATACGAAAAGTCGAATCGGCGCTCGACAGCCACGGGATAAAGCACGCCCGCGTTCCGGAATTCCCGGCGGACGCGCAGGCGGTGATCGCCCTGGGGGGCGACGGAACGATGCTCGACGCGGCGAAGATCGCGGTGGAACGCGGGCTTCCGCTTCTGGGGATCAACTTCGGCACCCTGGGATATATGACCGGGCTCGAAAGCGGAGAGCTGGAGCTGCTCGCCGGGCTGAAGGGCGGCCCGCAGACCGAAAAGCGTATGCTTATAGACATTTCCGTGGAACGCGCCGGAGGCGAGGAAGCGGTGTTCACCGCGCTTAACGAGGCGGTGCTTATCCGCCGCCCGGAATCCGGGCTCGCGAGGTTCGAACTGAAATGCGACGGCTCCGCCGTGTGCGCCTACCGCGCGGACGGACTTATTATCGCCACCCCGACCGGCTCGAGCGGGTATTCGATGAGCGCCGGCGGCCCGATAATCGACACCAAGCTGGACGCCTTCTGCGTCTGCCCGATCTGCCCGCACGCGCTCGGCTCGAGGGCGATGGTATTTTCGCCGAACTCGGTGCTCGCTGTCAAAAACCTTTCCCGCGACGGCGAGGTCACGCTTACCGCCGACGGCAAAGCGCTGCTCGATCTTGACGAAGGCGACCGCGTCGCCGTAAAACGCTCCGCGAGGGTGCTGGAGCTGATAAAACTCAAAAAAGACGCCTTTTACGACGTACTGTATAAAAAAATGAATTGACGGACGTGAAAAAATGAAATCTGAACGGCAAAGCAAAATCCTTGAACTTGTTAAAAACAGCGAATTCGTTACGCAGGAGGAGCTTCAGAGCAAGCTGTGCGAGCTCGGCTACAAGGTAACTCAGGCGACGGTCTCGCGAGATATACGCGAGCTCGGACTTATTAAGACCGAGGGCACGGACGGGGTGTATAAATACCGCGCGGCAAGCGAGGTCATCCCAGGCGACAATACCGAAAAATACCGCGGGATAATGCAGCACGCGGCGATAAGCGTCGCGAACGCGAACAATCTCGTGGTGCTTAAGACCTACGCGGGGATGGGCAGCGCCGCCGGCGCCGCCGTCGACTCGATGAACTTCGAGGACGCGGTGGGCACTCTCGCGGGGGACGATACGCTTCTGATAATCGCGCGGGACGAACGCTCCGCCGCGAAGATCACCTCCGCGCTGGCGGAACTGATAGGATAAAACGGATATTTTATAAAAAAGCCGTACTTTTTCGGCTTTACGCGCACTGTATATACGGAGTGCGCCGCGTTTATCCCAAAAAAACCCGCGTTTATCCCAAAAACCGGATGGTTCACATTTTTCTGTTATAATACGGGAAAGGCGGCAATATGCTTCAATCGGTATACATAGAGAATATCGCCCTTATTAAACGCCTGTCTTTTGAACCGGGCGCGGGGTTCTGCGCCTTCACGGGGGAGACCGGCGCCGGGAAAAGCATAATCGTCGATTCGCTGGGGCTGCTCTGCGGCGCGAGGAGCGACCGGGAGCTTATCCGCACCGGCGAGGACGAGGCGCTGGTGGAGGGGATGTTCTATGTTAACGACGCGCCCACCCTGAAAGCGCTTGCCGAAAACGAGACGGAGCCGGACGAGGACGGCAGCATTACCGTGACCCGCCGCATCGGGCGCGACGGCAGGTCCGTCGCCAAGATAAACGGCAGGAACGTGCCGCTTTCGCGGCTGCGCGCGGTGGCTTCCCTGCTTATGTCGATACACGGCCAGCAGGACACGCAGGCGTTTGCCGACACGGCGCGCCAGCGGATGATGCTGGATTCGTTCGCCGGGAACGGCGCGGAGCTTGGCGAATACGCGCGCCGCTATGCCGATTACCGCGCCACGGAAGCAAAAATAAACGCGCTTTCGGAGGACGAGCGCGAGCGCGAGACGCGGCTGGATATGCTGAAATACCGCGTGAACGAGCTTGAAAGCGCCGCGGTATACAAGGGCGAAAAGGCGGAGCTGGAAGCCGAACGCCGACTTTTGGCGAACAGCGAAAAGATAATTTCACGCTGCGGCGCCGCGTACGACGCGCTTTATCTGCGCGAAGGTTCGGCGGCGGAGCAGATAAAAGAGGCGGCGGACGGGATCGCCTCGCTTTCGGGGATAATACCCGAGGCGGACGGGCTTTCCGAACGGCTTGAAAACGCAAAATACGAGATAATGGATATCGCCGACGCGCTGAAGGAATATACCGGCTCGGACGGCGAGGACACCGCCGCGCGGCTGGACGAGGTGGAAACGCGGCTGGAAACGATTAAAAGACTGGAGCTGAAATACCGCGCGGAGGCGGACGGGTTCGCAGAACTACTCGATTCCTGGAAGAGCGAGCTTGAAGCTTTCGAGAACCGCGACGAGGAGCTCGCGAAGCTGAACGAGCTGATCGCAAAACAGAAAAAGGCGCTTGCCGCGGCGGCGAAGGAACTTACCCTAACGCGCGCGGCGGCGGCAAAAAAGCTGTGCGGCCGCGTTACGGAGGAGCTTTGCGCGCTGGATATGCCCGCGGTGGTGTTCCGCGTGGAGCTGCGGCGGAAGGATTTTGCGCCGGACGGCGCGGACGAATGCGAATTTATGATAAGCGCCAACAAGGGCGAGGAACCGCGCCCGATGGCGAAGATAGCTTCGGGCGGCGAGCTTTCGCGAATAATGCTGTGCCTTAAATGCGTGTTCGCCGATACCGAATCCATCGGCACGCTGATATTCGACGAGATAGATTCCGGCATTTCCGGCAGCACGAGCGAAAAAATAGGCATACGGCTGAAAAAAGCGGCGGGCGGCGGCAGGACGCAGGTGATATGCGTCACGCATTCCGCCATACTCGCCTCCCGCGCGGACCATCATTATAAAATTTCCAAATCCGAACGGAACGGCAGGACCGAGACGCGCGTCGAAGCGCTTGACCGCGACGGCAGAAGGAACGAGCTTGCGCGGATAATAGGCGGTCTGGACATTACCGAAGCGGTGCTTAAGACCGCGGACGAACTTTTGGAAAGGTGCAGCGCGGATTGAAAAACAAAAAACTGTTCATACTGTTTACGGCGCTCGCCGCGGCGATAACGGCGTTCATTTTCGGCAATTCCCTGCTCGACGGCGGGACTTCTTCGGAAATGAGCGGGTTCTTCTCGCACGCGGTGGAAAGCGTTCTGCGCGCGCTCGGGTTCGAACCGGACGCGGACGCGGTCTCGCACGTTATCCGCAAAACGGCGCATTTCGGCGAATACTTCCTGCTTTCGGCGGCGGCGTTCGGCGCGCTGTATAATATAAAAGGCGATCTTCGCCTTCCCTTCGCCTCGGTCGGCTATTCCGCCGTCGTCGCGCTTGCCGATGAATTCATCATGCAGCGCATCACGCCGGGGCGCGGACCTCAGATCACCGACGTACTGATAGATTGCTCCGGCGCCTTGCTCGCGGCGCTGCTGTGCTTTTTGATCATCCGCGGGCGCAAAAAAAGAAAAAACAAAAAGAGAGGTACTGAACAATGAAAAAACGCATTCTCGCGGCAGCACTCGTATTGATGATGCTGTTCACTGCGGCGGCGCTTTCCGGCTGCAAGCTCGCGGCCACTCCGAAGGCGACGTTTATCGCGGCTGCCAACGTCGCGAAGCGCGCGGATCTTTCGGTATTCGATAAATACCGCGAGTTCACGCATTTTTACGGAGAGCTGACGTTGAACAAGCTTTCCGTTATGGGAACCGACAGTCTGTCCGACGGTCCCATTACCGTCAACGTCGATTCCGCCACCGACGGCAGTATAAACTCCATAACGAAAATGGCGATAAAATACGCCGGCGAAGAGTTGACGGAAAATGTGATCCTCGACGACGGCGCGGTTTATCTGAAAGTCGATACGCTTATGGAAAAATATGCCGTGATCGGCGAGGCGCAGTCCTCCGACGACTCTGAAAGCTTCGACGCGGACCTTATAAAAGAGCTGCGCGACTTTATCGGGCTGCTTACCTCCGAGCTGCAGAAATCGCTGGAATCGATCGACGAAGCGAAGTTCACCAAGGACCAGGCGAGCTTCGAGGTGAACGGCGTTAAGTCCGGCAAGGTTACCGTCGCGACGCTTACGCTTTCGCCCGAAGACGTCGAACGCCTTGTGCGCGACTACGCGTCGAAGATAACCGACGCGAAGGAATGCAAGGATCTCTGCGACACGATAGGCGCCATGGTTAAGCTCATCCCGAATAAAGCCACAAACGAGGGCGAGATCGTTACCCTTCCCGCCGCCACGTTAGACGATTACGCCGCGGAGTTCAAATCCAAGATCGCCGAAGCGCTCGACGACGTGTTTGCCCAGGCAAATGTGTCCGCCGCCGTTAAGGTGTATATCGACGACGGCGAAGCTATCGGCTGCTCCGTGAAGCTCGACGCCGACGGCAAAAAGGACGGACAGCCGACCGGAGAAAAGGCGGCGGTCACCGCCGATATCCTTACCGCGGACGGCAAGACCGGCGCCGCGGCGGAAATAGTCCTTAATATAAAAGACGTGAAAGACGGCGCCGACGTGAAGCCGGTCGCTTTAAGCTTTTATAAGGACGGCTCCGCCATAAAAGGCGACCTTCTGTTCCAAAAGGACCTGACGAGCGACGACAACAAGATCACCGCCGAGATAGATATGACTTCTGCAGACGGCGAATACTACAAGGGCTTCGCGAAGTTCGATATGAAGAATACCGACGATGAAGGCAACGCGGCGGACGTCTCCGCCAAGCTGAATTTCGGCTTCTCGCACAAGGACGGCAAGACGAAGATAGACACCGAAAGTCTTATGATCTCACGCGGGCTTCCGATAACGCTCCCGCTTAAAATCAACGCCGAGATAACCGAAACGAACAGCAAAATAGACGTCAAAGCCGACGTTTCGGTGAATCTGCAGGGTATGGTCGACGCGGCGGTGAATCTGGAGCTGAAGCTCGACAAAGAGCAGGCGAAGGCGGAAGCGCCCAAATCGGTCTATACCGAAGAAGAGCTTTCCGAGCTTGACCTGTTCGGCAAGCTTAAGGAAAAATACCCGAAGATCTACGGACTGATCTCGAGTTTCACCGTCCTTCCCTCCGGGAACGACTTATTCGGCGGCGGTGACGGCGAAGTTACGGGCAGCGCTTCGTACGTCAGCAACGGCGCCTTGCTGGATATCATAAACTACAGCGACGATTCGAATCATTACTCTTTCGCCGTACAGGGTAAGCTGGAATTCGAGGACGGCTGGGTCACCGTTTCCGCGCTCGACTTTTCCGAAAAGCTTACGTTCGAGGGCGATCCGGAAGACGTGTCCGGAGCCCAGGTGAAGATCGGCGGCAAATCCTATTACAGTATGTACTATGATACCGACGACGACGCATCCAACGGATACGAGATCATCTATTACCGCAATACCGACGACGGTCCGCAGGTCGCGTTCGAACGCATAATACGCATAGAAGAATTCGGCACGTTCGAATTCGACACCTTATATGCTACCTTCTTTTCTCCCGCCGAGAACAACGAATGGGTGATAAACGACTTCGGTAAAGGTCTGGGGATCAAAACCGTGGGAGTTGTCGACGGCGAAGGCGCCGAAAGCGTCGAGATAGAATACACCTATCCCGCCGGCGGCACGGAAAAGAGCGTTGTCGAGGTATTCAAAACCGCCGACGATCAAGGCGATATGATAAGATTCATTAACAACGAGACCGAAACCGAGATCTACTGGGATTCCGAAGAAGGTTACGCGGAAATATACTTCTATGCCGACTTCACTATAGAAAACGGTATGATGAATATATTCTATCAGCCGGAAGCTCAGTTCGCGCTTCCCTTCACCGATCTCGGCGGCGGCGCGGTCCGCATCGGCGACGACACGTTTACCGTGTCCAGAAAATCCGACGGCGAGGATGATTACACCGAATACTATATCGCGAGCGAATCCGAGGTGCCTTTAAACGATCTGTATTTCGTGGTATTCGACGACGGCTCCGGATATGCGGGCATATGCTGCGACCTGAAAATGCTTCAAGCCGACGAATTGGGCGACAACGCTTATCTTTTCGAGCTTAAATACGGCAGCGCCGGAAGCACCAAGGTCATAATCGAGGAGCTTGGCGAAGGCGCGTATAATTTCCGCTTTATACTTGCCGAAGGCGAGGAATACGCGGAGATCTTCCTTGACGTGCCTATAATGGGCGTGGAAGACGAATAATTTTACGCAATAAACAGAACGCTCCCTCCGCTTTGATACTGCGGAGGGAGAGTTTTCTATATCATAGCCGTATCATAGCTGCAACACGCCGTAGACCGAGCGTGTGAATTCCTCCAGCGCGCGGTTCCTGTCGCGGTAGACGGAGGAGCGCTCTTTGTAATAGCGTTCCATTATCGCGTCGGCGACACGCGTATCCCTTTCGACAAAAAACCGTTCCAGCAGGTCCTTCTGGTAATCCGAAAGGCCGCTCATCCCCTTTTCGATCATCGTAAGCTCGCGTTCTACCACGCTGCGCCGCAGGCGGCAGTCCTCGATGCTGGAAACGATGTTGATGATCCTGCCCGTGTAGTCGCCGTCTTCCCCGGCACGGCGGCAGGCGGAGCTTTTGCAGGCGCATTTTTCGTTTTCCAGACTTTCCAGCTCCGCGTTTATAGCCGAAAGCGCCGAAACGAGGTTTTTCTTCCTGCAAAGCAGTTCTTTTGCATACTTCTTGTAATCCATTTTCTTCCTTTCGTCTTTCGCCGCCCGCGCGCTTCAACGGTACAGCGCCGGGCGCCGTCTTCTTAACGGTTTAGGGCAGCACAAAGCAGCAGCCAAACCTTTTTCTTTCCCACGGTACGGATGGAGCTAACCGCGCCGCGGTCTTCATAAAACCGAACATTTGTTCGGTATCTGTATTATATCACCCGCGCGCGGATTTGTCAATACCCGTTGGAAAAAATTGGAAAAACATTCTTCACGCTTTACAAAAACGCAGAAAAACGCAGAAATATTAAAAAAATACCCCCAAAAACGAAAAAAGTTATGAAAAACCTATTGACAAATAAAAAATATGTGTTATACTACCCAAGCACGAATAAAAAGAAACCTTGAAAGGATACTTCGAAATGTCTACAACCATGTTGAAGCACGAGGAAGTTGAACGCAAGTGGTATGTGATCGACGCCGCGGGGAAACCCATGGGCAAGGTCGCGGTTCTTGCCGCAACGATCCTCAACGGTAAACACCGTCCGGAATACACTCCGCACGTGGACTGCGGCGAATGCGTTATCATAATCAACGCGGCGCAGGCCGTTCTTACCGGCAGAAAACTCGACGAAAAGTTTTATTACAGACACAGCGGTTACGTCGGCGGCCTCAAAGCCGTGAAATACCGCACTCTTATGGCTACCCGCCCCGAGCTCGCTATGGAGCTCGCCGTTAAGGGTATGCTCCCCAAGAACAAGATAGGCGACAAGAGCTTCGGCAGGCTTAAAGTTTACGCCAACGGCGAACACAAGCAGCAGGCCCAGTCCCCCATCCCCGTGGAAGTAAAGTAAGGAGGAAGAACAGATGAATTACGAATCCGCAGTACCGTATTTCTACGGAACAGGCAGAAGAAAAAGCTCCGTCGCGCGCGTCCGTCTCGTCCCCGGCACCGGGAACGTTACCGTTAACGGCAGAGATATTCACGATTACTTCGGCCTTGAAACCTTAAAGCTCATCGTCAACCAGCCGTTCGGCGTCACCAAGACCGAAGGCCAGTTCGACGTTATATGCACCGTCAAGGGCGGCGGCATTTCCGGCCAGGCGGGCGCTATCCGCCACGGCATCGCGCGCGCTCTGCTTCAGGCGGGCGACGAAAACCGCGCTTCTCTTAAAAAAGCCGGTCTTCTTACCCGCGACCCGAGAATGAAGGAACGCAAGAAATACGGTCTCAAAGCAGCCCGCCGCGCTTCCCAGTTCTCCAAACGTTAACGTTTACCCGTTATACGCATACAAAAACTCCCGATTCGAATCGGGAGTTTTGTTTTTACAGCGGGTTGTTATTCCGCGGAGACCCACTGATACGCCATGCGCGGATCGCCGTTTTGCAGGTAGATCGTTCCGCACCTGGAAAAGCCGTTCTTTTCCAGCGCGCGCTGCATAATAAGGTTTTCGCGGTGGGTGTCGGCGCGTACGCTTGAATAACGGGTCCGGCAATGCTCCGCGGCGCAGCGAAGTATGCCGTGCGCCGTCTGATCGCCCGCAATACGGTGTATTGTTACGTATGGGCGAACGTCGTCCAGCCACTTCCCGCCCTCGATGTAAGAATAGGTCGGGTCCGCGCCCTCGCACATTGCGAACACGCCGCAAATACGCCCCGCGTCGGTACCGTCGCATATAACGCGGGCTGTGCCGTTTTCGATATCGCTTTTTACAAGCGATAAGGCGGGGTGCGTGTGCTTCCACTGATTCGGGTTTCCGGTGCGCGCCATAAAATCCTGCGCGGCGCGGTAGATGCGCATTATATCGCCGAGCTCGCCGGGCTCCGCTTTACGGACGTACAGCATGGGTCAGTCCGCGCGCTCGAACACGACGTGCATGGAGGGGTTCCCGTCCTCGTCTGCCACGGTATAGTCGTGATAGCTGCCGAAATCATAGGAATCGGCGTAGTTGCCGTAAGCGTCCGGTCCGAATATGCCCGCCGCGCGGGTGCCTCCGGTGAGCTTTAACGGAGCAAGGTAATAGATCGCCTTTTCCATCGTCGTATCGCTAATGAAGATCGCGCCGTGCGCGTCGCGGTATTCGCCGCCGCCGCCGATCTCCACTCCGCGTTCCGGCTTGCCGAACACCTCAAGGCGCTTGACGGTGCCGTCGATCATAAGGCAGGTCTCGCTCCATTCGCAGTCGAGCTGGATGCCCATGGCGAAGTTTTTGTCGCCGTTTATCACAAGCGTGCCGTCTCCGGTGAAAGTGACGCTGCCGCCGACGTAGAAGCCCCACCCGGTTATCTGCTGCAGCGTGTTGTCGCCGACGAGCTTTATCTTGAACCCGTTGCCCATAAGATTGAACGCCAGCACGTCGCCGTGGAAATTATCGAGCGTGAGCGTGTTGGTAAGCGGATTGTAGGAAATGCCTTCTATGCTTTCGTTGAACTGCTCGTTGCCGCTTCCGTCGTTCTGCATTATATAAACGCCGGAGCCGTCGAGCGCGTAGAGGTGGATGAACTCCTCGTTGAGCACGCCTTTGATTTCCGAGCCGTACATCTTGCTGTGATACGGAGCGGAGGTGATATAGGAATTCGGTTCGAGGTTGCTCAGATACGGGAACGAATCGTCCGCGCGCTCGCCTTGGTCCTCGTCGCCGGAGCTTTCGCCGCCGTTCGAATCGTACACCTCGTAATACAGATCGCGGCGGTAGAGCTTGTATACCTCGCCCTGCGCGATATACGCGCTTTCCATATTGTCCGGATCGCCGACTATTATCGCGTCGTCGCTCGAACGCCAGCCGATATAGGCAAGCGTTGTGTCGTAGAGGTGCAGGACCCAAGAATCGCCGCAATGCTCTTCTATCCAACTCTCCATATCCGTCCGGCCCTCTTCATCGGGCAGCTCGGGAGAATACTGCTCGCCGGTTGTATTATAAATCACGTGGTAATAGTATTCAACCACTCCGTCGTCCGGGTCGGTATACTGAACGTCAACGGGTCCCCGGCTGTAATCTTCCCAATATTCGCGGCCGTAGATATCGTCCGTAACGCCGCCGAGCATGTCGTAGTTAAAAGCGGCAAAAGTAACGGAAACCGTTGCGACCGCGGCTGCGATCGGCATAAAGAGCATTTTTTTAAGCCTGTCGCGCAGTTTGGAGCCGCTTTCGCGCTCCGCCCCGGTGACCGTTTCCGGCGCCGGATATTCGCGCGCTTTGGAATATTGCTCGTCCGGCGCGGAATGCTCGCTCGCGGGGAGCTGCTGTTCCGGCGGGATATGGTATTCCTCCGGCGGGGCGCCGTATTCACTGCGTTTGTCGTACTTCAAAGCAGACCTTCTCCTTTCCTGGAATGATCATTAAAAGAAGGTTCAGCGGCTGTGTACGTCCACCTGCGGGAACGGGCATTCCACGCCGAGCTTGCGGAAGCCGAGAAGCAGGTCGTGATTGAGCGTGCGCGCGCCGGTGTAGATATCCTTTTCGTCCACGTCCACAACAAAGCGCAGCACTACCGCGCTGTCCGCCAGCGCCTGAACGCCGAGGTAGCGGGGAACCGCCTTCATCATTTCGGGGTGCGCTTCGCGGATGCGTTCCATAAGCGCGGGTATCTCCGATTCGAGCTTTTCAAGATCGGTGGCGTAGGGTATCGCGATATCGCTGATACTGCGCGAGACTCTGTCGGAACGGTTGAGTATGTTCTTCATCGCGGAATTGTTCACGATCTTGACGTTGTCGCCCGGGTCGGCGATGCAGGTGGTGCGGATGCCGATGCTGGTAACGGTGCCGCGGAAGTTGTCCACCTCCACTATGTCGCCTACGTTATACTGGTTCTCGAAGATCATGAACGCGCCGGTGACTACGTCGGCGATAAGACTTTCGGCGGAGAAGCCGACTATCAAAGCCAGGATCCCGACGCTGGCGACGATGGTGGAAACGTTGACGCCGAGTATCGAAAGCCCCCAGCAGATTATCACGAGCCCCGCGACGTATTTAATAAGGCTGGAGATAATGGAGAGCATCGATTTAGCGCGGTGGTTCTTCGGATTGAACAGCGAAAGGATAAAGGTTATAAGAGTGGTGACGGCGATTACCGCCAGCGCCATTACAAGCACCTTTACGAGCGAGCTGAAATCGAACGAGATCGCCTTGAATTCGTCGAAGGTGATCCATTTCGTAGCTGCGCCGATACCCACTATCGCCGCGACCACGGCGATGCAGATACCGATGCGTATAAGCTGGTTGGTCTGTTTCTTATTCATAATTGCCTCCGCTTGTTTTTGTAAGTTTTCACTTCTTATGCTTTTATTATAATCATTTCTTCGCAAATCGCAACTGTTATTTTCGCAAAAAACGAAAAAAGCCCGCGAAAAACGGACTTTTTTACTTAAACACCGTGTTTTTACCGGATGGCGACGGCAGTTGCGCCGAGCGCGGCGGCATCTGCCGGGTCGTGCGTGACGCAGATAAAAGTCTTCCCTTCCGTCAAACGGTTTATCACTTCTATGACTCTGCTTTTCGTCTCCGCGTCGAGCCCGGAAAACGGCTCGTCCATAATAACGAGCTCCGATTCGGCGGCGAGCGCCCGTGCGACGGCGGCGCGGCGCTTCATCCCGCCCGAAAGCTGTGCCGACCTGCAGTATTCGCTCCCCTCGAGCCCGAGCATCCCCAAAAGCGCGGTTATCTCCCGCGCGGGCATGCTCTTCCCGGTGACGAACCGCACGTTCGCGAACGCGGACAAATATTCCGGCAGGCGGTCCTCCTGGAACACGGCGGCGATTTTCTGCGGCACGCCGGAAACGGTTCCGGAATCGGGTTTTACAAGCCCCATTATTATATTCAGCAGCGTGGTCTTGCCGCTGCCGGAAGCCCCCGTTAAGCAAACGCGGGCGCCCGCGGGGACGGCGAGCGAAAGATCCGAAAGCACCTGCTTTTCGCCGAAGTGTTTGTTTATTTTTTCAAGCTTTATTTCGTCCATCTGCGCTCCGACACCTCCAAAAGTCTTTTAAGCACCGAAAGGAACAGCTTTGCGAACCCGACGGAGAACAGCACTATAAACACCGTCCAGGCGAACAGGTCGACGGTGTCGAGATACACTTTGGAATAATACAGCTTTTCGCCCACGGACCCGGTGGGATAGCCGATAAGCTCCGCCGCTATGCCGGATTTCCACGCCAGCCCCAAAGATATCTCGCAGGCGGAGACGAGGTGGCTTTTTATACCCGGCAGCCAGATACAGCGCAGTCTGCGCAGCGGCGGCACGCGGAAGACGCGCGCCATTTCCAGCAGCTTTGGATCGACGGCGCGTATCCCCGCCAGCACGTTCGTATAGACGATGGGCATTACCATTAAGAACGAGACGAACGAGGCGAGCTTTGACGCGGTGAGCCAGATCAGCGCCAATATCACGAACGAGGCGACGGGTATGGAGCGTATCGTTACCATATACGGGAACAGAAGAGTTTCGATAACGCGAAACCGCCCCGCGAGCGCCGCCAGCAGTACGCCGGCGATAAGCCCGCCGAAGAACCCCAAAGCGATGCGCGAGAAGCTGAAAACCGCGGTTTGCCAGAAATCGCCGCCGCCGAACGCCAGCCCGAACATACGCTTTATTACCTCCCAGGGCGAGGCGAGCAACAGCTTGCTGCCGACTATCCACGCCGCGACCTGCCATACGAGTATGGCGCCGATCACCACCGCCGCTTTCGCGGCAAAGCTTATTCTTTTTTTGCGCGCGCCGGAGGCGGACTTGTTATTCGAGCACGAGGCAGATATCGTCTCCGGGGAGTTTACCTCCGACAGATTTTGCGTTTGCTTCATAAAGAACTCCGAGATACACCGAAAGCGGCGTTTTCATTTCGTTGCCGGAAATAAACGTTATATTGCACTGCGGTATCGCCTTTTTTGCGACCGCGGCGGCGACTATGCCGTATTTTTCGACGAGCGCGGCGGCGTCTTCCACGTTGGCGTTGACGTATTCCACCGAAGCGCCGTATTCTTTAAGAAACTCCTTGACGGCTTCGGGATGCTCGTCCGCGAACGCCTTGCGCACCACCGTTACGCCGGTTATTATTCCGGTGTCGCTTTCGACCTTGCCCCATTCGGCGTTGAGGTCGATAACGGTGTTCAGCCCCTCCACGTTAGCGGAAGCGACCGTAACGTAGGGCTGAGGCAGCATCGCGACCGCCTTTTCCGCCTTTTTAAGCAGCGGAACGACCTCCGACGGCTCGCTCTTGAAATCTATGGTAACGTCCTTATCCGGATCGATGCCGTTCTTTTCCAGGATGTGGCGCAGCGTGTATTCCGGGGTGCTTCCCTTTCCGGTGGCGTATATCGTCTTGCCCTTAAGGTCTTCGAGCTTGGCGACTTCGCCGCCCTTTTCGACGATATACAGCACGCCCAGCGTGTTGATCGCGATTATTCTTATTTCGCCATCGGTGTTGTTGTAAAGCACCGCCGCGAGGTTCGCGGGGATGGCGGCGATATCGAATTCGCCCTTTATGAGCTTGGGTGTGACCTCGTCGGCGGAGCCGGCGACGGTGAATTCGTAGTTATTCGCGGCGTTGCCGTCCTCGGCGTCCCGCATAAGCTTTACCATACCGATGGAGGTCGGTCCCTTCAATCCGGCGACGCGGATATCGGTCTTTTCCGCCGGAACGGAAGCTTCTTTGCTTTCTTCCGCGCTTTCGGCGGAGCCACTGCTTTCCGCGGCGGGCGCGGAAGAATCGTTCTGCGTTTTGGGATCGCAGGAGACGAGCGACAGCAGCATTACCGCCGCAAGTATAAGGATGATTAGTTTTTTCATAATGAACACCTCTTGTTTTTTCTTTCAGAGGTATTATAAGCAATAGAAAAAAGAATATCCGTTGCATTTGCAACGGATATTGTGATTTTCGCGTTTTTACAGCAGGCGGAAGCTGTTTTTGTAGTAATCTATAAGTCCTTCGCGCTTCATATTCGAAAGCTCGCGCGAGAGGGCGGAGCGGTTCACCCCGAGATAGGCGGCAAGCGATTCGCGGTCGAACGGGATCTCGAACGCGGGCCCTCCGTGCGTTCCGTACTGCTTGAAGAACAGCGCCAGTCTGCCGCGGATGGAGGTGCGCGCCAGCACCTGCACGCGGGAGTTCATCGCCAACGTGCGGGCGGCGAGGTTGTTTATGAAACGGCGCCGGTGTTCCCCGCCGCAGGGTTCTTTTGAATCGCCGCGCAGAAAGTCCGGCGAAAGCCACAGCACGCGTGTTTCCGCAACGGCGGTGATGCGCAGCCCGGTCTCCGGCACGGCGAGCCAGCAAAGCGATTCGCCGAACATACCGCCCGGGGTGACCGCCGCCATTATAACGGTGTTGCCGTCCACGTCCTCGGAGCTTACCTGAACGCCGCCGGAAAGCACCAGACCGAAGCAGGAGAGCTTGTCGCCCGCGTTGGCAAGCGCCGCACCGCGCGGATAGGAAGCGGGCTTCGCCTTGTAAAGCGCAAGCGCCTCGTCGAGCCGTTCTTCGTCGAATCCGGCGAACAGCGGGCTTTTGCGGATGATATCGCGTTCGTTCATAGCGTTACGCGGCGTCCTGCGGGATGGTGTAGGTCCCCAGGTAGTGGCGCTTTATCATGGCGTATTCGCTCGCGTCGGGCCTGCCGTTGCCGTTGATGTCGGCGCGCATCAACTGCTCCGCGGAAAGCTCGTAGGTCCGCAGGCAGGCGCGCTTGCACATCGCGTAATCGGCGGCGTCGATCTTGCCGTTGCCGTTTACGTCGCCGCGGATGAACTTCTGCGGCTGCGGTTTTTCCGTGCCGGAGTATTCCGCGGTGTAGACGGCGTCGCCCTCGCACACGCGGGCGGGCTCGGCGCCCCATCCGGCGAAAGCGTAGGTGTATTTATCGTCCGCTTCGCGCGCGGGATCGGAAGGAATCTCCACCTCGTCGCCGTAGTGATAGATCTTTTCGCTTATAACGCTTCCGTCGTAATCGAGGAACTTGACCGTGTATTCGATATATCTTTCTTCATATACCGCGGCGTAGACGGCGTCGCCCTCGCACACGCGGGCGGGAACGGGATCCCATCCGGTGAAAGCGTAGCTGAATTTTTTATCCGCATCACGCACGGGGGCGGAAGGTATCTCCGCTTCGTCGCCGTAGTGATAAGTTTTTTCGCTTATAACGCTGCCGTCGTGATCGACGAACTTCACCGTGTATTCGATATATCTTTCTTCGTATACCGCGGTGTAGACAGCGTCGCCGTCCGCCGGGACGATCTGCTTATCCCACCCGGTGAAAACATAGCTGTATGTTTTGTCCGCTTCGCGCGCGGGGGCGGCGGGCTCCCGCGGGATATCGCCCGCGGCGCAGATACGCTCGGCAAGCACGGTGCCGTCGTGATCGAGGAAGGTTATCTTATAGCCCTGCGACGCATCGATATACTCCGCGGTATAAACGGCGCTGCCGCGGCAGATCCGCTCCGGCTCGGAGTCCCATCCCGAAAAAACGTAGGCGCGTTCACCCTCCGGCTCGCGCACCGGGTCGGCGGGTATCTCCACCTCGTCGCCGTAGTGGTAGTTCTTTTCGCTTATAACGCTGCCGTCCCAATCGAGGAATTTTACGGTGTATTCGATATAAGTCGCCTTGTAAACGGCGGCGTAGGACGCGTTTCCTTCGCAATTCGCGGGCGGTTCTTTGTCCCAGCCCTCGAATTCATAGGTATAAGTCTCGTCCGCTTCGCGGGTGACGCCGGAGGGCGGAACTATCTCGTCGCCGTAATGCAGAGTAAGCTCTTTTATAACCGTTCCGTCCCAGTCGCTGAACGAAACGGTGTATTCGATATAGCTTTGGTCATACCGCGCCGTATAGGTGACGTCGCTCACGGCGGTGGCGCACACCTGCGGGCTCCATCCGGAAAAGGTATAGGTATAAGTCTCGTCCGGCTGGCGCACGGGGTCCGCGGGGACCGTTATTTCCCCGCCCTCTTCGTAAAGCGCCTCGCTTATAACAGCGCCGTCCCAATCGACGAAACGGACGGTGTATTTCGGTTTTTCGGGGGCGATGATATCCGGCAGCTCGATAACGTTCAGCGTGAAGTTTCCGGTATCGCTCGCGTTGTCCTTCGGCCCGGTGATGTAAAAAAGCGTTTCGCCGAAGTTATAGCAGCCGTAGATGTTCAACGTGTCGTCCGTCTCGGGGGTATATACCTTCGCGGCGGTCCCGGTTGCGAGGTCGTAGGAATAGAACGATCTCGCGTCGTTATAGATCAGCTTGCCGCCGTAAGCCGCCACGCCGGAGAAATTCCCTTTCCAGAAGCTGTATTCGGTAAGCGCGGGCCAGCGCGCCTCTATGGTGTATATATCCTCGTAAGCGCCGGAGGCGATATCGTAGCGGCGGATGATCCCCTCATCGGAAACGCCGTAGATTTTGCCGTCCGCGAAGGCAAACGGCAGGTCGTAACCGTGCCATTCGGCTTCGTCGAACGAATCGTCGTCCGCGGCGAACACCGGAACGAATCCGGTGCCGTGGTCGGATTGGAATTTTTCGCTGCTGCAGAGGAAATCGGCGTGCGCGGCTCTGCCCGGAGAATCGGGCACCGGGTCGCCCCAGGTGACGTCGACGTGGTACCAGTTGTTCCCGATGAGCAGCTCGTTCCAGGCGTGGTTGATCGCCGTCGACGATACGGGATAGCTCTTTATCCCGAATTCCGCGAGCAGAGCAATGTAAAGCTTGGTGTACGCCTCGCAGACGCCGCTTCCGGTGGTAAGCAGACCGTAGGCGTCGTAAAGATATTCGCCCGGCTGCGAGTAGCTGAAGTTCGCGCAGATATAATCGTGCAGGAACAGCGCGATCCCGTATCCGTCCAGCCCGCGCGGAACGAGCGCGACTATCGATGCGAGCTTTTCGCCGTACGCCTGCCTTGCCCGGGCGTATTCGTCGGCATTCATGGTGTAGCGCGGCTTGACCTTGTTCACGAAGCGCGCGGTGCTTCCGCTTACCGTGGTGTAGCCGTATGCGAAATCCAGGTCGAACGCGGCGGGCGCGAGATAGCGGGCGACCTCGTAATAGTCGCCGAGTTCTTCGGGCGTGATATGCCATTGTGAAACGTCTATTTCGTCCTGATGCGCGTCGAGCCCCCTTGCGATCTCTTCGCAGAGCCCGGTCCCCGATACCGTAACCGAAGCGAAAGCGAACGTCGGCACGGCGGCGGCGAATATGAACAGCGTTATTATAACAGCAATGATCCTTTTCACGGCTTTACCTCCGTCGAAAACGTTTTTGCGTTGTCGTCTTACGGTATGATTATAAGACATTCCGCGCGGTTTTTCAATAGCGAAGTCGATTTTATATAAGGTTTTATCTGTCAAAAAGCTCATTTTATAACAATTCCATTGACAAACCCCGGTTTTTTGATTATAATCTTAAAGAATTCGATAAAGGGATGTAGCCAAGCGGTTAAGGCACCAGACTTTGACTCTGGCATCTCGCTGGTTCGATTCCAGCCATCCCTGCCATATCGAGTATCTATAACGGACTTGAAGTTATGGATACTCGATTTTCTTTATGTAAAAAACTCACCACCTGCGGTGGTGAGTAAGTGCGCCATTAGGTCAAATACTATTAATAATCTCGTTTATTGTCTGAATGGCTCTTTGTGATGATTCTGGCGAGAGCGGCGCCATTTCTTTGTTTGAAAGAATAATCGTGTTTACAAAGTATTCAAAGCACTCTTTCATCGCTTGTCCGTACATTTTTATACATTTGACCAGATATTCAGCGAGTTCTTTCCCGTTTAACAAATTGCTTCTGCCTAAATTGTACTCTCTGCACAACTCGAATGGTAATAACCTGTTTGCGATATTTTTTGCAGCTTCGGTATCACCTGCGGTGTAGTATCGATACATCAAATCCCGCAAAACCCGAGAATACAATTCTGGATCGTCAGTCAACAAAAGTATTTTTTCGTATATGCGAATGGCTTCGTAAAGATTTTCCCGATTCTCGTTTATTGTGCCGGTAAGATTCCAAGCGAGCTGATACATCAATTCCGGCTCGGAAGGATATTTCACCAGCGCGCCTCTCAATATGGATACAGCGTCACTGTATTGCCCGTTTTCTGTAAGTGACTTGCATTCCTCAAGTATGGAATTGATCGTATCATTCTTTTCCGATAAGTTGATCCCAAGAAGACAATCAACCGAACAGCCAAACAGATTTGCGATTATCGGCAAAAGAGACAAGTCGGGGTAAGATGTACCTGTCTCCCATTTTGAAACAGCTTGCGGTGTAACACAAAGCAGTTCGGCAACTTGTTCTTGCGAAAATCCTCTTTTTTTACGGTTGTGCTTAAACTGAACAGAAAAAGTGTTATCCATAATAATCTCCAATTCTTTTAAGATGTTTTCAGAATCGATTCTGATTTTATTATACCGTGCGTTTCCGGAAAAACAACATACTGGTATTTTATATGAAATCAATTTTCAGTTGTTCAGTCGAGTCCGTTATCGATATTCGCACCAGAAAACCACGCTTCCCGCGTGGTTTTTTCAACGCCGGAAAGCGCCTGCAAAAAACGGACCCGTTCTACGGAGTCCGTTTTCGTTTGCCGTATTTTCTTTGCGTCCGTTTGCCGACAGGAAGCGGCGTGGCCGTGAAGATCACTTCTTCGCGTTGCCTAAACGCTGTTTGAAATCGTTGTATCCGAACGAGGCGAGTTTTTTGAATCCGCCGTTTTCCCATACCCAGATCGCGGGCAGCGGCATTCCGTTGAAAGTGTTGTTCTTGCAGGTGGTGTAGATCGCCATATCGCCGAAGACGAGCAGATCGCCCTCCGCGGGCGGGTATTCGAAAGAATAATCGCCTATTACATCCCCCGCGAGGCAGGTCGGCCCGCCGATACGGCGCGCGTTTTTGCCCCTTTTGCCCGCTTCCGCGCCGAACAGCGGCGGAGTGTAGGGCATTTCCAGCACGTCCGGCATATGGCAGGCGGCGGAGGCGTCGATTATCACGTTGGTGGTCCTTCCGTTTTTCGTAACGTCCAGCACCCGCGCAAGCAGGAAGCCCGCGTTGAGCGCGCACGCCTCGCCCGGTTCAAGATACACCTGCACGCCGAAACGCGTTTTCGCTTCGGTTACAAGCCGTTCCAGCCGCGGGATGTCGTAGCCCGGGCGGGTTATGTGGTGCCCGCCGCCCATGTTTAGCCACTTCATCCCCGGCAGCAGGTCGCCGAATTTTTCGTACACCGCGCAAAGCGTGGTCTCGAGGTCGGCGGAATCCTGCTCGCACAGCGTGTGGAAATGCAGCCCGTCGAGCAGCGCGAGCTCGTCCGTCGAAAGCTCGCGGTCAAGCGCCGCGCGCGTTACTCCCAGGCGGCTGCCCGGAGCGCAGGGATCGTAGACGGCGTGCCCCCGCTGTGTGGAGCACTCCGGATTGATGCGAAGGCCCACGCTCTTCCCCGCCTTCTTCGCCGCCGCGCCGAATTTTTTAAGCTGCGAGGGCGAATTGAACACGATATGGTCGGCGTATTTAAGTATTTGCTTAAGCTCCGCTTCCGAATAGGCGGCGCAGAACACGTGCACCTCGCCCGAGGGCATCTCCTCCCTGCCGAGGCGCGCCTCGAAAAGCCCGCTTGCCTCCGTCCCCGCGAGGAACGGCGCCATTGCGGGATATAATCCGAAATTCGAAAACGCCTTCTGCGCGAGCAGTATCTTCGCCCCGGTGCGCCGCGAAACGCCGCCGAGGATATTGCAGTTTTCGATTATTTTTTCCTTGTCGATAACGTAGCAGGGCGTGGGGAGCGAGCCGAAAAGCGCTTCCGCGTCCCGCCCGGATATCCGCGCGAAGGGCGGACGGGTATCGTTTATCCTCATCAGTCGACAAGCACGGGTTCGTGCGTTTCGCTGCGCGGGAGCCCGTATTTATCCAGCGCGTCGAGGAAGGGATCGGGGTCGAACTCCTCCACGGTGTGAACGCCCTTTTCGGTCCATTTCCCGGTAAGCAGCATAAGCGCGCCGCACATTGCGGGGACGCCGGTGGTGTAGTTTATCGCCTGGCTCTTCACTTCTTTATAGCATTCCTCGTGGTCACAGACGTTGTAGATATAATAGGTCTTCTCCCTGCCGTCCTTGCGCCCGGTGAAGATGCAGCCGATATTGGTTTTGCCCTTGGTGCGCGGACCGAGCGAGGCGGGGTCCGGCAGCAGCGCTTTAAGGAATTTTATCGGCACTATCTCGTGCCCTTCGAAGTTTATCGGCGTGGTGGAGAGCATCCCGACGTTTTCAAGGCATTTCATATGCGTGAGATAGCTCTGCCCGAAGGTCATAAAGAAGCGGATGCGCTTTACTTCCGGGATGTTCTCGGCGAGCGATTCGATCTCCTCGTGGTGGAGCAGATACATATCCTTGTGACCGACCTTGTCGAAATCGTATTCGCGTTTAATACTCATCGCCGGGATCTCTATCCAACGTCCGTCCTCCCAGTAGCTGCCGGGGGCGGACACCTCGCGCAGGTTGACCTCCGGATTGAAGTTCGTCGCGAACGCATAGCCGTGGTCGCCGCCGTTGCAGTCGAGTATGTCTATGGTGTCGATCTCGTCGAACTCGTGCTTTTTCGCGTAGGCGCAGTACGCCTGGGTAACGCCAGGGTCGAACCCGCAGCCGAGCAGCGCGGTGAGCCCCGCTTTTTCGAATTTTTCGCGGTACGCCCACTGCCAGGAATAATCGAAATACGCCGAAAATCCCTTTTCCCTGCAGCGTTTCTCGTATATCGCGCGCCATTCGGGATCGTCGGTATCCTCCGGCTCGTAGTTGGCGGTGTCCATATAGTTCACGCCGCATTCGAGGCAGGCGTCCATAATGGTGAGGTCCTGATAAGGCAGCGCGATGTTCATAACGAGATCGGGTTTATAGTTTTTTATTAGCGCGACGAGCTCGCGCACGTCGTCGGCGTTGACGCGCGCGGTGGTTATTTTGGTTTTGGTCGTGCCTTTAAGGTCTTCCGCAAGCGCGTCGCATTTCGCTTTTGTGCGCGAAGCGATGCAAAGCTCGGTGAACACGCCGTCAACCTGACAGCATTTTCTTATCGCGACGTTCGCCACGCCGCCGCAGCCGATAACTAAAACTCTTGACATTTTCGTTTCTCCTTATATTTCGTTAATTCATTGCAAGCAGCATTTCGCGCACGATCTTGCACGCCGCGGCGGTGGAAGCCCCCGCAGCGTCGAGCATCGGGGCGAGCTCCGTTACGTCGGCGGCGACGATATTCGCCTTGCAGACCTTTAATACGGCGCCCAGCAGCTTGGAAAAGCTCACGCCGCCGGCTTCCGGCGTTCCGGTTCCGGGGAATACCGAGGGATCGAGGCAATCAAGGTCGACGGTGAAATACACCGGGGCGCCGCTTGCCTTCAACGCTTGAACGGTCTTTTCCAGCCCGGCAAAGCCGAAAGGGTGGAAATCGGTGTGCGCGCGGGCGAAAGCGAACTCCTCCCGCAGGCCGGAACGTATGCAGAACTGGTGTATGCGCCCGTCGCCGACAAGCTCGTGACAGCGCCTGATAACGCAGGCGTGCGAAAGCTTTGCGCCGAGGTAATCGTTACGCAGGTCGGCGTGCGCGTCGAAATGTATAATGTGCAAACCGGGGTATTTTTTAAGCGCCGCGCGGACCGCGCCGAGCGTTACGAGGTGTTCGCCGCCGAGCATAAACGGCTTTTTCCCGTCTGAAAGTATGCGCGAAGCGAGCTTTTCGATATCCTTAAGCGCTTTTTCGGCGCTGCCGTAGCAAAGCTCGTTGTCGCCGATATCGCAGACGTTTATATCCTCCAGGTCCTTTTCCTGATAAGGGCTGAACGTCTCCGCGCCGTAGCTTTCGTGCCGGATGGCGGAGGAGCCGAACCGGGCGCCCGGGCGGAAGCTGGTGGTGGAATCGAACGGCGCGCCGAACAGCACGGTATCCGCCTTTGCATAGGGTTTGTCGCAGGCGAGGAAGGTCTCCACGTTAACGGCGGGCTTCATTATTCCACCTCCTTAAGCATATTCTCCAGAAACGCGGGCAGATAGAACGCCCCGATATGGAGTTTGGTGGTGTAGTATTTGGTCTGCAGATTGAGCGAGCGCCATTTTTCGGCGTCGAGATCGTCAACCGGGTGGTATTTCTTGCTTGCGAAGCCGAACAGCCAGTAGCCCGCCGCGTAGGTCGGTATGTGCGCCTGATAAACGCGGCTTATAGGGAAGGTGGAGTGTATGCGCTGATGCGAACGCTGCATCGCTTCCGCGTCGTGCTTGTAAAACGGGCTCCCCTGCTGATTCACCATAATGCCGTCGTCGCGCAGGGCGTTGTAGCATATGCCGTAGAATTCGCGGGTGAAATAGCCCTCCGAGGGACCGAACGGATCGGTGGAGTCGACTATTATAAGGTCGTACTGCGAAGTACAGCGGCGAATGAAGCGCAGCGCGTTGTCGTAAAAGATATGCACCCGCCTGTCGTCAAGCCGGGAAGCGTTCTCCGGCAGGTACGCGCGGCACGCCTCCAGCACCTGCGGGTCCATCTCGACAAGGTCTATCCTTTCGACCTGCTGATACCTCGCCAGCTCCTTTACCACGCCGCCGTCTCCGGCGCCGATCACAAGGATATCCTTCACTCCGGGATGCACCGACATCGGAACGTGGGTTATCATTTCGTCGTAAATGAATTCGTCGCGTTCGGTAAGCATCACGTTGCCGTCGAGCGCGAGCACGCGCCCGAACTCAGGCGTGTCGAAGATATCTATCTGCTGATAATCGCTTTTGTATGAATAAAGATGCCGGTTGACGCGGATACTGTGCTGCACGTCCGGCGTGTGGAATTCACTGAACCATAGTTCCATGGCGTACCTCGTTTAAATGCTTAAATGCATTGTCAGATGTAATTGTTAGAACTTCTCGTCTGCGACCTTTTGCAGAATACCGATTATTTCTTCTTCGTTTTTATAAAAGTAATCGTCTGCGGCGGTACAGATTTCATCTTCTTTATCGGTTTCGTATGAATCGTATGCCTTTTTGAAATACTCATAAAACTGCTGCGGCAATACTTTTTTCAGTTCGTCAAGCATGGCGGGCATATCCTGTCCGCCGTTGACGCAGTTGAAAATATAGCAGCTGTGTCCGTCGCCGTTTATACCGCTTTCGTATTCGCAGAGAAGGTATGCTCCGTGGTCGATTTCATCCAGTTTACCGCTGCCGTATGCTTCCCACAACCTGTTCCAACTGCAATCCGCGTGATTTGCGGCAGGTGTATTCCCGGGGAGTTCTTTTTCTTTTTTCTTACCGAACAGATTCTTAAACAGTTCCTTCAGCATTTTTATTCCTCCCTTACACCAACACGTTTATGTTGTTTATCTCAGGATCCTCGGGGCCGGTCATGGAGCAGCCCTTGTCCTTGGCATACTGAATATAATCCAGGATCTCTTTCGTTATTTTTTCGCCCGGGGAAAGAATGGGGATTCCCGGCGGATAGCACATAACGAACTCCGAGCAGACAAGCCCCGCGCTTTCGGTTATGGGGACGCTGCGCTTTTCGGCGTAGAACGCCTCCTGCGGGCTGGTGACGACTATCGGGTCGATATATTCCTGGCTCAGCAGGCCCGTCGGGTCTTTCTGATGGCGGCGGCGGATCTCCGCCAGCGCGCTCACGAGCCGTTCCAGCTCCTGCGGGCGGTCGCCGATGGAAAGATAGGCGAGTATGTTGCCGATGTCGCCGAACTCGATCTGTATATCGTATTCGTCGCGCAAAATATCGTAAACCTCTATGCCGGCAAGCCCTATGTCGCGGGTGTGGATACTTAACTTGGTCGGGTCGAAATCGAAAACGGAATTTCCGTTTACAAGCTCCTTGCCGAAGGCGTAGTAGCCGCCTATTTCGTTTATCTCCTCACGCGCGTAGTCCGCCATGCTCACGACCTTGGCGAACACTTCCCTGCCGCGCAGCGCGAGGTTGCGGCGGGATATATCCAGACTCGACATAAGCAGATAGCTGCCGGAGGTGGTCTGGGTGAGGTTTATTATCTGCCGGACGTGCCCCACGCTTACGTTGGGGCCGACGAGCAGCAGGGACGACTGAGTCAAGCTGCCGCCACTTTTGTGCATCGAGACCGCCGCCATATCCGCGCCGGCTTTCATCGCCGTCAAAGGCATCCCGGCGCCGAAATAGAAATGCGTGCCGTGCGCTTCGTCCGCAAGGCAGACCATGCCCACGTCGTGCGCCATCTGCACTATCGAGCGCATATCGCTGCAGACTCCGTAGTAGGTGGGGTTGTTCACCAGCACCGCCACCGCGTCCGGGTTCTCGGCGATCGCTTTCGCGACCTGCTCGCGCTGCATACCGAGCGAGATACCAAGGCGCACGTCGACTTCCGGATTGACGTAGACCGGAACCGCGCCGCAGAGCACCAGCGCGTTTATAACGCTGCGGTGCACGTTGCGCGGTAGTATAATCTTGTCGCCGCGCTTGCAGGTGGCAAGCACCATACTCTGCACCGCGCTGGTGGTGCCGCCTACCATTAAAAAGGCGTGCGCCGCGCCGAACGCGTCCGCCGCAAGCTCCTCCGCGCGGCGGATCACCGATACCGGGTGGCAAAGGTTATCCAGCGGTTTCATGCTGTTCACGTCGATGCCGACGCATTTTTCGCCCAAAAACGCCGTTAATTCCGGGTTCCCGCGCCCATGCTTGTGCCCGGGAACGTCAAAAGGCACCACGCGCATTTGTCTGAACCTTTGAAGCGCTTCGTATATCGGCGCCTCGTTCTGGTCGAGCTCCTTTTCTTCGAAGCCGAAAACGTTTTTCTCTTCCATAATGAACCTCTTTACAACAAAAAACGCAGGCCGCGTAAATGCCGCCTGCGTTCCGATCGTTCTTTGCCGGGAATGCAACTTTGCCCGCGACTGTAACGCGGGTGTTACACAGAGCCTATATAGCAACAAAACTTTTACTGCTCTTTATTGACCGTTTCACAAGTTTGCGTTTAACGCATTTCGGTTTTTAAGTAACCAACTTATAAAATTCGAGCTCTTAACTCGATCAATAAGGCGGTCTTCCCGCCGTTCGGCAGTGGGCCCGGCTGTCCGTTGCCTTGACTCCGCGCGCGGAGTGACCCGTAGAATCGCTTTGACTCTATGCTGAATACAAAGTCTAAATATAATATACGCACTTTTGCGTATTTTGTCAATAGTCTTGGAAAAATCGGTTGAAAAAATCACACTTCCATATCCTCGCGCGCGGGGAGCGGCGAGAACGGAGCGGACGGCAGAGTCTGATACCAGAACGCGGCGGAGGCGACGTCGTCCGAAAGACATTTGAACTTTCCGTGCTCGGTCCAGCCGAGTGCCTGGATATCGACCTTTATCCGCTCGTCGAAATATACGGGATCGACTATATGCCAGCGGTACATACCGAACCGCGTCTGCGACTGATAAACGCCGTCCGGGCGGATGACCTGCGGCATTCCGGCGTAGGGAGTGCAGAACTCCTGATATCGGTGCGTTTCGGTGTTTTCGAAGTTATACGATCCGCAGAAATAATCCTCCGTCCCGGTGCCGCAGATCGTGGGGTGCGAGGAGTCGCCGTCGATATAGAACTTCACTTCCCCTTCGCCCCACCAGCCGGGCGAATTGCTGCCCCAGCAGATGTATGTGCCTACGTACTGGCCTTTCCCTTTCACGCCGTCCAGAATAACGTGCGGCGTTTTGCGCTGCGTGGGGTTGCTGCGGCGGAACTGCGCGTGAAAATAACATATCTCCGCGGGAAGGTCCTGCAGTGAATAATCGATCTGGTAATAAAGCGTGAAGCCGTCCGGCGCGCGGTTTTCCAGAGTAATGCGGCAGCGCGTGCGGAAGGGCATCTGCCAGTAGCAGTTCATGGCGTTCCCCGGGTTCACGCAGACGGCGGCGGAGCTTATGAACGCGACTTTCCCCCAGCCGTTCGCAAAGAAATCGCCCAGCGGACATTCAACCGACGGCGCCTCCTGCCCGTCCCAGTACATACGCAGTATCATATCCCGCCAGGGATGAACGCCGCGCTGCCAGGGCATGCGGAAAGCGCTGCCGTCGGAAAGGCAGGTTATCCAGATATGCCTTATCATCCCGGGGCCTTCGATATCCGCGACCGGAAACGTCTCGCCCGAGGCGATATGCACGCTCGGACGGGTCTTCCAGCCGTCGCCCAGCGCGGAAGAAGCCGATCCGGGCTGCGCCGGGAAGCGCGCGCCCCCGCCGGCGGCTCCGTCGGGGTTTTCCGCGGTTATCGCGCGGGATCTCGCCGCCGGATGCTCCCAAAGCGGGTTTATATAGTTAAGCATAGTTCACACCTCGTTTCGTAGTGTTTATATGATAACATATTTATGCTTCCATTGCAAGAAAAAAGTGACGTCCCCGTTCCTTCATCAGCTCCGCGAGAGCGCCTTCATTGAAAAAAGCGCCTGCCGAAGCAAGCACTTTTTTTCTGGTGCGAATATCGATAACGGACTTGATTAAAACCACATTTTCAAACGGAGCCGGACAGCCAATATTCAAGCGGAAAAGCAGCCGAATCGCACATTTTTCTTTTTGTTTTCTTTGCGGTACAATAGAGTCGCAAAGGAGGTATTTGCATATGAAAGACAACTTAAAAGGCGTAGGAATTTGGGGACAGCGGCACTATCAGTATTTAAAGGAAAACCGTCCGACAACCGTTAACGTTATGAGGATGAACAGGACGCTGAATTCTTATCTGCGCGAAGTCAACGAGCAGGCAGATGAAATGTGTTTTCAGCTGGTAAGACAGTTTGCCAAGCAGGAAGGCGTCACAGAGGAATTCAAACGCCACGACCAGATGGCGTGGATCGGTGCCATGAACAACATTCGCGACCGTGTCAACGAGGTTGTAATGAACAAATTGATCTGCATATGAGAAAAGGCGGGGCTTCGGCTCCGCTTTTTCTTGCAAATTCACAGAATTGTACGAAAAAAGTATTGATTATTTGAAGACTATGTGCTATACTATTATCGTCAATCAGTTTGCCTAATTTGTAAGAAGAAAGTGATAGTGCAATGACAAAAGCCGAAATTGCAAAAAAAGTGATAAATGACTCCGGCGGTATAGCAAAAACCTCCGAGTTTCTTGCTGCCGGTCTTTATAAATCCGACATCGGAAAGCTCGTGACTGACGGAGTGCTTGAACGCATTCGCCATGGGTTTTATCAGCTTGCCGGTGATCTTGATATTACAGAGGCGGAGTATCTCTCCCGTCTCATCCCGGAAGGGATCGTATGTGTAGAATCCGCGCTTTTCCATTACGGATATACTGATTTCACACCCCGCGAATGGTCCATCGCCGTTCCGCGTGCTGTCTCACAGCCAAAACTGAAAACAGCCGGCGTACCTTTCAAGGCGTATTATATCCAGCCCGACGTTTACGATCTTGGCAAAACAGAAGCAGATTTCGACGGAACGACACTTCCGATTTACGACAAAGAGCGCACGATCTGTGACTGCTTCAAATATCGCACTAAACTGGATAACGAGCTGTTCGCAAAAGCAGTAAACGCCTATGCGAACGATAAAGAAAAGAATCTTGCTAATCTCAGCAGGTACGCAAAAAAGCTTCGTGTTTATAAAAAGGTTACTGATATGATGGAGGTGCTACTCAATGGCTGATATAGGTGCTTCGGTTCTCGCCAGACTGCGGAACAAAGCAAAAGAGACCGGCAGAAGCAATCAACTTTGTATGCAGCTTTTCTGCCAGGAAGAGTTTCTACGCCGCCTTGAAAAATCAAAATATGCTGACAACTTTGTGCTTAAAGGCGGCTTGTTCCTCTATACCCTGACTGAGTTCGATAGCCGTGTGACCGTAGATGTGGACTTTATGCTCCGCAAAATACCGAATACCCCCGAAAAACTCCGTGAAGTCATCAGCGAGATCATAGAAGCGGACGAAACAAACGAATTTATCACTTTTGAGATCAAAGGCGTTTCTCCGATTTCGATCAATAAACAATACCCCGGCATTCACGCCGACATCGTTGCGCGGATCAAGAATACTCGCACTCCGTTCGGCATCGACTTCGGCATCGGCGACGTTATCGTGCCGGGTGCGAAAAAGCGCAAACTCCCGACACAGCTTAATGAATTTCCGGCACCTACCGTAAACACATACTCCATCGAAACGACCGTAGCCGAAAAGCTTGACGCGATACTCGGGCTTATGGAATTCTCCAGCCGGATGAAGGATTATTACGATATTTATTATCTCGCAAATAAGTTTGATTTCGACGGAAAAACACTGACCGAAGCTCTGAAAAAGACGTTTGCAAACCGTGATCGCGCGTTTACCGTTGAGCAGTTCGATCAAATGCTCTCGTTCTCTGGCGACGACGCCATGCAAAAAAAGTGGATGGCATTTTGCAAAAAGGTCAATGCGGAAAGCAACTTCGATACTGTTCTTGAAACAATTCGCATGTTTCTTCTTCCGCCCTATCAGGCGGTTGTTTACGGAGATGATTATTCAAAAACTTGGGTTGTCAGCAAGCAAATATGGGAATAGCTCGTTTATAGAAGCATAATTCATTATGGAATCAAAGGAGGCAGGAAAAACGAGATTTGATTATTAGAACGCTTCAAAATACGCTTACCGCCGAAAATATCAAAAAGGTCGAAAATGGAGAAAGCCAGTTAAAGAGAGTCTTTACGAAGATCATTGACGATTTGGGAATCTATTACAAGATCGGACTCAGCACTGATTTTACGGGCAAATTGTTCAATGAAATAACAAGCACCAAATAATAAAGGTGCGTCAGGGATGGAGTGATTATAGTTTGATAAAAAGCGCACAGAAAAAGACGAAAGATCAACTTAAAAAAGATTTGGAACAAAAGATAAAAGGAATTAAAAATTTATTAAAACTCGCTTTGGACTCTAAACTTGAAAGCGACGATAGAATAGAATATTCTAATAATATTGCAAACTCTTTAAGAGCCATATTGTTTGGTGATCCAAGCAACGGCAATAAATCATTAATTCATAGAGTTGATTTGGATAAAAAGTTGTTATTTCCTTTATATGATCCCATGATGTGCTTGAATATTATGCCGACATATAATTTACTCCAGTTTTCTATTCAAGGTACAGACGTTAGGCCGCAGATTTCTGATTCTCTGTTTAAAACTGGCGGCTTTTGGGGCGTGTATATCTCTTTTGATTCTTGGCTTAATGAAATAGTTATCGATACGAAGCTACCAGATGTTGAGCCATTATCAAGACTTTTGATAATAAAAATCATTTCTGATACCATCGGGGCTCATGTGGATAATAATATAGAAGAACATATCTTTAATATGAATAATCATAAGTTGTTACCTGTTGTTATTAAAGATGGCGTTGAAATAGAAAAAGATTCTGAAGTTACAACAAGGTCGATATTGTGTGAAACTATTTTGGCTGTTGCAAAAGAATTTCTTGATTCTTATGAGGTGTTTTTAAGTGTTCATCCAAAAATGATTGGACAATCTATAATAGATATTAGAGTTCAAAAATACTGTTGCTCAAAGCCAAAATATGAATTATATAAATTCAACGCAATAAGCACAGAAATACCTTTTCCGGTGAACACATATAATTCAAACTCGTTTTTCGAGTGCGAGGTTTATTCAAAAGTAGTTTCTCTTTATAATTTGGTCTATAATCGTCATTTGTTTGAATTTGTGATAGTTGATTACAATGACATTCTAAACGGAAAATACCTTGGAAAATCAATTTATCCGACTTATTAAACATGTCTCAAAAATACGAGTCGGAGCATCTTGAACTCAAAAACAAGATCAGCTGCTTACGGAAAGACCTTGCCGAAGCCAACGATCTGAAACTCGGCCAGGAATCCTTCGTGAACGCGATCCGGCGCTTTCTTCAGGTGCAGACGCTCACCCGTCCGCTTTTGCAGGAACTGATCGATCATATCGACGTTTACGAGACGGAAGGCGTGGGCAAAAGCAGAACGCAGCGGGTGGCGGTTTACTACCGCTTCGTCGGGTATATTGAATTTCCCGTATTGCCTACGCGCAGGCACAACGTCAAAGCCGACACCCGGCAGGGCGTATCCGTCGAATACGTCCCGCAAATCGCGTCGGTATAACAAAACGAAATCGTAGAAAACTGTATGGAGCAGGCTCATCCGAACCTGCTCCGTACATAGAAAACCGCGTGAAAACAAAAGAAAATCGGGTATCCATAACTCAAGTCCGTTATAGATGCCCGATATGGGGTGGATGACCGGGCTCGAACCGGCGACCCCCAGGGCCACAACCTGGTACTCTGACCAACTGAGCTACATCCACCATATTCGTTTATTCGCCGTTCGGCGACTTTGCAAGTATAGCACAGATTTTTAATATTGTCAATGCTTTTTGAATATTATTTTCACATCGGCAAATCTCCCAAATCTATTGACAAAGCATTGCTTCGAGTCTATAATGGCACTGTATGAATAATAAACCAAAAGGAGAAACAGAAATGCGCGTAGTCATTCAGGAAAATTACCAGAAGATGTGCCAGTGGGCGGCAAACTATATCGCCGCCAAGATCAACAGCCACAAGGAGGACCGCCCCTTCGTGCTCGGTCTGCCCACCGGCTCCTCCCCCCTCGGCGTTTACGCGGAGCTTATTAAAAAGAACAAAGCCGGCGAGCTTTCGTTTGCCAACGTAGTAACCTTTAATATGGACGAATACGTCGGGCTGCCGAAAACTCACGACCAGAGCTACTGGTACTTCATGCACGACAATTTCTTCGATCACCTTGTCGATATGAAGCCGGAAAACATAAACATCCTTAACGGCATGACCGACGATCCGGAGGGCGAATGCGCCCGCTACGAGGCGAAGATCGCTTCTTACGGCGGCATCGACCTGTTTATGGGCGGCATCGGCGTGGACGGGCACCTTGCCTTCAACGAGCCGTTCACCTCGCTCACCTCACGCACCGGCGTGCGCGACCTCACCACCGATACCCGCATAGTCAACTCCCGCTTCTTCGGCAACGATCCGGAAAAGGTCCCGGCAAAGGCGCTTTCCGTCGGCATCGGCACCGTTACCGATTCCAAAGAAGTGCTTATCCTTATAAACGGCCACAACAAGGCGCGCGCGCTTGCCGCCAGCGTGGAGGGCTCCGTTAGCCAGAAGTGGACCTGCAGCGCGCTGCAGCTTCACAAAGCGGCGATAATCGCCTGCGACGAAGCCGCCTGCGGCGAACTCACCGTCGACGCGTACAAGTATTTCCTCGATATCGAAAAGGGCGAAAGACTTTAAACCCTTTCCGCAGCGCTTACACGCGTTGCGGGTTCTTCCCCGCGCGAACGCGCTTCGGAATAAAACCCCTCATCCGCAGCATAATTCAAAGCCGGACTCCGAAAAACGGAGCCCGGCTTTTTGTTCACTGAATATTCACCGAAAATTCACTTTATTCACTGAATTTTCACTTTATTCATTGAATTTTCTTCGAAAATTCACTTTTTTACGCGCCTTCGTGTGAAGCGATATACGCTTCGAGGTCGAAGGTGTTGAGCACGTGCCTTTTTATCATCGCGTAGTCTGAAGCATCGACGCGCCCGTTGAAGTTCACGTCGGCAAGCTGCTGCTGTTCCTCGGAAAGATTATAGGTCTTGAGGTAGTGCCGCTTTACCATGGCGTAGTCGGTGGCGCCGATTTTTTCTTTGCCGGCGACGTGCCCTTTGCGTTCAGCAGGGTCTTCCGGCAGCGGATCGGTGATATCGCCGGGTTCGGTGGTATCGCCGGGTTCGCTTGTTTCGTCGGTAACCAGTTGCTTTGTAAATGTGGCGGTGCAGACGTAGCCTTCGTCGTACCACCGCAGGTCCGGCGTGGTCGTGGGGACGGTAAAGTTCACAAGGTCTAACCCCTCGAAGGAAAACCAAAGCCCCACGCTCCAGTTGCGATAAACCGTGTGCATCATATCCACGGAATTATCGCTTTGGTAGTTCGGCATATTGATATGCTCCTCGTCGTCGTACCATAAGCCCGATGATCCGTCGCCGGTAAGCCCGCGCGTTAAAAGCGGCCAGTTGTTGCCGAGGTTCACGCAATAGACGAACCCGCCTTCGGGTATGGCGAGCGCGCGCCCCTGCCCTTCTTCGCCGAAGCTGATATCGACTATTTCATAAACGCCCGGTTCGCCTTTGACCGGAGCAAACGCCACGTGGCTACACCATTCGCCGGCGGTGTCGGCTTCGGTGAATATCACTCCCGCGCCCTCCGCGTCGGCTTCGTTATAGTGCGTGAGCCAAAGCCGCTGCGGCTTGTAGGGCGAAGGCCCGCCCGAAAGCGTCAATACCGCCGCGGCGTCGGCGTTCTTGCCGCCGAGCATCGCGTCCTGCCATTCCAGCATGCCGTTCTTTTTGTTAAAATCTTCCTGTGCGGCGACGTCGAAAGCCAGACCCACTTTGCTGCCGCGCCCGACGGTGAAGCAGCCCAGCATAGACCACGGAAGCCGCAGCTCGTAGGTCGTTATTCCTTTTTCCGCGTCGTGAACCGCTTTGCCCGAAGCCGAGCCGTAGTTCATACTGTATCGGGAATAACTCCATTCGATGAACGAGGTGTTTCCGTTTTCGCGCAGGCAAATCCCGCCTTCTGTGTAGTTGCCGCTGAATAAATCCGACTGATAATCCGTACTGCCGAGCTCCGGCGCGCCGGGAGTGACCATATACTGAATGCAGGAATATTCCCACATATGCCCAAGCCCGCCGTCGTAAGCTTCCGCGACGCTGTCCGGAATAGGCGCGAACACGCCGCCGTGCACCTCCCAGGCGAGGTAAAGCGCGTTTTCGTCCCAGACGGTGTAAAAATCGAACCCCCAGTCGCCGTATGCGTCATAATCGGTAATAACGCCTTTGCCCGCGTCGCCGGGGCGGTAGGAGACGACCGGCGCGCCGTATTCGCTTTCGGAGATCACCCCGTCGGAAATCGGAGCGAGCGCGGCGTATTCCGCTTTTATTCTTGCGTTTGCCGTTCCGAGCGCGGTTTCCGCCGAAACAATATGTATCGCCGCGAACAGCGCCGCGGCTGCAAGAATTATTGCGATTATCCTTTTCATTTATATTTCTCCTTTGCGTTTTTAATATCAGGCGCACGGTTCGCAAACAACGTATACCATATTACCGAGCAGTTCATCGTTATCCATCATTTTGCCAAACTGTTCCACCGTAATCATTCCTATAATGTTATCTCTTTCCAATCCCTGGCGCCTGATTTGCACGTACAGTTTTTTTACCGGGGATTGTTCTGTTAAGAAATGCAAAAGTCCGATAAGTTCATCTCTGTATTCAGGCTCAACGGTTATTCGTTTTACGTCCAGAATCTCTTCCCTGTTTTTCCAAGGAACACAAAAATAATGCTCCGCGCTCCTGGATTTCTCTTTAATGAAAATCGTTCCTCCGCATTCCTTAAACGATGACGTAACGTTATAATACGTTCCGGGACTGTCGCATACCGGAAACGCAAAAGAATCCGGTCCGGAGTAATCCCTGACACTGCATGTAAGGCTACCGTATTGAAATTCGGTCATTTGAGTATTTGTTTGCCCGGCAACATATACCCAGAAATCATATAAAAAACCATATACGTCTTTCATAATAACCCTTCTGTGGTAGTAATCTGATAAATGCGGTTCATAATACGAATAAACCTCTTTGTTTTTAATGTATTCTATTTCCTCTTCCCTATCTGTCCCTGCGGGAGACGTATTTTTCCTTGCAGTAGGCGTAAAGGTCGTCGTAGAGGGCGTGGAGCGACGGGTCTTCGGACTTATACGCCCGGTAGAACTCGCCGGGGACGCCGCCCTGGTAATACATTTTTACGCTGTGCATATATCCGGTCTCGGCGCCGCAGTCCATGTAATCGCGGAACTTATCCACGTGGTGCGCGTCGAACCCGCCGATCTCCATTTCATAGCACATTCCCAGCTGTTTGGTAAGCCGCGCGTTGTCGTAAAGCCGCTGGCGCGGAACGGTATCGCGGAAGGCGTAGTTGGGCTGCATGCAGGCGATGTCGAATCCCGCCTCTTTCCAGTCCTGGAAGCCCGAAGCCTGGAAATAGGGTATCCAGAACAGCTTGTAGCCCAGCGAATGCAGGTAATCGCGCGCGAAGGCGATGGTGGCGAACTCGTATTTGTCGGCGTAGTTGATGTCCTCCTCGAACCAGTAGAACGCCGAAAGCTCGCAATGCGGATAGCTGCCCGCCTTGTACCGTGCGACCTGCTCGTCGATGCACCACTTTATCGCCTTTTCGCGGTCGGCAAGCGAGGTCATATCCTCGTCCACTCCGTCGCCGTCGAGGTCGCCGAATTTATCCGGGTGGTCGCCGTAGCGGACGTTGGTGTGCAGGATCGAGAAGAAGACCTGCACCTTGTAATCGGGTCTGCCAAGCTCTTTACCCACGCGGGCAACGGTGTTTTCCAGCGCCTGGAGGTTGCAGTTTTCCTCGAAGATGTTGTTTACATAATATTTCCACCCCTCCGCGCATTTGTACCATTTGGAATAGGTGAAATTGGAGTAAGGCAGGTAAAGGAACGAATCGAACAGCGTATCCTGTATCCTGCCGTCCTTTATATAGGCGACGTAAGGCAGATACTGCTCTTCGGTGATAAGCCCCAGCCGGGATTCGCCCACCTTTTCCGGCGCGGCGCAGTGGTAGGAAAGCAGCACGTTGTGCACGCCGAGGAAATCGGAATAATCGGGATACCGGTTTACATAATTTATTTCCGCACCCAGCTTGTCCCCCGCTGTGATATCCGCCGCGGCGGAAATATCGGTGCGGCCGAAAAGCTCCAGTTCGTCCAGCCATACGTGCCCCACCGTGTCGATACGGAAGGCGGCGTAAAGCGCTTTATACGCTTTGTCAAAAGTTATTTCCGCTTTCGCCTGCGCTTTCGGTTCATCGCAGTAAAACTCCGCTATGGTGCCCAGCTTCTGCCAGTCTTTTCCGTTAGGCGAGACAAGTATATCCACTTTCCGCGGGAGCCGCGCGGCGACTTCATCCTGTTTGAGCGCGTGCACGCAGGCGCCGCTTACCGCCGACAAGTACGGCAGCCGGAAGATAACGGTGCGCCCCACGCCGCGGGTAAAGTGGAAATAGCCCGGGTCGAGGTAATCCGGCGCGGAAGCGTATTTTCCGTCGGTAAGCATGGGTTTGTCGTCGGGCGTGTTGAAATACTCGGTAAGCGCGTTTTCCTCCATAAGCCCGTTCGCCGATATGCCGTATATCGGCAGCCCCAGAATAAGGTTCCTGCGTTCTTTGGTCGCTTCAGGGTCGAGCGGCGCGTTTTCCGCCGCCTCGATCTCAAAATCTCTGTACCAGCCCATTTTTTGTTCCTCCGAGTGTTGGTTATGTAGTGTGGTTAATCATTATCAATCAAATAATAATCGTATTCGTATTCTTCCAGAACGCGCTCTTCTCCCGACTGTGAAACATACGTTACCTTTACACAGCCGAATTCGCCGTATTCGTAGCGCTTGAACCCTATCCTGCCGGGTTCCGTGGAAATCTCCACTTCGGTCAAAACGCCGTTTTCGTCGTAATGATATGCGGTGTATTCATATACTTCCGATTCGTAAAACATCTCGTAACGCAGAATTCTGCCGTCTGAATCGTAGGTGTATTCACTTACTTTTACACCGTCGCTGTATGCTGCGGTTTTATCTCCGCTTGGATTGTACCGGTTCTCGTAACTTTTTCCGTTTGCCAGCGTTCCTTTTACAATATAACTGCCGTCTTCGGCATATTCATACGTTTCTTCGCGGCTGTCGGAACCGTCGGTGATAACCGCTTTTGTGATTCTGCCGTCGCCGCCATATTCGTATTCGGTAGTAGAAAGAACGCCTGACCATTGTGTGTATCTGAACAGTCTGCCTTCGCTGTCGTATTCCCATTTTTCCGAAGCCATCACTTTTCCGCCGCCGTCCTTCACGTCGGTGCGTTCAAGCCGCCCGGTATCGTCATAAGTGTAATACTTTATAAGCCCGGAGGATTGTTCTTCGGTAAGTACGTCTCCGCGTTTGTTATAATCATATACCGTCCAGCTTCCGCCGGGTTCGCTGACTTTGGAAAGCATAACTTTTCCTTTTGCTTCCGGCATACTTGTTTCGGACACGTCCGCGCTGCTTTCGGGCGCTTTTTCGCTCGATTCACCCGTTGGCTGCGAAACCGCTTTATCGTCTTTGCAGGACGCAAAGCAGATTATCAAAAGAACAAGTCCAACTATAAGGCATATTGTCTTAACCAAGTCTTTCAATCTCAATAACCCTCCCGTTATCGTTATGTTTGTTGTTTGACGCCAACCCGAGATATATTCTGTTGTCGGTTACCGCGAAGCACACGGCGGGCACTTCGCGCCGGAATTCAGCAACGGAAATGAACTTCCCGCCGGAATATTTATATACACGGCTGACGTTTTCAGCCGCGCTTTTTTCGACTGTCAGCACGTACAGTTCGCCGCCGGAAACGTACAGGTCGTTCACCGTGCCGCCGTCGGGTACGGCAATCTGCACGGGGAACGCGGGATCGGTGCACTCGTACAGTGCGGTCGAGGAGAAATACAAAGAGTTATCGGTATAGACGACAGCCCCTAATTCTTTTGCGATTCCGGCGGCGTTCCCGGGCGATACTTTGCCGTTCCAGTCATACGCAAACGCGAACCGCGTTCCGTCGTACTTATATATTTTGTTTGTGCAATATGCGTATAACTCGCCGCCTATATGCAGCAGATGATAATAACGGCCTATCGAACCGCTCGGTACAGCAGCGCCGTTTTCGTCCGTAAGCGGAATAACGGAAAAGCTTTCGCCGCCGTCTTCCGACATTGCGGCGTAATGTGCGGAAGTGTCGGCTTCATATTGTATCGCGGCGAATATCGCGCCGCCGTATTCGGTGATATCCCAGCAATGCGAAGCTCCCGGGAGCGTGTTCTTTGTCTTCCATTCTCCGTTTTCAAGATAATAATAATTGCATTTGTCCCATCCGATATCGCGCGGGTCGGTGCCCGGTACCGTCAGCACGCCGCCGATAACCGCAAACTCGTTAACTTCCTCGTCCGGGACGCTGCCGAGCCGTTCCCATTTTTCATCCGCAATCCTGTAACGCCACATATCCACGGGGCCGGCGTTGGCGTTATAGTTGCCGCCTCCGACGTAAAGCATACCGTCGAAAACCGTCATATCGAGAACGCGTATAGCCATTTCGGAAGAATCGTACCGCTCGCCGTGCGGAACGCCGAGGTCTTTGACCGCAGGCGCGGCGGGCTGGATATTATCGTCCTCGGTTTTTCTTAAGTAAAAGCCCAAAGGGCGTTCATTTTTTGTGTGATTTCTCCACTCGTCTTTCGGTATAAGCAGCAATGTTTCGTTCCCGCCGTCAACGGAAAGCAGATAATAACCGTCCCCTTCGGTTATTGCGTGCGGATTTGCCAAAACATTTTCGCCTTGCGCCCATTCCACGCCGCATTCGCCTATGGCGAAAGTGTGATTCTCCGCGCCGCCGAGTCCGTTTATATACGCCGACCGGTAAACGCTGCCGTTATACGAAAAGCATCTGTCGCTGCCGTGATACCAGTCGAAGTAATCGGCGTTTATCATTTCCTGCGCGGTCTCGGGGTGCTGCACTTCGGTATGCGCTTTGATGAATCTGAAAAGGCAAAAGCAAAGGAACACGGCGACGACGACAGACAGCGCAATTAACAGTTTTTTAATCATACCTCTTCCCCGCTTATCGTGTTTCCGGTTCCCCGCGCGCGGCGGCGTGATAGGAGAGCAGCACGTTGTGAACGCCGAACAGCTCGGAATAATCCGGGTATCTGTTCACGAAGTTTATCTCTATGCCCGGGGTGTCGCCGGGGGTTATATCAGCCGCATTCGAAATATCCGTCCTGCCGAACGCCTCCAGCTCGTCGATCCAGACGTGCCCCACCGTGTCGATGCGGAAGGCGACGTAAAGCGCCTTGTATTCCCGCCCGAGCTCCAGCCCGGACGACACCTGCGCCTTGGGCGAATCGCTTTCGAAAGTGATCGTGCCGAGGTTCTGCCAGCCGATGCCGTCGGGCGAAACGAGCAGGTCCGCCCTGCGCGGCAGGCGCGCGGCTACTTCATCCTGCTTCAACGCGTGCACGCGGGCGCCGCTTATCGCGGAAAGATAAGGCAGCCGGAATATAACGGTGCGCCCCACCCCGCGCGTGAAGTGGAAATACCCCGGATCGAGGTAATCCGGCGCTGCGGCGAACTTGCCGTCAGTAAGCATCGGTTCCGTCTGCGGGGTGTTGAAATACTCCGTCATAGCGGTTTCTTCCATTATCCCGTTCACTACAACGCCGTAGATCGGCAGTCCGAGCAAAAGGTTCTTTGTATCCCCGCACGGATGCGGATCGGCGGGCGCGCTGCGCACCGCCTCTATTTCGAAATCCCTGTACCAGCCCATTTTTTTATCCTCCGTATTTCTGTTTTTTCGTATTTTTGATTATAGCACTATTCCCGGAAAAAATCAACAGCAAACGCATTGAAAAAGCCGGGGCGGACCCCGGCTACAGCTTGAAGACAAAGTCTTCAAGCTGGACAGAGGACAGAGAAGCGGATGATTTTTAACGAAAAACGAGCGTCGCCGTAGTGTCCTACGGCAGTCGAAGTTTTTCGTTAAAGCACGAGCATTTTCAATGTGATTTGGCTTT
>JAFSNK010000008.1 GCA_017447445.1 Clostridia bacterium | reverse complement strand
TGAGCGTTTTCCATTCGTGACCAAGTTTGCACTTCCACCATACCTTTTTGTTTGAAAACGCTGTTACCGTGTTTGGAGTTAACGGAAGATCACGGTCAGACCACTCGGCGGCAACTTCCGGGCAAACACTCGCTAAGTCATTAAACCTTTCTAATATCTTATTATGTGAGCAATACGGACAACCGCTGCCATAGACACGGTTCTTTATTACCGCTTCCCATTCGTGACCGAGCTTATCTCGCCAAATTGCCTTTTTGTGAGAAGACCAATGAACTTCTATCGGCTTCAGCTTGTTTTTGGAGGACCATTCTTTTACTAACTCCGGTCGCTTTGACGCAAGATCGTTATAGCCGGGGAGAACTCTCATTCCTGCGCAATAAGGACATTTTTCGCCGGATGATCGACTTCTTGCGCTGGCTTTCCACTCGTGTCCGCAGGATCCTTTCCACCAATACAGTTTCTTTGAACCGTAAGTTATTTGAGCAGGTGTAAGAGGCGCGTTTTTATCCGACCACTCGTAAACCAATTCAGGATGTACCGATGCAAAGCTGTTGTTCATATCCCGTTCCGCCTTTCCGATTTCAAACCAATTATATTGAGTTTGATACAAAAGCGGTAGTATGCGATTTGTAAGGGATTTCTGAAAATAAAAAAGACCCTGAGAATTCTTACGTTCTCAAGGTCTTTGTTACAAAAATATGCGATTTTTCAGGGGCTGCACAATCTGTTACATCGATTGTTGTACGATTGTTGTAAGTTTGTTGTAAGTTGCCGATTTTGGCTCCAAAAACTATGAAGGACATCCATACAACAATTTCGGTGTTTTAATACAGTTTTGCTCCTGCCGGAATATGGGGATCAACCTGCAAAAGTGTAAGTTTTTCTTCTTCGCCGACGTGGTGAACGGCGGAAAGAAGCATGCCACAGCTTTCGATACCCATCATAGCTCTCGGCGGGAGATTTGTTATTGCAATAAGAGTCTTGCCGATAAGCTGTTCAGGTTCGTAGAAAGCGTGAATACCGCTTAAAATGGTGCGATTCGTGCCTGTTCCGTCGTCGAGAGTGAACTTCAGGAGCTTCTTGGATTTCGGAACTGCTTCACATTCGAGAACTTTCACGGCGCGAAAATCGCTCTTCGAGAAGGTTTCAAAATCGACGAAATCAGCAAACAACGGCTCAATCTGAACATTTGAGAAGTCAGGTTTTTCTGCTGAAATTATCGGCGCGCCCTCAATTACGGGAGCCGCTTCGACCGGCTTTTCGGATGTCTCGGATTGTCCTTCTTTTTCCTCCGATCCGGTCTTGACGGACTTCATAGTCGGGAACAGCAGCACGTCGCGGATGTTCTCCTCGCCGGTGAGCAGCATAACAAGGCGGTCCATACCCATTCCGAGCCCGCCTGTGGGCGGCAGACCGTATTCGAGCGCGCAGATGAAATCCTCGTCTATCTCGTTCGCTTCCTCGTCTCCCGCGGCTTTAAGCGCCGCCTGATGCTCGAAGCGTTCGCGCTGGTCGATCGGATCGTTAAGTTCCGAAAAGGCGTTTGCAAGCTCGCGTCCGAGCACGAAAAGCTCGAACCGCTGGGTGTATCTCGGGTCTTCCGGCATCTTCTTCGCAAGCGGCGATATCTCCGTCGGATGGTTCATAATAAAGGTCGGCTGCTGCAGCTTGTCTTCTGCGTATTCGTCGAAGAACAGGTTCAGTATATCGCCTATTCCGTGGCGCTGTTCGTAGTGCAGCCCGTGCTTGTCCGCAAGCGCGCGCGCCTGCTCCAGCGTTTCCACCCCGGCAAAATCCACGCCGGAGTATTTTTTCACCGCTTCAAGCATAGTCATCCGTTCGAACGGCTTGCCGAAATCCAGCTCCACGCCGCCGGAAACGATCTTTTCCGTGCCCATGACCTTGCGGCAGACGGTGCGGATAAGGTCTTCTATAAGCTCCATCATCCCGTAGTAATCGGTATACGCCTGATAAAGCTCCAGAAGCGTGAATTCGGGGTTGTGGCGGGTGTCCATACCCTCGTTGCGGAAAACCCTGCCTATTTCGTACACGCGGTCGAACCCGCCGACGATAAGGCGCTTAAGGTGAAGCTCCAGCGCGATGCGGAGGTAAAGATCGATGTTAAGCGAATTGTGGTGGGTTATGAAGGGGCGCGCGTTCGCGCCGCCGGCTTCGTTGTGGAGCATCGGCGTTTCGACTTCCAAAAACCCGCGGCTCTCCATAAAGGCGCGCGTTTCGCTTATTATGCGCGAACGCTTATAAAACGTCTCGCGCACGTCGGGGTTCATAATAAGGTCGACGTACCTCTGTCTGTAGCGCAGATCGGTATTCGTGAGCCCGTGGTATTTTTCCGGCAGGGGAAGCAGCGATTTGCAAAGCAGGGTAAGCTTGTGTGCGTGTATGCTTATTTCGCCCCTGCGGGTGCGGAACACGAACCCTTCAAGCCCGATTATATCGCCGATATCCCATTTGCGGTAGTCCTCGAAGCATTCCTCGCCCACGTCGTCTATGCGGACGTACGCCTGTATCCTTCCGGTGCTGTCGGAAACGTCTATAAAGTTCGCCTTGCCCATATCGCGGCGGCTCATAAGCCGCCCGGCTATGGAAACTTCTTTGTTCTCGTATTCCTCGAATTTTTCTTTTATAACGCCCGCGTACGCGGTGACACCGTATTTAGTAACGGCGTACGGGTCCTTTCCGGCGGCGCGCAGTTCGTCCAGCTTGCGGCGGCGTATCTGCAGAACGTCGCTCGTGCTCTGTTCTTCTTCCTGCGCGGCGTTTGCGTTTATTTCTTCGTTCATATTAAAATCCTTTTATTATTTGGAAATGTCGGTAATGGTATATCTGATTATGCCGATAGGCGCTTCGACGTTTATGCTGTCGCCCTTGCGCTGCCCGATAAGCGCTTTTCCCAGAGGGCTTTCGTCGCTTATAAGGTTCTGCATCGGGTCGGCTTCGGTGGTGGAAACTATTTTATATTCGGTTTCCTCGCCCTCGTCGATATTGTGAACGGTGACTTTGTTGCCGACGTTGACTTTGTCGGTGCCCAAATCGCCGTCGTCAAGCACTATCGCGTTTTCAAGCGTGGCTTCCAGATGGGCGATCTTGCCCTCTATCTCCGCCTGCTCGTTCTTCGCCTCGTCGTATTCGCTGTTCTCCGAAAGGTCGCCGTATGCGCGCGCCTTCTGGATCGCCTGCGCGACTTCCTTGCGTTTAACGGTTTTAAGATGTTCAAGCTCCTGCTGAAGCTTTTTCAGTCCCTCGTGGGAAACGATGATCTGTTTTGCCATGGTAACTCCTCTTTTATGTTTGTTTATTATTATTCTGTTATTCGGTCGTCAGCCGTTCAAAAGCTCGTAAGCTTTTTTCACCTGGTCGTCGTTGTTTATCGGGTCGAGATAATAATCCTTCCCGTGGGGGCGGGTTTCTTTTACCGTGTGATCCGGCTCCACGCCCTTCTGGTGGTAGTTCACGCCGGACGGAGGGTAATAGTACGACGTCGTGACCGAGATCGCGCTGCCGTCCTTCAACGTCCGGACGTATTGCATTATCCCTTTGCCGAAGGTGGTTTCTCCCACGATTACGGCGGCTTTGTAATCTTTCATCGCCGCGGTGAACAGCTCCGCCGCCGAGACGGTGCTGCCGTCGCAGATTATCGCCATCGGCATATCGAGGAACGCCGCGTCGGACCGTTCCACCTGCTTTTTACCGGAAAGGTCGTTATAGCTTACTATGTCGCCTTCGGGAAGCAGGTAATCCAGCGCCGCCAACACCTCGTCCAAAGAACCGCCGGGGTTGCCGCGCAGGTCGAATATCAGCTTCTTCGCGCCGAGCGAACGCGCTGTTTCTATTTCGGATATCATATCTTCGGCGGAGTTTTCCTCGCTGAAGGTGGTTATGCATATAAGCCAGGTCTGCGCGTCGAGCGCGATGCTGTAGGTGCTGTCGCCCGGCAGCGGCGCCCGCGTGGCTTTGAAATGAAGCTCTTTGCCTTCGCGCAGGACGGTTATTTTAACTTCCGAGCCGGGCTCGCCGCGCACGGCTTCCACAAGCTCGTCCCTGTTGCTTCCGTTCGCCTTTACCGAATCCACGGCGATTATCACGTCGCCGCGCCGTATTCCTGCGGCGTATGCCGCGCCGCGCTCCATTACGTCGGCAACGAATATCCCGTCGACCGAATCATCCTCGGCATACCGGACGCCGATCCCCACAAGCCCGCCGGAGGGCGACCAGTAGGAGATATTCTCGTCCGCGGTCATATAGTAGGTATAGGGATCCCCCTGCGAAGCAAGCGCCGCGGTATAGATCGCCTCCCACATCTTGTCCTTGTCGAGGTCCCACAGATAATGAGCGTCCGCGTAGTCGATTATGCTTTTAAGCTTGTCGTACCGCGAGGTATCCGCCTCCGCGCCGGCGGAATTTTCCGCCGGTTCTTCGCCGCTTTGTGAAAACCGCTCGCGCACGGAGTTTATCGCGCGGTCGCGTTCCACGGAAGAGCGCGCGTAAACCGCCACGAAGGTAACGACGCAGCAGAGCAGGGAAATGACCGCGCAGGCGAAGATCGAAACTCTTTTCTTGAACATATCTTTATTTCTTCTTTATTTCCGTTTTGTATAATAGCCGTCCGGCAGATAATTGTCCGGATTAACGTATCCGCCCATGTTGTTCGGATCGTTGGTGTTGAGCACGCTGAAATGCAGATGGTATCCGGTGGAACGTCCGGTCGTGCCGACGTAGCCGATGACCTGCCCTTTCTGCACCGTCACGCCGACTTTTATCCCGTCGGCGATCCTGTTCATATGCCCGTAAAGGGTGGATATGCCGTTTCCGTGGTAGATTATCACGCAGTTGCCGTAGCCGCCGTTCCAGCCCGCCGTGGTGACCGTGCCCATGCGGGAGGCGACTATTTCGGAATTGACCGCGCAGGCGAGGTCGATGCCGCTGTGCCATTCGATCCCGGCTCCGCCGAAAGGATTGCCGCGGTAGCCGTAGTAGCTCGTGAGCGTGTAGGAAACGTAGGGTTTAAGCGGCCACATAAACACCGAATCCTTGGAATAGAACACGTTGCGTTCCTCTTCCAGCTTCTTTATCCTGGCTTTAAGCTCCGCCACGCTCGCGTTCTTGCCGGAGTATTTCTCGCGCAGCTCATCGGCGTTCAGCCCCAGCGATTCCGCTATCGTCTCGTACTGCTTTATCTTGCTTTGCAGCTCCAGCTCGCTCTTCGCGAGGTCGGAAAGGTATTTTTCATATACCTGCTGCGTTTCGGTAAGGTCGGCTTGCAGTATTTCCAGGTCGGAAACGTTGTTTTTTATCTGCCGCATAATGTTCGCGGCGGAATCCATTATGTCGTTGAAATTGTCGCGCTTGGAAAGATAATCCGCTATGCTGTCCGAGGTGAACAGCAGCTCGAAGGTGTTCACGCTGCTGTTTTCGTATATGAACTGCATAAGGTTTTTATACATATCGCGGTGGTAGTTGTAGTTCTCCTCCGTCATGGCGATCTGCGCCGCGACGTCCGCCTTCTTGTGGTCGTAGGATTCTTTTATCGCGATATTTATTTCGTATTCCGCCTGCAGCGCTTCTATCTCCGCCTGATACGATTCCAGAAGCTTGTCGGTCTGCCCGGACTGGCGCTCCAGCTCCGCTATGTCGGAGCTTATGCTCGCCAGCTCGCTTTTCAGCGCCGCCAGCATATTTTGGCATTCCTTAAGCTCGCTTTCTATCTGGAATATCGTGCGCCCCTCCGCGCGCGTCTGCTTCACGGGCATAAACGCCGCCGAAACCGAAAGCATCAGCGCCGCGCATATCAGGAAGGAAAGCAAACGCAGTATATTCTTTTTCATTTCCTCGCCTCCTAACGCCAACGTCACGCCTTAAGGTATTTTTTAAGCGAAATACCCGAAGACACTATCCCCGCGAAAAGCCCGATCGCAAGGAAACCGATCCCCAGCGGGAGCGCGTATTCCGAAAACTCGCCCAATATGATATCGGCGCTGCCGGAAGCGTTGCTCGTTGCCGAACGGACTATGTCGGTAAGCAGATACTTGAAAAGGTAATATTCTATCCCGAAGGCAAGAGCCGCCGAGAACACGCCTATGATTATCCCCTCCACCATAAAGGGCATTCTTATCATGGCTTTCGTCGCGCCGCACAGACGCATAAAGGTTATTTCGTTCCTGCGGGCGAACACGCCGAGCTTTATCGTGTTCATAATAACGAACAGCGATATGATCAGCAATATCGCAAGCAGCCATATCCCGGCGACGTAGAGCGTGTTTTTAACGCTCATTACCGTGCCGTAAAGCTCGATGTAATCCTTAATGTCCTTCGTGTCCACGCCGTCGATCTGCGCGCCGGAAGCGTCGGTTATCGTGATGGAGTCGATCCGGTTGCGAACGCGCGTCACCTCGTCGAAATCCGAGAAATTGCGGAATTCCAGACGGTAACTCGCGCGCAGCGGGTTGCCGCTTTTAAGTATTTCGTCGATCCACGCCGGATCTTCGAACATATCTCTCATTCTTTCGCCGTGTTCGTCGGCGGAAATGAACACCGGCGCCGAATCGATTATCGGCGAGCTTTTGCAGATCTCCTCCAGCGCTTTGCCGATCTGCTCGACCTGGTCGTCGGAATATTCCTTGCTTAATTTTACTTCTATAACGTTAAGGTCGTTGATCGCCTTGAAGTTGCGGTCGATGGTGTCGATGACGATATAAAAGGTCCCGACCAAAATCATACACGCCACGAGCACGAGTACGGAGGCGATAGTCATAACGCTGTTGCGGAAAATGCCCTTGAACCCCTGCCCGATGTTGTAAAAGAAGGTGCTCGGTTTCATCATTGCTCGAAGTCGCCTCCCGTCTTGTCGGAAACTATCTCGCCCTGCTCTATGCGCACCACGCGCTTTTTGTAGCTGTTTACGATATTCATATCGTGGGTGACGACGATGACGGTTTTTCCGAGCTTGTTGATCTTAAGAAGCAGTTCCATAATGTCTTCGGTAAGGTCTACGTCCACGTTGCCGGTGGGTTCGTCGGCTATAACGGTGTGCGGGTTGTTCACCAGCGCCCGGGCGAAAGCCACGCGCTGCTGTTCCCCGCCCGAAAGCTCGGTGGGGAAGGAATCCGCCTTGTGCGAAAGCCCGACTACGTCCAGGAAGAACGGCACGCGCTTGCGTATGAGCGAGGGCTTCGCGCCGACGACGCGCATCGCGAAAGCGACGTTTTCGTAGACCGTCATTTTATCGAACAGCTTAAAATCCTGAAAAACCACGCCCATCGTGCGGCGCAGCTTCGGGATGCTCCAGGAATGTATTTTTTCAAGATGGTATCCGTTCACTTCCAGCTTGCCGGAGGAAACGCGCTCCTCGCATATCATCAGCTTGGTAAGCGTCGTCTTGCCCGCGCCGGAATGCCCGACAAGGAAGACGAATTCGCCGTCTTCTATTTTAAGCGTAACGTTGTTTACGGCGGCGGTACCGTTGCGGTACTCCATCGAAACGTTTTCGAAATTAATCATATCTCAGTTCCTCAAAGGGCGCTTGCAGTCAAAAGATCAATAAATGGACGGCTTGCTTATAAGGTATTTCTTGACCATAAGCGCCACCTTGAAGGTGATCGCGTGGTCGAACTCGCGCAGGTCGAGCCCGGTGAGCTTCTTTATCTTTTCAAGCCGGTAGACCAGCGTGTTGCGGTGGACGAACAGCTTTCTCGAAGTCTCCGAAACGTTCAGGTTGTTGTCGAAGAAGGCGTGTATCGTCTGCAGCGTTTCGCGGTCCAGACTTTCCAGCGAGCCGCGCTTGAACACCTCCTGCAGGAACATCTCGCACAGCGTCGTCGGAAGCTGGTAAATAAGGCGGCCGATACCGAGGTTCTCGTAGTTTATAACGTTCTTTTCGGTGTCGAACACCTTGCCGACCTCCAGCGCCACCTGCGCGTCCTTATAGGAATGCGCAAGCTCCTTCACGCTGGTGACCACCGAGCCGATGCCGATGACCACGCGCAGATAAAATTCGCTCTGCACGGTGTCCACTATGCTCTGCGCGATCTGTTTCAGCGCCTTGGAATCGGTATTGCCGCGAAGTTCCTTCACAAGTACGATGTCCGTCTCGCTTATGTTTATAACGTAATCGTGCGTCTTGTCCGGGAACATATTCTGGATTATGTCGTAGGGTATTACCTCCGAGCTGTTGAGGAAGCGGATGAGCATTACTACCCGGTTCACCTCGCTGTCGAAGCGAAGCTCCTTTGATTTTATGTAGATGTCGCCGGGGAGGATATTGTCGAGTATGATGTTTTTAATGAAATTGGTCTTGTCGTACTTTTCGTCGTACAGCGACTTAAGGTTGGATACCGAAACCGAAAGCAGCGCGGAAATGCTGCGCGCGGTGTCGTCCTCGCCTTCCACGAACACGGCGTATTCTATCCTCGCGCGCGAACCGATAAGACGGTAGGTGTATCCCCCCGCAACGAGCGCGTCGCTCGTATAGCTGAGCTCGTCGATCACGTTCTTGTGCTCGCTCCCCATTTTTTCGACTTTGCTGCACGCGATGACTATCCCCTTGTCGTCGAGTATGCCGATCTCCCTGTCGACGGCGTCCCGCATCTGGTACATCATTCCCTGAAACAGTTTGTTGCTCATTTTCGCTTCTCCTTTATATTTAAATACCAAATATATTCATACTTATTTGTATTTTACCGCAAATTTTTCGAGATTGCAAGGGCTTTTGCAAAAATGTTACAAACCGGAGGCACTTTTTTTGTATATTTTGCGCCCTATTCCGCCTTTTGCGGCGGGGAACGGGGCAAATTATGAATAAATTATGAACAAATTTTGCATTTTGCTTGATTTTTGCCCGGCAAATAAGCAAAAAAGACTTGACATCTGCATAAACATATTGTAAAATATTACAAACGAAAAAATAACAGGAGGATCATTATGAATCAGAATCCGCAGTATCAGCAGCCGCAGCAGCCTCAACAGCCGCAGCAGCAGCAGTATCAGCAAAATCCCCAGTATCAGCAGTATCAGCAGCCCGTTTACTATCAGCGTCCGCCGATGGAAAAATCCAAAGTTTTCGGCATTTTAGTAGCCGCTATCTTCGGCCTGGTCGCGGTATTCGCCCTCGTCGCCATGATCGGCTTCTGCGTGAAGCTCCAGGCGCACGCAGGTCTTATCATCTCTTACATCCTCGTTATCTTTGCCGCAGCCGGCATCGCGACCGCTCCTTTCGTAAAGAAATACACCAAATTCTTTATTATGATCTCCGGTCTCCTGCTTGCTTTCGGTTACTACGGAATTTCCATGATAATGATCGCGCAGAGCTTCGGCTGCTTCGTGGTCATACTCGGCGTTCTCGCCTTTGCGTTCATGTGCTGGCTCGCCCACACCAACAACAATCTGCTTAAGATGTTCTGGTTTGTTCCTCCTGCACTCATATTCATCGGCGCTCTCATCAACTGGATCGTCATGAAGTATTTTTCCGTCGGTATGAAGTTCGCTCTGGCGTTCTATCTCTTCGACTTCCTCTGCACCATATTCCTCATCGGCGGCTCGGTCGTTCTCGGTCTCTATCTCGTGCTCAAGCACGGCGAAAAGTCCGTTTCCTTCAAGATCCCGAACCCCGCTCCCCGCGCTCCGCAGCAGCCCCAGCAGCCCTATCAGGGCCAGTAAGCTGTAAAGCGAAAACGGCATAGAAAAACGCATCCCCCGCCGAAAGCGGGGGATGTTTCTTTTCCCGGATATCGCTTATTCCATTATAACGCTTATGCCGGCAAGCACGTAAAGCGCCGCCGTTTCGGTGCGAAGTATGCGCTTGCCCAGGTTCGCCAGCGGAAGCCCCGCCCCCCGCGCGAGCCCGGTCTCTTTTTCCGAAAGCCCGCCCTCCGGACCTATAAGGAACGCCATGCTTTCCGGCTCGCCGCAAAGCAGAGTCCGCAGGGGTACGGTGCCGTCGCCCTCATAGCAGACGAACCCTCTGCCGCTCGCGGCTATCTCCTTTATCGCTTCGTCATAGCTTATCAGCCCGCGCACCTCCGGCACGAAGCCGCGCCCGCTCTGCGCCGCCGCCGATTCGCTTATACGCATCATACGCTCGCGCCGCTTTTCAAAAGCTTTTCCGTCCGGGCGGGCGACGCAGCGTTCGCTTATCACAAAAACTATCTCCTTCGCGCCGAGCTCCACCGCTTTCTGCACCACGGTATCGCACTTTTCGCCCTTCGGGACGCACTGGTAGACCGTAACGGGGAAGGGCAGTTCGCTTTTAGTGTGTTTCTTTTCGCCCAGAAGCAGAACGACGCTGTCGTCCTCTATCTTCTCTATAACGGCTTCGAAGCTGTTCGAATGCATATCGCATACCGTAACGGTATCGCCCGCGGTCTTGCGCAGAACGTTCACGATATGGTTTCTGTCCGACCCGCGGACAAAAGCCATGCCGCCGGAAATACTGTCGCTTCCGATAAAAATTCGCGGAATAAAAGCCATATTAGCTCCTTTGCAAAGCGGCTGTCGTTTTATGGCGCACGAAACTTCAAAAAGCTATTGACAACGGCACGCCGCGGTTGTAAAATATATCCGTAAAGAAAAAATATATCACGTTTGGGGGTAATACTCAATGGCAAACAACGAAAAGGACGATATCTATACTCTTACCGACGAAGAGGGCAACGAAAGCGAGTTCGAATACCTCGGCGAGATCACGCTTGACGATAACAACTATCTCGCGCTCATCCCGCTCGACGGCGAGGACGACGAATACGTCATACTTAAAGTCACTACCGACGAAAACGGCGATGAAATGCTCGTCACCATCGACGACGACGATGAATTCGACCGCGTTGCGGACGCCTTCGAGGATACCTTTATGGACGAATGCGATCTCGACGAACAGTACGTCGAGGACGAAGACGAGGACGAGGACGAAGACGGGGACGGCGGCGAAGAATAAACCGCGGTCCGGCGATCCGTCTCCTGCGGGGTTCGTGCATGGTTCCTGCCGCCGGCAGGGCTTGTTCCCCGTGTAAAAACCCACAAGAATAAAGGGGAGCCCGTATTCCGCTGTGGTGAAGCAGGCCTCCCGCGGGGATACCCCGGCGCATTCCGCGCGCGGTACTTCGCGGACGTTGGAAGCACTAAAGCATCGGAGAGGGCACCCACCTGCACAAAGCAGGGTTTCTTTCTCATGGGTCACACGGCTTCTGCGGGAGCATATTTTCGAAAAGGCCTTTGCGGGCTTTTTCTTTTTTGCCCACGCGGTCAGTCGTTGTAATAAAGCAGGTCGCCGTAGGTGGGGAAGGGCCAGGAGCCGCGTTTAACGATCGTTTCGGCTTCGTCAGCTCCGCGGCGCAGCTCTTCCATAAGCGGCAACACGACATCGCGGCAGAGCGCGGGGCATTCCGCTTCGCCGATGGCGGCGCGTACCTTCTCCGTCGCCTCGCGCAGCTTCCCCAGCGAGCCGTATATCCCGTCCGAGAGCGCGCAAAGCTTTTCAAGCGTTTCGCTTTCGTGCCTCGGCGCCGAAACTCCGGCGGCGGCAAGCGCGTTTACGGTATCCGCGAGCTCGGTTATATATCCGCCTATCGCGGGGAGAATGTCCCGGCTCGCCATATCGCACATCGTAAGCGCTTCTATCGAAACTATCTTGCAGTACGCTTCGGCGAGTATATCGCGGCGGGAGATCATCTCCTTTTCGGTGAACACGCCGTGCCGCGCGAACAGCTCCACGTTCTTTTTGCTTGCGTAATAGGGCAGCGCGTCGGCGGTGGTGCGCAGGTTCAGAAGCCCGCGGCGCTCCGCTTCGCGTTCCCATTCGGCGGAATATCCGTCGCCGTTGAAGATAATGCGCTTGTGCTCCTTCACCGTGCGGCGTATAAGCGAATTCAGCGCGGAATTGAAGTTTTCGGCTTTCTCCAGCTCGTCGGCGAACTGCATAAGCACGTCGGCGAAGATGGTGTTGATAACTATGTTCGGCCCCGCGACGGACATCGCGCTGCCCGGCATGCGGAATTCAAATTTGTTCCCGGTAAAGGCGAACGGACTTGTGCGGTTCCTGTCGGTGGTGTCCTTCGGGAAGCTCGGCAGTACGTGCAGCCCTATCTCCATCTGCTCGCTGCCGCGCCCGTCGTAGGGCACGCCCTTTTCTATGCATTCGAGGATATGCGTTATCTCGTCGCCGAGGAATATCGAAATAATAGCCGGCGGCGCCTCGCTCTTGCCCAGACGCAGGTCGTTGCCCGCCGTCGCCACGGATATCCGAAGCAGATCCTGGTGTTCGTCCACGGCCTTTATCATCGCGCAGAGGAACAAAAGAAACTGCGCGTTCTCGTGCGGTGAGCTTCCCGGCTCCAGCAGATTCACGCCCTTGTCGGTGGATATCGACCAGTTGTCGTGCTTGCCGCTGCCGTTTATGCCGTTAAACGGCTTTTCCTGCAGGATGCACACGAATCCGTGCCGGTCCGCCACCTTTTTCATCGTTTCCATGGTAAGCTGGTTGTGGTCTGTAGCGGTGTTCGCGCTGCAATATACCGGAGCGAGCTCGTGCTGGCAGGGCGCCGCTTCGTTGTGGCGTGTTTTAGCAAACACACCCAGCTTCCAAAGCTCCTCGTCCAGCTCCTTCATAAACGCCGAAACGCGCGGCTTTATGGCGCCGAAGTAATGGTCCTCCAGCTCCTGCCCTTTGGGCGGCTTCGCGCCGAACAAAGTCCTGCCGCAGACCACAAGGTCTTCGCGCTTCATAAACATTTCTTTGTCTATAAGGAAATATTCCTGCTCCGGCCCGACGTTCGCTTCCACGTGGCGCGCCTCGGTGCCGAACAGCTTCAATATGCGCAGCGCCTGCACGTTAAGCGCCTGCGCCGAACGCAGCAGCGGCGTTTTTTTGTCCAGCGCCTCGCCCCCGTAGGAGCAGAACACGCTCGGTATGCACAGCGAGCCGTCTTTTATAAACGCGCAGGAGGTAGGGTCCCACGCGGTATATCCGCGCGCTTCGAAAGTGGCGCGCAGCCCGCCGGAAGGGAAGCTCGAAGCGTCGGGCTCGCCCTTTATAAGCGCCTTGCCGGAGAATTCCGCAATGGCGCGCCCTTTTTCGTCCGGCGCCAGAAAACTGTCGTGCTTTTCGGCGGTGATGCCCGTCATCGGCTGGAACCAGTGAGTGTAATGCGTCGCGCCGTTGGCGAGCGCCCATTCTTTCATCGCCCCGGCGACTACGTTCGCCACGGTGATATCCAGATCCTCGCCGCGGTACATCGTGTGCTTCAGCGAACGGTATACCTCCTCGGGGAGCATCTTTTTCATAACTCCGCGGTCAAAAACCAGCGATCCGAACTCCTCTGTAATGTTTTTCATCTTTTTCCCGCCTTTGCGAAAATTCATTTAATGATTTATGATAATGCAAATCATCTGTTTTGTCAAGTTTTTTCGCTCGGTCGTAAAAAATTGCGCCGAAATCGCCGAAAAAGGGATCATTTGGAAAAAGGCTATTGACAACGCTTTTGCCGTATGGTAAAAGGGGTTTGTGAACCTTGCTTTCGTTTTTATGATATGCTTGTGTCAGCGAAAGCGGCGGAAGGATCGTATTGACAAAACGCCGTGTTTCTACGGGTTCGCAAAAACGAACGAAAACGCCGTAAACAGCCGGATATTTACAAAAAAAGGGTAAATTGCTCTTCCTTTTTCCGCGTGGATGCGGTATAATAGATTATCAACCCGCGGGAAGCAGAACAAACCGGAAAAAGAACCGGTCCCTTTGCCGCGAAAACACTTCGCGCGGCAAGCGGGCCGCAGCTGCCGTAACCGAAGCGTGAAAACAGAAACGGGGATCAATTCTTGAAGTTCCCGACAATAAATCAGAAAGGTATACCGAAATGAGAAGAAGCACAAAAAAGACCATTCGTTTTACAGCATTACTGCTGCTTTTATGCGTAATGTTTACATGCATGCCCGCCGTATCCGCCGACAGTCACGCGGATCATACTTTGACAGCCGAAACCGAAACCGATAGCATACTTGACGACGTTGCCGTCAAGCGCTATGTTAACGCCGCAGCATTCGACAGCCGCCAGCACGTTAAGCGATTGCCGGAAAAAGAACGTCTGGATACGTTCGTTTATAATAACATCGACGGAACACAAAGCACGTATTACATGAGCGAAAACGTAAAATACATCGATCAAAGAGGCGAAGTTGTCGATAAAGACACGTCATTGCTCAAAACGAAGACCGGTTACACGGTCAGGCAGAACGAATATGATCTTAATATACCGTTTGACGCGGCGGAAGGTGTGCAAATCGGGTTTTCGGGAGTCAAGGTCAGCATCTCGCCGCGCGGATACGAAGGCAAAACCGTCGGCGCAGAATCGGGCAGAGCGGTTGTTTATAAAAACTGCTTTGGCGATGGAGCGGATCTGAAATATACTCCCTTGCTTTCCGGAGTAAAAGAGGATATAATAATCTATGATCATACCGGCTCGGAATACAGTTTTGTTATAAAGACAAACGGCGCATATATTTGTTCCGACAAAAACGGTTATTATATTTCCGGAAACAAAAATGCCGCCAGAGCCGACGGCGTTATGTTTATCGGAGACGTAATTGTCTATGACGCAGCAGGCAGACCCGGCACGGGCAAGCTCACGGTTGAACCTGTCGTTGACGGAAAAGAATACATTGCCGCGATATCTGTGGATGAATCATTTTTGACAGATGAAAAAACGGTATATCCTGTAACAATAGATCCGACGATAACGATTTCCGACACCGCAAACGGTTCCAATTCAATCGAAGACACCATCGTGTTTTCCGGTTATCCGAACAACAATTTTTACAATTATATATTCCTTACTGCCGGCTATACGGATGACGCTCATAAGATCGGCAGGGTTGCTGTCAGAACCCCGGGATTGCTGAACGACGAAACATATGCTTCGCTTACGGCGGGGAAGATCGTTACAGCCGTGTTCGGCTGCTTTGATTCTTCGGGGCACGGCACACAGCCGGTGAATCTTTATCGTATTACAAGCCCGTGGACCGAAACGACAGCTACATGGAACAACCTCGGTTCGAGTTATTCAACGGCGACCGACGACTGGAGCGCCGATATGCCCAACGCCTTGCCGACCGAATTTGATATCACAACGCTGGTAAAAGGTTGGAAGAGCGGGGCATACAACGGTTCATACGGCTTTATGCTTGTAAACTCCAACGAGTCGACGCAGTCATTAAAGAAGGCTCCGTTTTCTTCCGAGTACCCCGACGACTCAAAGCGTCCATATATTGTAATCACTTATCAATCCAACTATGGGTCGATCGAAGGCGAATATTACTTGAATAACCGTTATACCGGGAAGTATATTCACAAAAACGGGTCAACTGCGGCAAACGGGCAATCGGGATTGCTCAGCAGTTTGCAGAACACCGTCAAATGGGAGCTGCGGCATCACGGAAATGATGTTTACTCCGTTCGGCACAAGGGTTCAAATTATTATTTGAATGTTTCAGGCGGCTCCGTCCGTCTCACGTATTATACCCACGACTCGATCGCCAATACCGCCAAATGGCAGATGACGACCGCTAACGGCGGCGGAAGACTCATGCGAAACGTCGCGACAAATCAGTATTTATACTCAAGCGGCACATCGCTTCTTTTAAGCTCCACACTGGGGACGGTTGGAACAAGCACTTATAATAGCCGGGTATGGAGGCTTGCGAATACAGCATATTACGGAAATAGAGAATTAACTGCGTTTTCCGTGGAAACAGTTGAAATTGAATGCTGGTCGAGCAAATACCCCACCATAGTAGTTTCACCTAATAATGCTAGTTTGGCAACTATAAACGATTTTGAGCTAAGCACAAGCAGTACAAATATAATTAGTATTAATCACTCTACAAATCTAATTACCGCATGCAACCCGGGCACGGCGAACATTATCATTAAACACAAAGTCACAAATATTACCAAAACATTCTTGGTAGTCATTGATCGATATGAATTGGTTGTTGGATTGAGCACAGACGATTACAAAGCAGGATGTCGATATGGCAGCAGGAATTCAAAACTGTATGGAGAAACCTTCTTTTATGCACTAAATCCCGAATATAACAACACATACACATCTTATTTGTTTAATTGGAATGACGAGCTTTTTCATGGTGCTTCTAAAAACGACTTTAGAAACAACTCTTCTGCATCAGGAGTAATTGCCGACAATGTGGACTTTATGGTTTACATAGGGCATGGAATTGCTGCAGATCGCAATGAAGGCTGGACAGATCAAAATTTGAACGATCCAAATAAAGGTAATTTCCTACATTACAATTTTACACCTTTAGGAAACTCTCATTCAGGTAGTTTTTGGTGTTACGACCATGGCGTTTTTCCTTGCCACTGTAATTGTTATGGAAACGATGATTATAATTTGTATACGAGTGAAGTTAAATTTGGATCGTCAACATCAAAATTGCGTTGGGTTTGGTTATACTCTTGCAATTTATTAACTAACAATTCTTATGTTACTGATACAAGTTTGAAAAATATGATGAATGGCGCTCATATTGTGATGGGATATGCCTCGCAATCCTATCTTTGCACGCAGGTCGCCACTAGATTTGCCGTTGAACTGTCTTCACACAAAAGTATCATTTCATCGTTTTTTATTGCTGGAGATCAAGCCGAAGCAAGTCAAACCTCTGATGATCATATACAAAAGGTTCTGTATATTGATGAAACATATGATGAAACAATTGATGATGCTCCCATACATTATAGCTATAACAGCTCAGATGTAAAAATAATTACAAATCATATTCAAGACAACATTGTTTGGTCATAAAATCAATGAATTGCGAAAGGAAAACAAACATGAAACGATTATTCTCGGCAGCAGCTTTGCTTTTTTTAATAGTACCACTTTTTTTGTTCGCCTGCGCATCGGGTGAATACAAACGCATTAACATAGGCGGAGAAGCGCTCGGAGAAGACGGAGATCATATCGGTTCCGGCACTACCGTAAATAATAAAGCACAAGAATCATTCGCGCAGACAATGCCGTTCTATAAATGCGTTCCGCGCGAAATAACGGATGAGCAGCTTGAAAAGTATGCGAACGAATTCGGCATAATCGGCGAAATGAGCCCCTTGCAAGACGGCAAAATCATTTTGCAGGGAGCGGACGCGGTAAACAATAAGGGGTCGCGCAGTATATCTGCCAGAAACAACGAGCTTTCTTGCTCGATGTATTCGCGTGCGGTCAGAGGCGATTATTCCTGGACGGATGAAAAGCTCGAAGAAGAAGCGAAAAAGGTATTTGCAAGGATAGATATATTGCAGGGGGACTACGAATATCTCGGAATCACGTCTACCCGTGTCGCACATACGTCCGAAGGCGAAAAGATCGACACGGTGCGCGTGTCTTTCAGACGCCTTATTGACGGAGCCAGAATAATCGGGGACGATATCTGCGACTTCTATTTCGACGGCAGCGGACTTTGCGGAATAGAAATCAAGCTGTATGATTATGAAAAAACCGGCGAATTCGATATGGTGCCTTTGGAAGACGCGTTTTCAAGAGTAAAACGCCCGGACTCTTTTTCGATAACCAAGGCAGAAGACAGCGCGTTTTCGGGAGTCGCCGATAAAATGACAATAGAACGGGTAAAGCTTTTGCTTGTTAATCAGTACACGGGCGGCTGCGAGATACTTCAACCGGTCTACAACATCATCGGCACGCTGGAAAACGAAACCGGAACCGTTGAGTTCTCGTCAAGAGTAATTGCGATTCCCGAAAAGTACACTTACTGATCGCAACGCCGCATATCTTTGGAACATCAAAAACTGTCTTTCGAAACCGAAATCGGAGAGAATTGCGGATGTTTTTGCATCATGTTTTTCAATTCCCGGCACAGCGAAAGCGATTTCTTGGACGTCATGGGGCATTGAATGCAAATTATTTATCAGCTTCATTTACTGTTGAGTTTTCCGGCACGTATTGAAAAAGGAGAAGTCATGAAAATTGAAGAAATCACGAACACAACGCTGGATGAAACGGATGGCGCCGGGGATGCAACGGAAGAAACGGTCTGCGCTCGGAGCGTTAAAAAAGCAAAGGTCAAAAAGATTATAATTGTAGTTGTGTCGCTTTTGCTTGTTTTCCAAACCGTTTATGAAATAGCAAGCTTTATACCGGGTTTCGAAAAAAAGTATTTTATCAAAAACTTTTCCGATCATCGCGAATTGATGGAAAAATGGGTGGATAAAATGATTGAAGTATTCGATTCCGAAAAAGAAACGCACGTCGATCTGGAGTTTATCAGTTTGATCCCGCGCCTTCCGTCATATAACAACGGTGTTTTCAAATTGAACTGTTATCTGTCGGACGGCGCAAGTTATAACATAGAGATCTCCGCCACGGACGATGATTATGATGCCCTTATGGACGTTCAGCGCGATATTCCCAATCCCCATGGATTTTTTGATGATGAAAACTCCGGTGGATTGGCGATTTTTGTTACGGATAAGCAGGTTTCGTTTTTTAAGAACCGTTATGCCGTCGTTTATTCGCGCAGCGGCTGGAAACCGGGATATATCCGCCCGACCGATAGGTTCGAGGCATATCGCGTTACACGGATCAGCTTTCATTGGTATCACATCGTCGGATTTGACTCCAAATGGCTTTTCTTCGTTGCATGATTTGATTATTGCTCATTGCAGAGATTTGGCGGCAGAATGGTTAGCGACACATTAAGCCTTATGGCAAACATCAAACCGTATCGGCATACAGCGCCGTCGTTGGAAAAATGAACAAAAAGTATTTTTGAAGCTCTCTTTACCCGCGCCGGTGCGCGGAAACGCCCCCGAGGGTCGTTGGACCTGCCGGGGGCGTCTTTGCATTTGGTTTACATAATGTTTATTCTTTGCCCTTGCGGGGCAGCTTATCGCCGTTTTCGCGGGGGAAGTATTTCACCAGTATCACGTCGTCGCCTATGCGCTCGATATCCCGCCAGGGTATCACTACGCGGTTTTTGGCGCTCACCGAGCCGAAAATGCCGGGGCCGGGGAGTATAAGCGCCGTGACGCAGCCCTGCGGAACGTCTATTTCGATATCGCACACGTCGCCCAGCATACAGCCGTCGCGCAGATTTATCACGCTTTTACGTGTGAGGTCGGAAAAAGTCAGGCGGATGCCGTTCACAGCAGGATGCATATCAGTCCGCCGCTTCCTTCGTTTATAATGCGCTTTATCGTCCCGGCGATCTTCATCCGCGCGTCCTCGGGCATATGCGCCAGCTTGCTGTTCAGCCCCTCGCTCACCAGCTCGTGCAGCGTCTTCCCGAACATATTCGATTCCCATATTTTCTTCGGGTCCTCCTCGAATTCCTTCAGCAGAAAGCTTACCAGCTCTTCCGACTGACTCTCGGTGCCGACTATGGGATTGACCTCGGTCTCGATATCCGCCTTCATCATGTGTATCGAAGGCGCGCTCGCTTTCAGCTTAACGCCGTAGCCGCCGGGCTGCTTCACGATCTCGGGTTCCTCCAGAGTAAGATCGTCGATCGAGGGCATAACTATCCCGTAGCCGTCGTTCATCACGTCGTCGATGGCGGAAGCCACTTTGTCGTATTTCTTTTTCGTGTCCGCCAGCTCGCGCATTATGCGGAACAGCTCGCGCTCGTTTTCAATTTCGAATCCGCTCTGCTCGCCCAGCGCGTTGTAGAACATCCTGTCCGGAACGGTTATCTCTATTCTTGCGCGCCCGGTGCCCAGGTCCAGCGACGCGAGCTTTGCCGCAACGCCTTCGCCCGCCGAAAAAGCCGCCGCAGCGTCCTTTATTTCGCCTGCGCGCTTTATCCCGCGCGCCGTCGCGCGCATCGCTCCGTTCATCGCTTTCTTCAGCGCGTCGTCCTCGCCCAGAAGCGCTGTCCACGCCGGCGCGGCGAACCGTATCTCCTTCACCGGGAATTCGTAAAGTATGCCCTTAAGTATATCCGCGATATCGCTTTCTCCGCATTCGCGGCAGTTCATACAAAACACCGGGATATCGTATTTCTGCTCCAGCTCTTCGGCAAGCGCCTTCGCCTGAGGCGAATTCGGGTGCAGGCAGTTCAGGACCGTAACGAAGGGCTTGTTTATCGCTTTCAATTCGTTTATCACGCGCTTTTCCGCTTCCTCGTACGCTTCGCGCGGGATGTCGCAGATACTGCCGTCGGTGGTTACCACTATCCCCACCGTGGAATGCTCGCCGATCACCTTTCGCGTGCCGGTCTCCGCCGCCTGCTCAAAAGGCATCGGCGCTTCCGACCAGGGAGTCATAACCATACGCGGCGCGCCGTCCTCCATAAGTCCCATCGCGCCGGGAACGATATACCCCACGCAGTCGATCAGCTTTATGCGGCAGCGGGTGCCGTCGTCCAGGGCGACGTTCACCGCGTTTTCGGGAATGAACTTCGGCTCGGTCGTCATCACCGTCCTGCCGGAAGCCGATTGCGGCATCTCGTCCTTCGCCCGCTCGCGGTCGAACCCGCCCTCTATTCCGGGCAGTATCAAGTTTTCGGTAAAGCGCTTTATAAGCGTCGATTTGCCGGTGCGTACCGGCCCCACCACGCCTATGTATATATCGCCGCCCGTCCTAACGGCTATATCGCCGTATATCCCGGTATTTGCCATACCTGTTCCTCCTGTTGCCGTTGTGTTTTTCTTTATTAAAAAAATATTCGCGCCGCGGCGGAGTTAGAACATATTGCGCGTAAAATCTTGACATTCGCGCGGGATTGTGGTATTTTGATATACGGAAATATACGTTTTACGGGGGGTTATTATGAAACCGATAAAAAGAATAGGCGTGCTCACCAGCGGGGGCGACGCGCCAGGTATGAACGCCGCGGTACGCGCGGTCACTCGTCTCGCGCTCTATAAGGGCGTGGAGGTAATGGGGATATACAACGGATATCAGGGGCTTATCGAGGGCAATATAAAACAGCTTCACGAACGCGACGTTTCGTTTATAATCAACCGCGGCGGCACCATGCTTTACACCGCGCGCAGCAAGGAGTTCTGCACCGAGGAAGGCATGAAAAAGGCGGTCGCCCAGTGCGAAAACTTCGGCATCGAGGGCATAGTTACCATCGGCGGCGACGGTACGTTCCGCGGCGCTGGCGATCTTACCGACCACGGCGTGCCCTGTATAGGCATCCCCGGCACGATAGATAACGACATCGCCTCCACCGAAATGACGATCGGCTTCGACACCGCTATGAACACCGTCGTTGAGCTTGTCGATAAGCTGCGCGATACCAGCGAAAGCCACGCGCGCTGCACCGTGGTGGAGGTAATGGGCAGGGAAGCGGGCGATATCGCGCTGCAGACTTCCATCGCAGTGGGCGCCGTTACCGCGGTCATAAAAGAGATCCCCACAGATTTCGATCACGTTATAGATAAAATGATAGAAGCCCGCAAGGGCGGCAAACGCAACTTCATAATTATCGCCGCCGAAGGAATGGGGCACCAGTACGGTGAGGAGCTTAGCGCCATGATCGAGCAGCGCTCCGGCATCGAAACCCGTTTTGCACGCCTTGCGCACATCCAACGCGGCGGGTCGCCCACTCTGCGCGACAGGGTGCTGGCCACCCAAATGGGCTGCGCCGCGGTCGAAAACCTCGTCGAAGGTCAGATGAAGCAGGTCATGTGCCTGCGCGGCAACAGCATTATCGCAATGGATATCTACGACGCGCTCACCGTCGATAAGCTTATGAAGGGCAAGCTCCTGCCCGAGGAGATCGACAGGATACCGCCCAACAAGTTCTACGATATGAAGCGCATCGTCGCCGACAAGCAGGCGTACAAGAACTACCTCAACTATATAATCGACCATATTACTCTGTAAACCGGCAGGGCGGCTCTTCGCCGCCCCGCGCTTTTTAATCAGGAGGGCAAAGAATGAAAAGAAATACGATCCGCACTTGGGCGTTCGCGCTGCTGCTCTGCGTTGCCGTTTCCGGCTTCGCCGGGTGCCGCAAGAACATCCCGCCCGCGGAGATGCCGTCGATAAAATACGATAATATCCCGCTGGAAATACTTATATGTACTAACGAATCCGGTCGCGAAGCGGGCGAAGGCGCCGCCGGTTTGGGATCCGAACCTTCGGAGATCCCTGAAATAATATCTCTTCATCTCGACCGAATGCCGGTGAACAAGATCTCCGGCGGCAGGATAACCTTCTTCAAGGGGAGCAACATAAACGTAGATTACAGTATGGAATTTATGGGTGTCTACGATATAAACGGCGCGGAGGAGTGCAAAGCTTCGCTCCCGCTTGCGGAGGGCGAAAATCTTGCGAACGGGCTTCCGGACGGCGAACATATCATCTGCGTGCGCTCGGTTTCAAAAGCGGACGGCGCCGATGAGCCGCAGTACAGATTACTGTTCGCGCGGGTGGTGAAAAACACCGTGCCGGATCGATAACATAACGCAAAAAGGCGCAAAAAACGAAAAAAGATTGCATTTCGCGTGCAATCTTTTTTTATCGGCTCATCCGGTAATATACAGTTAATCTTGCCGTTTAGAATTATAAATAAGCTTTACGCGGTGTTTGAGCGAACACAGCACCTCGTAGTTTATCGTGCCCAACGCTTCGGCGAGCGCGTCGATGTCCGAGGGCGTTTCGAATATCACCGCTTCGTCGCCGACCGCGCATTCGTGATCGCCGACGTCTACCATACACATATCCATGCATATCCTGCCCGCGGTGGCAAAGCGTTTGCCGTTTATGGTTATAAGCGGCTTGCCGGAATACACGCGGGAGAAGCCGTCGGCATATCCCACGGATATTACCGCGACGCGCGTATCGCGTTCTGCGGTATAAGCGCAGCCGTAGCTCACGCAGTCGCCCTTTTTAAGCATATGCACCGCGCAGACCCGCGCGGAAAGCTTCATACACGGCAATATTTCTTCGTCGCGCACGTATTCCGAGGGCATAAGTCCATAGAGTATTATCCCGGCGCGCACCATATCCAGGCGCATTTCGGGAAAAGCGATCGTCGCCGCGCTGTTGCAGCAATGCCGCGTTCCGACTTTCACTCCGCGCCTTTCCAGCTCGTCAAGCAGGGAAGTGAAGGCGGAAAACTGTTTGTCGGTGAAAGCCCTGTCTTTTCCGTCGCTGTCGGCAAAATGGGTAAAAATGCCGTCGATCTCTATATTTTCCAGCTTGGAAATGCTCTCTATCTCGTCCGCGGCGCGCGCAACGTCGCTTTCCGAATGGCAGTAAATGCCTATTCTGGACATTCCGGTGTCGACCTTTATATGCACCTTTATTTTTCCGTGCGCGGCAAGAGCGCGCGCGTAACCGAACCCGTCGCACGCCTGTATGTATCCGCGCCCGGCGATCTCTCCGGCGTGCGAAGCGTCGGTCGGGCCGAGGATAAGTATCCTGCCGCCGATCCCGGCTTCGCTAAGGTCGCGCGCTTCCGGCAGGCACGCCACCGCGAAATCGCGGCAGCCCAGGGCGTAAAGCGTTTTGCCCACCTGCTTCGCGCCGTGGCCGTACGCGTCCGCCTTGACCACCGCCATAACGCGGCGGTTTTCGCCGACAAGCGCCTGTATGTGTTTGTAGTTGTGCTCCAGACGGTCCAAAAAGATCGTCGCGGCTACTCTTTCGTCCATGGCTTTTCCTATCTTATCACGCGGTATTCAAAAGCTTTGCCGTCGCGTTCCGCGTTTATGGCGGTTATATTACCGCTTTCCGTATCATAATACACCATAATATCGGTTTCGTCAATAGTATACTCGCAGATTCCATCTCGTTCCGCCTTTGTTTTTCCTTTTCCGTTCGCGGCGTAGACCGCGTCGACCAGCAATCCGGCGACGGGGAAGGCGTAAACGCCTGCCGCGCGCACGAATCCGTCAAGTGAAAGCTCGCATCCGTTTCCCGTGCCCCCTCCGCGGAGCTCAAGTCCCTCGAACGCCTCGGGAGCCGAAAAGCCGATCTTCCAGCTTTCCTCTGCTATATAAACGCGCATCCTCGTTTCGCCGCAGGCGAATTCTGCTTCCAACGGAAGGCGCAGCGCCGTTTTCACCGTCTCCGCGGGCGGTACGCGCGCGCAGGAGCAAAGCAGGAACGGCAACAGTAACGCCGATGCAAACGTCAAAGCAAAAAGCTTTTTCATTATATTCGTTATTCACTCCCCCGAAGGAGCGTACGCATAACGGGTTTTATCCCAGAAGCGGACCTATTTCTTCCGGCAGGTCGGAGGGGATCACGCCGCTTTCGCCCAGCCGCGCGGAAAGACGGTCGCCCGCCAGTCCGTGCATATAAACGCCTACGCAGGCGGCTTCGAAAGGCGCGTAGCCCTGCGCGTTGAGCGAGCCGATAACGCCCGCCAGCACGTCGCCGCTGCCTCCTTTTGCAAGCCCGCTGTTCCCGGTGCAGTTCACGCAGACGCGCCCGTCCGGGCAGGCGATAACGGTCTTGTGGCCTTTCAGCACCGTAACGCAGCCGTACTCCGCCGCGAAATCAAGCGCGGTACGCGCGCGGTCGAGCTGTATCTCCTCCACGCTCTTGCCGCACAGCCGGGACATTTCGCCGGGGTGCGGGGTGATCGTGGCGCCGCCGGATAACTCCTTCAACAGATCCTTATGCAGCGCGAGGAAATTTATGCAGTCGGCGTCCAGGATCGCATGCGCGCGGCAGGAACGCAGTACATCCGGCAAAATGCCGTCGTATTCGCGCCCTATCCCGCAGCCGCAAAGAAAGGCGCTGTATTTCGCGTCGGCGAAACCGTTTATGTTCGCAAACACCGGCTCCGCTATTATCGGCTGCATCCTGTCGATCATTGCGTCGTTGCCGAAGAATTTCACAAGCCCTACTCCGCTGCGCAAAGCGCCGTGCGCGGCAAGCACCGCCGCCCCGGTCATATAACGGCTGCCGCACAGCATGGCGAGCGTGCCGAAATCGCCCTTGTTCGAATCGCGCTTACGCGGACGCACAAGGGAACGTATATATTCCTCGTCGGCAAAAAACAGATTCATTTTCTTTCACGTCCCGTGCTTTTTTTACATTCTACCACAGTTTTGCGAGGTTTTCAAGTGGAACGCGCGTTTTCGAACGATACCGTTCCGTTAGAATATATCCGCGCGATGCGGTTATAAAGGTAGTTTTCGCCGAAAAGCCCGTATAATCCGTCGTCTCCGGCAAACACGCTGCGCAGATTCAGCCCCGCCGGGACCGGGACCGCGCTTTCCCGCCCGTTTTCGCTCACGGTGAAAAAATCCATTCCGTTTTCGGTGTAACACGCCGCGCGGTAATCCGGCGTGAGCGCCCAGAAGCTGTTTATATAAGCGCCGTCCGGAGCGCGCCACAAAAGCTCTTTAAAGCTTCCATCCGTTCCGAACCCGCACGCCGCGTTCCCGAAAACGGCGGCGATCCTGCGTTCGCCTTCCGACAGATATACGCAGGCGTCGGTAACGGTCCTGCCCCCGGTGCGCGGTACGATATATCCGGTCTCGGCAAAACAGCCGTCAAGCGAATATACCCGCGCGTTGTCTCCGGTCACGGCGGTAAACCGCTTCCCGGCGGAATCCGGGTCGGCGCGCAGCACACGGTACGGCCGCGCGGAGGTACACGCCTCATAACAGCCGCAGCCCTCTCTGCAGCCGCATTCGCTCCCGCGGGAGGTAACGTTGTATATCCGCGGGTCGATCCCGTCCGCGGCGTACGTTTCGCCGCCGGAAAACGCGCCCGTTACGGCGGCGAGCCGGTTGTCGAGCACAAATGAAAAAGCGTTTTCAGCCATCGTTATCACCTTGTCGCAGTTCTTCACTATGAATATATGCGGCACAGGGCGAAAATCGTGCTTTTCTTATTGATTTTTAATGAAAACAGTATTATAATATGCAAATATAAGGAGAAGAGAAAATGTATAAGAACAGAAAAGAGAATTACCCGCTTTACGAGGTGCGCGAGCTTTACAGTCTGCGCCAGTTGGTCGACGAAACCGCCGTTATGTTCGCCGAAAAGCCCGCTTTCAAATACAAGCAGGACGGCAAAGTCGTTTCGGTCACCTATGCGGAATTCAAAAACGAGGTCGATTCGCTCGGCACCGCGCTTTGCGAGATAGGGTATATAAATTCGCATATCGCGATAATCGGGCCCAACAGCTACAACTGGGTGCGCGCCTATCTTTCGGTGCTCAATTCCGAAGGCGTGGTCGTCCCCGTGGACAAGGACCTTTCGGAAGAGGAGACCGAGTATATCATAAACACCTCCGACGCGCGCGTTATATTCTGCGACGGCAAATCGGTCGCCAAAAAGATAAACGCGCTGGAGGATAAGCTTCCCGGCGTGGAGTGCATAATATATTTCGAAAAGCCGGAAGTATGCGACGAAAAGCACCGCTGGATCGAAGACCTTATGGTCATGGGCAGGGAACTGGTCGCCGGGGGCGACACCCGCTTTACCGCCATAGAACCGGACAACGAATGCCTTAAAGAGCTGCTGTTCACCAGCGGCACCACCGGAAGGGCGAAGGGCGTTATGCTCACCGCGGGAGCGCTGGTATATAACATTACCCGCGCGCAGATGCTTATGAAGATAAGCGACGTCTGCCTTTCGGTGCTGCCCTACCACCATTCCTATGAATCCACCACCGGCATCCTTACGATGATGCACAACGGAATGACGATCTGCATAAACGAAAGTCTGCGCTCCGTGCTGCCGAACTTCAAGCTGTATAAGCCGACCGAAGTCCAGCTCGTCCCGCTGTTCGTCGAAAAGATCTACCGCGGCATTTGGGATAAAGCCGAGGAGACGGGAAAAGCCAAGGCGCTGCGCAAGATGATAAAGATAAGCGACAAGCTGTTAAAAGCCGGCATAGATATGCGCAAGGTCTTCTTCAAGACCGTGCTGGATACCTTCGGCGGCGAATTGAAGGCGATCATCTGCGGCGGCGCTCCGCTGAAGCCGGATATAGTAAGCTTCTTCGACAGCATCGGCATAACGCTCATAAACGGCTACGGGATCACCGAATGCGGCCCGCTGATATCTATTAACCGCCCGGAATTCCACAATTCGGAATCCGTCGGTCAGCTTATGCCCGGAATGCAGCTTATGATCGACGAACCGAACGAGGACGGCGAGGGCGAGATCTGCGTCAAAGGCCCCAACGTTATGCTCGGCTACTACAAGAACCCCGAAGCTACCGCGAAGGCGATCGTCGACGGTTGGTTCCATACCGGGGATATCGGCAAGGTGGATGAAAACAACTTCGTCTTTATTACCGGAAGGATAAAGAACATAATCATCCTCAAAAACGGCAAGAACATCTATCCGGAGGAGATCGAGGAAAAACTTTCCCGCGCTACTCCGCTTATCGCCGAAGTGCTCGTCCGTGCGATGCCCGGCGGACCGGACGGCGAAAAACTGCTCGGCGCCGAGATATTCCCTGATGCCGACAGGGCTTCCAAAATGGGCGTTTCCGACGTTCAGGAGGAAATAAAGAAAGCCGTTTCGGAATACAACGCCTCCGAACCGGGGCATAAAATAATCAAGAAGATAGTCTTTCGCGATACCGAATTCGAAAAGACGACTTCCAGAAAAATCAAAAGAAATTACGAGGCCTGATCTATGAAAATCATCAAAGCCGCAGCGCTTATGATCGCCGCCGTCCTTATGCTCTCGCTCGTTTCCTGCGGCGCGTTCGGAAACGGCGATACTTCGGGCGCCGGGAATACCTCCGCCCCCGCTTCCTCCGGCGATCCCGCCGGGCAGGGTGACCAAAGCACCGCCGAAAGCGCCGCTTCCTACGGCGAACACGCCGCCCCTTCGGGAAGCATATCCGTAGTCGTGCTGGGCGATTCCATCGCGCGCGGATACGGGCTTGCGGATTACGAGCGCGAAAGATATTCCGCGCTGCTTTCCGAAATGCTTAAGGAACGCTATGAAAAAGTCGGTATCGCCAATTACGGAATCGACGGGCAGACCGGCAGAGAGCTTGCCGATTCGCTCGCCGCAGATCCCCCGGCGGAGCTTGCGGGCGCCGACGCGGTAATAATAAGCATCGGCGGCAACAACGTGCTTACCCGGCTGGGCGAGCTGTTCGCCGGCGCGGATATATTCAACGAAAACACCGCGAACACGCTTAAAGACTACTTTTCGAATATGCTCGCGACAGATTCTGTCGGCAAATCGAAATTCGAAGCCGCCGCGGTAAGGATCAACGAGCTGCTCAAAAAAGCCGACGCCGCTTTCGACGGGGAAGAATTCAAGGCGCTTATAGCCGACGCGGCGAACAAACTGCGCGAAGAACTCCCCGCCATAGTTTCCGCCGTGAAGAACGCCGGAGCGAAGCGCGTGCTGGTGCAGACGATCTACAATCCCTATTACGATATCGTCGTGAATCTGCGCGGAGTCGAAACAAAGCTCGATCTCGCCAAACGCGGGGAACAGTCGGTCTCCGAGCTGAACAAGGTAATAAGCGGGCTCGCTTCCGACAACGGTTACGAGGTCGTGGAGATCCACGACGCGTTCTCCGCCTCGCTCGAAAAGCTCACGAACGCGGGCATAGATTTCGCTTCCGCCGCCACCGGTATGCTCAACTTCGGCGTGGACCCGCATCCGAACGCCGAAGGCCACAAGCTTATCGCGGGACTTATAAAAGACAAACTGCTGGGGTAAACCGAAATGCTTTCCAAACGCTTCGCCGCCATCCTGCTTTGCGCCGTATTGCTTGCGGCGCTTTTGCCGTTTTCCGCTTTCGCGGCTGATAAAAAAACAAATCTCACGGCGGGACTCAAATACACCGTCGAAAAGGGCGAACCGGTGTCGCATTCCTACGCCCGCTATACCGAAAACGGCAGGGAATTCGACGTTGACGAAGGTCAGCTTACCGACCAGAACACCGCGCTCACCTCCGAATCGAGCGGCGGCTGGTACCGCGCGTTCCGTTCGCGCAGCCGGCTGGTAGGGTTCGATCTCGGAAGGATGTGCGCAATCGATTCGGTAAAAGCCGGGTTCCTTAACTTAAAGACCTCCGGCATATACGCCCCGCGTTACATAAACGTCTGGCTTTCGCTCGACGGCGAAAATTACGCTATGGTCTATACCTACGAAAACGGATTCCCGATCTATCAGACCGGCGCCGTCCGCTGCGACGTGGAGTTCGATCTGCCCGCCGTATACAAGGCGCGGTATGTAAAAATCGAATTCTGCTGCGATATCTTCTGCTACTGCGACGAGATCGGCGTTTACGGCAGCTATGAGATCGACGGCAGCGAAGCCGGCTTCGAGGTGCCGGAGCCGCAAAAAGACCCGGGATACCTCGGATCGGTCGCCGGAGTGAAAAATATCATAAAGATATACAACGGTTATTATCATTCCAGCCAGAGCAAGGCGAACAACACAAAGGAAGAGCTTATCCCTTACGTCGCCTACGTGAACGGCAGCGGCGAGATAGTCGACACCATGTTCGATTCCGTCGCCTTCGTGCCCTGCCACGGCGATTATCCGTCCGGCGGGCGGCTTGTAAAGACCAACGGCAAGCCCGGCGCCGTCGCAAGCGACTGGGAGCTTTATCTCCGGCACACCTTCGCGCAGGAATACGATCTGCACGCGCTCGACGAAGCGGTCGGCGAGGTCTGGGAAACGCTCGGCAGAAGCGGAAAGTTCAAAGTGTTCCTCACCATGCCGTTCCCCACGATCATCGATAAAGCTTTCGGCGATATCGACGGCGACGGCGAACCGGAAAACTGCGAAACGCTGGAGGAGCGCGTCGCGATAATAAAATGGTTCGGCGATAAATGTATTTCCGAATTTGCCGCCGCGGAGTTCGAAAACCTCGAGCTGGCGGGATTTTACTGGTACCGCGAGGAAGTGAATTACTCCGAATCGGACCACGAGGCGGAGCTTGTAAAGGAATTCAACCGCTATACCGCTTCCAAAGGGCTTTCCTCGCTGTTCGACCCGTTCTATCTTTCCACGGGATTCGACCACTGGAAGGAGCTCGGATTCACCGGCGCCGTTATGCAGCCGAACGCCGCGTTCACCAACAGCACCGCTTATTATTTCGAAACCGAAATGCTTGGCGAATTCGCGCAGAGCGCCGCAAGGCACTGTCTCGGCGTCGAGATCGAAACGGCGGAGCCCTCCGCCTTCACCGGGACCGATTACCTCGCCGCGGGGCAGAAATACGAAAGCTATCTCTACTACGGCGCGAAATGCGGCTATATGTCCGCGCTCAAGACCTGCTATCAGGGCGCCGGGCCGGGCAGTTTATACAACTTCTGCACGGCGGACGTTTCCACCCCGAAGGGCATATATCTGCGCCGCCTGTACGATATTACCTACAAGTTCCTTAAAGGCGAGTACGTAAACGATCCGCCCGTGGTCGCCGCTGAGGATTTCGAAACCGTTTCCGGCGCGCGCCGCACGATGGTCGACCTCGATATAACCGATAACGATTCCTATTGGGGCGATATCACCGTGGAGTTCCCGCAGATGCCGCAGCACGGCTACGTGGCGGCGGCTTCCGGCAAAAAGTCGCTCGTCTATACCGCCGACGAGGATTACGTCGGCGAAGACAGCTTTTCGGTCGTGGTAAGCGACGGCTTCAACAAGTCCGAGGAGCTCGTTATCCGCGTGAACGTAACGGCTCCCGCCCCCCCTGAGGAGCACTCCTCGTTCGCCCCCTCCGAAAGCTCCGGTACCGAAACAAGGCAAAAGCAGGACGTTCCGTTCTGGCTCATAGCCGTTATATCGGCAATGGGGCTTGCCGTTATAGCGGTCGCCGCGGTGCTCATACTTAAAAAAACAAGGCGCGGCAAAGCGTGATCTGCCGCGTCCCCGCGTCTTCGCAAAATAAAAACAGGGCTGTCCGCGTATTCCGGACAGCCCTTTTCGTTTGTTCTTCCGCGGTTTATTCCGCCAGCTTGTATTCCTCGCTGAACGCGTCGTAATAGTTCTTGAACTTTTCGTCGTTCCCGGTCTTCACCGCGTTCAGATAGGTGTGCGTGTTGAACACGTCCTCCTCGACCTCTATCAGCGCCACCGCGATGTTCGAGCAGTGGTCGGACACCCTTTCGAAATCGGTGGTCAGGTCGGTGAGTATAAAGCCCATTTCTATCGTGCAGTTCCCGGCGCGCAGGCGCTCTATGTGGCGGCTCTTTATCTCGTCGGTAAGATTGTCTATCACCTGTTCCAGCGGCTCCACCTTCTGCGCAAGCTCAAGGTCGTCCTCCGAGAAAGCCGTGACCGTGATGTTCAGTATCTCCTTAAGCGCCGCGATAAGCACCCAAAGCTCTTTCTTCGCCTCGGCGGAGAAGGACACCTGCTTTTCATATATCTCCCTCGCGGTGCGCAGAATGTTCACCGCGTGGTCGCTGATACGTTCGAAATCGCTTATACTGTGCAGCATTTTGGAAACGCTGTGAGAATCGCGCTGGGTAAGCCCGGAGCTGGACATTTTCACCAGATAAGTGCCCAACTTGTCCTCGTAGCCGTCTATCTCCGATTCGCGCTCCTCAATGCTTTCCGCCTTGTCCTTGGAGTATTCCGAAAGCGTGTCTATCGCGTCGAATATCGTTTCCTTCGCCAGCTTCGCCATTTTCACCGTGTAGTTGCGGCATTCGGCGACAGCCACCGCCGGAGTCTGCAGCAGGCGTTCGTCAAGCATGATCGCTTCCGAAGCTTCCTCGCCGCCTTTTTTGCCTTTTATAATAATCCGCGAAAGCTTTACCAACTGTTTTGCGAACGGCATAAGCAAAAGCATAGTTACTATATTGAACGCGGTGTGGCAGAACGCGATGCCGAACGGGTCGATCTCCTTGTTAAGGAACGAGAAATCGATAACCGCGTGCAGCGCGTAGAACGCCGCGAGCACCACCGCCGTGCCGATCACGTTGAACAGCACGTGCACCGCCGCCACCCGTTTGGCGTCGCGGTTTACGCCGATGCTGGAGATGACCGCCGTAATGCAGGTGCCTATGTTAAGACCCATAATAAGCGGTATCGCCATTTCAAAGGTTATATCGCCGGTAAGCGAAAGCGCCTGCAGTATACCGACCGAAGCCGCCGAGCTCTGTATAACTCCGGTGAACGCCGCGCCGACAAGCACGCCGAGCAGCGGGTTTTTGAACATCGTGAGCATTTCGGTGAAAGCGTCGCTCGAAGCCAGACCGGAAACCGAACCGCTCATAAGCCGCATGCCGCTCATAAGTACGGCGAACCCGAGAAGGATGGTGCCCAGGTCCTTGCGCCGCTTGTTTTTGCCCATTATGAATATAATGCCGACGACCGCGAGTATAAGCGAGAAATTCTCGGGCTTCAGCAGACTGATAAACACGTTCTCGCTTTTTATTCCGGTAAGCGAAAGCAGCCACGCCGTGGCGGTTTTGCCGACGTTGGAGCCGATTATAACGCCGACCGTCTGTTCAAGCCGCATTATGCCGGAGTTTACAAGCCCCACCAGCATAACGGTCGTCGCCGAGGAGGATTGTATCGCAACGGTGATCCCCGCGCCGAGCAGAATGCTTTTGAACAGACTGGAAGTCATTTTCCTAAGCGTGGCTTCCAGCTTGCCGCCGGAAAGTTTGGCAAGCCCCGACGACATAACGTGCATGCCGTAAAGGAAAAACGCCACGCCGCCGATAAGTGTGATGATTTCGATCAATCCCATAAATTTCTCCCGCGGCGCGTACGCCGCTGTTCACACGGAATAATTTTCGGAAAGGGAAGCGGTGCGAAGATAAAACCCGGCTATCCCGCAATCTCCCTCATATATCATATTATCACAAAAATCTTTCTTTTTCAACGCTTTTTTGCAAATAAAAACGTGATTTCCGAAAAAAATCCCGGATACCTCGGTATCCGGGAAAAATCCGCGTTTCGTGTCATTCGGTGCGAAGCGCCACCACCGGATCGCGCCTTGCGGCGAGCCCGGAGGGGATAAGCCCCGCGATGAACGTCATTATCATACTCACGGCGACCAGCGCCAGCGCGCCTAAAAGCGGGAGCCGCGCCATATTGTCGATCTTGCTCAGCGATTTTATAATAGCGTTCACCGGGATATTCAGCAGCAGCGTGCCGAGTATGCCCATCACGCCGGAAATGAATCCCACGATAAGCGTTTCGGCGTTGAACACGCGCGATATATCCCTGCGCGAAGCGCCGAGCGAGCGCAGGATGCCGATCTCCTTCGTGCGTTCCAGCACCGATATATAGGTTATAACGCCTATCATTATCGAGGAAACTATAAGCGATACCGAAACGAACGCGATCAGCACGTAGGAGATAGTGTTTATTATCGTGCTCACCGAATCGAGCAGCAGTCCCATATAATCGGTATAGGTTATCCTCTTGTCCGGCTCGCCGGCGGCTTCGCAGGCGGTGTTGTAATCCTCGATCAGCTTTGATATAGCGTCTTTAGATTCAAAACTGTTCGCGTATATGCTTATCGAAACGGGCGTTTCCGCCTTTTCCGCCCCAAGCAGCCGCAGATTCGATTCGTAAGTCGCCCCGGTGTATTCCGCGCCGCCGATCTTCCCCGCGAACGCCGCGAGTATCTCCTGCTCGGACATATTCCGAAGCGCTTCCTCCGCCTGCTTTTGCTGCGCTTCCGGCAAAGTCGCAATATACGCGTAAACGTCTTCCAACGTGATCTCTCGCTGCTCCCCGACGTAATCGAACGGCACGCCGGTGAACACGTCGATATCGCGGTAACGGTATTCCTTGCCGTATTTCGCGCTGGCGGCCTCGTCCTTCCCGGCGCCGGTCTGCTGCTTCACTATATCCGCAGCGTTGTTCACGGCAAGGCAGTATTCCGTAAGGTCGGAGGTATATCCTATCGTATAAGTGCCGGAGGAGACGGCGTTTTCTCTCGGACGCATTATCCCCACTATCTTTATCTTCTCGCCGTGGTTTTCGGCAACCCATTTCAAATAGGTCTTGTCGTTTCCGCGGTCCTCCCAAAGCCCGGTCGCCTCGTTCAGCCGGTATTTCATCGGGGTGGGGATCAGCGTGAACTCCGCCGCGCAGATATCCTCGTAGCTGAAGCTTTTGACCGTCTCGTCGGAGACCTTTCCTCCCGCGACGGCGCTGCGCATCATCCGCGCGACCTCCTCCTGGTCGAGCAGACCGAGCGCGCAGAGCGCCAGGTCGCTTATCTCGTTGTTCTTGTTTACGAAAAGCACCGCTTCGTGCATATTTTCCGGCCACTTGCCGTAAACCGTTTCGTACTGCTGCTCCAGCAGTTCGCGGTTGTCTATAAGCTCGGCCCACAGCTCGCTGCGGTTCGTATTCGAAGCGAGCCCGAACGAACTGTCGGAGCCGCTGTTATACATATTCATTATGGTGTCGACCGGGTTGACTTTTATAAGATCGCCCTTTTCCGATTCGGCGTATACGTTTATCGTAAGTCCGTATCCGTATTTGATATCGGAGGTATAACGCTCGAACAGCTCGCGCTCGGATTCGATATAAGCCCTGAACGAAGTCATATCGTTGGAGCGTATCCCCGAAAGCACCGAATTTATCAGCTTGCCGAACACCGGGCGGGAATAGACCTTGTCGAGCCCGTGCGGCTCGGCTTCCTTCGCGTCGTCGCTAAGCTCCGCCACCAGCGCGGATATATCCATCGATTCGTTCTGTATCACGATGGGGTAGGACGAAAGCGTATCCTCCTGCAGACGCACGATATACGCTTCAAACCCGCTTTTCAAAGAGAGTATCAGCGCGATGCCTATAATGCCGATGCTCCCCGCAAAGCTGGTCAGCACCGTGCGCGCCTTTTTGGTAAGCAGATTGTTTAGCGAGAGGGAAAGGGCGGTGAAAAACGACATCGAGGTTTTGTTTTTCTTCTTTTTTTCGCTTTTATTCGCCCCGTCCGCGGCTTCCTCCGGCGCGTCATAAGGGTCGCTGTCGGAAACGATTTCGCCGTCGCGCAGATTAACGGTCCGCGTGGCGTAGGTCTGCGCCAGCTCCGGGTTGTGCGTTACCATTATCACCAGCCGGTCGGAGGCGACCTCCTTCAGAAGCTCCATTATCTGCACGCTCGTGCCGGAATCCAAAGCGCCGGTCGGTTCGTCGGCAAGCAGTATCTCCGGGTCGTTCACCAGCGCCCTGGCGATCGCCACGCGCTGCATCTGCCCGCCGGAAAGCTGATTCGGCTTTTTCCCCGCCTGATCGGCTATCCCCACCTTTTCCAGCGCTTCCGTCGCGCGGCGCCTGCGCTCCGCCTTGCCCACGCCCGAAAGCGTCAAAGCGAGCTCCACGTTCGCAAGCACCGTCTGGTGCGGGATAAGGTTATACGACTGGAACACGAACCCTATCGAGTGGTTGCGGTAATTGTCCCAGTCGGCGTCGCGGTATCTCTTTGTGGAGCGCCCGTCGATAATAAGCTCGCCGGAGTCGTATCTGTCCAGCCCGCCGATAACGTTCAGAAGCGTGGTCTTGCCGCAGCCGGAAGGCCCCAGCACCGCGACGAATTCGTTGCTGCGGAACGAGACGGAGACTCCGTTAAGTGCCTGCGTGACGCTGTCGCCCACGCGGTACGATTTTGAAATGTTTTTTAATACAAGCATCCTTTTCCTCCGTGGAAAATCGTTTGCGTCCTAAAGATCAAGACAGTATCGGGAATTTAAGCGTGATTATTTCGTATCCGCCGAACCTCGTTTTTTCCCCGGCGGACGAGATCACGTTTTCCGTAAGATCGCACAGCAGCGGCTTGCCCAGCCGGAGCCCCGCCGCGGGGACTATGCGCGCCGACGTCTCGCGGCCGGTGAACTCGTACGCCCGCACGATCACTCCGCCGCCGTCCTCCGCGAGCTTCACCCAGTCTATCGCGACGTTTTCGGCGTCTGTTTCGAACATACTCCTGCCGTCCAGCGCTTCCGGCGCGCGCCCTTCGAATATAAGCGGCGCGCGGTTGAGCAAGTAGCCCTCTTTTACGGTCTGGTTTACATAATTATTTTTGTGCGGATACAGCGAGTAGGTGAACTCCTGCCTGCCCTTGTCGGCGTCGATCCCGGGGTACATACTGCTGCGCAGCAGATCTATATCCAGCGTGCAGTCCCAAACGCGGTGGCCGTATTTGCAGTTGTTCAGCAGCGAAACGCCGTGGTTTTCGTCGGAGATATCCACCCACTTGTGCGCGCAGATCTCCTTTTTCGCCTTGGCGAAGCTGTCACGCGTGTGAGTGGGACGGCAGACGTCGCCGTACTGTATGTCGCAGCGCGCCTCGTCGTTCCGCGCCGCAAGCGGGAACGCCGCGCGAAGCATACGGTGCGTTTCGTTCCAATCCACGCTCGTAACGAAATCTATCCTGCGGCTGCCGGGGCAGAGCGTTACAGTCTGGAATATCCTGCTTTCGCCCACGGCGTATTCCTGCTTTATCTCCGCCACGCCGTTCGTTATCCGCGTTTCGGTATGGCGCAAAACGGCTCTGTCACGCGGGTTTACGGCGTAATCGGCGGGGACCTCCCAGGCGTTCACCGTATCGGAATAGCTGGTTATCACGTTGCCTTCGCCGCGAAGATATTCGAACCCGTCCTCCTTGTCCGTGACCGATCCGAGCCCGCCTTCCGGCGTGAATTCTATCCTTAAAAACTCGTTTTCGACCGCGTTTTTATCTATTATGGCCGGCTCGCCGCTGTATTCATACACCCGCCCGAACCCGAGCGCGGGCGCTTCCACGCGGTAATATCCGCCGCCGTAGCGCACGAAGTCGTTCCGCGCGAAAGGCGCGGGGTTAAACGCCGAAAGCCCGGCTTCGCCGCGGCGCAGACTCTCGCACGAGGAGCGCGCGTAACGCCTTATTCCGGGTAGGATATGGTTTTCGTAACGCTCGCAGGATTCGTCGTAAACGCGCTTTATCGAGCTGCCCGGGATTATGTCGTGGAACTGATAAAGCAGCACTTCCTTCCACAGCTTTTCCAGTCCGTCCTTCGGGTAGGGAAGCCCGGTCAGCAAGTGGGCGGCGGTTAACATAATCTCCGCGCACTGGAACGCGTTCTCGCATTCGCGGTTAAAGCGTTTGTTCCGCGACTGCGTGGTATAGGTGCCCTGATGCTTCTCCAGATAAAGCTCGCCGCGGTATTCCGGGAACTTCGCCCGGTCCTTGTCGATATCGCGGAAGAAATCTATCGCGAACGCCTGCTTTACCTTCGGCAGACCTTTAAGGTCGTATTCGCGGCGCAGACGCTCCAGATGCTCCATTCCCGGGCCGCCGCCGCCGTCGCCTATGCCGTAAAGCATCATCGCGCGGTCGTCGATATCGCGTTCCATAAACTTCTTTTCAATATTCAGCAGCGATTCGGCGCGCGCCGCGGAGTTGTAGTTGCCCTCCGGCGGCATATGCGTAAGCACTTCCGAACCGTCCAGCCCTATCCAGCGGAAGGTGCTGTGCGGGAACCTGTTCACGCTGTTCCAGCTAAGTTTTATCGTCAAAAAGTACTTCACGCCGCTTTTTTTCATTATCTGCGGAAGCTGCGCATTGTAGCCGAACACGTCCGGGATCCAGAGTATCTCCTCGTCGTATCCGAATTCCTCTTTGAAATACCGCTTGCCGTAAAGCATCTGCCGCACCAGCGATTCGCCGCCGGGTACGTTCGTGTCGCACTCCACCCAGAACCCGCCCTGCGGTTCAAGCCGCTTCGCGTTATAAAGCTCCTTCATCTGCGCGTAAAGCGCGGGGTGATCGGTTTTCACCCATTCAAGCATCTGCGGCTGGCTCACGCCGAAAAGATACTCCGGGTAAAGCTCGCAGTTGCGCAGAAGGGTAGAGAAGGTGCGCGCCGCCTTTCGGCGCGTCTCACGCAGGGGCCACAGCCACGCGAGGTCGATGTGCGCGTGTCCGAGCGCGGTGACGTGAAAACCGCTTTCGCTCTTCTGCGAAAGGAATTTTGCGGTTATTTCCCGCGCTTTCCGTATATCGCGTCCGTAAACGGATATCGCGCTTTCAAAAGCCTCGTTCGCTTCGGCTTTAAGCGCTTCGTCCTCCGTCGCGTCGGCAAGGTGGCGTATCACCTCGAGATCGTAATAAAGCGCGCGCAGTTCTTTGTCGCAGACGCAAAGCTCCGCGCGGTGCAGACAACCGATCTTTTCCTCCGGCGGGTTCTGCCGTTCCGCTTCGCCGAAAAGGTCGTTCGCGCCGCAGTCGAGCCATATTTCAAGCTTTTCTCCGGGCTTCGGCGGTTCTTGCGGGATGCATATCTGCTTCCCGGGCATACCCAGCTCGAAGGAATAAAAGCTGTCCTTGTTCGTAAGCCCTTTGTAAGGCGTGCCGCTTTCGTCGAAAACGCAGGCCTCGCCGCCCACGTCGATGCGGAAAACCGCATAACCCCCGTATTCCGGCACGTCGCAGGTCATTCTCATCCAGGCGCAATCCCACAGATCGCCCCATTTGTCGCCCGGTTCAAGCGTTCTGCGCTCGCCGGACGCGCGTTCGGCATAGGGGACCGGCTCTTTGGTTATATACGCTTCCACGCTCATCCGCGCAATGGGCGTATAGATCTTTTCGAATACCGCGCGAAGCCTTTCGTCCATTTTCTTATCTTCCTTTTTTATTAAATAGTGTTCCGGAACGGCGTTTCCGCGTCAAAGCAGCTTGCCTACCGCGGCGGCGTATTTTTCCGCCTTTGCCTCCGCTTCCTCGGAGCTGTCCGCTTTAACGAGTATATACGCCTTTATCTTCGGCTCGGTGCCGGAGGGACGTATTATCACCGCGGAACCGTCCGCCAGCTCGTAATAAAGCATATCGCTCTGCGGAAGCCCGGTGGGAGCGACTTTGCCGCTTCCGGTCTCGGTGCGGGTACCGGCAAGGTAATCGCGCAGCGCCGCGACCTTTTCGCCGCCGAGCTCTTCGACGCGCGTCCCGCGCAGTTTGGCGGTCTTTTCGCTCATCTGCGCCATCGGGTCCACGCCGGATATCTTGATATTCAGCACTTTTTCGCGGTAATGGCCGTATTCTTCATAGATGGCGTTCAGCGCCTCGAACACGCTCTTGCCGTGCGCCTTGTGCCAGCAAGCCATTTCGGCGCACAGCACGCTCGCGCCAACCGCGTCCTTGTCGCGCGCGTAACCTCCGGCGAGATAGCCCTGGCTTTCCTCATAGCCGAGTATAAAAGTTCTGCTGCCGTCCGCCGCCCATTCTTTTATCTTTTCGCCGATATATTTGAACCCCGTCAGCACGCTCACGTGGGAAACTCCGTTCTTTTCGCATATCGCGTCGAACAGATTGGAGCTCACGACTGATTTCACCGCGCAGGCGTTTTGCGGCAGAATGCCTTTCTCGCGGCGCACTTTAATAACGTAATCTATAAGCAGGGCGCCGATCTGGTTGCCGGAAAGCGCGACAAACTCGCCCTTTTCGTTTTTCAGCGCCAGCCCTATCCTGTCGGCGTCCGGGTCGGTGGCGATTATACAGCCGCAGTCGATCCCTTTTTCGTTAATAAGCTTCACCGCTTCGTCAAAGCATTCCCGGTTTTCGGGGTTCGGCGAGGCGACGGTGGGGAAGCTGCCGTCGATCACCATCTGGCTTTCGACGCAGTGCAGATTGTTTATCCCGCTGCGGCGCAGCGCTTCCGGCACCAGCTTGTGCCCCGTCCCGTGTACCGGAGTATATACTATCCCCAGCGAATCGCCGTATTCGCGGGTGTATTCCGGTGCGAGCGAGCAGGCGAGCACCGCTTGCAGGAACGCCTCGTCGCATTCTTTTCCTATAATTTCCAGAAGCCCGCGCTTTTTCGCCTTTTCCGGCGAAATCTTTTTAACGCCTTCGAAAATATCGCATTCCGCGGCGGCTTTGGAGACCTGCGCCGCGTGCTCGGGCGGGAGCTGAGCGCCGTCTTCCCAATAAACCTTATAGCCGTTGTATTCTTTCGGATTGTGCGAAGCGGTAATATTTATCCCCGCGATGCAGTTGTAGTGCATTACGGCGAACGAAAGCTCCGGCGTGGGACGCAGCGAATCGAAGAGATATACCTTTATCCCGTTGGCGCACAGCACGCAGGCCGCGGTTTCGGCAAACAGGCGCGAATTTATACGGCAGTCGTGGCAGATCGCCACGCCGCGCTTCTCGCCGCCGGCGCTTTTCACAAGCTCCGCAAGCCCCTGCGTGGTCTGTCCCACGGTATAAACGTTCATCCTGGAAATGCCAACGTCCATAGTGCTGCGAAGCCCAGCGGTGCCGAAGCTCATCGGGACGGTGAACATGGAAGCGATCGCTTCCTCGTCGCCGCGTATCTCCTCAAGCCGTTTTTTGCTGTTTTCGTCCAGACCGCCGTATGCCAGCCATTTTCCATATTCTCTGTTCATCGCGTTGCCTTCCTTTTTTATTATATAAAACGAATTTTTGGATATTATATAAAACGAATTTTTGGATTTTTGCGCTTGATATCCGCGCCAAGTTATATTATAATACATTTTGCGCTTTTGTAAATCCCCATATTGCCGTTTATTTCCTTTTTTTGCGCACATTGTGCGTATTGCACAAATAAAATGCGCTTGATAAGGAAAAATTTTACACGCGATTTCCCGGAAATATCTTGCATATTCCTTTATATTATGGTAGAATATCTCCCGCTTGGTGTGCGATGAAGCTATAGATTGCTGCGTTCCGCAGGTAACTATGGCAGAGTATGTCCGGTAATCGGGCGCAGGCTTCGGGCATTTTTTAAGGGTGTTGTGTGAAACGCCCGGCACAGTGTTCCCGCGGTCCTGCCGTCAAATCTACATTATATTTATATTTGGAGGCAAAAAATGGCCAAGAAAGAAAAGATCCGCATCCGTCTCAAATCCTACGATCACACCCTTATCGACAAAGCAGCCGAAAAGATCGTTGAAACCGCAAAGCGCAACGGCGCCACCGTTTCCGGTCCGATCCCGCTTCCCACCGATAAAGAGATCGTCACCATCCTGCGCGCCGTCCACAAATACAAGGACAGCCGCGAACAGTTCGAATACCGCACTCATAAGCGTCTTATCGACATCATAAAGCCCTCCAAGGCGTGCGTCGAAGCTCTTATGAACATCGAACTTCCCGCCGGCGTCGACTTCAACGTCGAGCTGTAAAACCAGTCAAATAAAGGTCACGTTGCCGTAAAGGGCGGCAACCAATAACCTAAGGAGGATAACAAATGAAAAAAGGCATCATCGGCAGAAAGCTCGGTATGACTCAGCTCTTCGATGAAAAGGGCAAGGTCATTCCCGTAACTGTCATCAACGCAGGTCCCTGCGTTGTCGTTCAAAAGAGAACGAACGAAAAGAACGGCTACGAAGCCGTGCAGCTCGGTTTTTCGGACATTCCCGAACGCAAGCTGAACAAACCGGAAAAGGGCGTCTTCGCGAAAGCGCAGGTCTCCTTCAAAAAGTATCTCAAAGAGTTCCGGCTGGATGATTGCTCGTCCCTCAACGTGGGCGACGTCGTCACCGCCGACACCTTCGAGGTAGGCGAAAAAGTGGATATCACCGGCATAACCAAAGGCCGCGGATATTCCGGCGTTATCAAACGCTGGGGCTGCCACAGGTTAAGAATGACCCACGGCACCGGCCCCGTACACCGTCAGGCAGGTTCGATGGGCGCGAACAGCGACCCGTCCCGCATCTTCAAGAACAAGAAGATGGCCGGTCAGTACGGTAACGAGCAGGTTACGATGCTCAACCTCGAGATCGTTAAGATCGATCCGGACAACAACCTCATCGCCGTAAAAGGCGCGGTCCCCGGAGCAAGAGGCGGAATCGTTTACCTCCGCAACACCGTGAAGTAATCGGAAGGAGGAACAGAAATGCCTAACATCAACGTATTGAACATGGAAGGGAAGGTAGTCGGCGAAGCCGAACTTTCCGAAAAGATATTCGCGGCGGAGATCAACAACGCCGCGGTGCACACGGTGGTCAGGGCTTACCTGCTCGCGCAGCGTCAGGGCACCCAGTCCACTTTAACCAGAAGCGAAGTTTCCGGCGGCGGCAAAAAGCCGTGGAGACAAAAAGGCACCGGCAGGGCAAGGCAGGGTTCCACCCGCGCTCCGCAGTGGACTCACGGCGGCATAGCGCTCGGCCCCAAGCCCAGATGCTACAGAGTAAGCGTCAACAAAAAGCTTAAAAGGATCGCCCTCTTCTCGGCTCTTACGTCCAAAGTGGCTGCGAACGAACTGATTGTCGTCGACAATATCGCGTTCGATTCCTACAAGACTAAGAACGTGGTCGGCTTCCTCAAAGCGATAGGCGCCGAAGGCAAAGCAATGATCGTTCTCCCCGAAGGCGACAATCACTTCACCGTCGCTTCCGCCGCGAACATCCCGGGCGTCATCACCGCCCCGGTCAACACCATAAACGTATACGACATTCTCAAATACGATAAAATGGTGATCGCCAAAGACGCGCTTCAGAAGCTCCAGGAGGTGTACGCATAATGAAATCGGTTTACGACATCATAAGAGAGCCAGTGATCACCGAAGCGGCGATCAAAAACATGCAGGATAAAAAATACACCTTCAAGGTCCCCTGCAGCGCCAACAAGGTCGAAATAAAAAAGGCGGTCGAGGAGATATTCGGCGTTAAGGTCGAAAAGGTCTACACGATCACCATGAAGAGAAAGACCAAAAGAATGGGCTACCACGTCGGCAAGACTTCCGAATGGAAGAAAGCCATCGTCAAGCTCACCGAGGATTCCAAGACGATCGAATTCTTCGACAGTCTGATGTAAGAAAGGAGAAGCGGAAATGGCTGTAAAGACTTACAAACCCACTACCCCCTCCCGCAGGAATATGGCTTCTCCCTCCTTCGCGGAGGTCACGAAGAAAACTCCCGAAAAATCCCTTATCACCGTATTAAAGAAGAATTCGGGCAGAAACAACACGGGCAGGATCACCGTTCGCCACCAGGGCGGCGGCAACAAGAAGAAATACAGGATCATCGATTTCAAGCGCGCTTATAAAGACGAAGCCAGCAAGGTCATCGCGATAGAGTACGACCCGAACCGCACCGCCTATATAATGCTGCTTGAAGACGAGAACGGCAAGAAGAGCTACGCCATCGCTCCGGACGGAGTCACAGTCGGCACTCTGCTCTACTCCGGCGAACACGCCGATATCAAACCCGGCAACGTTCTTCCGATCAACCAGATCCCCGTCGGTACCTTCATCCACTCCATCGAACTGTACCCCGGCCGCGGCGCTCAGCTCGTTCGCTCCGCCGGCGCAGCCGCGCAGCTCATGGCTAAGGAAAACGGTATGGCGCAGGTCAGACTTCCTTCCGGCGAAGTCCGCCTGGTGCGTCTCGACTGCAGAGCCACCATCGGACAGGTCGGCAATCTCGAACACGAGAATATCAAGCTCGGTAAAGCGGGCAAGACAAGGCACCTCGGCATACGTCCCACCGTCCGCGGTTCGGTTATGAACCCGGTCGATCACCCGCACGGCGGCGGCGAAGGCCGTTCGCCTATCGGACGTCCCGGCCCTGTTACCCCGTGGGGCAAACCTACTCTCGGATACAAGACGAGGAACAAGAAGGCTCGCACCAACAAGTTCATCGTCAAGAGAAAGAATGACAGATAAGAGGAGGATGACACTGTGAGCAGAAGCATTAAAAAAGGCCCGTTTGTCGAAGAAAAGCTTTATAAGCGCATCGCGGAGATGAACGACAAGGGCGAAAAAAGAGTTATAAAGACATGGTCCCGTGCTTCAACTATCTTCCCCGAATTCGTCGGTCACACGATCGCCGTACATGACGGAAGAAAACACGTTCCGGTATACGTCGTCGAAGATATGGTCGGTCACAAGCTCGGTGAGTTTGCCCCCACCAGGACCTTCCGCGGCCACTCCGGTTCCAAGACTTCCAATACGGATAAGTGATCAGAAGTCGAAAGGAGATTGAACTGTGGAAAATAAAGAATCCAGAGCATACCTGAAACAGCTCCGCGTCACCCCCCGCAAGGTAAAGGTCGTTCTCGACCTCATCCGCGGCAAGGATGTTGCCGTCGCTGCGGCTATACTCAAAAACACCAACAAATTAGTTTGCGAGGATATCGAAAAGCTGCTTAAATCCGCCGTCGCCAACGCGGATCACAACTACGGTATGGATACCGAAAAGCTTTACGTCGCGCAGTGCTTCGTCACTCCCGGCATCCTCAAGAACATGAAACGCGTTCGTCCCCGCGCTCAGGGCAGGGCGTTCCGCATAGTGAAGAGGACTTCACACGTTACAATAGTGCTTAAAGAAAGAGAACAGGAGGCGTAATAATGGGACAGAAAGTTAATCCGCACGGTCTTCGTGTAGGCGTGATCAAAGATTGGAGCTCCCGTTGGTATTCCAAGGACGAAACCTTCGGCGATACCCTCGTCTCCGACTATAAGCTTCGTAAATTCCTTAAAGAGCGTCTTTATCAGGCGGGCGTTCCCGAAATCGAGATCGAACGCGACAACAGCCGTATCAGAGTTATCATCCACTGCGCCAAGCCCGGTATCATAATCGGCAAGGGCGGCACCGAGATCGAAAAACTCAAATCGGTCATCGCGGACTTCCTCAAAGCCCCCGCGAACGTCGCCGTCGACGTTAAAGTGCTCGAAATAAAGCAGCCCGACCTCAACGCTCAGCTCGTCGCCGAAAACATAGCGGCTCAGCTCGAAAAGCGCATCTCCTTCCGCCGCGCCATGAAACAGGCGATCGGCAGAACGATGCGTCTCCAGGCGAAGGGTATAAAGGTCTGTGTTTCCGGTCGTCTCGGCGGCGCCGAGATCGCCAGGAGCGAGCATTATCACGAGGGGACCATCCCTCTTCAGACCCTTAGAGCCGACATCGACTACGGCTTCTGGGAGGCAAACACCACCTACGGCAAGATCGGCATAAAAGTGTGGATCTACAAGGGCGAAGTGCTTCCCGACGTTAAACGCGGCTATGCCGAGGGCCGTCCCGCACGCGAGGACCGTCCCGCGCGTGACAACCGCAAACCGCGCGAAGGCCGTCCGCCGCGCCGCGAAGGAGGTAGACGTAACAATGTTAATGCCTAAAAGAGTCAAATACAGAAGAGTCCAGAGAGGACGTATGACCGGCCGCGCCTACAGAGGCAACAAGGTCACCTACGGTTCCTTCGGTCTCGTTGCGATGGAGCCCGCATGGGTCACCAGCAACCAGATAGAAGCCGCCCGTATCGCTATGACGAGATACGTCAAGCGCGGCGGTAAGGTCTGGATAAAAATATTCCCCGACAAGCCGGTTACCGAAAAGCCCGCCGAGACCCGTATGGGTTCCGGTAAAGGTTCTCCCGAATACTGGGTCGCCGTGGTCAAGCCCGGCAGAGTCATGTTCGAAATGGACGGCGTCACCGAAGAAGAGGCCCGCGAAGCAATGCGTCTTGCATCCCACAAGCTGCCGCTTAAATGCAAGTTTGCCACCAAGGCCGACCTCGAAAAGGAGGGCGAATGATGAATATTAAAGAAATAAGAGAAATGCCGATGAACGAGCTTCAGAAATCGCTCGCCGATCAGAAGGAAGAGCTTTTCCACCTTCGTTTCCAGCATTCCATCAACCAGCTTGACAACCCGATGAAGATCGTGGAAACCAAGAAGACTATCGCGAGGATCCTCTCGGTCATCCGTGAAAAGGAACTCGCCGAGAAAAAGGCATAAGAGAGGAGTAACGAACGATGGAAGAAAGAGCACTCAGAAAAACCAGAGTCGGGATCGTTGTATCCGACAAAATGGATAAGACTGTCGTAGTTGCGATACGCGACAACGTTAAGCATCCTCTCTACAAAAAGATAGTTAAGAGAACGGTACGTTTCAAAGCGCACGACGAAAAGAACGAAGCCGCCGTCGGCGACAAGGTTCTTATAATGGAAACGCGTCCGCTTTCCAAAGACAAAAACTGGCGCCTCGTCGAAATCATCGAGAAGGCCAAGTAATTCAGGAGGTACACAATGTTACAGCAGGAGTCTCGTCTTAAGGTCGCTGACAACACCGGCGCAAAAGAATTGTTGTGCATCCGAGTTCTCGGCGGTACCGGCAGACGCTACGCCGGAGTAGGCGACGTTATCGTTTGCTCCGTTAAAAAAGCCGCTCCGGGCGGAGTGGCGAAGAAGGGCGACGTGGTCAAGGCAGTCGTTGTCAGGACCGTTCAGCCCACCAGAAGAAGCGACGGATCGTACGTCCGCTTCGACGACAACGCGGCCGTCCTTATCCAGGACGATAAGGAGCCCAAGGGCACCCGTATCTTTGGCCCGGTCGCAAGGGAACTGCGCGAAAAAGGATATATGAAGATCCTCTCGCTCGCACCCGAAGTGGTATGAGGAGGCGTTAAGAATGAGTAAAATGCACATCAAAACCGGCGACACCGTCGTTGTGATCTCCGGAAAATACGCCAACGGCGAAGAAAAGGCCGTGGGCAAGGTCATCGGCGTTTCCCCTTCCGAAGGTAAAGTGATCGTAGAGGGCGTCCATGTCGTTTCCAAACACGTCAAGCCCAGAAAACAGGGCGATCCCGGCGGGATCATTAAAACCGAAGGCGCCATCTACGCGTCCAAGGTGATGCTTTACTGCCCGACCTGCCAGGCAGGCCGCAGAGTAAGGCGCGTGAAGAACGCCGACGGCGAAAGAACCCGCGTTTGCGTAAAATGCGGCAACACGCTTTGATTGGGAGGTTTACAATGTCAAGACTTAAAGAGTATTATAAGAGCGACGTTGCTCCCGCGTTGATGAAGAAGTTCAACTACAAGAGCCCGATGCAGATCCCGCGTCTTGAAAAGGTCGTCATCAACTGCTGCGAAAGCGAAGCCAAGGACAACAGCAAGATAATCGACAACATCATCGGCGATCTCACCATGATCACCGGACAGAAGGCGGTCCCGACCGTTGCGAAGAAGTCGGTTTCGAACTTCAAGCTCCGCGCCGGTATGAAGATCGGCGCAAAGGTCACCCTTCGTCACGAGAATATGTATGAATTCGTCGACAAGTTCTTCAATATCGCGCTCCCGCGCGTGAGGGACTTCAAGGGTATCAACCCCAACGCCTTCGACGGCAGGGGCAACTACTCCGTAGGGCTTAAGGAACAGCTCATATTCCCCGAGATTGAATACGACAAGATCGATAAGGTCAGGGGCATGGACATTATATTTGTTACCACCGCGAACACCGACGAGGAAGCGAAGGAACTCCTTTCGCTGCTCGGCGCTCCGTTCGCCAAGGAATAAGAGGGAGGATTAAAAATGGCAAAGAAAGCAATGGTGCTCAAACAGCAGAGAGAGCCGAAATTTTCCACCCGCAAATATAACAGATGCAAGATATGCGGCAGACCGCACGCGTATCTTCGCAAATACGGCATCTGCCGTATATGCTTCAGGGAACTCGCCTATAAGGGCCAGATCCCCGGAGTGAAGAAAGCAAGCTGGTAAGAGGAGGAACAGGATATGCAGATTACAGACGTTGTTGCAGATATGCTCACCAGGATCCGCAATGCGAACACCGCAAAGCACGAAACTGTTGAAATACCTGCCTCGAATTTGAAAAAGGCAATCGCCCGGATCCTTCTCGATGAGGGCTATATCAAGGATTACACCGTTACCGAGGATAACAAACAGGGCGTTATAAACGTCACCCTTAAGTACGGCGCAAACAAGCAGAGGATCATCCAGGGTCTTCGCAGAGTATCCAAACCCGGTCTTCGCATCTACGCTTCCAGTCAGGATCTCCCCAAGGTCAAGAACGGACTCGGCATCGCCATCATTTCCACCTCCAAGGGCATCATGACCGATAAAGAAGCGCGCAAACAGAATGTCGGCGGCGAAGTGCTGGCGTTCATCTGGTAAGGGGGTCACGAAATGTCAAGAATAGGCAGAATGCACATCAATATCCCCGCCGGCGTAAAAGTAGAAGTCAGCGAAACCAACCTCGTGACAGTTACCGGCCCCAAGGGGACATTAAGCGAACAGATCAGCCCCGCGATGCAGGTAGGGATCGAAAACGGCGTTCTCACCGTCAACCGTCCTTCCGAAAGCAAGGAGCATAAATCGCTTCACGGCCTTTCCAGGTCCCTTATCAACAATATGGTAGTCGGCGTTACCGACGGCTACAAGAAACAGCTCGAGATCAACGGCGTCGGCTACAAGGCCGCCAAGGAAGGGAAGAAGCTCGTGCTCAACATCGGTTATTCCCATCCCGTCGTTTTCGAAGAACCCGAAGGGATCACCTTCGAAGTGCCGCAGCCCAATATCATCGTGATCAACGGCGCAAACAAACAGCAGGTCGGCCAGCTCGCTTCCGAGATCAGAGGAAAAAGACCTCCCGAACCGTACCTCGGCAAGGGTATCAAGTACTCCGACGAGAAGATCAGGCGCAAAGCCGGCAAAGCAGGCAAATAAGGGAAAGGAGAATAATAAGAAATGGTATCTCGTGATAATAAAAACGAAAAAAGACTTTACAGACACAAGAGAGTCAGATCCAAAATCTCCGGCACTCCCGAAAGACCCCGCCTTTGCGTTTATCGTTCCAACGATAACATCTATGTGCAGGTGATCGACGATACAGTCGGCAAGACCCTCGTCGCCGCGTCCAGCACCGAAAAGGAATTCGGCAGCGAAGGCGCGAACGTTGAATCCGCCAAGAAGGTCGGCAAGCTCATTGCCGAAAGAACACTCGACAAGGGCATTTCCGAAGTCGTGTTCGACAGGGGCGGTTACCTCTATCACGGCCGCGTGAAAGCGCTTGCGGAAGCCGCGCGCGAAGCCGGATTGAAGTTCTAAGGAGGGTATTATGAAGCAGGATTTCAGCACACTCGAACTTAAAGAGACTCTCATCGATACCAAACGCGTATCGAAGACGGTCAAGGGCGGTCGTATCGCCCGCTTCTCGGCTCTCGTCGTAGTGGGCGACGGCGCCGGACACATCGGCTACGGCACGGGCAAGGCCGCCGAAGTCCCGGACGCTATCTCCAAGGCGATCGAAGCCGCCAAGAAGAATATAGTCACCATCTCGCTCAAAGGGACTACGATCCCGCACGAGGTCATCGGTGAATACGGCGCGGGCAGAGTGCTTCTCAAACCCGCATCCGCCGGTACCGGCATCATCGCCGGCGGCACCATGCGTGCCGTGCTCGACAGCGCGGGCATCCGCGATATCCGCGGCAAGTCGCTGCGCTCCGGCAACCCCGCAAATGTCGTTAAGGCGACTTTCAACGCGCTCATGCAGCTCCGCGACGCTGAACAGGTCGCCCAGATGCGCGGCATAAGCGTCGAAGCGCTCTGAACAGGGGGGTACGAAAATGGCAAAAGTCAAAATCACTCTTACAAAAAGTCTGATCGGCCGCAAGAACAGCCACATACTCACCGCGAATTCTCTGGGGCTGCGCAAGATAGGCGACGTTAAGGTGGTCGAAAACGACGCCGCCGTCGAAGGCAAGATCAACCTTATTTCTCACCTCATCAGTGTCGAAGCTGCTGAGTAACTGAAAGGAGGAAAAAGTTATGAAACTTCACGAACTTTCTCCGGCCGCCGGTTCCGTTAAAGCCAACTTCAGAAAAGGCAGAGGCGCGGGCAGCGGTAACGGTAAAACAGCAGGCAAAGGGCACAAGGGTCAGAACGCTCGCTCCGGCGGCGGTGTAAGGCCCGGCTTCGAGGGCGGTCAGCTTCCTATCTACAGAAAGCTGCCGAAGAGGGGATTCACCAATCACTTCGCGAAGAATTACGCCATTATCAATCTGGATAAGCTTGATAAATTCGAATCCGGTGCGACAGTCGATATAAACACCCTTCTTGAAAACGGAACCATCAAAAACGCGTTTGACGGGCTCAAGGTGCTCGGCAAGGGCGAACTCACCAAGGCACTCACAGTTAAAGCAGCCGTTTTCTCGGCTTCTGCCAAAGAGAAGATCGAGGCGGCGGGCGGAAAGGCTGAGGTGGTATAATGTTCCGCATTTTCACAAATGCGTGGAAGGTCCCCGATCTGCGGAAAAAGATACTGTTCACTCTTATGATAATAGTTCTTTACCGCCTCGGTTCCGCCGTTCCGGTGCCGTATATCAACGGTACCGAACTCGCGGTCCGTATGCAGGAAGCGAGCTCTTCGCTGTTCGGATACTTCAATATGCTGTCCGGCTATGCGTTCTCGCAGGGCACCATCTTCGCTTTGAACGTCAGCCCCTACATCACGGCGTCCATAGTCGTCCAGCTTCTCTCCATCGCTATTCCGAAGTGGGAAGCCTGGTCCAAGGATCCCGAAGGGCAGAACAAACTCCAGCGCATCACCCGTTATATGACGATAGTTCTCGCTGCCATTACCGGCTACGGCTACTACGTCACCGTTAAGAACTCTTACGAAGGTCTTATCCCGGACGGCTGGTTCCCCGGACTCGTCATCGTCGTCTGCCTTACCGCCGGCGCCTACATCGTTATGTGGGTCGGTGAAAGGATCGACGAAAAGGGCATCGGCAACGGTATCTCCATGATCCTGCTTGCCAACATCGTCTCCAGAGGCGCTTCGCTTATTATGACGATGTACGCCATTATCTCCGACGGAGCTCAGACCGGCAAGCTCATATCCAGCATACTCTGGGTGCTCGTCGCGATACTCATGCTTCTCATCATCGTTACGCTCACCGTGTTCTTCTCCAATTCCGAACGCCGCCTCAACGTGCAGTATGCAAAACGTCAGGTCGGCAGGAAGATGTACGGCGGTATGAACACCTCGCTCCCCATCAAGGTGCTTATGAGCGGCGTTATGCCGATAATCTTCGCTAACGCGGTGGTTATGATGCCGGCTACGCTCGCGCTCATATTCCCCTCCTGGAAGCAGGGCGTGAACGATTTCTTCTCCTCGCAGTCGGAATATCCGTTCTACGTGATCACGCTGTTCGTCCTTATCGTTGCGTTCGCTTATTTCTACCTTTCCATCTCGTTCAACGCGGTGGAGGTATCGAACAACCTTAAGAAAAACGGCGGCACCATACTCGGATACCGTCCCGGCAAGCCCACCTCCGACTATATCAAAAAAGTCGTTAACAGAGTCACGCTTATCGGCGCTTTCTTCCTTTCGTTCATGGCGATCTTCCCCGTCCTCCTCGCGTGGACCGGTCAGCAAGCTCTCACCTACCTCGTGTTCGGCGGTACTTCGATGATAATTATCGTAAGCGTCGCGCTCGAAACCACCCGGGAACTCGAAAGCGAGATCACGATGCGCCACTACAAGGGCTTCCTCGATTAAGGAGCATGATATAATGAATATCATCCTCTTCGGCCCTCCCGGCGCGGGAAAGGGCACACAGGCGGAGATAATTTCGGATGAACTCGGGATCCCCCAGCTTTCCACCGGCGCCATGCTGCGCGCGGCGATGAAGGCGGGTACGGAACTCGGGCTCGCCGCAAAGGCCGCCATCGACGAGGGCTCGCTCGTTTCCGACGAGGTCGTTATCGGGATAATCCGCGAAAGACTTGCCGAAAGCGATTGCGCAAACGGCTTTATTCTGGACGGGTTCCCCCGCACGGTCCCTCAGGCGGAAGCGCTTGAAAAAATGGGCGTTCGCATCGACTGCGTTCTCGATATCGCGGTCCCCGACGAAGCCATTGTCGAGCGTATGAGCGGCAGGCGTCTCTGCTCCGCGTGCGGAGCAAGCTACCACGTAAAGTACAACCCGTCGGCGGACGGCGTCACCTGCGACAGATGCGGCGCGAAGCTCATCCATCGCGAGGACGACAAGCCGGAGGTAGTGCTTCACAGACTCGGCGTTTATCACGCCGAAACAGAACCGCTTATCGGTTACTACACCAATAAGGGCCTTCTGAAAGCGGTCGACGGATGCGGCGCTCCCGCCGAAGTCACCGCCCTGGTTAGAGAGGCCCTCGGAATATGATTACTTTGAAATCGGGTGATTCGATCACCCGCATGCGCGACGCCGGAAGGATCGCCGCTATCGCGCGGGAAGTCGGCGGTGAACACGTCCGCGAGGGCGTGACGACCGCGGCGATAGACCGCGAGATAAAAAAGTGCATCCTTTCACACGGGGCAAAGCCCTCTTTCCTGGGCTACGGCGGTTTTCCGGCTTCGGCGTGCATCAGTGTCAACGACGAGATAATCCACGGCATACCGTCAAATACGCGGGTGCTCAAAAACGGCGACATCGTTAAAATAGACGTCGGGGCTTACTACAAGGGCTTCCACGGCGACTGTGCGGCGACGTTCACCGTTGGCGAGGTATCCGCCGAGGCGAAAAAGCTCATCGAAGTCACCAGGCAGTGCTTTTATCAAGGGATCGCCGCCATAAAAGAAGGCGCGCGGCTCGGCGATATAGGGCACGCGGTGCAGGAATACGCCGAAAGCTTCGGTTACTCGGTGGTGCGCGAATACGTCGGTCACGGCGTAGGGCACGATCTCCACGAGGATCCGGAAGTCCCCAACTACGGCAGCGCGGGCCACGGCCTGCGGCTCCGCCCGGGGATGACGATAGCGATCGAACCGATGATCAACGCCGGCACCTGGGAGGTGCGCGTGCTCGCCAACGAATGGACGGTCGTCACCGCCGACGGAAAGCTTTCATCGCATTACGAAAACACCGTTGCGATAACCGATAACGGCGTGTTGATACTCACCGATCCGGCATAGCGGGGTATCGTAATGGATGATCTTACAGGACGTCTCGCGCTGTCTTTGGCGGGGCGCGATAAAGGCAATCTGTGCGTTATAACGGGCTTTGCCCCGGAGGACGGCTTTGTTCTTACAGCCGACGGACGCACACGCAAGGTCGAAGCCCCCAAAAAGAAAAAGTTGAAGCATTTAAAGCTTGTCGACTGGGTGCCGGAGGAGGATCGCCGCATCGAAGCGGCGCATTTCACCAACCGCCTCATCCGCGAATTCATTGCGCGGCACGGCGAAACATCCGGCTCACCGATGTAACAAAGGAGGAATTATTCTGGCTAAAAGCGACGTAATCGAATGCGAAGGCACCGTTATAGAGGTGCTTCCCAACACGGTATTCAAAGTAAAACTCACGAACGGCCATATAGTCACGGCGCATATTTCGGGAAAAATGCGTATGAACTACATCAAGGTCGTCCCCGGCGACAGAGTCACGGTGGAGGTTTCCATCTACGACCTCTCGCAGGGCAGAATCACATTCAGAGCTAAATAAATGGAGGTAATAAAATGAAAGTAAAACCTTCTGTTAAGAAAATGTGCGAGAAATGCAAGATCATAAAGCGCAAAGGAAAAGTTATGGTCATTTGCGAAAATCCCAAGCACAAGCAGAAACAAGGATAGGAGAGTAAACTATGGCTCGTATTTCCGGTGTTGACATCCCCAACGCAAAAAGAGTAGAGATCGGTCTTACCTATATCTACGGTATAGGCAGAAGCCGTTCCAACGAGATCCTCAAAAAGACCGGCATTAACCCTGATACCAGAGTTAAGGATCTTTCCGAGGAAGACGTGGCGAAGCTGCGTGACGTTATAGAAAACGACTATATCGTCGAAGGAGATCTCAGAAGAGAAGTCGCTCTCAATATCAAGAGAATGACCGAGATCGACTGCTACCGCGGCACCCGCCACAGAAAAGGCCTTCCTGTTCGCGGTCAGAGGACCAAAACCAACGCCAGGACCAGAAAAGGCCCGGTCAAGACTATCGCGAACAAGAAGAAGTAAAGGAGGCAAGCGATAAAGTATGGCAAAAGTTCAGAAAAAGACGGCTGTCAAGAGACGCCGCGAAAGAAAGAACATCGAAAGAGGACAGGCGCACATCCAGTCCAGCTTCAACAACACCATCGTTACCATCACTGATATGCAGGGCAACGCGGTATCGTGGGCTTCCGCCGGTGAACTCGGTTACAGAGGTTCCAGAAAATCCACCCCCTTTGCAGCTCAGATGGCTGCCGAAACTGCCGCAAAAGCCGCTATCGAACACGGCATGAAGACAGTCGAAGTCTTTGTCAAAGGTCCCGGACAGGGAAGAGAAGCCGCGATCAGATCTCTTCAGGTCGCCGGTCTCGACATCACGCTTATCAAAGACGTTACGCCGATCCCTCACAACGGTTGCAGACCGCCCAAGAGAAGGCGCGTATAACGATTTAACGGAGGTTATTTATGGCAAGATACACAGGACCTGCCTGCAAGCTTTGCCGCAGGGAAGGCACCAAGCTTTATCTTAAAGGCGAAAGATGCAGCAGCGATAAATGCGCACTTTCCCGCAGAGCTACCGCTCCCGGTCAGCACGGCGCGGGCAACGGCAGAAGAAGACCCAAAGAATACAGTCTTCAGCTTCGTGAAAAGCAGAAAGCTAAAAGGTACTATGGCATTCTGGAAAAGCAGTTTAAGAACTACTTTGAAAAGGCCGACAGAAAAGAAGGCCAGACCGGCGAGAACCTTCTCACCATGATCGAGCGCAGACTCGACAACGTAGTTTACCGTATGGGTATGGCGGAGAGCCGCAGGGAAGCACGCCAGCTCGTTCTTCACGGACATTTCACCGTAAACGGCAAGAAGGTCAATATCCCTTCCTATGAAGTCAAGAAGGGCGACGTGGTCGCGCTTAAGGACTCCAGCCGCAAACTCGAAAAATTTAAAATGCTTATCGAGAATATCACCGCAAGGACAGTACCTGCCTGGATGGACGTCGATAAAGAAAACATCGTTGCCACGATCAAGGAGCTTCCGAAGAGAGAAGACGTTGACTTCCCGTTCGAAGAGCACCTTATCGTCGAGCTTTACTCGAAATAATCGCTTCTGTATTTTCAGAAGCCCAACATTACGAGGAGGAATACAGAATGATCGAAATCGAAAGGCCGAATATCGTTACCGCGGAACTCAGCGAAGACGGGACTCACGGCGTGTTCGTGGTAGAACCGCTTGAAAGAGGTTACGGGATCACGCTCGGCAATTCGCTTCGCCGCGTGCTTTTAAGCTCGCTGCCCGGCGTTGCCGCTTCCAGCGTTAAGATAGACGGCGTTCTCCACGAGATCTCCACCGTCCCCGGCGTTAAAGAAGACGTCCCCGAGATCATACTCAACGTCAAGGGCATAATCGCAAAACTTCATTGCCAGCAGCCCAAGACCTGCGTGATCGACGCTCGCGGCGGCGAAGTCACCGCCGGCGATATACAAACGGATTCGGATATAGAGATACTCAACCCCGATCACCACATTGCTACCGTCGAAACGGGAGCTCCCTTCTTTATGGAGATTACTTTCGAGCACGGCAGAGGATACGTTTCGTCCGATAAAAACAAGGCGATGGTCGAAAACCCCGTTATCGGCGTTCTCTACACCGATTCGATTTTCACCCCCGTCCTTAAGGCGAACTTCGTCGTATCCAACACCCGCGTCGGCAACATAACCGATTACGACAAGCTCGAACTCGACGTAACCACCAACGGCACCATCGACGCGAAAGAGGCGGTCTCTCTCGCCGCGAAGATCCTTAACGAACACCTCAACCTCTTTATAGAGCTTTCCGACGAAGCCAAGAACACCGAGATCATGGTCGATAGGGAAGAAACGATAAAAGAAAAGGTGCTCGAAATGACTATCGAGGAACTCGATATGTCGGTAAGGAGCTTCAACTGCCTGAAGAGAGCCGGCATCGACACCGTCGAAGATCTTATCAACAGGACCGAGGAAGATATGATGAAAGTACGCAACCTCGGCAAAAAGTCGCTGGAAGAAGTCATCCAGAAGCTGCAGTCCCTGGGGCTTTCGCTTCGTAAATCGGATGACTGAGCCCCCGAACGGGGTTCCCTGCGGTAACAAATCAAATAAGGAGGCACATTTAAAATGCCCGGTACAAGAAAATTAGGCAGACCTACCGCGCATAGAATGTCTATGCTCAGGGGCATGGTCACTTTTCTGCTTGAAAAAGGCAAAATAGAGACAACCGCTACCCGCGCCGCGGAAGTCGCCGCGCTTGCGGATAAAATGATAACTCTCGGCAAGAAGAACACTCTTGTCGCCAAACGTCAGGCGATCGCGTTCCTCAAAAAGGAAAGCGTCGTTTACAAGCTCTTCACCAAGATCGCTCCTCTTTACGATGAAAGAAACGGCGGCTACACCCGCGTTCTCAAGATCGGTCCCAGAAGGGGCGACGGCGCGGAAATGGCTATAGTCGAGCTCGTCGGAGCCGAAAAGGTCTACGAGGAACCGAAGAAAGCCAAAGCCGAACCGAAGAAAGCCAAGGTCGAACCGAAGACGGAAGCTAAGGCGGAAGCCAAGACTGAAGCCAAGACGGAAGAGAAGAAGCCCGCCGCGCGCAAGCCGCGCAAGGCCGCTCCGAAGGCGGAACCGAAGGCGGAACCGAAGGAAGAAGCTCCCGAGCAGGCAGCCGAACCCGAGGAAAAGGCGGAGTGATCAAGACTTCTGCCCTTGCAGAAAATACAAAAAACCGACTGATACGAACCGATCAGTCGGTTTTTGTTTTGCGCTCGGAAGAACGCGGCGTTTTCAATACGTTTAAGGAATATCCGGCTCCGAGGATTCGTCGGGCTTATAGGTCTTGTACGATTCGGGGAAATAGGCGGGCTGCATCTCCTCCGGCAAAAGCAGTTTAAGCGAAACGTCCGCTTTCGGCCCCTCGGCGTTGATGTAGCATATCATTTTATCCTTGTCGTATTTAACGTCTATTCCGTTTATGTAGTTTTCGATAAGCACTATGGGAATAAGGAATTCGCCGTCGCTTTCCCGTGTGAGCAGCGGGGCGGAGATGCGTATGGGGTTGTCGTTAATGACTATCAGCGAGGAGTTGCGGCGAAAGCGTATGCGGTTGTCGCTGCCGATAAGGAACATCGTAATGTCGTCGCCGTCTCCGGCGATGCCGAAGGGGCAGAGCTCGGAAAGATAGGAGAACGGTATATAAAGCCCGTATTCGTTGTTCGCCGTCTGCGCGTTTATCGAATGCAGCGTGTTTTCGTCATAAACCACGCGTACCGAATAGATCTCGGTGTTTTTCGCGGTGTCGTTAAAGGAATAATAGACGAATCCGGCGATAAACAGACTGATGACCACGTAAAAGCCCAATAATACTATTACGAACGCAAGTATCTTCGTTCCGGCGTCGTTTCTGCGGACTTCTTCTTTTTCCCCGCTTTTTGCGGCGTGCCTGCGCGGCGCCGCGTTTTCCGGCTTTTCGGGCAACGCTATCACTCCTTTCCCGGTCGTTACAAACAGTATATCACATAAAAAGCGAAAAATAAAGGGGTTGCGCTAACCTTTTTTGCGGTTTTTACATAATCTTCGTATGAAAGGGGATGTATATCGCGTGGGCGATATGATCAAAAAATTCTCCGATCCCGCAAAAAGGGCGGTCTCCGCTTCGCTGGAGTCCGCGCGTGAGTTGGGGCATTCCTGCGTGGGGAGCGAGCATCTGCTTCTGGGGCTGCTTTCGGTCGGCGACACGACGGTTTATAAACTGCTTTCGGAGCGCGGCGCGAAAGCGGAGGATATCCGGGCGCGCATAATAGGCATTTCAGGGCTGGGCGTGCCTTCCGCGGTGACCGCGGGCGATCTCACTCCGGTAATGCGCCGCATCCTGCTGCGGTCGGGGCTGGTCGCCGTCCGCGGAGGATACAAGGCGGTGGGGGTGCAGCACCTGCTTATGGCGCTGCTGGACGAGGAATGCCTCGCGGTGCGGATACTGACTTCCGCGGGAGTCGACGTGGCGGAGCTTTCGGAAACGCTCTATAACCTGTTCGGCGAGCCCGATCCCCGCCCGGTGCCCGGGGAGGAAGACCGCCCCGGCGCGGAACGCGCGGCGGGATCAACGCCCACGCCGCTGCTCGATTCGATGGCGTCGGACCTCACCGCGCGCGCACGCGCGGGTATGCTCGATCCGGTGCTCGGGCGGGAAGACGAGGAGGAGCAGGTGATAAGCATCCTGCTGCGCCGCACGAAAAACAATCCCTGCCTTATAGGCGAGGCGGGGGTGGGCAAAACGGCGATAGTCGAAGCGCTCGCCTCCCGCGTGGCGCGCGGCGAAGTCCCGGACGAACTGCGCGGCAAGCGCGTTATGAGTCTGGAGCTGTCCTCAGTCGTGTCCGGCACGAAATACCGCGGCGAATTCGAGGAAAAAATAAAAAAACTGCTGGACGAGGCGCGCTCCTCCGGAGAAGTCATCCTTTTCGTCGACGAGATACACACGCTGGTCGGCGCGGGCGGAGCCGAGGGCGCGATAGACGCTTCGAACATCATAAAACCCGCGCTCGCAAGAGGGGAGATACGGCTTATCGGCGCCACCACCCTGCGCGAATACCGCAAAAGCATCGAACGCGACAAAGCGCTCGCACGGAGATTCCAGACCGTCCGTGTGCGCGAGCCCTCCGCCGCGGCGTGCCGCGAGATGCTTATGGGTATAAAGGACAAGTACGAAAAGCATCACGGAGTCGTGTTCGAAGCTTCCGCCGTGGAAGCCGCGGTCTCGCTCTCCTCGCGCTATATCGCCGACCGCTTCCTGCCCGATAAAGCGATAGATCTGCTGGACGAAGCCGCCGCCTGCCGCCGCAGCGCCGCAAAGGGCGAAAGCCCGATCTCCGTTTCGGCGGACGATATCGCTTCCGCCGTCGAACGGCGCACCGGAGTCCCCGCGGAGGTGATCCGCGGAGGCGGTTCGGAACGGCTGCTCACGCTTGAAACGGAGCTTGCACGCCGCGTGATCGGACAGGACGAAGCCGTGCGCGCTCTTGCGAGGGCGGTCATAAGGGCAAGGTCCGGCGTCCGCCCGGGTGAACGCACGGTCTCGTTCCTCTTCGCCGGGGCGCCCGGGGCGGGGAAATCGGAATGCGCACGCGCGCTTGCGGAATCGGTGTTCCCCGGCGGCAATTCGTTTTTCCGTATAGATATGAGCGAATTCACCGAACCGCACTGCGTTTCCAAACTGATCGGCGCCCCCGCGGGCTATATCGGGCACGGCGAGGGCGGACGGCTTACCGAACGCGTTCGCCGCGAGCCGTATACGCTCGTGCTGTTCGACGGTATCGAAAAAGCGCACCCGGACGTCCGCGCGCTGCTTGCTCAGCTCGCCGAGGAAGGCACGCTCACCGATTCGGAGGGCGAGACGGTCTCGTTCGCCGATTCGTTGCTGGTGTTCACCTGCGATACTCCGGCGGCAAGCCAAAGCATAGGATTCGCGCGGAAAAGCGAGCCGCCCATGCGTGATCCTTCGCTCCCCGCGGAGATCGCCGAAAGGGTGGACGAGGTGATACGCTTCCGCGAGCTCACGCGGGAGGATATAATAAAGATCGCCGAACTGCGGCTCGGGGAGCTTAAACGCGGTATGGCGGCGCGCGGGATATCGCTCGAATTCGCGCCGGGGTTCGCCGCAAACGCCTCGCAGGGGGCGCGCGGGGCGCGCGCGGTCTGCCGCAGGGCGCTTTCTGCCGCCGAGGACGCTATCTCCGCCGAATTGCTCAAAGGCGCGCTTCAAAGCGGCGACAGCGCGGTCTTATATTGCGAAAACAGCGTTTGCAGCTTAAAAATAACGCAAAAAACCTATTGACAAACACGGTCCGGTATTGTATAATACAAGTCTGTAAAGGAAATTACTTTACAGATTTGTTTTCTGAAAGGGGAAGCGCATAAATGTCAACGGATGACAGGGCGTATATCTGCCGCCTGCTGGACGTTTACGGCGGTCTGCTTTCCGAAAAGAACCGCGATCTTGCCGATCTGTATTATAACGAGGATCTCTCTCTCGCCGAGATCGGCGAAAACTGCGGGCTCACCCGCCAGGGCGTGCGCGATTCGATAAAGCGTTCGGTGGCGGAACTGAAAGCGTTCGAATCCGCGCTCGGCATCGCGGAACGCTCTCAGAGGATCGATTCGTACGCCGCGCAGATAATCAACAGCGGCGATATCGCCGAAGCAAGGTCACTTGCGGAAAAAATAATCGGAGAACTGTAATGTTTCAAAGTCTTGTAGATAAAATGTCCCAGGCGTTCGCCAAGTTCCGCAGCAAGGGCAAGCTCACGGAGGCCGACGTCAAGGCGGGCATGCGCGAGATAAAGCTTGCGCTCCTGGAAGCCGACGTAAACTTCAAAGTGGTAAAAGAGTTCATCAGCCGCGTTTCGGAACGCGCCGTCGGCAAAGAGGTGCTTGAAAGCCTGCTTCCCGCGCAGCAGATCGTTAAAATAGTAAACGAAGAGCTTATCAAGCTCATGGGCGGGACGAACCAGAAGATAAATATTTCGCCCAAACCGCCTACCGTGATACTTATGTGCGGTCTTCAGGGCTCGGGCAAGACTACCCATTCCGCAAAGCTTGCGCGTATGTTCCGCAAGCAGGGAAGGAACCCGCTGCTCGTCGCCTGCGACATCTACCGTCCCGCGGCGATAAAACAGCTTCAGGTGGTCGGCGAACAGGTCGGCGTCCCGGTGTTTGAACGCGGCACGGCGGACCCGGTGGAAACTTCCGAACTCGCAGTTAAGCACGCGATAAAATACGGGCACGATATCGTTATTATCGACACGGCGGGCAGACTGCACGTCGACGAGGAGCTTATGGACGAGCTTCGCCGTATCAAGAGCGCTGTCGAACCTACGGAAATACTGCTTGTCGTCGACGCGATGACAGGTCAGGATGCCGTGAACGTCGCCGAAAGCTTCAACGAGCTTCTGGATATAACCGGCGTCATACTCACCAAAATGGACGGCGACACTCGCGGCGGCGCCGCGCTTTCCGTTAAATATATCACCGGAAAACCCATTAAATTCATCGGCACCGGAGAAAAGCTGGATTGCCTCGAACCGTTCCACCCGGACAGGATGGCTTCCCGCATACTCGGTATGGGCGACGTGCTCACCCTTATCGAAAAGGCGGAACAGCAGATCGACGAAAAGAAAGCGGCGGAGATGGAAAAGCGCTTGCGCGAGCAGAGCTTCACGCTTACCGACTTTCTGGAGCAGTTCTCCATGATAAAAGATATGGGCTCCATGGAATCGCTGCTCGGAATGATGCCGGGAATAAAGCCCTCGCAGCTCAATAACGCAAAGATCGACGAAAAGGCGGTCTCCCGCACGGAAGCGATCATTCTTTCGATGACGCCCTACGAGCGCGACCATCCGGACGTTCTGAATTCCTCGCGCAAGCGGCGCATCGCCGCCGGCAGCGGCACGAAGGTGGAGGACGTGAACCGTCTTTTGAAGCAGTACGAACAGACGAAACAGCTTATGAAGCAGTTTTCGGGCAAAAAAGGAAAAAGAGGAAAATTCAAGTTTCCCTTTTAATAAATAATATTTTCCATATACGGAGGAAACAAAAATGGCAGTTAAGATCAGACTCAGAAGAATGGGCGCGAAGAAAGCACCCACCTACAGGATCGTCGTCGCGGATTCGAGATATCCCCGTGACGGCAGATTTATCGAAGAGATCGGTTTCTACAATCCGATGACCGAACCGTCCGAGATCAAGGTCGATCCGGAAAAGGCAAAGAAGTGGATCGCCAACGGCGCACAGCCCACCGAAACCGTAAGAGCGCTGCTCAAAAAGAGTGGAGTGTTGGAGTAATGAAGCAAATACTCATCGACATCACGAAAGCGCTTGTCGAGGATCCCGACGCCGTCAGCGTGACAGAAAAGGTCAGCGGCGACACCGTGGTGCTCGAACTTTCCGTCTCTAAACGCGATATGGGCAGGGTGATCGGCAAGGAAGGCAAGATCGCCAAAAGCATCCGCACCGTGATGCGCGCCGCCGCCGCGAAGGAGAACAAGCGCGTTATCGTCGACATTATCTGATGAAGCGCTTTCTTGAAGCGGGGCGCCTTAATTCCCCGCGCGGGCTGAAGGGCGAACTGCGGTTCGATTGCTGGTGCGACAGCATATCTTTCCTTTCCGGCGTAAAGTACCTTTATCTCGATAATAAAGGCGCCCGCCCGCTGGAGGTAAAGGAGCTCCGCGAATCGCTCTCCACCGTGATCTTCGCCGGATACGAGGACAGGACGAGCGCTTCGGCTCTTACCGGGCACACCGTCTGGTTCGACCGCGAGGATATAAAGCTCCCGGAAGGGGTCTGCTTCAACGACGACCTTATCGGGCTCGACGTTATCGACGCCGATACCGGCAGGGTGGTGGGCAAGCTCGCCCGCATCGAGGAGGGCGCCGCTTCCGAGCTTTACTACGTCGAGGGCGAAAGGAACTGCATCGTGCCCGCGGTCAGGGAGTTCGTGTTAAACAAGGATACCGAAAAAGGGATAACCATCCGATTTTTGGAAGGGACGGAGGCGTAGGCGTTATGAACTTCGAAGTGCTTACGCTTTTTCCCGGCGCTCTCGAACCGGTATTCAACGCCAGCATTATCGGCCGCGCGAGGGAAAAGGGATTGATCTCCGTTACCTGCACGGACATACGCGATTACACGCTGGATAAACACCGCAAGGTGGACGACGCGCCCTACGGAGGCGGCTACGGTATGGTTATGATGTGCCAGCCCGCCGTCGACTGCATACGCGCCGTAAAATCCCGCTTAAGCGGAACGACAAGGGTTATCTATATGTCGCCGCAGGGCGCTCTGTTCGACCAGAACAAAGCCCGCGAGCTGCTCGGATACGATAACCTTATTCTGCTTTGCGGACATTACGAGGGGATCGACGAACGCATTATCGATCTGGAAGTGGACGAGGAGCTTTCGGTGGGCAATTACGTGCTCACCGGGGGCGAACTGCCCGCCGCCATAGTCGTCGATTGCGTTTCCCGCCTTGTCGAAGGCGTTCTCCCCTCGCCGGAATGCTTCGAAAAGGAAAGTCTGCAGAACGGCTTGCTGGAGCACGCTCAATACACCCGCCCGCGCGTTTTCGAAGGGCTGGAGGTGCCGGAGGTGCTTATAAACGGCAACCACGCTCTGCAGGAGGAATGGAAACAAAAACAGTGCCTTGACAGAACGGGCAAAAAACGCCCCGACCTGCTTGGCTGAATTATACGGAGTCAAAGCCGCCATGAGAAGAAGAAAACAAACGAACCGCAAAACAAGGTTTCGCGCAGTCTTGCGTGAAAGCTTTGTTTTGTCGTTGACTTCGCGGCTTTCGGCTTTCATCGTCAAGGTCTTCGAATCCGGGTTCCTTTCTCCGCTGCTCTCGTCGGTGCGGCGCACCGATTCGTTCTTTGCGGATAAAGTGGTCGCTCCGCTGAAGCGGCAGTTCGGCTCGGAGCGTAAAAAGCAAAAAACGTTGCGCGGCGCCGCCGCCTCGTTCTTCGCCGGGAATCGCGTGTTCAACGCGCTGCGCGCCCTTAAAGACGGCTTCCTGGCAACCTCGCTGCGCTCCGCCGGGGTATTCCTGCTCACCTACGGCGTTTATACCGCCGCTATCTTCCTGCTTCGCCGCTATACCTCCGGCGAAGGGGATATCGGGATATCCGGCGTGTCCACCGCGGCGGTTTCGTTCGTCGCTGGGCTCATATTGGTGGTTTTCGGCGAAAAAAGCATCCTTTCGGCGCTCGGCAACGGGCGCGTTACCGGGCAGCTTCTCTGCGTCTGCCTCGGTATAAACGAATCCTCGCTCTGCCTGCCCGAAAAGGGCAGGAACGCAACCGGGCTGGCGTTTCTGTTCGGCTCGCTCTGCGGCATCTTAACTTTGTTTGTCGAACCCGCAAGGGTGCTTTTTGCGATCTTTCTCGCGCTGGTCGCGTTCGCTGTATTCAACGTTCCGGAATTCGGGCTGTTCTCCGCGATCGCGCTGCTGGCGGTCATACCGGGGCGGCAGTTGGTCATACTGCTGCTCTGCACGCTGGCGTCATACCTGTTCAAATGCCTGCGCTTAAAGCGTAATCTCCGGTTCGGCACGGCGGACGTGGCGTTCGCCGCGGTGTTCGCCGTAAAAGCGCTGTTCGTCATCACGGGCGGCGGCGATCCCGCGCCGGAACTGCTTTGCTGTATGTGCGTCTATTTCATCACCAAAAACGTAGTCTGCTCGGAACGGCTCGTCGCGCAGGCGGTCAACGTGATCTGCCTCGGCGTTTCGCTGGCGGCGGCTTTCCGCATAGTAAACGGCGTTTCCTGGCTCATCTATCCCGAAAGTCTGCGTTCCGCGGTAATAGCGCTCACGTCCTGCGCCGCGTCGATAAAAGACCCGCTCTTTCTCTTCCTTCCGGCGGTCCCGCTCGCCTTGTCGCGGCTGGCTTCGCCCGGGGGCAGAAAGCTCGGGATCTCCGCGCTGCTGCTTATGACTGCCGCCGCGGTCACGGAGGACGACGTTTCGTTCGCGCTGCTCGCCGTCGTGGCGGTGCTCGCGTATTTCACGTTCGCGCATAAGGCGCCGGGCGGCGCGCTGCTCGCCGGAGCCGCGGCAATACCCGCGGTCGCTCTGCTGGCAGACCTTCGCTACGGCGCGGTGCCGAACAGCATCCGCCGCACGTTCGCGATCTCGCTGCATCTCGGCGAATCGCCGTCCGGGATCGCGGTGTTCGGAGCGCTGTTCGCGTTCATACTCCTCGCGGCGGCGCTGCTGCTTTCGCTTCAAAGGTCGTTCGGCGCGCTTCGCTACAATAATTCCCGCAGCGCGACGATAGTCTGCGGAGCCGTTGCGGCGTCCGCGATCACGGCGGTGCTGGCGTTGGCGTTCTCGGACCCGTTTGCCGATACGCGCGCGTTCGCGGTGCTGTGGTTCACGCTGGGGCTGCAGGGCTCGGTCTTCGGGGTATATACCCGCGCTCAGTATTATTCAAAAGAAGCTTAAAAAGGGGGATAAAACGGTGCAAAGCCGCAAATTCAGAATAAATATCCTCGATATTGCGATAATCGCGGCGGTAATTTGCGCCGCGGCGATAATCATTTTCCGTTCCGAGATCAGCGAACTCATCGGTACTCCCCGGATCTCCGCCACACAGATGCAGCTCACCGCCGAGGAAGTTCCCGTCGAGACGGCGAAAACGCTTAAAAGCGGCGATCCCGTGCGGCTCGTTATCGAAGGCGAACCGGAGGAGATACCCGCCGTTATCGCCGAGGTGCGCTATTCCTCGCCCGCCGGAGGCAAAACCGTTAAGTTGGAGCTCACGGTGGAATCGAGCGGCTACAGCCGCTTCGGCGCGTTTTACACCGAGCGCGGCACCAAACTCGTCTACGGCGAAAAACAAACGGTCAGATGGGAAAACGGCGAGCTTGAGTTTTCTCTCGCGAAATGCGGGTTTAAGGACGAAAGCGTGCGGCAATAGATATTATCGACAAAAAAACAACACGCCGTCCCTTTGATTTTGTAGATATATTTATTGATTTGCCGCGAACTGTTTGGTATAATAATGTTCGATGGGGGTATGTTAAATGACTACTAAAAATATAGAGATCAAAAACGCCGTCGGGCTCCATGCCAGACCTGCGACATACTTTATTCAAAAAGCCAACTCTTACCGCAGCTCGATCTGGGTCGAAAACAGCGACAGACGCGCCAACGCGAAGAGTCTTTTGGGCGTTCTTTCGCTCGGCATAGCCAAAGGCGATATCATCACGATCCTTGCCGACGGCAGCGATGAAGCCGAAGCGGTCGACGGACTTGTCGATCTTATACTCGGCGGGTTCAACGAATAATCAAACTTAAAACAAACGCCTTGAGCTTATAGGTTCAGGGCATTTTTTGTAGGTGAGCCAATGACGCGAGAGGAACTGTACGAAAAAGCCCGGTTGCTCCCGGCTACCCCGGGCGTGTATATAATGCACAACAAATCCGGGCGGATAATCTACGTCGGCAAATCCAAAGCGCTGCGCAACCGCGTCTCGTCCTATTTCGCCCCATATGCCGACCATCACGGCAAGACTCTGCGAATGGTGGATTCGGTTTCGGATTTCGAGGTATATTATACCCGCACCGAAATGGAAGCGCTCGTGCAGGAAAACCAGTTCATAAAGCAGTTCCAGCCGCGCTACAACATCAAATTGAAGGACGGCGGCGGCTATCCTTATATAAAGCTTTCCGGCGGGGAATACCCCGGGTTTTCGGTCGTCTACCGCCGCGGAAAGGATAACGCCCGCTATTTCGGGCCCTATTCGTCGCATCACGTCGCGCGGGACATCCTTGAAACTGTCCGTAAAACCTTCACTCTGCCATCCTGCGAAAAAAAATTTCCGCAGGATATCGGCAAGGGCAGGCCCTGCCTGAATTACCATATCGGGCGATGCTGCGGGCTTTGCATAAAAGGCAACGTGTCCCCGCGCGAATACGCAACGCTGGTCTCCCGCGCGGAAAAGCTGCTGCGCGGCGACGGAAGCGCGCTTATAAAGCAGCTGGAGCAGGATATGCAGACCGCAGCGGACGGGCTCAACTACGAGCTTGCCGCGAAGCTGCGCGATTGCATCTACGCCGTTAAAAAACTCGCCGAAAAGCAGCAGATCGTCTGCGCTCCGGGCGTGGAGGCGGATATGGTCGGCGTTTATGCCGACGATCTCGGCAGCGCGGTAACGCTGCTGTTCGTCCGCGGCGGCGCCATAGTCGACCGCGAAAACTTCTTTTTCGGCGCGGACGAGATAATCTCCTCCGCGGCGCTGGTCTCGCTTCTTAAAAGATATTACGAGCTGCGCGGCTTCATCCCCAAAAAAGTCTACGTCGGGTTCCCGATGGAGCGCGCGGACGCCGAACTGCTCGCCGGTTCGCTTTCGCTTTCCGCCGGGTACAGGGTGCGCGTGATCCTGCCGGAGAGAGGGGATATGCGCGCGCTCACCTCCCGCGCGAACGACAACGCTCGCGAGCTTATACTCCACAAGCGCGCGTCCGAAGATAGGCACAAAAACTTCCTCGTCTCGCTGGCGCAGTTCCTTTCGCTCGAAGTCGTGCCGGAACGGATCGAATCCTACGACGTTTCGCATTCCGGCGGCGAATATACGAGCTGCGGGATGGTGGTTATCGAAAACGGCGTGTTCGCAAAGAAAAAATACCGCGCGTTCAATATAAAGACGGTTTCGGACGGCAACGACATCGCGGCGCTTTCGGAATGCCTCGCCCGCCGTTTCGCTCACGACGCCGACGAACCCGGCTGGGAATACCCCGATCTGCTGCTTATCGACGGCGGCGTCACGCAGGTCGGCGCGGCAAAGGAAGTGCTGCAAAGCATTCCGCTGGATATCCCGGTGTTCGGTATGATAAAGGACGAGCATCACAAGACGCGCACGCTTACGGACGGCAGCGGCGAAATATCGCTGCTCAACCGGCAGGACGCGTTCGTGTTCATATACAAAATACAGGAAGAAGTACACCGCTATTCGCTTTCGCTTATGGACGCGAAGCGCCGCAAGACGGTAAAGAAAAGCAGTCTTACGGAGATCAGGGGCGTCGGCGCCAAACGGGCGAACGATCTGCTGCTGCACTTCGGCACGTTGGAGGCGCTTAAAAAAGCGTCGGCGGACGAGATAGCGGAAGTCGGCGGCATAAACCGCGAAACGGCGGAGGCGATAGCCGCCTACTTCGGAAAGGATAACGATGAGGATAATAACGGGAACGGCGCGGGGGACACGCCTTAAAACGCTTGAAGGCACCGACACCCGCCCCACTACCGAAATATGCAAGGAAGGCGTTTTTTCGGCGATACAGTTCGATATTGCCGACAGGAACGTGCTCGACCTGTTCGGCGGCAGCGGGCAGATGGCGCTGGAGGCGCTGTCACGCGGGGCGCGGTTCGCGGTCATTGCGGATAATTCACGCAAGGCGTGCGCCGTCATAAAAGACAACGCCGCGGCGACAAAGCTTTTCAAAAGCTGCCGCGTGGTCTGCGCCGACTGGCAGGAGTATATCCGCGGCAACGCAGGCAAAGAAAAGTTCGGGCTCGTTTTTCTCGACCCGCCCTATACGCCCGACCTGCTCGACGAGATAATAAAACGCCTTATATATTCCGATATGCTTACGGACGACGCGATAATCGTCGCCGAGTCCGCGCGCGACGGGGTCCCCGAACCGGCGGCGGGATTCCGCGCCAAGCTTTACCGCTACGGCAAGACATACGTCAGCATTCTTCGCCGCGAGACGGAGGAAGGGGAGGAAACAAAATGATAACCGCTGTTATTTCCGGCACGTTCGACCCGGTCACGCTCGGTCACGTCAATATAATCCGACGCGCCGCGGGGATGTTCCCCAAGGTGGTCGTCGCGGTGTCCGCAAGCCACTACAAGCCCTCGCTTTTCAGCGAAAAAGCACGCGTTGAAGCGTTGAAAGCGGCGACTGCGGATATCGGCAACGTCTGTGTTAAGCTATGCCCGGGGCTGCTTGCCGATTTTTGCAGGCAATACAAATCTCCGGTCATCGTCCGCGGCGCAAGAAACGGCGGCGATTACGAATACGAGCAGGAGATGTATGCGATCAACCGCGATATCGCCGGGCTCGAATCGGTGGTGCTTCCCGCGGAACCCGCGCTGGTGCATATAAGCTCCAGCTACGCGCGCGAGCTTATAAAATACGGCAAGTGTCTGGACGGAGTCGTGCCCGAACAGTCGATCCCGGTTCTCGAAGAGGTGCTAAAGAATGAAACGGATTGAAATAACCGGAACAGATCTGCGCTATATCCGCGAACCTCTGAAAGCGCCGTTCGGGTTCAAGGGCAAATATATAGGCGAGCTGTGGCAGACCGTTTCGCAAATTAAAAGCGCGGATTATTCCGCCGCCTGCCCCTGCACGATAAGCGTGCTCTGGTCGGACGGGAACGTGTTCGCCGAGCACAGCCCGGAGGAGTCCTCGGCGCTCATGCGGGAAGTAACGGCGTGCGCGTTGGATATGATCAGGGGCGAGACCTTCACCCGGCCGGATATGCTTATAAACGATATTTTCCACGACCTTAAAGCCCACGCGGACAGGATCTGCGGGCGGAGCGTGGCGGAAACTTTCGTGCTGAATTCACTGGTGGGCGTCGATTACGCTCTGTGGGCGCTCTACGCCCGCGATAACGGCTTTACGCGCTTCGGGCAGATAATCCCTCCCGCGGCGGAAAAAGCGCTCTCGCACCGCCACAAGGCGCTTGCGCATATCCCGCTTATAAGTTATGCCGTTACCGAAGAGCAGTTAAAAACTCTGCTCGACGGCGGCACCGGGCTGCTTAAAATAAAGATCGGGCATTCCTCCGGCGCGGGAACGACGCACGGGGAGGATATGCGCGATATGCTGGAATGGGACAAGGCGCGTTTAAGCGCGATCCACAGCGTCGCAAAAAACTATTCCACCGACCTCACAAAAGACGGGCGGGTGCATTATTACCTCGACGCCAACGGCAGGTACGACGGCAGGGACCGCCTCTGCGCCCTGCTCGAACACGCATCGCGCATCGGCGCGCTGGAGCTGGTGGAGCTGATCGAAGAACCCTTCCCGCCGGAGGACGAATCGTTTGTCGGCGATCTGCCGGTCACCGTGAACGCCGACGAATCCGCCCATTCGCTCGCGGACGTGAAACGCCGGCTGGAGCAGGGGTACAAAGCCGTCGCGCTTAAGCCCATCGCAAAGACGATGTCGGTATCGTTCGATATGGCGGCGGAGGTTTATAAAAACGGCGGCGAATGCCTTTGCGCCGATCTAACGGTGGTACCGCTGCTTGCGGAATGGAACAAGCAGTTCGCGGCGCGGATCGGCGGCCTTAACGGAATGACCTGCGGATGTATAGAGATTAACGGCGACCAGAACTACGCGAACTGGGAAGCGATGTGCGGAATGCTTCCGCCCGGGGCAGAATACAAGCCCGAACAGAACGGGCGCTTCGTACTTGACGGCGATTATTACGGATCCGAATGCCGTCTGTTCGGCGAAAACGGATACGACAAGCTATTTACAGAACATAAATAAACGAGAGGGATCAAAATGAAAATTTCGGTGATAGCAGACCCCGGCACAAGGGGAATGGTTTTTAATGAAAAATGCCTGAAACGGCTTGAAAACAGCGGAGAAGTCGCGGTAAATCAGGGCGGCACGGACTATGAATCGGTGAAAAACACGGTTTCAGGCGCGGATATCGTCGTTACCTCCTGGGGCAACCAGCCGCTGGACGAAAAATATCTTGCGCTCTGTCCGGACCTTAAACTGCTGGTGCACGCCGCGGGCAGCGTAAAGCCCGTCGTTTCGGAAGCGCTGTGGAAAAAGGGCGTCCGCGTCACCTCCTGCGCCGGAGTTTTGAGCATGGGCGTTTCGGAGACCGCGCTCGGGTTCACCATCGCCGCTTCGAAAAACCTCTTCGCGCTGAACGATAACCTCCACGCGGGCGGCTGGGCGGAAGGGAAGGAGAACATCCGCGAGCTTTACGACCTTACCGTCGGCGTCGTCGGCGGCGGCTGGGCAGGTAGGCATTATATCGAGCTGTTAAAATCGTTCGACGTGGAGATCCTGCTTTACGACCCGTTCATATCGGCGGAGCGCGCCGCGCAGATGGGCGCCGAAAAGGCGGAATTCGCCGACCTGCTGAAAAGGAGCGACATCGTTTCCGTCCACGCACCGCAGATACCGGAGACATACCATATGTTCAACGCGCAGACGCTCGCGCTTATGAAAAAAGACGCGGTGCTTATAAACACCGCCCGCGGCACGATAATCGACGAAGCCGCGCTTTACGCCCATATGAAAGCGGGCAACCTCAAATACGCCTGCCTGGACGTTTACGATCCGGAGCCGCCGGCTGCCGACAATCCGCTTCGCACCCTTAAAAACTGCATAATGACTCCGCACCTCGCCGGGCTCGCCAACAACGGGCTTAAAAAGATCGGTCAGCACGTCTGCGAGGAGGTCGAATCCTTCCTCGCGTCGGGCGCGCTTGCCACCGAGGTCACCGAGGAAATGCTTTCGAGAATGGCTTAAAACGGCTAAAAAAACAACATATATCAAGGAGTATCAAAATGAAAAAACTGTTCTCTGTTACCGTTATCGCGCTGCTTTGCTGCGCGTTCGCGCTCACCGCTTTTGCGGGAAGCTACACCATCGGCGGCAACGGCGACGCCGTTTATGACGACGCTATCGGCTACGTCTTCCACATCGACAAGGTCGACGGCACCATCGGCGGCGAGGATTCCACCGTTATAACCTCCGGCAACCCCGTTTCGACCTGCGGTTCCAAATGGGCTATCTGGTTCGCCGCGGAAAAGGTCGGCGAAAACGTCTATAAGGCGATCACCGACGGCACCGCCATGGGCGGCGCGGCTCCCGAATTCACCCCCGGCGACAATCAGGTGGCGTTCGTTATCCACTCTTCCACCAGCAACCCCGACAACGCGGATAAATACCCGAACTGGGAGGACAAGGTCGCCGCGCTCGCCGTTAAATCCGGCAACTACCTCGCGCTCACCGGCGTGGATCTCGCTTCCGGCTCCGTTTCCGAAGGCAAGCTCGCGGTGACCGCCACCAAAGAGGAAGCCGAACAGATAGTCGGCTCCGCCGACCCCGTCACGGTTTCCGAACCCGAAAGCGAAGCCGAAAGCGAACCGGAGCCCGTGTCCGAGCCCGAACCCGCTTCCGAAGCCGAATCGGCGGAGCCGTCCAAAGCCGCTTCCGAGCCCGCGCCCGAAAGCAAGCCCGAAGAAGCCGCTTCCAAGGCCGACAGCGAGGTCAAGGAGGTCGAACTCGATAACGGCGGCAAGTTCCCGTGGGCTATAGTTATCGCCACGGCAGCCGCGTTAGTCGCAGTGGTCGCCGCGTTCTTCTTTATCAAAAAGAAAAACAAATAACAAACGTATAGCATAACGGAAGATGAATTGTCAAGTGAAGTGCAACAATTTTTGAATTGAAGCAATGAACAAATCAACTGGTTTTTGAAAACCGAGAACCTATTTGGGCCTGGCGTTGATCAACGCCAGGTTCTTTTTTAGAGTTTGCGGACTGACGCGAGATAGATTTCTGCCTTTGGGACAGAACTCACGAAGCAGACCGTTTAAGTTTTCATTTGTGCCCTTTTGCCAAGCACAATATTTTTCTGTAACTGTATCCTTTTTTGGAATATTCCCGCAGACAAATCCGTTCTTCTATGGTAAGATGTGTGTAGTTCATACGTTTCTCCTCCGGTATTTTGTTTGTGCGGTAACTGCATTTTACCGGAGATTCGTATGAACTTCTTTTTTTTCTTTTCTGTTGCACTTGATAGTATAATTCACCCGGAATACAAAAAAGGCGTTTCACCGCGAAACGCCTTTTCTTTTTATGCGTTTGTTCTTTCCTTAAACTCGCGAAGCTCCTCCAAAAGGTTGTAAACACCGTCTTCGGAAAGCACTCCGCGCTTCAGCTCCTTCGGCAAAAGCCCCGCTTCGTCGGCGGCGAAATCCCTTTTCCAAAGCTTCCCGGTATAGTATTTTTCCAGCTCTTTTTCCTTTTCGCCGCAGGCGTAAAAGTTTTCCAAAGCGGAGTCCAATGCGTTCTTTGCGGCGGTCAGTTCGTCGAATATCTCTTCAAAACGCTCTATGCGCTTTATCTGTGCGTTCTTTTTCATTATATCTCTCCCGAAAGCTTTTTCAGAAAGATTATACATCATCCGCCCGGATTTTTCAAGAAGGAAAAGCGGGCGTCGGGATTCATCTTGCAATATGTATCGTAACCGTGTATTCGGTTTCGGAATCGAGTTTTTCCCAGCGGGCGCTTCTGCCGGCTTCGTTCAAAAACCTCACCGCTTTTTCAATGGTGTTATAAAGAGGCCGGATGTCTTTCAAAACGCCTTTCCGCGCGGTTTGCTCCCTGACGCCGGAACGTGCGGCGCCGTTCGTTCGTCCGGTTCGCAAAGATTCAAAATATTCACCGGCCGGGCGGCTGATTACCGCTTCGGCAAGCGCTTCGGTCTCCGGGGCGCTCAGCCCGCCGTTTATAACGCGCAGCAGGGCGCTTCGCCTGTCGCGCTCGTCGTCTATGCGTATCAACGCGCGCGCGTGCCGTTCCGAAAGCTTGTTTTCCTCTATCAGAAGCCGTTCACGCTCGGAAAGCTTCAAAAGCCGCAGCTTGTTCGAAAGCGTCGGCTGAGATACCGAAAGCATTTTTGCCGCCTCGCCCTGCGTCTTCCCGGTAAGCAGAAGCAGGTTGCGTATCGCCGCCGCCTCTTCGAAAAACGAAAGATCGCTGCGCTGTATGTTCTCCACCAACGCCATCGCCGCCGAATCGCCGCTGTCGGCGTTCAGTATCACGCAGGGGACCTTTGCAAGCCCCGCCATCCTCGCCGCGCGCCAGCGCCTTTCCCCGGCGATTATCTCGTATTTCGCTCCGGGCGGCATCGGATAGGGAAGCGGTTCGCGCTTCCGCACCGCAAGCGGCTGCAAAACGCCGTATTGCCGTATGCTCGAAGCAAGCAGCTCAAGCTCTTCTTCGCAAAACCGCGTGCGCGGCTGCATCGGATTCGGCGCAAGGTCGCCGATATCGATAAAAACGCAAACGCTTTTGTTCTTTTTGCGGAACGGCGCGATCTCCATAATACTCCTCCGAAAAAAAAGATGTGATAGTTATAGATACCACATCTTTTATGTCGTATTGTGTTACAATCCGCGGTCAGAACAGTTTTTTCAGCTTAAAATACTGCGCCCCGCCGTATTCCGCTATCTCGCCCAAAGAATAAAAGCCGCGTTCCGCGTTGTATACCCGGAACAACTGCCCGGTCTCGCCTCGGACGCCGCGCAGTTTTTTCAGCGCTATCCTTTCGCCGTTGGCGTAAAGTCTGTCGTAAAACGGCTGGAGCTGCGCGTAGGGAAGATGCCGGAACATACGCTCCACCGGTATCGCGCGGGAAAGTATCTCGTCGCGCGTCATACCGTTGAGAAGGTCGAAATCCAGCGCGTCGTCCAGAGTGAATCCGCCCACCTCGGTGCGTACCAGACTGCTCATCACAGCGCCGCAGCCGAGCGCTTTGCCGATATCCGCGCAGAGCGTGCGTATATAAGTCCCGCGGGAGCATTTCACATCCAGAAAGAACCCGCCGCCCCCGTTTATGCATTCGCAGGAATAGATATTCACTTCGCGCGGCTCGCGCTCCACCGTAACGCCCTCGCGCGCAAGCTCCAGAAGCTTTATTCCGCCCACTTTAAGCGCGGAATACATAGGCGGAGTCTGCATTATCCTTCCGGTAAACGCCTTTGCCGCTTCGCAAAGCTCGCCGAAAGAGGGAAGAGGTCCCTCGCTTCGGGAAAGGACGGTCCCGGTGGAATCCTGCGTGTCGGTCGTTATTCCCAGCGTGATACCCGCGTAATAGCGTTTGTCGTGGTCCACAAGGTATTCGCTCGCCTTCACGGCGGTGCCCAGCATTATCGGGAGTATGCCGCTCGCCATAGGGTCCAGGGTGCCGCAATGCCCCATTTTGCGTTCCTGCAAAAGGTAGCGCAGCTTGGATATCACCATATGCGAGGTTATCCCGGAGGGTTTGTTTATCACAAGCACGGAAGCGGGTATCATAACTCCGCTTCCTCAAAAATCTTTCTTATTTCGGCTTCGGCTTCCTCCGCGCCGCATTCAAGCGTAAAGCCCGCCGCGTGGTAATGCCCGCCTCCGCCGTAGCGCTTCGCGATGGCGGAAACGTCTGTGTCCCCGCTTGAACGAAGCGATACCTTGAACCCGTTTCCGCGCGCTCTCAGCACCGCGGATATCTCTACTCCGTCGAGCTCCCGCGGGACGGAATTCACACAGTCGAAATCGCCGTCGCCCGCGCCGCACGCGTCCTTTTCCTCCTTCGTTACGACGACGTAGGCGCATTTTCCGCCGCGCGTCAGCCGCAGCTTGTTGTATGCAAGCCGCAAAAGCTCGTACTGAGCCCGGCTTTTGCATTCGAACAGACGGCGGCAGATCACGGCGTGGTCCGCGCCCGCCTCGTGCAGCTCCGCCGCGATGCGGTGTGTCTGCGCCGAGGTAAGCTCATATCTGAACCCTCCGCTGTCGGAGCATATCGCGGTATAAAGCGAATCGGCGATATCCTTGGTGATCTTCGCCCCCAGTTCCGCCGCAAGCTCGTATATCAGCTCTCCGGCGGCGATCTTGCCGCTGTCGAGGCAAAGACGTTCGCATTCAAGGGTGTTTATAAGGTGATGGTCGAACGAAAGCGCGAATACCGGAACCTTTATATCGCCCAGAAGGTTCGGCCCCGCGACGTCGACGCTCAGCGGGATATAGCCCGGGAGCTCGTCCGGCGAAGCGACGAACACGCCTTCCGCGGGCAGAAAACCGTATTTTTCCGGTATCCCGTCGGGCGAGAAGGCAAAAGCTCTCTTTCCGATCCCGCGCAGTATAAGCGCCAAAGCCGCGGCGGAGCCCAAAGCGTCCCCGTCCGGCATGGCGTGGTTGTATATAATGTAGCCGTCGTGCGCAAGCAGGTATTCTGCCGCCTGCTTAACCGTTATTCGTTCCATTCTCTATTTCCTTAAGTATGCGGTCTATCTTCATCGCTTCTTCTATGCTCGTACTGCGTACAAACGTCAGCTTCGGGGTAACGCGCAGGTTCAAACGCCTTGCGAGCTCGCTGCGGATGAATCCGGCTGCCGAGGCGATCCCCTTTTCCACGTCCTCGCTTTCGCCGAGCACGCTGTAAAACGCCTTTGCGGTCGAAAGATCGGGCGCGACCTCCGCTCCGGTAATGCTCACGAACGCTTTCGCGACGCGCGGATCCTTTACCTCGCGGATAATCGCGGCAAGCTCTTCGGCGACCGCGGTGTTAAGTTTATCACGTCTGTGTCCGCTCATCAGCGCGCGATCTCCTCCATAACGTATGCTTCGAGCACGTCGCCGACTTTGATATCGTTGAACTTTTCAAGCCCTATGCCGCATTCGAAGCCCTGCAGGACCTCCTTCGCGTCGTCCTTAAAGCGCTTGAGCGAAGCGATCTTGTCCTCGGAAATAACGACGCTGTCGCGGATGACACGCACAAGCGCGTTCCTGGCGACCTTGCCGTCCTGAACGTAGGACCCCGCGATGGTGCCGACGGAGGGAACGTGTATCGCGTTGCGGACTTCCGCGCGGCCGATAACGGTTTCTTTATACTGCGGCGCGAGCATACCTTTGAGCGCGGCTTCTATTTCCTCTATGCACTCGTAGATTATGCGGTAGGTGCGTATTTCCACCTTTTCGCGCGCGGCGATATCCAAAGTGTTCTTGTCGGGACGCACGTTGAACCCTATGATTATCGCGTTGGAAGCCGAAGCGAGCATAACGTCGCTTTCGGTAATGCCTCCCGCCACCGCGTGCAGTACGTTGACCTTGACTTCGTCGTTGGAAAGCTTCTCCAGACTGGATTTTACCGCTTCCGCGGAACCCTGAACGTCGGATTTTATAATAATGTTAAGGTTCTTCACGCCGCTTTCGATCTGCGAGAACAGATCGTCCAGCGAGACCTTGGTGCCGCTTTGCTCTTCTTCTTTCTTCTTGCCGCGGCGCTGTTCGGCAAGCTCGCGGGCAAGCCGTTCGTCCGCGACGGCGTTGAACATATCGCCGGCTTCGGGCACTTCGGAAAGCCCCATTATCTCCACGGGAACGGAAGGTCCAGCGGCGGAAAGCTTTTTGCCCTTGTCGTCGGTCATCACGCGTACTCTGCCGACCGCGGTCCCGGCGATGATTATATCGCCGTTGTGCAGCGTGCCGTTCTGAACGAGCAGAGTCGCCACGGCGCCCCTGCCTTTGTCGAGCCGCGCTTCGATGACCACGCCTTTCGCGGGCCTTTCGGGATTGGCTTTAAGCTCCAGCATATCCGCCGATAGGATTATCATATCCAGCAGTTCTTTAATGCCGTCGCCGCGTATCGCCGAAACGGGTACGCAGATCGTATCGCCGCCCCATTCCTCGGGGACCAGGTCGTATTTGGTAAGCTCCGTCTTTACGCGTTCGGGATCCGCGCCCGGACGGTCTATCTTGTTTATCGCGACGATTATGCTCACTCCGGCGGCTTTGGCGTGGTTTATCGCCTCCACCGTCTGCGGCATTATGCCGTCGTCCGCGGCGACTACAAGCACCGCGATATCGGTAAGGTTGGCGCCTCTGGCGCGCATCGCGGTGAACGCGGCGTGGCCCGGGGTATCGAGGAAGGTAACGTCCCGGTCGCCCACGGCTACCCGGTACGCGCCGATGTGCTGCGTTATCCCGCCCGCTTCGCCCGCGGTAACGTTGGTGTGGCGTATCGCGTCGAGCAGGGAAGTCTTGCCGTGGTCGACGTGCCCCATAACAACTATCACGGGGGCGCGCGGTTTAAGCTTTTCTTCCGCGTCCGCGGTCTCGTCGAACAGGCGGTCCTCCAGCGTGACCACCACTTCTTTTTCGACTTTTATGCCGAATTCGTCGGCGACGAGATAAGCGGTGTCGTAATCCACCGATTCGTTCACGCTGACCATCATTCCCATCGCCATAAGCTTTTTAATGACTTCGGCGGCGGCGGTCTTCATACGGGAGGCGAGTTCGGTAACCGTAATGGTGTCCGGCACCGTGATCTTAAGCTGGACCGGCTTCGGCTTTTGCTGCGGTTTCTGCTTCTGGTTCTTGTCGGGCATCTTTTTGCCCTTCTGCGGCTCCGCGTATTTGTTCTTTTTCTTTATTTTCTGGACGTTCGTGGTCTTGTCGGAAACGACGCTGTCGTATTTAAGGACGTTTTCGTCGTATCTCGAAAGGTCAACGTTCGAAGTGCCGCGCGTGTCGACAACGCGCACCTCATCGCGTGAGCGCTTTTTCTGCGGGGCGGCGGGCTTTATGCCGGCGGCTTCCTTCTTTCTGCGCTTTTCGGCTTCCGCGGCGGCGCGCGCCTCCTCCAGCTTCCGGCGCTCCTCCTCCTTCTTGGCTTTCTTCTTGTCGTCGTATTCCTTGAAGAACGCGGTTATATCGACGGGGTTCTGCTGAGTCACCGTTTCGAAAATAATGCTCAGCTCCTCCTCGTCGAGCACAGCCATATGCGTCCTTCCGGTATATCCGGCTCCGTCAAGAATGGTTATAATGTCCTTGCTCTTTATATTAAGGTCCTTCGCAAGGGCGTTTATTCTGTATTTTTCACTCGTTGTTGCCATATGTTACATCCCTCTTTCTCTGTTGGCGGTTTGGGCTCCGGTGCTTTTTTTGTATGCCGTAACGAAGCCGGGATCGGTTATCGCGACCGCGGCGGAGCTGCTTTTTCCGATCGCGCGCCCCAATTCTTCGGAACCGGCGTCGCACACGACGCATTCGACTTTGTAAAAGCGCGATTTATCGGAAACCTGCTTTTTTGTGTTCTCGGAAGCGTCGCTTGCGATAAGCACAAGCTTTGCTTTCCCGGCACGGACCGCTTCCACCGCGTTGTTCGCGCCCGCGGCCGTCTTCCCGGCGCGCGTCGCAAGTCCCAGAACTCCAAGCGTGTTTTTGTTCACGTAGATCGCCTCCCGGTCAATTACTGTTTTCCGCCGCAAGCTGCTTTTTAAGCGTTTCGTATACCTCGTCCGGCACGCGGCACTTAAAAGCGCGTTCCAGCCGTTTGGACTTTACCGCGGCGGCAAGGCAGGCGGAGCTGCGGCAAACGTACGCGCCGCGCCCCGGCAGCTTCCCGGTGGGGTCGAAGCAAACGGCTCCGTCGCTGCCGCGCACCACACGCGCAAGTTCGCGCTTGTCCTTCATTTCGTTGCAGCCCACGCATTTGCGCATGGGGGTTTTGCGTTCGGTCAAAGCCAAAGCACCTCCCGTTACGGGCAATTATTCCCCGGCTTCCGCCGCTTCGCTGCGGCTGCTCTTAATGTCTATCTTGCAGCCGGTGAGCTTCGCGGCGAGACGGGCGTTCTGCCCTTCCTTGCCTATCGCGAGCGAAAGCTGATCGTCGGCGACGCGGACTCTGTAGGACCTGTCGCTGTCGGGCAGCTTCTGCACGGAATCGACCGTGGCGGGCGCGAGCGCCGCGCTTATGAATTCCTCGGCGTTTTCGCTGTAAAGGATGATATCTATCTTTTCCCCCGCGAGTTCGGCGGTCACGTTGTTCTTACGCATGCCCTTGGGGCCGATGCAGGCGCCTATCGCGTCGACGTTTTCATCGTTAGAGCAAACGGCGATCTTGGTCCTGCTGCCGGGTTCCCGCGCGATGCGCTTTATTTCCACGGTGCCGTCCTTTATCTCGGGCACTTCAAGCTCGAACAGGCGCGACACCAGCCCGGGATGCGTGCGCGAGAGCTGAATGCTCGGTCCTCTCGCCGCCTTCTTTATCTCGGTGATAAAGACCTTTATCCTGTCGCCGACCTGAAGGTTTTCGTTGGGTATCTGGTCGTTGCGGAAGAGCACCATCTCGTTCTTGCCTATCTCCAGAGTGGCGTTGCCGCTGTTCGGATCGACTCTAACGACCACCGCGGAAACGATATCTTCCTTCTTTTCCTCGTATTCGCGTATGAGATTTCCTCTTTCGGCTTCGCGGATGCCCTGGATTATGACCTGCTTCGCGGCCTGCGCTGCTATCCTGCCGAAGTTCTTCGTTTTTATCTCGACTTCGTAAACGTCGCCGAGCTTGTATTTCTTGGATTTCATATGCGCGTCGGACAGAGATATCTCCGTGATGGGGTCGATCACCTCGTCGACGACGGTAAGCTGGCGGTACATACGCACCTCCTGCTTAAGCGGGTCGAGCTTTATCCTCGCGTTCTCATGCGAGGAATTCTCCTTGCGGTATGCCGAAAGGAGCGCCGCTTCGATGCGTTCGAGCATATACTCTTTGGAAATGCCTTTTTCCTTTTCGAGCAGGTCGAGTGATTCAAAAAATTCCTTGTTCATTTGTTACTCCTCGTTATAGCCGCCTTCAACGGCAGCTTCGTTGAATTCCGCTGTGATGCGGGATATTTGTTTCTTGTTGAACGTCCTCCGTTCGCCGCCGGATTCCAGCACGATATCCGTGCCGTCGTATTCTTCGATAATACCGGAAAACTCCTTTTTTCCGTCCGTTGCGGTGTAAAGCCCGACCGTTACCGGGATCCTGCTCTCGGAAACGAATCTTATATGTTCGTCGCGGTTGAGCGGGCGCACCACTCCGGCGGAAGATACCTGCAGGCAGTAGCTTTCCTCGATCGGGTCCATTTCGTCGATCAACGGTTCGATAAGCTTTGTCACCGCCGAGCAATCGTTCAGCGATATCCCGCCTTCGCGGTCTATGGATATCTCCAGTATCATCTCCGGGCCCTCTTTGTAGTATGCCACGTCCCACAGTTTGTAGCCGGCGCCTTCGATAAGCCCGGCGACCGCGTCGCGCACTCTCGCGGCGACGCCGGTTTTTTTGTCTGCCATAAGACCTCCGTTTTTTGTCCATTCACGAATCAAGAGAGGGTTTTTATTTGACCCTCTCTTGATATACTTAATTTTCCTTATGGCGTTATTATACCATAGTCTCCGACGATTTACAATAGTTTTTCGAAAAAAACTTGCGGCTGAAAGCGATTTTAACGCTTATTATCGTTGTAAAAGCCCAATTCTCCGGCTTTTTCCCAATCCACGAACAGCATGTTCCTTTTTTTGCCCTTGGAATCCGGCAGTGCGCGCTCCGAAATAATGCCCGCGTCCTGCAGCGCCTTCATCGCCTGTACGGCGCGCTGCTTTTCTGCCCTGTTGCGGCATTTGGCGGCTACTTCCTTGAGCGCCTCGTTATAGGTGGGACTGCGGTTTGATTTAAGATAATCGAAAACGTGTTTGTAAAATCCTTCGTTAAGCTCGGCTTCGTCGGGCACCACGCGGAAGCTGCTCGCCGTCTCGCGGAGCTGCTTCGAAAACGAACCGTTCACGCCGTATACCACGACTTCCTTGCGGTAGAAGTTCTTCAAAAACGAAGTGATCGAGCTGAAATGCCCGTCGCCCGAAAACAATATAAAAACGTCGATATCGTCGGAAGAAAGCGCTTTTTGATAAATATTGTCCAAAATAATGAAATCAGTGAAGTCTTTTTTGACTCCGTTCGGGCTGCGCGTGTCGATTATCTTGTTGGAAAACAGTCTTATCCTGCCTATTTCATCGGCAAGACTCTTGTGCGAGAAATCCGCGAAAAAGTTGACTTCCACGAGGTTGTAGTTACGGTTCAGCTCCTCGAACCATCCTTTTATGTTCGGAAGCGTGCCGTAGTTGTTTTTAAGCGATATGTACCAATGTTCGTAGTCGACGAACGCGACCGCCTTCGGCAGGTCGGCGTCATATCGCGGAGCCGGTTGAGGTTTCGCGGTCTCTTTTTTGAAAAAACTCAGTATGTCGTTACCTCCTTTCCATATAATCTCACTTTAATTATACACGAAAATGCCGCCGTGTCAATAGTTTTGCCGCGTCAAATAACCTTTCATTTCCTCTATTATCTTCTTTTCGAGGCGGGAAATATAGCTTTGCGATATCCCCAGCACGTCCGCCGCCTCCTTTTGCGTAAGCTCGCGCCCGCCCCTGTTTATCCCGTAGCGCAGCTCTATTATCCTGCGGTCCCGCGGGGAAAGCCCGGCGAGCGCCTGCGCTATCATCCGCCGGTCTTCGCTCTCCTCTATGCTTTTGTAAACGTAATCGTTTTCGGTGCCGAGAATATCGCTCAACAGCAGCTCGTTGCCGTCGTAATCGACGTTCAGCGGCTCGTCGAGCGAAAGCTCCGTCTTCGCCCCGCCGTTCTTGCGTATATACATAAGTATCTCGTTCTCTATGCACCGCGAGGCGTAGGTCGCCAGCTTTATCTGCTTGTCCGGGCGGAAGGTGTTTATGGCTTTTATAAGCCCTATGGTGCCTATCGAGATAAGGTCTTCTATCCCGATCTGCGTGTTTTCGAACTTCCGCGCGATGTAAACGACAAGCCGCAGATTGCGCTCTATAAGCAGGTCCCGCGCCGCCGGGTCGGTTTCGAGCCGTTCGGTAAGCTCGTTTTCCTCCTCCTTGGTAAGCGGCGGCGGAAGCGTCTGCGGGCCGTTGATGTAATGCAGCCCGTTTTTTTCGGCAAGGATCAGTCTGAGTTTCGCGATGATCGGCGAATAAAGCGTTTTAAGCATTTCGGTTCCTCCCTGTTTACAGTAATTCCGCCGGAAGTATCCCGTCGTAGCCGGAATACTCCGCCGTTTCGGTGTCGATCCCTATAAAAGCTTCCACTTCTTTGTTTTTCAGGCCCGGGGCGGCGATCTCCGCCTTTTCCGGGCGGAATCCGTAAAGGCATCCCGCGCCGTTCGCGGTCTTATAAGGAATAAGCCGTATCTGCGCGGGGAACGCGCCGCCGAGCGGATCGGAAAGCGGGTAGGGGAGCGCCGTGTGCGAAAGCACGATGACCGGGAGCGCGGAAAACGGCTCCGTGACCAGATTCCCGCTGTCCACCAGAAGCCGCGCGCGCACCGTTTCGCCGCAGGCGCGGAATTTAAGCGTACAGCAACGCGTTTTCCTGCTCCGCCTCGCCGCGAGCCCGTAAAGCGCCGCCGCCAGCGCCGAGAACGCAAGTATCGCCGCGAACGCCGCAGGGCTCTGTCTTCCTCCGGCGCCTTCGCCGTACGCCAGCCCGAAAACGCCGTTCACCAGACCGCCCACAAGCGCCTCCGTCGCCGCGAATGCCGCGAACACAAGCGCAGTTTTCTTTATCCCCGCCTTTATTCCGAACGCCGCGGCGCAAATCAGCGCTCCGGCGGCGACGTGCATCGCAAACGCGGCGGCGTCCGGCAGCTCCGGAAGAAGCAGCGGCACGAAAGAATATCCGCCGCCGATCGCCGCGGCCGCAACCGTACGCCGGGGCCTCGCCCCGTGTCCGCACAGCCGCCCCGCGATAAAAAGGCACAGCAGATCCACGCAAAAGTTTATCAAAAACAAAACGTCCGCATAAACCGTCTGCGTCTGCTCATACATATTCAACACCCCCCGAACGCCCTGTGCGTATTATAACTCATACGGTATGGGGAATGTTGTCGCAGGGTGTACCTGTTCCGAAACGCGGTGAAATTTATGAAAAAACCCTTCGTCGTCCTCCTCAAAAACAAAAAGGCGGCGTTTGCCGCCGCGGTCCTGCTCACTGTTTTCGCGCTTTATTTGCTGTTCTCACCGGGCGGCTCCGTCCCGGCGTTCGCTTCCGGCGAAGGCGGTTCCTTCCGGCGCGGAGTCTTCGATCTTGTCCGCGGAATGGTCTCCTGAAATGCCGTGGATAAGCTTCCCGAGGGCGAGATTGCGCGTATCCGCGTTCGTACTGCCCGCCGCGCTGCTTATGCTCGCGCTGGAATCGGCGCTCCCGTTCGCCCTGCTCGCCGCGTCGGCGCTGTTCCACGAATGCGGGCACCTGCTCGCGCTTAAAATACACGGCGCGCGCCCCCGCCGCATAGACCTGCTCCCGATGGGCGCGCTTATCGTCTGCCCGGAGGGGATGCCGTATAAAACGGAATTCACGGTGGCGCTCGCGGGGCCGGCGTTTTCGTTCGCCGCGGCTGCAGCTTCCGGGGCGGCATACCTGCTCTTCGGCGGCGTATATCCGCTTTACGCCTGCCTAATAAACGCTCTGCTGGCGTTCTTCAACCTGCTTCCGGTAAAAAAGCTCGACGGCGGAAAGGCGCTTTGCTGCCTGGCGGCGATGCGCGGCGCCGACGCGGAATCATCCGCCCGTATATGCGATACCGCAAACGCGCTTTCGGTTGCTTTCTGCGCCCTGCTCGCGGCGGCGGCGTTCGTCTGCTCCGGCTTCAACCCCGGCGCCGCAGTACTTATGCTTTCGCTTGCGGCGCAGATAATATAGCCCGCGCCCGTTTTTTGTGCCCGCGGCGCGTATCTCCGCCGCAAAAGCGTACGCGGCAAAAGGAAAACCGGTCGAAACAAGGATGCGTTTCCTTGATACAGCCGGTTTTTCAAACGTTTTTTATTCAGCCCGAAGCGGGCGGTTTTCAGTTGGAAGCGGCTCTCGCTATGCTTTCCTCTTCCTCTTTGGCGTTGACGTCGCGCCAGTCGGAAAGCTTAAGGTTCCTCAGATCGAAATAACCGAACCAACTGTCGCTCTTGATGCCGGATAATTCGTCGCTCGCGACGTACGCGCCGCCGTACCATAACACCGGTGCGGAGGGGCAGAGATCGGCAAGCAGTTTTTCGGCTTCGTGCAGCTTTTCGGCGCGCTGCGCGCGGTCCTTTATGTGGATTATCGAATCGATCAGCTCGTTGTATTCCTTGTTGTCGAGATTGGTGTAGTGCGGATTGAATATCTCGTCGTCGGAAGCTTCGTCCACGCTGATCTCAACGCCGGTGCCGCTGTACTGAGTGGCGTAGGGAGCGAGATACGCGAACGGATCGACGGAGCCCATAACGGTGTTCAGTGCGATAACGTCGTAGTCCCTTGCTTTCAGCGCCGCGATGAATTCGTTGTAGTAAAGTCCGTTTGTGCCGACGTCGTATCCGAGCTTGCTCCAGGTCTCGGCGGCTTGCTTCGCAAGCTTTTCGTAAACGTTCTGGCTGTAATCGACGGCGCCCCTTGTAAGACGGGCGTAATCCTTCTGGGTGTATTTGTTCTCGGGGATAAGATAAGTTATCGTGAACGAGCCGCGCCCGCGCCCGCCTTCAACTGCGCTCGCCTGGAAGAGATCGCCGCCGATCTTGCGGAAATCGTCCTTGCGGCTTGTGTTGAACACTCCGGCGGGGACGTATCCCGTCGCCGGGACGGCTCCGGTGCCGAGCAGCTCCGCAAATGCGTTCCTGTCCAAAGCGGCGGAAAGCGTTTTGCGGACGTTCGCGTCGGCAAGCACTTCGTTCGCGGTGTTGAAATAGAAGCCGTAGCCGTTCAGAGTGCTGTATTTTTTAAGCTTGGATTCGTACTTCGCGTAGGTGTCTTTGTTGAAAACGCCGAGCATGAACAGTTCGCCGGAATCGAAACGGTTCGCCTGGAACTGCTCCTGTGTGATACCGCTTTCATCGGGATAGTAGGAATACTGCCCTTCGAAATAATAGCAGGCGATGCGGTAGGGAAGAACGTATTTGTCGAGCGCCTGTTCGTCGTCGGTGCGCATATAATAAGCGTTGCGCTCCAGCACGAGACGGCAGGCGAAGTTTTCGGTCCAGTCCTGGTCCTCTTTGTCCTTTTTCTCGTGGGGCATTTCCATCGACTGTACTCTGAACGGGCCGTTGCACGCCATACTGCCGGCGCTGGAAGCCCAGTCGTCCCCGGCCTTTTCGGAACGGGTTATAATATCCTCACGCGCGGGGGAGAGGTGGACGTTCGCGATGGATTCAAGGAACAGATCGATGTCGTACTCTTCCTCGAAAGTGACTTCCAACAGCTTGTCGTCGACGGCGGCGAGCCCGAGGTCGTCGATAGTGCCGAGCCCGGATTTAACGGAACGCGCGCCCTTTATCGGATAAAGCAGCGAAGCGTACGGGCTGTCGATAGCCGGATCGAGTATGCGCCTCCAGGCGTATATAACGTCGTCCGCGCGGACCGGGCGGTTATCGCTCCAGGACGTTTCTTTAATAACGAAATACATCTTGTGGAGCTGATATATTCTGTCGTACTTATAATACCATTCGGTGGAAAGCGCGGGCTGTATCTTGCCGTCGGCGTCAATGGTGACCAGCGGTTCGAATATAAGCGAAAGTATTGTTTCCGCGTCGGCGTTAAGCTGTATCACGGCAGGGTCCAGAGTCTGCGGATACTGTGTAAGCGCAACGCGTATCACCGCGCCCTTTTCGTTTTCTTTCAGCGAACTGCATCCTGCGAGCATGCCCAGGCAGAACACGGCGCAGAGCAGTAATGCGATAATTCTTTTCATAGGTACCTCCGGGAAAAGAGTATATACTTATAGATAATGTATTATAGCACCATTTTCGGGAATAATCAAGCACCAATCACAAGCGAGACCGCTATTTGTCGAAAATCACAAAACGGCGCGAATTCTCTTGTGCATTTTTACAAATCGCACGCCGAAAAAAGAACCGCCGTAAAGGCGGTTCCCATTTCGATCCGGGGTTCGATCATTTAAGAAGACTGAGCAGATTGAATTCGCTGAATACCTTTACGGTGACGAGCGAGATGGTGCTCATTATCTTAATAAGGATATCGAGCGAGGGGCCGACGGTGTCTTTAAGCGGGTCGCCCACGGTATCGCCGACGACCGCGGCGTCGTGCGCGGGGGAGCCCTTGCGGTGACCTTCTATCGCGCCGGTCTCGATATATTTCTTGCCGTTGTCCCAGGCGCCGCCGGCGTTCCCGGTGAACAGCGCGAGCATTATCGCGCTGATCGTTGCGCCGACAAGTATGCCGCCGACGAACTCCGCGCCGAAGATAAAGCCGCAGACGACGGGGAAGAGTATGCAGAATATCGCGGGGACGCGCATTTCTTTAAGAGCCCCCTGCGAGGAGATCTCTATGCAGGTCTTATAGTCGGGAAGCACTTCGCCTTCAAGCAGACCTTTGATCTCCCTGAACTGGCGGCGGACCTCCTCGACCATCTTGCGGGCGGCTTTCGCGACCGCTTCGATAAGCATACCGGAGAACATAAACGGAAGCGCCGCGCCGATTATCACGCCGACGAGCACCAGCGGTTGTATCGCGTTGAGCGAGATATAATCGAGCGCGCCCTTGCTGAAGTCGGAAACGTCCTTTGCGGCGGGGGTGTATGCGAAAATGTAGGAAGTCATCATCGAAAGCGTGGCGAGCGCGGCGGAGCCGATGGCAAAGCCCTTGCCTATCGCGGCGGTGGTGTTGCCGACGGAATCCAGCTCGTCGGTGATCTTGCGGACGTCTTCCTCCAGATAACTCATTTCGGCGATACCGCCCGCGTTGTCGGATATCGGGCCGTAGGTGTCGACCGAAACGGTGGCGGCGACGAACGAGAGCATACCGATCGCGGCGGAAGCCACGCCGAACATCCCCGCGAGCTCATACGAAGCGAATATCGCGATCCCGAGCACCACGCAGGGAAGCATGCAGGAGATCATACCGAGCGAAAGCCCCTGGGTAATGGTGAGCGCGCTGCCTTCGATCGAGGCGGAGGCGACTTTCTTGGTGGGTTTGTAATCGTAGCTGGTGTAGTATTCCGCTATGCGGCCTATCACGACGCCGGAAATAACGCCTATCGCGGCGGCTATCCACGGCGAAGCGAAGCCGACTTTGAATTCTATGTGGCTGAATATTTCCGCGGTGTAATCCTTGAATATAAGGTAGGTCACAAGGAACCCGATAACAATCGTGAGCCCCGCGGAGATCCAAGTGGCGGTGTTAAGCTCCCTGTGGGGATTATCCGAAAGCTTTTTGCGGATGAAGAGGGAAGCGATGCCGATTATGCAGGAGATGAGCCCGACAGCGGAGAACGCGAGCGGGAACATTATAAGCGAACGGAGAATGTCGGTATTGCCGTAAACGCCCTGAATGAACAGCTCGACGGCAAGGATGGAACCGGAAAGCAGCGCGCCGACGTAGCTTTCGAGCAGGTCGGAGCCGAGACCGGCGACGTCGCCGACGTTGTCGCCCACGTTATCGGCGATGGTGGCGGGGTTGCGCGGGTCGTCTTCCGGGATGTGCGCTTCGGTCTTGCCGACAAGGTCGGCGCCCATATCGGCAGCTTTGGTGTAAATACCGCCGCCGACGCGCGCGAACAGCGCGATTATCGAGCAGCCGAGCGCGTAGCCCGAAAGCGTCATGGTGAAGGAGGATTCGAAAATGTCAACGCCGCACAGCGCGAGAATGCTCTTGCTCGAGGAGGCGACGGTGTGGCTGGCCGCCGCGTCGATCTGGCCGAGCGCGACGCCGAACACGAGAAAGACTATGAAGATGCCGAACAGGGCGTTCGCGGAAACGCAAAGACCCATAACGGAGCCGCCCTTGAACGCCACTTTAAGCGTTTCGGGGAGCGATTTGGTGGTGCGCGCCTTGTTGGTAACGCGAACGTTCGCGTAGGTCGCTATCTTCATACCGACCCAGCCGGCGCTTCCGCTCATGACCGCGCCGATTATGAACGCGACCGCGGCGGACCAGGAAATAATGAGTGCAAGCACGACTGCCACGCAGGAGGCGACTATCGCGATTATCTTGTACTCGTAGGTGATAAAGGCGTTTGCGCCGATGCGGATCGCGCTTGCGATCTCACGCATACGGTCGGTGCCTTCATCGAGTTTTTTGACCGCGAAAAAGTTGAACGCCGCATAAGCAAGACCGCCGAGCGATGCAACTATCACGAGGCCGAGAACAACCGAGAAGCTCATAATATGTTCCCTTTCCGAAAATGTAATGTGTTGTTGTGCCGCGCGGAAAACGGGCTTTTGCATACGCTTTTCCGCGAATGCCCATTCTTCGCACGTTACATATTATAAATATATGTAGCAAGATGTCAATACCAAATCGAAAAAATCTTCGCCGCGCGGCAATATTTGTGGAAATTTGTATATTTTTGCTCAAAACCCGCTCTTCGACATTGACATTTTGCTTTGTATGTGGTACAAGATATATGTTGTCCGATACAAAAAAGACAAACAAAACAACAATATATAAGGAGAGCGTTATGAACATCCTTCCGCAACCCAGGAAACTCAAAAAGACCGGCGGCGTCCTTTGCCTTGCCGGGCTCGGCATCGTGCTTACGCAGAACTGCGACAGCCGTATTTTCAAGGCGGCGCAGAAGCTCCGCGACGAGATCTTCGGCGAGACCGGGATCGAACCCGAAATCACGAAAGTGCTCGGCGTTCCGGACGTCAAAGGCAAGATCGTCATCGACTGCCAGAATAAAAAAGGAGAGGGCTACAAGCTTTCCGTCTGCGATTACGTTGAAGGTATAAGCATCACGGGGGAAAGCCTTGCCGGCGCGTTCTACGGCATACAGACGCTGCGGCAGATGCTCGCCACCGAAGGCGAGGATATCCCCTGCTGCGAGATCGACGATAAACCGGATATGAACTACCGCGGCTTCTACCACGACGCTTCGCGCGGGCGCGTTCCCACCGTGGAAGGCTGCAAGCAGATGATCGATTTCCTTGCCTATTACAAACACAATTCTTATCAGATCTATATCGAGCACACCTTCGCCTTCGACGAATACAAGGGCATCTACAAGGCGTTCGGATATCTCACCCCGGAAGAAATACTCGAGATCGACGAATACTGCTGGGAAAACTTCATAGATTTCGTCCCCTCGCTTTCCACCTTCGGGCATCTGTTCCGCCCGCTCGAAAGCGACAAGCTGAAATACCTCTGCGAGCTTGACGAATACGGCTCCTACAACAACCCGTGGGTGAACACCATGCTCCACCACACGATAAACGCCTCCGATCCGCGCTCCGCGCAGCTCATCTGCTCGCTCATCGACCAGTACGTTCCGCTGTTCCGCAGCAAATACTTCAACATCTGCTGCGACGAGACCTACGATATCTGCCAGGGCAAGAGCGCCGGCAGGGACAAGGGCGAGCTTTATCTGGAGTTCACGCTTAAAATAATCGATCACCTCCGTTCCCTCGGCAAGACCGTTATGATGTGGGGCGATATCGTGCTCCGCCATCCCGAAACGATGTCCCGCTTCCCGGACGATATGATAATGCTCAACTGGGCTTATTCCAACAACCCTAACATCGAAAGCATCTCGATATTCGCAAAACAGCGCTTCGGTCAGATAGTCTGCCCGGGCACGAGCTGCTGGAACCAGTTCGTCGAAAACGTCGGCTACGCCGAGCAGAACATCACCAAAATGGTCGCGGAGGGCGGCAGACTCAAGGTCATGGGTATGCTGAACACCTCCTGGGGCGATTACGGCGCCGTCTGCCCGATGACCTGCACGCTCTACGGCGCGGCTCTGGGCGGCGCGCTCGCCTGGAACCACCGCACCAAGGCGATGAACGCGAAATACGATCAGGCCGCCTCGGCGCTCATTTACGGCGATCCCACGGGCGAGACGGTAAAACTCATCCGCGAGCTCGGCAAATGCGAAGACGTGCTCTCCTGGGGGCCGTTCGTCAACGCGGTGTTCGATAACCGCTTCTGGTACGTCGAGCATCCCGCTCCGCTGCCCAAGGACAGCGCTCCCTACAGCGAAAACGCAAAACGCTGCTTCGAGATAGCCGAAAAATTCCGCCGCCTCGACGTTCAGAGCGAGCTTACCGACGATCTCCGCATCGCCGCGGAAGGGCTGGGGCTGATGAACGAGCAGTTCGTCCGCTTTATCGATAAGAAGCCCGAACCGGAGGACGGCAGGGTGGAGAAATGGTGCGAACGCTATATCGAATCCTGGCTCAAATACGATAAACTCAGCGAAGTCAACGCCGTCTGCGAAGTTATGCGCGGCAAACGCTTCCGCACAAAGGATCTGCTGGCGCACTGAACCGCGCGCGTGACCGAATAAAAAAACGGGAAGGACGTTTTTCGCCCTTCCCGTTTGTGGTAGACAGTCATTCTTTTGTCCAAGCGTATTTTTCGTCGGAATCAAGCCTGTTGATAATGTCATTATAAGCTTGCTTATGTATTTCGTCAAGCTCTTCGTACGACGAAAGCTCAACGATTTGGGCAGGAACGTGTTGGTGATAATCAAATAATTCGTATGCATATTTGCGGTCCGGAACAAGAAACAGCGTATATATGTAAGAATCGTCGCTGCACGCAGATAAAGCGACACCGTATTTCACTGGAACGTCGTAATCGAGATAAACTTGATTTCCTGCAATTTTTATTATATCGCGGTTTTTCCAGAAAACAGGAAAATCTACTTCGTGATCGAAATAACTCGTTTTGGTGCATCCGGAACATACGGAAATGCTGCGGCAGTGTTCCTGCGATTCTTCCGGAAACGGGCACTTGTTTATGAAGTCGGTTATATCAACATATTCTCCTTCTTCGTTAAACTCTGCTTCTGCAATCACGCCGCTGGAGAATTCCGAAAACCGAATGCCTTGTTCAACGCCGCTTCCGCGCAATGCTTCCTTGTTGATTATGAATTTATAGTTGCTGTTGTCCGGAGCGTCGGTATCGTTCATCACGTCGCAGAAGAATCTTTTTGCGGCGCTTAAACTCGCGCATATCGCTTCGTCGTAGAGCACTTTTTTAGAATAATTGGCATCATATAACATTATCAACGCATGATAAACGGTACCTTGAGTTGGTTTTTCGAACAGAGTAACGGCTTTGTTTTCGTGTTCAATGCAGCAGCGCAAACTGCGTGCTGTGGAATCATCTGCAGTTAAAGCGATGCTTTCCCAGCATTCATGTTTTTTTATCAACGTCGGAGAACACTCATTCGCAATGACAATAAGATCAAGATCGCTGAACTTCGTGCTTTCGCGCTTTATTGCCTCTTTCAGATCCTTTGAAGGGATCAATTCAATAATATCGTTTTTGCTGATCATCGATTATACTCGTTTTTACCTCTTCCACGTGCCGAATATCCCGCGGATGATGCTCTTGCCCAGCTCGCGCCCGATGGTATTCGCGGTGGAGCTTGCCGCTTTGGACAGCACGGAGGATTTTTTCTTTTTCGCCTTGGCTTTTTCCTTCTCGGCTTTCGCCTTGGCTTCCTCTTTCGCTTTCTTTTCCTCTTCCTTCGCCTTGGCGGCGGCTTCCTTTTCCGCCTGCGCTTTGGCTTCGGCTTCGGCTTTTTCGGCTTCCTCCTCGGCGCGCTGTTCGGTGATTATCTCGTATGCCGATTCGCGGTCGAGCGTTTCGCTGTATTTATCGCGCAGGGGGCTCACGAATATCGCCTGCCGTATATCCTGCTCCGAGGCGGCGTTCATCGAGCTGCGCGGCGGCAGTATGTTCGCGCGCTGGACGATTCCGGGCACGCCCTTCGCGTCGAGCACCGAGACGAGCGCTTCGCCCGTCGCAAGCTCCTGCAAGACCGTTTCGGTATCGAATTCCGGGTTCACGCGGAAGGATTTCGCGGCGTAGCGCAGAGCTTTCTGCTCGTTGGGGGTATAGGCGCGCAGCGCGTGCTGAACGCGGTTGCCGATCTGCGAAAGCACGCTTTCGGGGATGTCGGAGGGGTTCTGGGTTATGAACCACACGCTCACGCCCTTGGAACGGATAAGCCGGACTACCTGCTCCACCTTTTCCAGAAGCGCCTTCGGCGCGTCGCTGAACAGCAGATGCGCTTCGTCGAAGAAGAAGGCGATCTTCGGCTTGTCGAGGTCGCCCGCCTCGGGCAGCATCTCGTAAAGCTCGGAAAGCATCCAGAGCAGGAACGTGCCGTAAAGCAGCGGATGCTGGAACAGAGTCTGGCATTCCAAAATGTTCATAACGCCGCGTCCGTCCTCGTCCCAGTCGAACCAGTCGGCGATATCCAGCGCCGGTTCGCCGAAGAATATGTTGCCGCCCTCGTCCTCCAGCGTAAGCAGGGCGCGCTGTATCGCGCCGAGCGACTGCGCGGAAACGTTGCCGTACTGCAGCTTGTATTCGTTCGCGTGGTCGCCGACGTGCTGCACCATGCTGCGCAGGTCTTTAAGGTCGAGAAGCAAAAGCTGTTTGTCGTCCGCTATGCGGAAGATTATGCGCAGAACGCCCGTCTGCGTTTCGTTCAACCCCAAAAGGCGCGCCAGCAGCACCGGGCCCATATCCGAAATGGTGGTGCGCACCGGATGCCCCTGCTGCGCGTAGACGTCGAAAAAGCGAACGGGGTAGGGGGTGTAGGTGAAGTTTTCGATCCCCATCGTGTCGATACTGCGGCGGATGTGCTTGTTCTCGCAGCCCTCGCGGCACATACCGGAAATATCGCCCTTTATGTCGGCGATAAAGGTGGGGATCCCCATATCGGAAAAGGATTCCGCCACCACTTTAAGCGTAACCGTCTTGCCGGTGCCGGTCGCCCCGGCGATCAGCCCGTGGCGGTTCGCCATCGCGGGTTCGAGATAAACTCTTTCGCTGCCCGTCGCAAGCCATATTTTCTCGTTATCGGTCATATACATCTGCGCTACCTCCGGAAATCGTTGTTTTCTAATCAATAATAACACAAAAACTCGCGTTATTCAAGATGGAAGAACGCAAAATTCGCGTTTTCCGCGTTAAAAAACGCAAAGAATATTGCATTTTATTCAAAAATGTGTTAATGTTAATTGTCGAACTACGCAATGAATCCCACGGAGGATGAAAATATGAGAAAGATCACAGGAATATTCGCGGCGCTTCTGCTGGTGTTCGCTTCGTGCGCCGGGGCTTTGACCGCGGCGGAGCCGGCGCCCGGCGTCCCGGGCGGAGACCAGGGCGGCGCGGACTCCGAGCCGCTGCCGAAACCGCCCGCTTGTCCCGTTTGCGGCAGTTTGCCCGGGGACGGCGACATAAGCTTCGATCCCGGGAGCCACTGGTACGTTTGCCCCGTCTGCGGCGATGTATACGGCCACGAGGAGCATCACGGCGGGGAAGCGACCTGCACCGAATGCGCCGAATGCGCCGTGTGCGGCGAAAAATACGGCGAGCCGGACCCGGATAACCACGTTCATACCCGCGTCTACGGCTATAAAGCCGCAAGCTGCGTCGCCGAAGGCGCAACGGGTGTCACGGTATGCGACGACTGCTCGCAGATCGTCAGCCAGAACGAGGTCATCCCGAAGACCGACCACGTTTCCGACGGAAACGTTTATTCCGACGACGATTACCACTGGTACGTCTGCTCCGTCTGCGCCGAACCTTTCGGCAAGGGCGGGCACCGCGGCGGAGAAGCCACCTGCGTCCACGCCGCCGTTTGCGAGGAATGCGGAAAAGAATACGGCGATATCGACCCTGATAATCACAAAAACACACAGACTTACGGATATAAAGCCCCCTCCTGCACCGCGGAAGGGTTCAGCGGCGTGACGGTTTGCGGCGACTGCAGCGAGGTCGCCGATTTCGGCAAAACCCTGCCGAAGACCGACCACACCCCGGACGAAGTCTGGCATACCGACGGCGCCTCGCACTGGCACGTCTGCACGGTTTGCGAATCGAACTGCTTTGAAGGAGCGCATTCCGGCGGCGAAGCCGACTGCTCTCACAAAGCGGTATGCGATATCTGCGGCGGCGAATACGGCGATCTCGATCCCGACCGCCACTGCGGTCCCACCGCGGTCCGTAACTACGTAAAACCCACTCAGCACAAGGACGGCTATTCCGGCGACACCTACTGTACCGCGTGCGGCACGCTGCTTGAAAAGGGCGCTGTTATCCCCGCCACCGGCGTTCCCGATAAAAACGAATATCTGCTCGATTCAAACGTTACGTTAAAAGACGATACCGCGTTCAAGCTCGGTTCGGTGATAACGCTTTCGGTGCTCGAAGGCGGGCTGGATTACGATATCGCCGTCGAATCCCTGCACGAGCACGGCAAGGGCCGCTTCATCCTGCTCGGCTTCGAAGTTATCTTCGACGGCGAGGAAGCGCCGCCCATCTGGCCGGTCGGCTGCACCTTCGTTATGCCGGAGGATTTCACCGCCAACGTTTCGGTCTACAGGGTTTCCGACACCGGCTGGCTAACCGAGCTGCAGTCCGATCCCGATCCGTTCCGCCGTTCCGTCGATTTCGAAATTTTCGAGCTCGGTATGTACGCGGTGGTCGACAATACCGTCGGCTACGGATATAAAGAATACATACCCGGCGATATCAACGGCAACGAAAAGATCGACCCAGCCGATTACGCCATGGCAAAGCGCAGCTTCCTCGGGACTTTCGAACTGCTGCCGGATATGCTGGAGCGCGGCGATATAAACAAAAACGGGCGTATGGACGCCGCGGAATACGCGATGATCAAGCGCCACGTGCTCGGGACCTTCACTATCCCCGGCGCGGAAGGAAAGTGAACCCCGCGAAACAGTATTCGGTCAAATACCGTAAATCAAAAAGGACTCGCCGCCGCGAGCCTTTTTGTTATTCCAGTCATTACGCAGGGATTCATTCCGCGAACACACGGAATTCGCCCCTTTTGGAGTTCTTTACCTCGTAAAGCGCCTTGTCGGCGTTCTTGTAAAGCGTTTCGCCGGAAACGCCTTCTTTGCCGAACGCGAGCCCCGCGCTTACGGACGTGGAAGGAATGCCTTCCTCCGCTGCGGCGAGCTTGCCGCTGATCTCGCTGAACTTCCCTGAAAGGAATTCCGCCGCGTCCGGCGCGACGTCGTCCATAATAACTACGAATTCGTCGCCGCCTATGCGGCATATCCTGTCGTTCGCGCGGAAATTCGATTTAAGCAGCGCCGCGACCTTTTTAAGCACCGCGTCGCCGACGTCGTGGCCGTATGTATCGTTTATCACCTTGAAACGGTCGACGTCCAGGGTAAGCACCGCTTTGCCGAAGCTCGTTTCGGAGGCGCACTCGTTTTCGAACACCGCGCGGTTGCAAAGCCCGGTCAGCGCGTCGTGCGTCGCCTCGTATGAAAGCTGTTCGTGCTTTATGCGGTTGTCCTCGAACATCTTGTTGTATCTTTGCGCAAGCGTCCGCATCTCGCGCGAGCCCTTCACGGGAATGAATTCCTGCCTGTTCACGCTCGCCGCGCCCTTGTTCACGGGAGAAATTATAAGCGTGGTGGTAAGGATACCGGCAAGCAGTATCACGCCGATAAGCAGGAAAATAAGCGTGCGCTGAGTGCGCATCAGCCGGATAAGCTCCGCGGAATTCTGCGCATCGTTCGCTCTCGTTTCCGCCAGCAGCGCGGACATACACAGATTCGTGCTTGCGCTTATCTTGTCCTTCTGCATCTGGTACTGCTTATCGAAGCACATATTCTTCGCGTCTTCGATCATCCTCGCGGCGGTAATCTTGGTGTGCTTTTCCAAAAGCTCCACTTCTTCCACCTCCGGGTAACGGTTCAGCCCGCTCCCGCGCGCTTCGAACATAAGGCGCATAATGTATATCTCGGTCTCGTAAAGCTCGTCGGAATACTTCAGCGCGTCGTCGAGATTCGCGATAACGTCTTCGTCGTCGCAGATCTCGCGAAGCCGGGCGACGGCTTTTTCCCTCCGGCGTAAGGTGTGAAGCTCGTAAAAGTAGTTATCCACGTGCTTAACGTCGCCGTCGGTCATGGCAAAGGAGCGCACCTCCGCGGTGAGATAATCCGATGCCGCCTGCAATTCGTTAACGCAGTTCTCGCATTCGATAAAGCGGTCGTTTTCTTCGCGCATGCTTGAATAACCCGCGTTGGTTATAAACGTTTCGATAATAAGCAGTACGGAAAGCGCGAGCCCGATAAACAACAGGGAATAAAGAATGCCGCGCAGAGGCAGTCCGCGTTTGCCGATATTCAGTTTTGATTCCGCGCCGTTCTGCAACTCAAACACCCTTTTCGCATACTGTTACGCGCTTTGACCGCGTATTTATATTCCGATTCATTTTATTATAATACAATTCTTCCGCTTTGTCAACGGTTGGCGGCAACAAATCGTTATTTATTCGGTCCACGGGCGCCGCCTTCAGTCCGCGAGATATTCGTCCAGAGTTATACCCAGAGCGTGTATCTCCGTCGCCGCGGTCCTTCCGACGAACCGGAAATGCCACGATTCGTAAATTATCCCGGTTATATCCTGCTTCCCCTCGGGATAGCGCAGTATAAAGCCGAAGCGGTAGGCGTTCTCCTCCATCCACTTGGCGGTAGGCGAGTTGTTGAACTTCGAAACGTCGGAAAGGTCCACGTTGTTCATATCGCAGCACAGCCCGGACTGGTGCTCGCTCGTGCCGGGACGCGTGGAATAAGTAAGCACCTCCGCTATCGCTTCGTCTTTCGTCGCGTACTTGCCGGAGTTCCATTCCTTGTCCACGTAGCTGTTGAAAAGCCAGGTCTGCGTGGCGTAGGAACGGTATCCGTTCGTAACGCCGATCCCGAAATGGCCGTATGCTTCCGCTTCTTTAATAAAGGCGTCGAGCGCGATATCCACCGTACGGACGATATAGGAATAGCCCTCCGGCCGGTTCTCGCGCATATGTGTGCATTTTATAAGGTCGTCCGGCACGAAATCGGCGGAAAGCGGATGCTTCGGGCCGACGAGGAAGACGTATTTTTCCTCGTCGTCCGGGCAGACGTACTTTTCGTATTCGGTCATATCTATGCTGTACCGCACGCCTATCTTGTCTTCGTATTCCTTTGTTTTTTGCGGCTGATCGATGCGGTCACCCGATTCGTCCGGAAGCGACGTGTCTTCGCCGCTTTCATACGTTTCGCTTTGCTCCGGCTGCGATATTTGCGCCGCGCTTTCGGTTTCCGAAGCGTGGCTGGGCAGGGAAGTCTGCTCCCGCGGCGAAGTTTCGCCCGGCGCGCCCTGCGAGGAGGTATCCGCGCCGCCGCGTCCGCCGGGAGCGACAGCGTAGTATATAAGCGCGGCGGCTATTACCAGCGCCGCAAAACCGAACAGCACCGCGGCGTATAAATACCCGTTGGTCTTTTTCTTTTTTCTTCTTCCGCGGGCGGGCGTCCCGCCTCCGAGGTTCCGGGCGGGCGTTCCGCCTCCGGCGCGCGCCCCGTTCGCTCCGCCGTTCCTGCCGTTATTCATTGCGGGCTCCTCTCATTTCCGCGGCGGCCAGAAGCTCTTCCGCGGCTTTCTTTACGTCCGCTTTTCCAAGCACGCTCGACCCGGCGACAAGCACGTTCGCCCCGGCAAGCGTGCAAAGCGCCGCGTTGGACGCCGAAACGCCGCCGTCCACGCTTATTTCGCAGTTCAGCCCGTGCGTTTCCGCGTAGTCCCGCAGGAACCGTACCTTCGGCAGCATATCCGCCATGAATTTCTGACCGCCGAACCCGGGTTCGACAGTCATCACCAGCACGAGATCGCATATCGGCAGATAGGGAACGAGCACCTCCGCCGGAGTGCCGGGTTTTACCGAGATCCCGCATTTTTTTCCGCAGGCGCGGATTTTAAGCAAGGTCGCCTCCACGTCGGAGCACGCCTCGTAATGCACGGTTATAATGTCCGCTCCCGCTTTCGCGAAATCCTCTATGTACCTGATCGGCTCGGTTATCATAAGATGAACGTCAAAAACAAGATCGGTGCATTTCCGCAAAGATTTCACCACCGGCTGACCGAACGATATGTTGGGCACGAACACGCCGTCCATAACGTCCAGATGCAGGTATTCCGCGCCGCCTTCCTCGGCTTGCCGTATCTGCCCGCCCGCGGCGGCGAAATCGCAGGAAAGCGCGGAGGGCGAAAGTTTTATCCTTCTCATTTTTTAATGTCCCCTTTCGACGTAAAAAAACATATTATGATAATAAGTCGAACGGCGCGCGGCACCGCCGGAAGTGCAAAACAAAGGACCTTATTTTTGTTTATGCGATGCTTTGCCGCCGTATTATATATATTGTTAAAAGTATTTTACTCCATTACCGCGCGAATGTCAACACGTCAGCGCCTAAACGGGACACAAAAAATGCTTCCGAGCGAAACGGATTCGTAGTTTATCATTTCAATAAGCGCGTCGCGCGCCCCGGCAAGGTGCTCCTGCTCGCCGTCCCGGTCGTTCCTGCTCCGCGCAAGCTCCAGCTCCCGCAGATGAAGGTCCGCCGCGTCTATCTCGCCGTCTCGTATGAAAAACGCCATATACGGGCGCTCGCGCTCCCATTTTTCCAGCGCTTTTCGGTATTCGCCCGCCGCAAGCAGCGAATCCAGCTCCCCGCACGCGCTTTTTATATGCGCGGCGTTCAAAACCACCGCCCCCGCGACGACGAGTATTATTACCACCGCCGCGATAAAATTACGCATCGTTCACCTCGCCGCTTTCCCGCTTCGGAAGCACGCTCATCTTCCCGGTGCGCTCCAAAATCACCTTTTCCACCTCGTCCGGCCCCGCGTATCCGCTGGTGCGTATCTGCGCCTCCACGTCCTCGCGGGAGATGCGCGTCATCCGCAGATTCTTTTCAATATAGCCGCCGGAATCCAGCAGGATTATCGGATTCCCGCTCATAAACCGCAGGAACCTCACGCTGCGGCTCTCGAAAAACGAAAACACCACCTCCGCGGAGGATATCACCGCCAAAGGGACTATCCCCTGCAGCAGCGGTATGTCCGTGTCCGTAACCGGCAGTATCGCCAGCTCCGAAAGCATTATCATTGTTATGAATTCGGTCATCTGCATCTCGCCTATCTGCCGTTTTCCCATAAACCGCATCGCCGCCAGCAGCAGCAGATAAACCAGCACCGAACGAATAACGATATTCGTCAAAACGCATCGCCTCCCGTTTTGTATGTTGCGCTTTTTCGCGTCCGTTATGCGGCGCGCGGGAGCAAACCGAAAAAATATTTTTGTTTTTTCGCAAAAGGTATTGCAAAATCGTCTTGAATATGATATCATATCCAAGCGCGCAGCCGCACGGTTCGGTAGTTCAGTTGGTTAGAACGCCGCCCTGTCACGGCGGAGGTCGTGGGTTCGAGTCCCATCTGAATCGCCATTTTTTCAACAGCGCGCACAGTTACGCCCTGCGCGGATTTAGCTCATTTGGTAGAGCGCCACCTTGCCAAGGTGGAGGTAGCGGGTTCGAACCCCGTAATCCGCTCCATCCGTTTAGGCGACGATAAGGCGCCATAGCCAAGCGGTAAGGCAGAGGTCTGCAAAACCTTCATTCCCCGGTTCGATTCCGGGTGGCGCCTCCAGAAAAATCCACGCTTCGGCGTGGATTTTTCAGTGAAATTCGCCTTCGGCGAGTGAAATATGGCTTCGCCATGTGAAATAGCTTCGCTGTGAAATATTTGCTTCGCAAATGTTATGGGGCGAATTTCATCTCACTTTGCGGCAACGCCGCAAAATTTCACATTCCCGTCAGGGAATATTTCACATTTTGCCGTCAGGCAAAATATTTCACTAAAAAGTAAGGTTCTTCGCCATGTCCAAATCCAAGCTCCGCGATTTATCGGTCGGTTTTCCGTAAATGCCGTTAAACCATGCGAGAAAATAAAAGGTCATTATTCACTCGTCAATCAGCTTGAACGCTCGGCGACAAGCATCGGCGCAATTATCCACGAAGCGAATTATGCTCGTGGTTTTTTCAATGAAGTGCCCCTTCGGGGCTAATGGGGAACGGAGGGCGACTTTGCTTAGAAAAACTTGACTTGTCACAAAGGTATGGTATAATTATTTATAACTACAAAGGATTCCGGAGGTAATTCAATGAATTTTAACAGATCTCATATAGCCAAACGGCTTGTCGCCCTGTTTTTAGTGCTTTTCACAGTGCTTGCGTTGTCGGTACTGACTTCTTGCCAGAAGCCTAAAATGGATAATAACGATGAAGCATCAAATGAAACATCAAATGAAACATCAAATGAAACGTCAGATAAAACGTCAAATGATGAAACATCGGATGTTCAGCCTCACATACAGGAGCCGCCGGTAATTCCAAGCAGCGAATCGTGGTATTGCAACCAGTTTGATTCAATTGGAGAAGCGCCTTTTTCTTTCCCCGAAGGAACACCGGATATTAAGCAAGGGTATAGACGCTATTATTCATACAATCATTTTTCCGAGACCGACTATGAAAGCTTTGTCTCAAACCTTGAAAATTCGGGCTTTGAACTTGTAACGATGAAATACAGTCGTTTTCTTTTCCGCGACGATTGTATGATTTTTATGAATTATAGTAAGGACAAAGAACTTCTCACTTTGTCATGGTATTCCAGAAGCCCGTATGCGAAGGATGACGGCGAAGCTTCCTCGTTAACGTGGTATGACGGCAAAGACAGCCTTTCAAAAATCAAAATACATCCGATAAACGTTACTCCCGAAGGATTCTATGAGTTGACCGGCGGGCAAATGTTTGCAATTCCCATTTATTCATATGACAGTTATAGAGCTTCCGGACGGGAAGGTCTCATGTTTGAGGATAACGAACGGTATAGCTGCTCGGTTTGCTTTGTAAAGGACGATACGGTTTTGGATACTTCTATGGAGTCTGTTGCAGTCTGCGACGTTGACGGAGATCAGTCGAACGACGTGCTTCTGCTGTCGCACGGCCCCACAAGCGGATTGTTTACTTTCAATGTAACGGTTGTAACCAAGGATGGAATATACGACACTATTTTCACCACGGATTACTATAACCTCGGTTTTACGAATAAAGACGGAAGAATAGTTGTAGAAGGCGCCAGATCCGATCAAGAACAGCATTTCTTCGATATCGTCTTGGAAAAAGACGGAGAAGAAACCGTTGTAATGTTGTATGAAGCGGGGCTCCGATTGAGGGGTCGCCCGAATACAAGAAACTTTACTGTTTTGTCGGGAAAAGAGCTTCTCCTGAAAGAAGGAACGGTGAAAAGGATTTCCGTAACGTCGCAACCTGAAGGTTATGATTATTCATTCAGTGGAGACGATGTGCAATCTGTTGTCAATTATCTATCAGAATTGAATTTGAGCTTAAAGTATTCAGAAAAGCCTGATGAATATTATGGAATGACCTGGGTTATTTCTTTGGAATATGAAGGCGGAGATACCCTTACGATTTACCATTTCGGAAATATGTTCGTAAGGACTGCCGACAGTTCGTGGTATAGAATGACTTACGAAGAAGCAAGCCGTTTTGGCATATTGATCGGCGAGTTGTCAAAGTAACAGAGCGATCGACCTGCAATCACGGTATTGCAGAGGAGGTTTACAATGAAAAAGAAATTAACCGTTTGCGCGTTTTGTATTCTGATTATTTTCACTGTTGTTTTCACAGTGATACAGGCCGTTAAAACATACAACTATGAAGCTGCTCACTACGACATTCTTGTAGGACTCGGTGCAGGTATGACAATCATTGTGGGCGGATTTGTCGTTCTATATGAGTTGGATCTGTTTTATACCGTTTATTATTTTCTCTTCAAGCCAAAAACGAAAACGAAGACAGCGTTGAATTTTTTTGCAAACCTCATTTTGATTACCGTTTTTGTTTTATTTCTTCTGTCCAATATGTATATGGAATTGAGAAAATTCGAGTTTGTCCCTATGCTGCTTATAGTTGCATATATGGTCATTCGAATTGCGTGCTTCATCATATCCGGTTTACAATTTCAACAAAAAGCAGACAGTAGCGCATCCAAATAAAGATGGGTATATCAGTACGATATATTCCGCTTTGTCGAGAGATTAATCAATTAAGATCTTTCACAAGGCGGTTTTGCGGATGTCAAGCCAATTTAAATCAATTTCGACCACTTCATAAATATATGCGATCCAAACTGTACATGCATAAAGATAAATGCGATCCAAATCGTACAACACCAACCTCGGTATGCATCGTTTTTTTGACTGACGATCCGATTTGAGGTGTTACCACAGAAAAAGCCTCGCAACAGCGAGGCTTTTTCAATGAAGCGCGCCTCCGGCGCATGAAAAATGAAGCAGAGCTACGCCCTATGAAGCGTGCCTACGGCACACGGAAAGGGGAACGCGTGCTTCGCTTCATGGAAGCCGTAAGGATTCCGCTTCATATTCGCGCAAGCGAACGCTTCATTTACTGCTTTTTCGGCTTTCGACCGACGCGCGCGTCCGCGCGCGTTTTTTATTTGCGGGGTTCCGGCGGCGGCAACATATTTCACTTGATTTTTCGCTTTTAAGGCGGTATAATGTATAAAAAAGATAAACCTGCGGACCGCAGCGAAGGAGGGCGCGCGAATTGAAGATCGCAGTAGTATGCGACGTGCTGGGCGAAGAGAACAACGGAACGACCATCGCCGCGATGAACCTTATACGCTCGCTCAAAGCAAAGGGCCACGAGGTGCGCGTCGTCTGCCCCGACGAGGATAAGAAAGGCGAGCCGGGATATTTCGTCGTTCCCAAACTGAACGCCGGGGTGTTCAACCGTTATCTGGAGGAAAACGGCGTGCGTGTGGCGCGCTCGGCGAAGGAAACGACTTACGCGGCGCTGGACGGCGCGGACGTGATACACGCGCTGCTTCCTTTCGCGCTGGGGCGGACCGCGGCGCATTACGCGATCGGGCACGGCGTTCCCATAACGGCAAGCTTCCACTGCCAGGCGGAAAACATAACCAGCCACGCGTTCCTAAAGGATTTTTCGCGCATTAATACCGAGACCTACCGCGTGTTTTACAAGACCTTCTACCGCTACGTGGATATAATACATTATCCCACGCAGTTCATCTGCGACACCTTCGAGGAGATCGTCGGCCGCACCGAGCACCGCGTCATCTCCAACGGCGTAAGCCGCGATTTTCACAAAAAAGAGGTCGCCCGCCCGCCGGAGTTCAAAGGGAAATACACCGTGCTGTTCACCGGGCGCTACAGCCCCGAAAAATCGCACGGCATACTGCTGGAGGGCGTGAACCGTTCGAATCACCGCGGCGAAATACAGCTCGTGCTCGCCGGAAGCGGCCCGAAGCGCGACGAGATATACGAGCTCGCGCTGAAAAAGCGGCTTATCCCGCCGGTGATGCGCTTTTACGGGCGCGAGGAGCTTATCGACGTTATAAACTGCGCCGATCTTTACGTTCATCCCGCCGAGATCGAGATAGAAGCGATCTCCTGCCTGGAGGCGATTGCCTGCGGACGGGTGCCGCTTATAGCCGATTCGCCGCGCAGCGCGACGCGCTTTTTCGCCCTTACCGAGGATAATCTGTTCAGATACGACGATCCGGACGACCTTGCGCGTAAACTCGACTGGTGGCTCGAACACCCCGCCGAGCGCGCGCGTTGCTCCGCCGAATACGCGGACTACGCAAAACGCTTCGATTTCGAGACCTGTATGGACGAAATGGAACAGATGCTTTACGACGCGGTAAAAATGAAAAAGCGCGCCGGGCAAAGCGGCGCGGGGGAATAGTACCGTGTTTTTTCAAAAAGGAGCTTGCTTATGAACGCGTTTTTGCAAGACCTGCTCGCGGATAAAAAAGGCGGGGAGATATTCACCTGCTTCGGGGCGTGGCATTTCGTATATATCGCCGCGGCGGCGCTGCTTATCGCCGTTCTCGTACCCGTGCTTCGCAAAAAGGGAAGGGGCGCCAAAGACCGCGCGGCAAACGCGCTGATCGGGATCGCTTTCGGTCTTTATATGCTCGACTTTTTCCTTATGCCGCTCGCCTACGGCGAAATAGATATCGAAAAACTGCCCTTCCACGCCTGCACGGCGACGTGCGTCATGTGCTTCCTTTCACGGCGGGTCGCGTTCTTAAAAAACCTTCGCGTGCATTTTGCGCTGCTCGGGTTCATTTCCAACTTTGTGTATCTCGTCTATCCGGCGGGAGTTATGTGGCACGCCGTGCATCCGCTTTGCTACCGTGTGGTGCAGACTCTTGTTTTCCACGGGATAATGACCGCGTACGGGCTTATCACCCTGCTCTTCGACGAATACCGCCTCTCGTTCAAAAAGCTGTATAAGGACGCTCTTGTGCTTGCCGGTATGATACTATGGGCGCTTCTCGGCAACACGGCGTATAACGGATCCCGCTTTTACAACTGGTTCTTCGTGGTGGAGGATCCTTTCGGGATGTTCGGCGCCGATGTCGCGCCGTTCATAATGCCTTTCCTCGATTTCGCGCTGTTCTTCGCCGCCGAAGTCCTTGTCGTCGCCGTATTCGCGTTTGCGGGGAGGCGCGGCGGACGCGGCGCGGAAGCGTAAAGCGGCTTTGCGTACTGTAACAGAAAAATAAAAACATAAAGGAGAATACTTATGACCAACAAAGAGATCTACAAAAAAACGCTCGGTTTCTCGCTGCGGCGCGTGCTGTGGGATATCATAGCGCTGGTGCTGCTGGCGGGGCTCGCCACGGTCGGCTATATGATCGGCGACAAGGCGGCGGGCAGCGGCGTTATAGGGCTGCTCATCGGCGCGGCGATCGGGCTTGTCGTGCTTATAATCATCCTGCGGTTCGTTTCGTTTATGTTCAAAGCGGGACAGATCGCGATGATGACTCGCGGCGTAACGGAAGGCGAACTGCCGGATAACGTTATCGCCGAAGGCAAAAAGGTCGTTAAGGAACGCTTTGCCACGCTTGCCGTCTATTTTGCCGTCACCGGAGCGATCAAGGGCATTTTCCGCCAGATCGGAAGGGGAATAACCAAGCTCGGCGAAGCCATCGGCGGCGATACCGGCGGCGCGGTCGGCAACACCGTAAGCTCCATAATGCAGACTATAGTGAACTACCTCTGCGATTGCTGCCTCGGCTGGATATTCTACCGCAAGGACGAAAAACCCGCCAAAGCCGCCTGCGAAGGCGCGGTGCTGTTCTTCAAGCACGGCAAGACCTTCCTCAAAAATATGGGCCGCGTGTTCGGCATCGGCGTCGTTTCGCTTCTTGCGATCGGCGGCGCGTTCTTCGGGATAATCTATGCCGTACTCAGCCGGTTCCCGGCGGCATACGAAAAACTCGCGGCGGAGCTTTCGGTAAAGCTCGCGGACGAGACTTCCGCTATTGCGACCTGGCTAAAGGACCCGAAGGCGATCCCCATAGTATTCGCCGCGATCGGCGGAATAATCATCTGGTCGATCATCCATTCCGTGTTCATCCGTCCCTATGTGCTCGTCGGCGTTTTAAGGAACTACATCGAATCCGGCAAGAACGACGTCCCCTCGGAAGCCAGCTTCGCGGAGCTCGACGCCAAATCCCCCAAATTCCGCAAACTGCACGAAAAGATCTGAATACAGGGGATACAAACAAAAAGCGCCCTGCCTGAGCGGGCGCTTTTTTCGTTCGGTTTATTCAGTTCACGACCTTGAATGTAACTTCCGCCGTTTTCAGTTCGCCGCTGTCGTCGACTATCTGCATTATCAGCTTGTCCTCGCCCAGATAGCCCTTCTTCGGCTTATAGTAGGCGCTGCCGTCGCTGTTCAGCCCGTAATCGCCGTAAAGCGGCGAGAGGACTATGCGGTATACGAGGTCGGGCAGCGGAACCAGCGTGAAATCGGCGTGCTCCCCGGCTTTCACCTCCACCGTCTTGTCGTGGAAATCGCCGGTCTCGGTATGCGCGAAGTCGAGCTCCTCTTGCGTGAGTATCTCCATAGCGTAATGCCCGGTCATATCGTATACCCTGCGCCTCAGCTCCTCCTTGCTGCGCGGCGAGCCGCAGAAAACCCCGGGGAACGCGCCCTGGTAATATACCTTCACGGCTTTCATATATCCGGTATCGACGCCCGCCTGCAGATAATCGTAATATCTGTTCGCGGCGGATGCGCTGGAATAATCCTCTATCTCTATTTCAACGCACATACCGTATATCCGTGCGAGCTCGTAAGTGCTGGTCAGCCGCGCATAGACCGTTTCGGGATGGAACATATACCCGGGCTGCAGGCAGGTTATATCGAACCCGAGCTCGTGGTTCTTCCAGTAGCCGTTCGCGTTGTAATAGGGGCACCAGTGCGTGATAAGCCCTTTTGAATGAACGTATTCGTTAAAGCGCCTCATCGCCTCGGCGTCCTCGGTCCCGGCGCGTATCGCCTCGTGGTGCCAGTAGAATCCGACGAATTCGATGTTCTTATAGTTCTTTTCCTCTACCCGGCGGATTATCTCGTCTACCTGCCAGAAAAGGCATTCGGTTATATCGTCGATCGAGGAAGCGTCCTTTCCGCGGAAGGTATAACCCTTGCAGGGGCAGTCGACGCTTATCATCACCTTTACCTTGTCGTGCCTGCCGAGCTCTTGGTTGTATTGCTCCTGCGCCTCCTCCAGCGCGTTCATATTCATACCGTCGTAGTCGAACAGCTCGGAATGATAGAAGCTCATCGCCTCGTAAATCTCTCTGTGCTTGTTTATCTCGTTGCGGGTGGAAAACGCCACGCAGTCGAACATCTTGCCCTCTATAACGCCTTCCTTATTGCGGTAGTAAAGGTATTCCTGCGCGCCGTCCGTAAGTATAACGTGCTTTTCGGTGCAGTGCTCGCCGTATTTGTCGGTCACCGGGGCGAAAAGTATGTTGTGTATCCCCGATTCCTCCGGAAGCACCATCCTGCCGTAATGCGTATCGGTGTTTTCCTCCGGCTCTTTAGCGCCGGAAGCGTTCTTTTTGCCGATCACCTCGAGCTCTCCCATATAAACTATGCTCGAAACGGCGCTGTCCGGCTCGGTGGCGAAGGATATCCGCACGAAACGCGCCTTGTAGGTATCCTTGAACTTCGCGTCTATCAAATAGGTCGAAGGCGCCGTTTTGCGCCCGTAATCCGGGTTGTAATCGCCGTATACGCCCGTCCAGTTCACGCCGTCGCTGCTCAGACTCACGTATGAAGCCGGCGGAACGCCGATCCCGCTCGTCTCGCAGTTAAGGAACACGGTCTTGAACCCGCTGACCGCCATTTCGCAGCCGAGGTCGGCTATCACGTGCCTGCCGCTGCCGCGGTAGAAGCACACCCATTTGTCGGCGTTTCTGTCGGAAGCTTCGGGGTAAACGCCGTCCGTAAGCACCTTGAATCCCTTTAACGGGGTGTTGGAGTTATAGGCGGACGGCACCGGCTCGAAGTTCTGCGCGAGCAGCTCGGTGGTGTCGAGCAGGGCGAGGTTCTGCACGCTGTCGTGATCCGCGTCGGAGCCGTTTAAGGTTATGCGGGGCGAGGAGCCGTCGACAGTACAGCCGTAAACGTCGGCGACGCTGTCGTATTTCTTTTCGCCTTCTCCGCCGGGAGTCCGGTCCACCGGAGCCCCCTCACGGTATTCATATCCCCACACCTCGTCGACGAATGTAAAAGACGCGTCCGGTCTTCCCAGCACCACGCGCACGTAGCGCGCGGTCGTGGCTTTCGGCAGAGCGAAGCGGAACAGGTGCCGCGCGGAATCCTCGATCCCCTTCGGGCGAAGCTGCTTGCCGACGGAATGATATTCCACGCCGTCCGCGGAAATAAACAGCTCCGCGTAGGAGGGAAGCCCTATCCCGTAGCTTATCTGGCGCAGACATCCTATCTCCACGTCGGCAAGGTCGTGCCTGCCGATCCCGAGGTCGAAATCTATCGTGACCGACTGCCCGCCCTTCCAGGCGACGTAGATCTTTTTGTCGAACACGTCGCTCGACTGCCCGTCTGTCAGCTTGGTAAAATCATTGTCGGCGTATGCGTCGCTCGGTTCGCGGCTGAACGTGTATTTCTGCATATAAAACACGTTCCTCGCGGTGAGCGAGCGGTCGACTTCGCGGTTCAGCAGCTTTGCAGTAAGCTCGTTTTCCGCGTTGCAGGCGGCGATCTCCTCGTCGGTATAAACCTGATTTTCCTCCCGGCTCGTTTCCGGCCCGGACTCGCTCTGCGGCAGGGACTCGTTCTGCGTCCGGGAACCGTCCTCGGATACGTCCGGCGTCCCGCCGCCGCACCCGGCGAGCGAAAGTAAAAGCGACAAAACCAATAATAAAGCAAGGATCAGCCCGGTCGATCTCATTTTGTTCTCCTTATATACGCTTCGGGAACGCTTTCGTATCCTATACCGCAAAGCGTTTCGTATGTTTTAAGCAGCTTCCTGCCGCGGCGCTTCGCGGAGCTCAAAGCGCGCCGTATCGCGGCTTCGTCGGTTTCGAGCGCCGCTTTCGCGAAATGCGCGCCGCTTTTGCCGAACCCCGGCAGCAGCCGGTGCCCCGCCGAAACGAAATTGAATCCGTCGTGCACGAAGATCCTCAGCTCGTCCGAACCGTCCTCCTCCGGCAGCGCGGTGGGGAACAGACATTTCGGCGCAAGGAATATCCCCTTTGCGTTTTCGGCGAAGGAATCCATAATAAGCTTCGCGATCTCGAACTGATCCGCCGAGGTGGAATCGACTATCAGGTCGTAATTGGAGTAATCGAAGTTGTCCACGCCGTAAATCTCCTTATAGCGGCGGTTCTCCTCCTCGCTGCGGGCTTTAAGCTGCGCGCGCGCGTCCTCCGTCCCCTTGTATTTCTCCACGCTTCCGCGGTCGTCGCCCATAACTCGCTTCGCGGCGACGGTCGGGTCGACGTACATATAAACCTTGTAGGCGTTTACGGCGAAATGCCACGCCATGCGCGAATCGAACACCAGGCATTCGTCGCTTCTCCGGCGGGAAACGGCGTTTACCGTGTCGTCTATTTCGTGGTCGAGCTTCGTGTCCGAAGCCATCCTGCGGTTCAGCTCCAGCGTGGTTATCCCCATTTTTTCGGCTATCGCGCGCTGTATCTTTCCGGTGCTGTATATCTCCAGCCCGTGATCTTTGTTAAGTATCCCGCACACCGTGGATTTTCCGCTTCCGAGTTTTCCCGATATTGCAATATGCATAATTCTGACCTTCCGTGAATCACAATCGTTTTTTATCAAACAGGGCGCCGGACAGTTCATCCGACGCCCGTTTCGGTTTTACGGTACGTTTATTTTTTGAAGTACGCGATATCCTCTTCGAGGTCGCTCTGGATCTTGCCGCTTATCGATTCAAGCGTGGAAGCGAACGTCATCGACTGGCCGCCGTTGAACGCGATCGCGTTCATAAAGTTGCCTATCGAGTTGGTGTCGTACTGGTTCGCGCCGCCCCAGCCGTATATAACGCCCAGGTCGTAAACGCGGTTGTTGAATATGATATCCAGCATGCCTTCGCTTTCGTCGTCCTGTATCTTGCGGCCCTTAAGGATTATGTCGTAGTAGGCGTGCTTGGTGGTGTCGGTCGACGCCTCGCAGAGCGCCTGAACTATCGTGGACGCCTTTTCGGGATCCTCGTGCGATGAAGGAACGCAGAAAGCGGTGGCGTATATCGTGGATACGAAAGAACGGTAGTTATCCTGCGTTACTTCGAGCATCGGGGTGGGAAGGATACCGAAGTTGCAGTCGTATTCGCCGAGGTCGATAACGTCGATTATCGCCATCGAACGGAACAGCGCCAGCTTGTTCGCTACCGACTGCGTGGCGGCGTCCCAGCAGTTCACGCCGTTGGACGAGGCGGATTTGTAGTAATCGCCGCTCATATCGTCTATCTTGCCGGTGATCGTGGGATCGTTCACCAGGTCGAATATCTTGGAGAATATCGTTGCGGCGGTGGTGGTGTTCTGCAGCAGAGCGATATAGGGAACGTCGTCGCCGTCCTTCGCGACAAGCTGCTGACCTGCGCCTATAAACATGGAGGTCACGTAGTTCTGGTTAACGAGGAAACCGTATCTGTCCTTGTAGGACATCCCCGCGACGCCGTCGATATCGGCGGTGATGGAGCTTGCCATCTCGCGCAGTTTGTCGATCGTCCAGCGTTTTTCCTCTACTACGGTATAGGGGCTTTCAAGCCCGAACTGCTTAACAAGGTCCTTGTTGAACACCAGCGCGTGCGTGCAGGCGAACGCGATAAGGTTCATATCGCCGGTGGCAAAATAGGTCTTGCCGCAGATCGAAAGACTTTTAACGCCGTTCTGGTCCCAGCAGGGCTTGGAAAGGTCTATGTTCGGCAGATCCGAAAACTCGTAAAGCGAGCCGTCGGCGGCGAGCATCGCCGCGTTGGGTATATAGGGAGTCGCGGCGTCAAAAGCCCCGGTGGGGGCCATCGTCTCGTTGCGGACGAGGTTTACCAGCTCGTCGACGGAGGAAGCGCGTTCTTCTTTTATCTTAACGCCGAATCTTTCTTCTACCAACTGGTTTCTGTTGGCGAGCGCCTCGTTGAGCGTAAGCGTGTAGTTGTCGCTCTCCACCACCTCGCAGGAGGCGTAGATGCCGTGGCTTTCGCCGGGCACGAGAACTACGAAATCCTCGCCGTCGTATTTTACGTCGGGAAGTCCGTCAAACAGCTTTGCTTCGGAAACGGTTTCGGAAACGACCGATTCCGCGACGCTGCTGGACGCGTCTTCGCCGCCCCCGCAGGAAGCGAGCGCCGTGACCGCCATCGCGAGCAGGCAAAGCAGTGAAACGATCCGGGTGATCTTTTTCATAATGCATTCTCCTTTTATATAATATATTTTGCTTTTGCTATTATAACAAAATAAACGCGAACAGTCAAGTTATAAAGCGCAATTTTTACAATATTTACAAAAACGGACCTCGCGCACGGTTTTTTCGCCGGCTTTTTGCGTTTTGCGCGCGTTTTGTTTGACAAAGCAGGTAAAATATGATATAATAATACGAATAAAACAAAACCGACAGACGGAGAACCGATATATGTTCGAAAAAACGATAGGGGATATTTCTCTCGACTTCGCGCTTAAGCTTTTCGGCACGCTCGACGCAAACCTGGAAATGATCGAATCGGCGTTCTCGGTGCGCGTTTCCGGGCGCGACGGCGAGATACGCATCAGCGGCGACAATTCTTCCGACGTGAATATGGCGGCGTCCTGCATTTCGCAGTTGGAGCGCATTTCAGCGATGTCCGAAACGATCGACGAAAACAGCATAAACTACGTTATATCCATGGTGCGCGAGGAGCGCGAAAGCGAGCTCGGCGCCATCTACACCGATTGCATCTGCCTTACCAACAAGGGCAAGCCGATAAAGGCGAAAACGGTAGGTCAGCAGAAATACGTCGACGCGATAAACGCCAACACCGTGGTGTTCGGCGTGGGCCCCGCCGGCACCGGAAAGACCTTCCTCGCCGTGGCGATGGCGGTCACGGCGTTAAAAAAGAAGCAGGTGGCGCGCATAGTGCTCACCCGCCCCGCCGTTGAAGCGGGCGAAAAGCTGGGCTTCCTCCCCGGCGATCTGCAAAGCAAAATAGATCCGTACCTCCGCCCGCTTTACGACGCTCTGGGCGAAATGCTCGGCTCCGAAAGCTTCAAAAACTGCCTTGAAAAGGGCGTTATCGAGATCTGCCCGCTCGCCTATATGCGCGGCAGAACGCTCGACGACGCGTTCATTATACTCGACGAGGCGCAGAATACCACGCCGGAGCAGATGAAGATGTTCCTTACCCGGCTCGGCAACAATTCAAAAGCGATAATCACCGGCGACATCACGCAGATCGACCTGCCGTTCATCCGCAAAAGCGGGCTTGTCGACGCGCTTGAGCTGCTTCAGGATATCAACGGCATCGCAACCTTCAGGTTCACACGAAAAGACGTCGTCCGCCACCCGCTGGTACAGCGGATAATCCAGGCGTACGAAAAGCGCGAGAACGCGGCGCCGCCCGCCGAAAAGCGCGAATTCTTCCGCAGGAGGGCGACGAAATGATAAAGATCCGCTTCGAATACAGAACAAAACCGATCCCCAAGCTTTACGAAACGCTTATAAAGCGCGTCATACGCGCCGCCGTAAACGAAAAATACCCGGACCACCGGTTCGAGGTTAACGTTACGGTAGTCGGCGACAGGGCGATCCGCAAGCTCAACCGCGAATACCGCGGCGTCGACAGGGCGACGGACGTGCTCTCTTTCCCGATGTTCGAATTCGAAACGCCCGGAACGCTCGCCCTGCTGGGCGATATCGTGATCTCGCGCGACACCGCCTATCGCCAGGCGAAGGAATACGGGCATTCGCCCAAGCGGGAATTCTGCTTCCTCGCCGCGCATTCGGCGCTGCACCTGCTCGGCTACGATCACGAGACCGAGCCGGAGAGGGAAGAGATGGAAGCGAAGCAGGAAGAGATACTTCAAAAACTTGGAATAACGAGGGAATAATGACAAGAACGGCATTCATAATGATCGCCGGCAAACCGAACGTCGGCAAAAGCACTCTGCTTAATACCCTGCTCGGCGAAAAGGTCGCCATAGTCTCGCGCAAGCCGCAGACTACGCGCAACCGCATAACCGGCGTGCTCACGAAGGGGGAAGACCAGTACGTTTTCACCGATACCCCGGGGCTCCACAAGCCGAAAACGCTTTTGGGCGAGTATATGATGAAAAGCGTGGGCAACGCCGCGAAGGATTCGGATATAATCCTGTTCGTCGCGGAGGCGTGCAAGCCGCTGAACGCCGCCGAAAAGAACGCGCTCGGGCGCTACACGCGCTCCGGAATGCCGGTGCTGCTGGTTATAAACAAGACCGACGGCGCGAACAAGGCGATGCTCGCGGAGCAGATAAAAGAAATAACCTCCGAATATGAATTCCACGCGGTGATACCCGTATCCGCGCTTACGGGCGACGGCGTCGACGGCATAATGAAAGAGCTCGATCCGCTGCTTTCCGAAAGCGTGCATTTCTTCCCGGACGACTATATCACCGACCAGCCGGAACGCCGCATATTCGCCGAGATAATCCGCGAAAAGGCGCTGCGTCTGCTCGACGACGAGATACCCCACGGCATCGCCGTTTCGGTGGAGGATTTCAAAGAGGAAAAGAATATGCTCTCCGTCCGCGCGGAGATATATTGCGAAAGGGAATCGCACAAGCGGATAATCATCGGCAAAGGCGGTTCGATGTTAAAAAAGATCGGCACCTACGCGCGTGAGGACGCGGAGGCGCTTTTCGGCACGAAGGTATTCCTCGATCTTTGGGTAAAAGTAAAAGAAAACTGGCGCGACAGGCCTTCGCTGCTTTCCGGTCTGGGCTATAAAGAAGAGGACGAATAAATGCGTACAAAGGTAAAGGGGCTGGTCGTCCGGGAAAAGCCGAACGGCGAAAACGCAAAGCTGTTAACGGTTCTTACCGACGTCTGCGGGCTTATCACCGTAAACGCCCGCGGCGTAAGAAAGATCTCCGCGGCTTATCTCAAATCCGCGCAGCTTTTCGCGTTCTCGGATATGCTGCTTTACGAAAAAAACGGCTTCCGCACCCTTACCGAAGCTTCGCTCATAACCGATTTCTACGCCCTGCGCGAGGATCTGGGCGCCTATTCGCTCGCCTGCTACGTCTGCGAGGCGGCTTCCGCCTTCGCCGTCCCCGGCGAGGAAAGCGCGGGCATACTGCGGCTCGCTCTGAACACGCTCTATGCCCTGGAGAACAAAAGCTTCCCGGAGGAGCAGATAAAAGCCGCGTTCGAATTGAAACTCTGCGCGGAGGGCGGTTTCCCGCCCGATATATCCGTCTGCGGTTCCTGCGGCGAAAAGCTTTCCGGCGCGAGGGCGTTCGACCTGCGCTCCGGCACCGCGCTTTGCGGCGGATGCGCGCCGGAGGGCGGGGAAATGCTTTCGCTTTCCGAACCGGTCTGCCGCGCGGCGGAGCATATCGCGGGCGCGGATATGCAAAAATTTATGTCCTTCCGTCTGCCCGGACCCGACCTGCGTCAGCTTTCCGGCTTTGCGGAAAGGTTCCTCGCGCTGTGCGCCGAGCGCGATTTCAAAACGCTGAAATTCTATAAAAACTGCAAGGAGCTCAAATGAACGGCTTTGACCGCACGAAAACCGTGCTTGAATACGACAAAATAACCGCCTCTCTCGCCCAGTACGCCGTTACCGACGGCGCAAAGGAAAAACTTCGCGCGCTGGAGCCCTCCTGCGATCTGCACACCGTTGAAAAACTGCTGGACGAGACCGAACGCGCGCTGGAGCTTATTACCTTCAAGGGCTCGCCCACGTTCTCCGCGCCACCGGGCATACCGGATTCGGTCTCCCGCGCGGACAAGGGCGCGATGCTCACCATGCCGGAGCTTTTAAGCGTCGCTTCGCTGCTGCGCGCGGTCACTTATATAAAAAAATACCCCGACGGGCGGGATACCGGCGCGCTGTCCGCCTATTTTTCCGCGCTTACGGAAAACAAAGGGCTTTCCGACGAGATAACCATGAAGATAATCGGCGAGGATACGCTTGCCGACGACGCGTCGCCGGAGCTTTACCGGCTCCGCCGCGAGATACGCCGCGCGGAGGACAACATCCGCGAGATACTCGCCCGGCTCACCGTGGGGGAAAACACCAAATACCTGCGCGAATCGCTCGTTACCGTGCGCTCCGGTCGCTACGTCATTCCCGTCCGCGCCGAGCACAAGAACGATATAAAAGGGCTGGTGCACGATTCCTCCGCCTCCGGGCAGACGCTTTTCATCGAACCGATGGCGGTGGTGGAGGCGAACAACAAACTGCGCGAGCTTCAGGGTGCGGAGCACGACGAGGCCGACAGGATACTTTACGAGCTTTCGGCTAAAGTCGCCGCGTTTTCCGGCCCGATAAACGCCGATTTCCGCGCCGTTACGGACCTCGATTCGATCTTCGCCCGCGCCTCCTATTCTGCGTCGCTTAACGGCATTCGCCCCCGCACCGGAAGCAGGTCGATAAAGCTCGTCCGCGCAAGGCACCCGCTTATTTCAAAGGACAAGGTAGTGCCGATAAGCGTGGAGTTCGGCGACAAGCAGAACGCGCTTATAATTACCGGACCGAACACCGGCGGCAAGACGGTTACGCTTAAAACGCTCGGCTTGCTTGCGCTTATGGCGCAAAGCGGGCTGTTCGTCCCCTGCGACGACGGCACCTCGCTGCCGCTGTTCGATAAGGTGCTGCCGGATATCGGCGACGAACAGAGCATAGAACAGTCGCTTTCCACCTTCTCCTCCCATATGGTGAACGTGGTTAACATAATTCGTGAATGCGGACCCGGCTCGCTGGTGCTTTTCGACGAGCTCGGCGCCGGGACCGACCCCACGGAGGGCGCTTCGCTCGCCATCTCTATACTGGAGCGCGTGCGCGAAAGCGGAGCGACCGTAGCCGCCACCACCCATTATTCCGAATTAAAGCTCTACGCGCTCGATACCGAAGGGGTGCTGAACGCCTCCTGCGAATTCGACCTCGCCACGCTGCGCCCCACCTACCGGCTCATAACCGGAATACCCGGCAGGTCGAACGCCTTCGAGATAAGTCTGCGGCTCGGGATGGACCCCGCCATCGTCGAACGCGCCAAAAAACTGCTTGCCGACGACAATCTGCGCTTCGAGGACGTCATCGTGCGGCTCGAAACCGCGGAGCAGGACCTTCGCCGCGAGCGAAGTGAAACGGAGCGCGCACGCGAGGAAGCGCTGCGCATCCGCGAGGAAGCCGAAAAACACGCGCGTGAGCTTGCCGAAAGAGCCGAAGCGGAGTTCGACCGCGCACGCGCGCAGGCGTCCCGCATAATCGAGGCGGCAAAAAAATCCAGCAACGACGTGTTCAACGAGCTCAACGAGCTTCGCAAGGCGGACGCGAAACGGCTGGAAGCCGAACGCATCGAAAACGCCCGCCGCGCCATAAAACAGCAGATAAAGGATGCTTCCGCGCAGGTCAGCGATATCGAAACCGAGGACGACTACGAATCGGATTACCTGCTTCCGCGCCCGCTCGTCCCCGGCGACAGGGTGATTCTGGCAGATATCGGCAGGGAAGCGGTGGTAAAAAGCATAAACGGCGACACGGTGTTCACCGTCTCAGGCAGGTTCGAAACAAAAACGGATATATCGAATATCCGCCTGCTGGATAAAGCCGGCGCTCCCGCCCCGGCAAAAACGCAGAAGGGCAGAGCGCAGTACGACGTTCGCCCCGCCGTAAAGAACGAAATAGACGTTCGCGGCTGTACCGGAGACGACGCCTGGTTCATGATCGACAGATATCTGGAAGAAGCCATCGCCTCCGGCTACGAGACGGTCTCCGTTATACACGGCAAAGGCACCGGCGCGCTTCGCTCCGCGCTGTGGCAGTATTTCAGAACGGATAAAAAACGCATAAAGACCTTCCGCGCCGGACGCTACGGCGAAGGCGATCTCGGTGTAACAATCCTGGAACTGAAAAAGAAATGAGCAACGCCGAAAAAGGCGTTGCCGTAAAAGCCGCCGCGCCGAATGCGAATAAAACAGAAAAATCCCCGCCTTAAAGACGGGGATTTTTGGAGCGGATTACGGGGTTCGAACCCGCTACCTCCACCTTGGCAAGGTGGCGCTCTACCAAATGAGCTAAATCCGCTGGTGCCTCCGATCGGAATTGAACCAATGACACGGAGATTTTCAGTCTCCTGCTCTACCAACTGAGCTACAGAGGCATATTCCCCCAAGTCCAAAAGCAACGAGGGAGAATGGCGATTCGGATGGGACTCGAACCCACGACCTCCGCCGTGACAGGGCGGCGTTCTAACCAACTGAACTACCGAACCATATGGAGCTGATGATGAGATTCGAACTCATGACCTCATCCTTACCAAGGATGTGCGCTACCGCCTGTGCCACATCAGCATTTTGTTTAAAAACCGCCGTTTTTTGTCGGCGCGGATTCTATTATAACATATTTATGATGTTTGTCAAGTGTTTTTTCGATTTTTTTTATTTTTGTTTTTTCCGTGTGAAAAGAGCGCGTTTTTCGTATCCTTTTCGCGTCCGTTCCGATTGACAAATCACATAAGTAATGTTATTATTTATATAAGTATGCGGAGGGCAAACGATGAACGATCGTATAATTGTAAAATACGGAAAAACGGTATATTTTGTTCTGCTGTTCCTTTCTGCATTCCTTATAACGATAGGCATAGTGTTTTACACGCCGGAAGTGTTAAGCGAAGCGCTGCGATCCTGGCTGTTTATCGTATGCGGCGCAGGCGGCGTTATTGTAAGCGCTTTCAGACTGTCCTACGAAGCGGTTTTCAGTAATGAAGGCGTAACAACAGTATGGTTGTGGTTTATTAAACGCAGTGTGAAATGGAGCGACGTACGAGCAAAAAGGATTTGGCGCACAGTCCGGCGCGAGACGGTTTTAAGCACTCGCAACAACGGCGCGCGGGTAATAGTTGCAAGACTTTATGTTATCAACGGTATGCCTATTACGGTTTATTCCGAAATGAAAGGTTTTGATCTTGCGGTTGAAATGATAAAAGACCGCGGTATAAAAGATAAGTGATTCTTCATAGCTTTGCGTAAGGAGAACGGGATATGACCGAACTTGAAAAAGCAAGAAAAGAAATAAACTTAATTGATTCCGAGATCGCGCGGCTTTTTGCAAAGCGCATGGACGCGGTGCGCGGCGTCGCGGAATACAAAAAAACGCACGGACTTCCCGTGTGCGATCCCTTGCGCGAAGAAGCGCTGCTCGCTTCGGTCGAAGGCGCTTTCGACGATCCGGTATACGCAAAATACTACCGCGAGCTTCTTAAAAAGGAGATCGGGCTTTCAAAAGCGTTTCAGCACTCGCTTTCGGGCGATCTGTACGTAAATACCGGAAACGGCGGTTATGAAGTCGTTATTGCGCGCGGCGGGCTGGACGGTCTGGACAAATACCTCCCGAACGGGATAAAAACGCTGGTGATAAGCGACGAAGGAGTTCCGTCGGAATACGTAAAAAAGGCGGCGCAGTATTGCGACAACGCCGAAATCGCGCTGTTCCCGCAGGGCGAAAAAAACAAAACGCCCGAAACGCTGAAATGCCTGCTTCAAACGCTTTCAAAAGGCGGGTACGACCGCGCAAGCCGCGTTATCGCGGTGGGCGGCGGAGTCGTCGGCGATATGGCGGGGCTCGCGGCTTCGCTTTATATGCGCGGGATAGAGTTCGTGAATATCCCCACCACGCTCCTGGCGCAGGTCGATTCCTGCGTCGGCGGAAAGACGGGGTGCGATCTTGACGGGGTAAAAAACGCCTTCGGCACGTTTTACGCTCCCTCAAAGGTCATAATAGATACCGAAACGCTTCAGACGCTTCCGCGCCGGCATATCGCAAACGGGCTTGCCGAAGCGCTTAAAGCCGCGCTTATAGGCGATCCGGAGCTGTTCGAAGCGTTCGAAAACGGCGATCCCTTCGGCATTTCTTACGAAACGGTCATCCGCCGCGCGTTGAAAGTCAAAATATCCGTCGTGGAAGCCGACGAAAAGGAATCCGGGCTCCGCCGTGCGCTCAACCTCGGGCACACTATAGGGCACGGGATCGAAAGTGCCTGCGGCGGCGGCTGGCTGCACGGGGAATGCGTGGCGGTCGGGATGCTGCCGGTTTGCTCGCCCGGTCTGCGCGCGCGGCTCATCCCGATATACGCGAAGCTCGGTCTGCCGGAAAGCGCGGCGTGCCGCGCGGACGAGGTGCTGCGCTATTGCCTTAACGACAAAAAAGCGAAAGACGGCGGAATAATCACCGTCCGTTGCGATAATCCCGGTGAATACAGATTCGTCCGCGTAGGGGAAGAGAAACTGAGAGCGCTTATAAAACAGGTGGTCACGGAATGAACAACAGCTTCGGAAACAACATAATACTAACGGTTTTCGGCGCTTCTCACGGCGAATGCGTGGGCTGTACCCTGCGCGGCCTGCCGAAAGGGCTGCCCGTGGATGAAAGCGTTATAAATCATTATCTCGCGCTTCGCCGCCCGGAGGGTGATATTTCCACCTCCCGCCGCGAACCGGACGCGTTCGTTATCGAAAGCGGCGTTAACGGCGGCTTTACGGACGGCGGCGAAATACGCATAACCATACCGAACGTCGACGCGAGACCTGCCGATTACGCGAAAACAAAGGGGCTTGCGCGCCCCTCGCACGCCGATTACACGCGGTTCGTCAAATACGGCGGCCTTTCTTCCGGCGGCGGTCTGTTTTCCGGCAGATCGACTGCGGCGCTTTGCGCGGCGGGTGCCCTTTTAACGCCCTATCTCAACTCAAAGGGCGTGTTTATCGGCACGCATATAAAAAATATCGCCGGGGTGTGCGACCGCGATTTCGGCGATCACAAAAAGGATATAAACGCGCTTTACCGCAAAAAGTTCGCCGTGCTGGACAAAGCCGCGGGCCAGGAAATGAAAAACCGCATACTCGCGGCGAAAGCGGAAGGCGACAGCGTGGGCGGTATTCTGGAGACCGCCGTTATCGGGCTCACGCCGGGGCTCGGCGAGCCGTATTTCGACAGTCTGGAAAGTCTGCTTTCGCACGCGTTGTTTTCCATACCCGGAGTAAAGGGCGTGGAGTTCGGCGCCGGGTTCCGGTTCGCCGGGATGCGCGGCGGCGAGGCGAACGATCCGTTCGCCTGCGAAAACGGCAGAGTCATAACGCTCACAAACAATTCCGGCGGTATAAACGGCGGTATCTCCAACGGGATGCCCGTGGTGTTCCGCTGCGCGCTGCGTCCCACGCCGACTATCGCGAAGCCGCAGAAAACCGTCGATTTGGAAACGAAAGAAAACGCGGTCACGGAAGCCGCGGGCAGGCACGATCCCTGCTTCGTCCACCGGGCGCGCGCCGTTGTCGATTGCTTAACGGCGTTCGTGCTGGCGGACCTTTATCTGGGCGGCTGATATGGAATACGGACTGATAGGCGAAAAGCTTTCTCACAGCTTTTCCGCACAGATACACCAAAGGTTCTTCGGCAGGGAATACGGGCTTTGCGAGCTTACCCCCGCGGAACTTCCGCGCTTTATCGAACTGCGCGGATTCAAGGGCATAAACGTAACCGCGCCTTATAAACGGACGGTGATACCGATGCTGGATTCGCTGAGCGAAGAAGCCCGCCGGACCGGCGCCGTAAACGTGATAATCAACGAAAACGGCGTTCTGCGCGGCTATAATACCGACGTTTTCGGTATGCGTTCCGCGCTGCTGCGCTCCGGGTTCGGTTTTTCCGGCAAAAAGGCGCTCGTGCTCGGCAGCGGCGGTACTTCCGGCACCGCGCTCGCGGTGCTCGCGGAATTAAAAGCCGCGCGCATCCTGCGCGTTTCCCGCGGCGGAAAGGAAGGATGCGTTACATACGACCGTGTGCTGTCGGAGTATTCCGATTCGGAGGTGATCGTCAACGCCACGCCGGTCGGCACTTCGCCCGATCTTGCGTCGGCGGCGCTCGACGCGCGCCTTTTCCCCAAACTCGCCTTCGCGTTCGACGCGGTCTATAACCCGCTTCGCACAAGATTCTGCATAAACGCGGCGGAAGCGGGCGCATTTGCCGAAGGCGGGCTTTATATGCTCGCCGCCCAGGCGGTAAAGACCGAATCGCTGTTCACCGGGGAAGAGTACGGCGCGGACGTTACCGAAAACGTTTACAAAACGCTCCTGCGCGAAAAACGCAGCGTCGTGCTTACCGGGATGCCCGGCGCGGGTAAAAGCACCGTCGGAAAGCTTGTCGCCCGGATCCTTTCGCGCCCGTTTTACGATACCGACCTTATCATAACCGAAAAAACCGGTACGCCGCCCGGCGAGATCATTTCGCGCTGCGGCGAAGCGCGCTTCCGCGAGCTGGAAAGCGAAGCCGTCTTATCGCTCGCGGGCGTCCGGGGGGCTGTCATCGCCACCGGAGGCGGAGTTGCGCTCGGTATCGAAAACGTGCGCGCCCTTAAAGCGAACGGAAAGCTGTATTTCATCGACAGACCGCCCCGGGAGCTCGCCGTTTCGGCGGACCGCCCGCTCACGCCCGATGCGGCGGCGCTGGAGCGCGTTTACGGTGAACGGCGGGAAAGTTACCTTAAAAACTGCGACGAACGCATACGCGGCGGGAGAGACGCTTCGGAGACCGCCCGGAAAATAGCGGAGGAGTATACTGTATGAAATTTCTTGTTATCAACGGACCGAATATCAATCTGCTCGGCATCCGCGAGCCGGAGATATACGGCAGGGAGGATTACGCGGAGCTTTGCCGCCGCGTAAACGCCCGCGCCGCGGAGCTCGGGACGGAAGTCGAAATATTCCAGTCCAATCACGAGGGCGATATCGTGGATAAAATACAGTCCGCGTATGGCAAAGCGGACGGGATAATAATCAACCCCGCGGCGTACACCCACACGAGCGTCGCTATCCGCGACGCGCTCGCCGCCGTGGGCATCCCCGCCGTGGAGGTGCATATTTCGGACGTCAATTCGCGCGAGGGGTTCCGAAAACTGAATTATATAAGCGAAGTCTGCCTCGGCTCGGTAAACGGCAGGGGCATAAAGGGATATACAGAGGCGATGGATATGCTGTTCGCCGAACTTAACGGAGGAAAAACTTTATGACAGTAGAATTTATGCCGTCCGTACCGCGCGGCGCCGTTTCCGCGCCGCCTTCCAAAAGCATAGCGCACCGCGCGCTTATCTGCGGCGCACTTTCCGACCGCGGCGCGGTCATCGAAAACGTCGCCCCCTCGCAGGACGTTCTGGCTACGCTGGATTGCCTGCGCGCGCTCGGCGCGAAGACCGAATACAACAACGGGCGCGCGCTTGTGCGCGGGCTCGATCCGTTCGGCATCCCGCAGGGAGCCGTGCTCGACTGCCGCGAAAGCGGAAGCACTTTAAGGTTCCTCATCCCGCTTTGTCTGCTTGCGGGAAGGGAAACAGTGTTCACCGGCGGAAAGCGCCTGCTTTCGCGCCCGCTGGGCGTTTATAAAGACATCTGCGAATCGCGCGGGATCGTTTTCGACCTTAACGAAGACCGCCTTCTGGTCAAAGGCAAACTCGAAAGCGGCGGATACGAAGTCGACGGCGGCGTTTCCAGCCAGTTCATTTCCGGGCTTATGATGGCGCTCCCGCTTCTGGGCGGAGAAAGCGTTATTTCGGTCACGGGGAGATTCGAAAGCCGCCCCTACGTCGATATGACCGCAGACGTTATGAGCGAATTCGGAGTACAGACCGCGTTCGACCGCGAAAAAAGCGAACTGACCGTTCGCGCCGCCGGATACAAAAGCCCCGAAAACGGCAGATTCACCGTGGAGGGCGATTATTCAGGCGCCGCGTACCTCGATTGCTTCAATCTTCTCGGCGGCAGCGTGGAAGTGAAAGGGCTCGCTCCGGAGAACGCGACGCGGCAGGGCGATTCGGTTTATAAAAAGCTGTTCAAAGCCGTCGCCTCGGGCGAAAAACGCTTCGACCTCGCCGATTGCCCCGATCTCGCGCCGGTAATGTTCGCGTTGGCTGCGCGTTTCGGCGGCGCGGTGTTCAGCGGCACTTCGCGGCTCGCGTTCAAGGAAAGCGACCGCGTATCCTCCATGGCGGCGGAGCTTGCTAAGTTCGGCGCCCGCGTAAGCGTTTCCGGCGACGAAACCGAAGTCGTCTCCGGTTCTCTGCACGCCCCGTGCGAACCGCTTTGGGGGCACGGAGACCACCGCGTGGTAATGGCGCTTTCGGCGCTCTGCTGCGTATACGGCGGCACTATAAAAGGCGCCGAGGCGGTCAACAAGAGCTTCAACGGCTATTTCGAAGACCTGCGCTCGCTCGGCGCGGACATATCCGTTAGATATTAGGACGTGAAAGTATGAATATGGTTTTTCACCGCAAGCTGCCGATCCCGAAGGAAGTAAAAGAGGAATACCCGGTAAGCGCGGAAATGGAAAAAGTAAAACAAAAGCGCGATTCCGCGGTGAAGGCGGTGTTTGCGGGCGCGTCGGATAAGTTTTTGCTGATAATCGGTCCCTGCTCCGCGGACAGCCGCGAACCCGTGCTCGAATACATCTCCCGCCTGCGCAGGGTGCAGGATGAAGTCGCGGATAAAATAATAATCATCCCGCGCGTTTATACAAACAAGCCCCGCACCACCGGAGAGGGGTACAAGGGTATGCTGCATCAGCCGGACCCGTTCGCGCGGCCGGACCTTTACCGCGGTATAATCGCCCTGCGCGAACTGCATATGACCGCCCTGCGCGAATACGGATTCACCTGCGCGGACGAGATGCTCTATCCCGAAAACCACCGCTATCTTTCCGACCTGCTCGGCTACGTCGCCGTGGGCGCGCGCTCGGTGGAAAATCAGCAGCACCGACTTACCGCAAGCGGACTGAACATCCCCGTGGGTATGAAAAACCCCACCGGAGGCGATATAAACGTTATGCTCAACGCGGTGAACACCGCGCAGCAGGGGCATACCTTCCTTTACCGCGGGTGGGAGGTCGAAAGCACCGGAAACGCCTACGCGCACGCCATACTGCGCGGGTTTGTAGACCATTCGGGCAAAAGCGTCGCCAACTACGGCAGGGAAACGGTCGAAAAGCTCGCGGCGCTTTACGAAGCGCGCGGGCTGAAAAACCCCGCCGTGATAATCGACGTCAACCACGATAATTCCGGGCGCGATCATTCCCGGCAGCCCGATATCGCGCGCGAAGTGCTCGCCTGCCGCCAAGCCGACGGCAAGCTGAAAAAGCTGGTGAAAGGGCTTATGGTCGAAAGCTATCTGGAGGACGGGCGGCAGTCGATAGGCGACCGCGTGTTCGGCAAATCGATAACCGACCCCTGCCTCGGCTGGGAGAAGACCGAAAAGCTGATCTACGAGATAGCGGAAAACGCTTGATAACAAAAAAACGACTTGCCCGCGCAAGCCGCTTTTTTTGTCGCTTTTATCCCAAGTCTATATCCACAATGTATTCCGTGTCTCCGGTTACCGAATGAACGGTTATCACTTTTCCGTAGACCTCGGTGCCGGAATCGGGGGTAAGGCCGCGCCTGTCGGTGCAGGCGGGCTCCCAATCGAAACGCAGACCGCCGCCGTATAAAGCGCAGCCGTAAATACGCAGGTTCTTAAAATACATATTCTGCCCGGCGCAGGCGAATACCACCTCGGTCCAGTCTTCGGTAGGTTCCCCGTGCGAATCCACCCAGGTGTCCTCGCTCGCCCAGTCGACGGCGATATCCGTAAGCATTTCCAGGTTGCCGCCGTCGGCTTTCGAGCCGGGGAACCGGAATTCCGCGCTGTCGACAACTCTTTCGTCGTCGATATCGGTAACAGTAACGACAGCCCAGCCGTCCTTTTTCGAACAGTCGAGCGTTATTCTGTAATTGCGCGTATCGTCCAGAGTCTTGCCGCCGCTGAACCAGCCGCGGTTGCCGGTGCCGTCGTCCGCGGTGTTCCAAAACAGCCGCCAGCCGCCGTTTTCGCCGGTGTAGGTAAGGCCCGCGTCGCAGCTGTTCACCCAATAACCCTTTTCGTTAAAAGCAGTCGCGCCCAGAAAGACGTATCCGTTCATAAGCGCGCCGCGCTTGCCGGCAACGCTCGCCTCCGCGGCGGACAGTTCGAAGTTCATCTCGGCTTTGTTATAGCCCTTCTGCGAATAAACGCAGTATGCGGGACCGTCCGCGTCGCCCATCTGCCCGGGGTTCGTAAAGCTCAAATTGTCGAAAGCTTCCGTGCCTTTGAACGCGTGCATCGCGACAGGCGCCGCCTCAACGTATTTCCAAACGCATATCTCGTGCATCCACGCGTAGTTCATACCGTTCCCGGAAAGGTCGAACCGCACGTACCTCGCCGCGACGGTCTCTTCAAGCGCGAGAGGGAAGGAATACTCCACCCAAGTCTCGTCGGAGGGGTTGGAGATCACGCCGTCGCCGGAAACCGCGCCGACCGATTCCCATTTTCTGCCGTCCGCCGAAATAAAGTATTCGGCTTTGTTCGGCGCGATTATGCCCCAGTTGCCGCCGCGCAGATATATATTGAAATCGGTTATATCCTCGGTATACGCGCCCAGATCGAGCACGAACCGCCCGGCGCCGGTCTCCCAGCCCCAACCGACTTCGCCGCCTATAACTCCGTCGGTAAGCCGCTTGCCGTCGTCGCCGTATTGCCCGTGCTTGGAGCCGGACGCGGTGTATCTGCAGCCCTCCGAAACCGATATCCTGCGCCCGTTGCGGTCCGCCGGCTTGCGAAGGTACGGCTCCGCGCTCTCTTCGCTTTCCGTTTTGCTCGCGTCTTCGCTTGTTTCGCTTGTTTCTTTGCTTTCTCCGGCGCTTTCCTCCCGGCTTTCCGGCGCCAGGCGCGAGCTTTCGTCCGCCCCCCGCGAAGCGTCCTCGCTTTCCGGCTTGCTTTCCGCGTTGCTTTCCGGATCGCTTTCGTTTTGCGCGCCGTTTCCGCCGCACGCGGCGAGCAGCAGGGAAGCGATAAGTATAAGTATTAATATCCGTTTCATTATTATCACCCGTAGTTCAGTTTACAACAGAATACTACCACAAATCCGATTTCTTGTCAATAATCCGCGCAGCAAAAAACGGAGCCCCGCTTTCGCGAAGCCCCGCTTTTTCAAAAGGATCTATTAAAAATCTCTGCTGTCCGCCGATCAATCAAACAGGTTTTCGGAAGTTACTTCCGTGACCACCGGTATGCTCTGGTCATCCGTGCCGAGTTTCATGGTGAACAGAACTCCGTCCGCGCTGATATAGTACGCGGTCTTGACGCCGAGGTTGCCGTTGACGCCTATCGTGCTGCCTTCCGGCGTGAATACGCTCCAGTCCATATCGATCCCCACGGTCTCCTGCGTGAATACGTTGGTATACTGCGTATATGGGATACCGTATCTTTCGACCAGCGAGCCGTATGTGTCGCCCGCTTTTATATCGTATGCCGAAGAATCCAGCAAAGGCGTTCTCGGAGCATCCGATCCGCCCAGCACTTCGCGGTCGAAGTTGTAATCATAGAACCAAAGGTCCGAATATCCGCCGTGGGAATAGGGGAGTATCATTTCGCTGCCGTCGACCGCGCTTATCATTTCGCCTTCGGCGGTGTACTTCAAAAAGAAGTTGTAGCTGAACGATATCCCTCTGCAGCCGGAGTCGTTAAAGAGATCCGGCTTGCTTTCGCCGCTGTTTTGGGTATTGCCGAAAGAAAGCTTGCGCGCGTATTCGGCGGCGTCCGCAGCCGATCCCTCGTCGAACGCCAGCGCCGCGCCGCGAAAATAGTGCTTAACGCCGCTTTCCGTCCAGCTCTCATTGCCCGCCGCCCTGCCGGGAACAAAGCGATCTGCGATGTTCGCGTCGTTTTCGCCGACAAACTCAAGACTGAATACACGGTTCCCGGGGATAAGCCCGGAATCGCTCATTTCCACGCGGTAAAGAACGATATCGGTTATTTCCTTCTCCAATTCCGGATACCCGGTGTATTCTCCGAGATAATACACGCCGTCCCTGTGCTGCGGGTATATTATCACGTCGTCGCCTTCCACCGCCGTTTTTAAGCCGCTCTTGTCGAAAAAGCTCTGCGTGTCGTACGCGGGATCGTTGATATACGAGAAGCAATCAAGCTTCATCGCCTTTGTAAGGACGATCCTGTCATACTCCATATAGATCTTCAGAGTGTCGCTCACCAGGTAATCGAATTCCTCCTCGGTCAAATAGAACCTTTCGCCCGCGGCGCGTTTTGCCGCGACGGAATCAAACTGTTCTTCGCTGTAAAGCGTTACCGAACCGTCTTCTCCCGGGTGATTGAACTGCGCGAATTTTTCGGCCAGCGATTCCAGCGTTGATTTGGTTTTGCCGGAATCGGGAGCCGCGAAGTCGATACTGTCGTCGGGGCCGATCGCCTGCTCGCTGCCGCCTTCATTCGCAAGCGCCGCCATACACGCTGTCAGCGCCAATGAAGAGACAAGGATAAGAACGACTGCCAGAACGACCGTTTTCTTTCTGCTGTTCATTCAAAAAAACCTCCTTGCTGTTTTGATAACACTATACAACGAGGATGTTATCAAGTCGTCATCGTCTTTTGTTCGCCTTGTAAATCTTTTTGAAAAATCACAAAAACTTCGGTGCCTTTGCCGGGCTCGGAGCTGAATTCCATTCGCGCGCCGTGCGCTTCTGCGATCGACCTGCACAGCGTAAGCCCCAGTCCGGCGCCGCCGTCCGCGCGCGACCGCGACCTGTCCGTGCGGTAAAATGGCTCGGTTATATGCTTTAACTGCTCTTCGGTCATACCCTTGCCGTTATCGCATACTTTCGCTTCGACCGCGCCGTTTACGTCCCTTGCGGACAATACCGCCCGTCCGCCGGATTCGCAGGCTTTCACGGCGTTTTCCAGAAGATTACCGAAAAGCAGACTCAGCAGCGTCGCGTCGCCGCGCACTGATATATCGCCGCAGTCGGTCTCCACCGCGACCCCGCGTTCTTCGGCTTTGCGCCGGTACCGTTCCGCGGTCTCTTCCAACAGCGGAGCAAGCGGAACTTCGGCGGATCGCAGCTCGTGCGCGCGGATATACGCGGTGTCCAGCAGTATTTCGGAGATCTTTTTAAGTCTCTGCGATTCGTTCATAATGCTTATGGCGCATTCTATTTTGTCGTCTTCGTCCGTCTTCGTGCGGCGCAGGTATTCGGCATAGCCGTATATCGATGTAAGCGGCGTGCGCATCTCGTGGGCAAGGTTGTCCACCAGTCGCTGTTTTTGTTCGGCGGTTAGTTTAAGGTCGTCCATCTGGGCGTTCACCGTTACCGCCATTTTGTTAAAGCTTCGTCCGAGGTCGCCGAATTCGTCCCTGCGGTTTTCGTCGGCGCGCACCGAATAGTCGCCCGCCGCGATCGATTCCGTGGCGGTTTTTAATTTCTCCAGCGGGGAAGTCAGCTTGTGCAGCACAAAATAAAGAAGAAGCGCCACAAGCACCGACGATCCGAAAGCGATAAGCGAATAGGTTATCAGAAGGTTCCTGAACTCCGAATCGCGTTCGGCAATGCTTTTCCCGTAGATCAACTCGGTCTTCCCGTCGGACATAATTGTGCATACCAGAACGTAACGGTCTTTATCGAGTTTTTTTATCGCGACCGCGTTCGTTTTTATCTCCGGCAGCGCGCCGAACGAGGAATAAACGGTATTTCCGCCTTCGACAAACGCAAGCTTAACGGAGTGTTTTTCATAAAACGTGCAGTAAGACTGTAATATCTGCAGCCGCCTCGATTCGTTCTTGTCGGCTCCGGCGTCCGAAATATCACGTTCCAGCGATCCGGCGATATAATATTGCTCCGCCCTTGCCGCCGCGACAGTCGAATCCATTGTTTTCGAATTGGCGTATACCGCCAGCGAAAAGATCCCGCCGTCCATAAACAGCAGAAACAGCGCCAGCGTAAGCAAATAGGTCTTCTGCCAGAATTTCATATCATATCTCCAATCTGTAGCCGGTTTTATAAACGGTCTTTATCCGTTCCTCCAGCCCCAGCTTTTTGCGCAATTGCTGTATATGCACGTCCACCGTGCGCGTTTCGCCGGAATAATCGTAACCCCACGCAAGTGTAATAAGCTTCTCGCGCGACAGCGCTATGTTGCGGTTGATTATAAGCGCCTCGAGCAGATCGAACTCCTGCGGTTTAAGCGGCACTTCCTCGCCGTTTTTCTTGACCGTGCGCCCGGTCAGATCTACAAACAGCCCGTCGAACTCCGCGGTCCTGCCGCCGCCGGACGTTCGCCGCAGAACGGCCTCCACGCGCGCCGCAAGCTCCTGCATTTCAAAGGGCTTAACAATGTAGTCGTCGCCGCCGAGCTTCAATCCGCGCAGCCGGTCTTCCAGCCCGCTTCGCGCGCTTAGGAATATCACCGGGATCTTCTCCACGCGCGTTATGACCTCGAACCCCGAAAGCTTCGGGAGCATTATATCGAGTATCATCAGGTCGAAACGCGTTTCCTTCGCGGCTTCCACCGCTTTTTCGCCGTCGTAGGTCTGCACGCATTCGTGCCCTCCCAGCGCGAGGTTCATCTTTATCAGGTCGTTTATGCTTTTTTCGTCTTCAACTATAAGTATCCGCGCCATTAACATCACCCCGTTACATAATTATCACACGATTGTTTTCAACTTGTTATCAAAAGCTATTATATCATAAAAATCCGATAAAAAAAGCAAAAAAAGAAGAAAAGACGGAATTACCCGCCTTTTCCCCGCGATGAGTAGGAAATAAATGAACAAAAGAAGCAAATAAGAAATATCCCGAGATCCTAAATCCTTCTTATCCTGCTTATAAGATCGTCCGCCAGTGCGTCGTCCGCCAGCCAGAAAACGCTTCCGTCCGCCGCGGTGTATTTAACATTCCCGCGCGGGAGCTCCGCTTTTTCCGCGGTAAGATTCATATCCTGCCCCTTGCGCAGCGCAACAAACGAGTCCTCGCGTTTTTCCCTGCCGAAAAGGTCGTATATCGAGCACTGCGCGACAAACCCGCCCGCGTCGACGCAGATCGCGGTAACGTAATATCTGCTCGTTCTTATTTTGCCGTCGCGCCCGGATTTGAACCGCACGTTCGCTTTGTCGCGTATGAAGCCGGAAAAATACTTAAAATCCTTGGCGTTAAGCTCGCGCTTGCCCGCGTATTTCCCGTTTATCATATCCCGCCCGTAGTTTTCTTTAGTCTCAGCAACGCATGCGTCTATATCTTTTTCGGTAACGCGGAACGAGGTTGACAGCAAAAACATAACGACCCCGACTCCTACTATGCAAAGACCCAAAAATCCCCAGTAAAGATACGCTACCGCCGCGCCGGCGGCGATCACCCCAAAGCCGGAAAAATACAGTATGTTCCATATTTTCGTGTTGAAATAGCGTTCAAGATAATTTTTCTTTTTCATCGTTTCCTCCTGTTTTTTTGTCCTTCATCTATATAGTGCAGAAAAAACCGAAAAGGTTTGGTGTATCCGTAAAAAAACCGCGTTTTATATAAGATTTCCCGCTTTGAGCCGCTTCCGTTCATCCACGGCTTTTTCGTATCTCGCGGTTTGTTTACGGGTTTGGTGCGAATGGATCAATGATGTCGTATCATCAAAAGTCAAGGTTTGTATCAATGAAAACGTGCAACAGGCGTCAGTTTTTCAACAAGCTTCGCCATGCGGGGATCATTTTCAAACTGTTTGAACTTCTCACCTTTCAGGGATTTCAGAAGCAAGCCCGAGTCATTCTCTGTATAATCCTTGACTGCCTGTATGGAAGAAAAGTTGATTTTGTTTACGATGAAAGAAGTGTACATTCCATCCTTCAGCGTATCATACCTTATCGCGTGCTCCGCGGATTTTTCAAGACACTCGAACATCTTCGACTCGTCGCCCAGCTTCAGATAGCTCTCCGCCATTTCTTTATATATCTCCGAATACCGGCAGTGATAAAACCCGCAGTTTCCGTCCGGATAAAGCAGATCGAAGCATTTGATGATAAATTCGCGCGCCTTGATATTCTCCTCCGGCGTATAGCCGCCTTTATGACACATGATGCGCACGTTCAATTGAACGTTATCGAAAAGATCCATAACGATCCTCTGACAATACAAGACCGCTTCCTCTCCTTCAAGGATGCGCGGCATCATTGTGTCGACCGTTACCACAGAGTCACCCGCCATGTTTGCGTATTTCTTTGCCGTTTCAGTATCCTTTTTGGCATAGTAATAGGTAAAGCACAGGCACTGGATCGCGCCGCTGCGTAAAGACTGATCGGTTGATTCGTTCAGGATCCTATTTCCGTACGAGATGATTTCGTCGGCGTTTGCGTTTCGATCCGTTGCGGACAATGAGTACATCAGATCGTAAACGACTGACAGATCGTTCGGGAACTCATGCAGGGCTTCTCGCCACAACTCCACGCGTTCAGCACTTTTTCCGTCGCGGAACAGTTCGGCGTTTTTATCGCGGTACGCAAGCAGCTTTTTCTCTTTCTCTATTTCACCCACGCCAAGCAGATCGTCAACGCTTACGTTGTAATAGGACGCGATAGCCGGCAGCAGCGTTATATCCGGGTATCCTTCTTCGCGCTCCCATTTGGAGACCGCCTGGGTGGAAATGCCGAGATGGTTCGCCAGATCCTCCTGCGTGTTGCCTTTTTCTCTGCGGAGCTTTTTTAATTGCTCGCTCAATATAATATCCATGGTTTCCTCCTGAGAATTAAAGTAACAAGCGCTTGTTCTGGCTATATAATAGCGTAAAGAAAATGCAAATGCAACAACCGCGTTGTTTATATTTGGTTGTTTTTTGCAACGGATAGTTGAATGATGCTCTAACCCGACAGACGTAGTCAACGCAAAATGGACGTGATGCGCTTTTGATGGCCGCTGGTTGTCAAAAGCGCTTTTGAGTTGGTTTCGCGGAAAACGACACGGAATGGATAAAAGTGAAAAAACTCGGGACGCCTGCTTTATAGCAGGCGTCCCGAAGCGGGTTTTCGTGAGAATGCGTTGTTTCTTTGCAAACGCGTTATCCGGGGATCTTCGCCGTCCAGTATTCGGTGCCGTAGAAATCGCGGAACATATACATCGCGGTGCATTTGCTCTTGCTCGGAAGATAAACGTTGCTTATTTTGTGGTTCCCGGTGTAAACAAGCTGTTCGCCGATCATATAGCTGTCCTTATACTGCTTGTCATAGCCGTAGAAGTCCGCCACGAAATCGATCCTGTCTCCCTTTTCGAGCCCGGTCAGCTCCTTTGCGACCGTTTCGGTCTCGCCGCGGATGTAATCGTACTGCGCGCCGGCGATATATCCGTTCGGGTTCGCGCTGTCGAACACCAGAATAAGGTTCGCGCGCTGACCGTTCAGCAGGCAGGGGACTCTGCCGGTGATGCTGTATTTGCCGTTTTCTTCCACGCCGTTTACAAAGTAGTAGGCGACGGGCTGATCGTCGATCGCGAGCCAGGTGCCGTCGTATTCGCCGATGAGTTCGCCGTTTTCGGTGAATTCATAAACGTTGTCCAGCCCGAGGTCGATATATCCTTCGCCGTCGTCATAGAAGACGTTAAGCTCCAGATCGTGAACGAGCGACCAGTTGTCCGAGCTCATCTTTATAACCTTTTTGCCGTTCGAATCCACCCACGCAAGCGCCGTTTCGTCGAACGTGTGGTCGCTGATATAGTTCGCCGCGCGCTGCGGATCGACCGATTTGCCGCCCAGCAGACCGCCGAGCAGGCTGCCTATGTCGATGCCAGAACCGCCGGAAGAACCGGAGCCGCCGAACAGGGAAGTAAGCGGCGAGCCGCCGTTGGAAGCCGTTTGCCCGCCGGTCTCAAGCGCGGCGTAGCTTTTGATGCAGTCGAGATATTCGCTGTCCATATCCACCGCTTTGCAGGCGGCGATGGAGCTGTCCACCTTGCCGGGCTTGCTGTACGGGAAGTAGACCGAAAGCCCGTAGGCGTTTGTCATATTGGAGGACGTGCGGTTGTATTTCACCGCGCCGAGCAGCGCGTTTGCAAGCGCTTTGGATTCGCTCGTGTTAAGATTGAGCGCGAGGTGCACGAGGTCTACCTGGTCGATCTTGTTGTTGGAAGCGAACTCGCGGGTGCCGCCGCGCGCGTCGGATACCTGTTTGAAGTTGTTGTTTTGGATAAGCGCTGTGGTGGACGAAGCAAAGCTTTTGAGCTTGTCCGGCACGGTGGCGGAAAGCTCCGCCAGGTCGATAAGCGAAAGCGTGGTCTTCTGCCCCGCGCACTTCTGCGCACAGAAATCGCTGTAATCGTTTATTATCTTTTCGCCCAGCTTCGTGGTGGGGACGGAGGTGTTTTTCGAAAGCTCGGTGAGCCATTCGGAGTAATACCAGCCGCAGCCCGGCTCGGTCTCCTCGGAAGCGATAAGGTAATCCGCGTAGTCGTTAAGCATAAGCGCGTTTTCCAAAGTCGCCATAAGGCAGGTGTCGAAGCCGATGAAATCATACTTCACTCCCGCGGAGCGAAGCGCGTCGTCGATGCCTTTAAGAGTCATCGAACCCGCGGAGGTGTTCTTTTCGTCGTAGCCGTAGCCGGAGATCGATCCGCCGCCGTGGTCCCAGAGTATAAGCTGATATCTGTTCGCCTTGTAATTGGTGACGCAGTATTTGATAAACCTCGTCAGCGTGGCGGGCTTCGTCATCGCGTCGGTGCCGTCGTTCGCGACGAGCGTTTTAAGGTCGTGGTTTTCGACCTTGTGTATCTGGTTGTAATTGCTGCTTACCTTGTTGTTCTTCCACTGCTTGGCGCCGCCGGTGTATATAAGCAGATTGACCTTGTCGCCGAGGTTGGCGTTAAGCATTTCCTGAATGTCGTTGCTCGCCATACCGCCCTTGGTCTCCAGGTCCGCGCCGCACATATATACCATAAGCGTAACGGTGTCCGCGCCGCCGCCTTTTATGTTCGTGTATTTCGCACGGGCTCCGCTCGCCACGCTTTCGTTAAGCGAGCCGGTGTTGGCTTTCTGCACCCAGCCCGAAGAAACGCTGTCGCCGCCGGAAAAGCCGCCGAGCAGACCGCTTAACGCGTCGCTTATACCGCCGCCGCCTACAAGTCCGCCGAGTATCGAGCCGGAACCGCTTCCGCTTCCGCCGCTTCCGCCGCCCAGCAGGTTGCCGATAAGCGAACCGCCGCCGCCGAACAGAAGCACCGCCGCGACGATGATTATTATAAGCTTGCTGCCGCCGAAGCCGCGCGTCATATTGCCGCCGGAGCCGAAACTCCTGCCGCCGCCTCCGCCGCCGCTGCCGCCGCCTCCGCCGTTCCTGCCGGAGTAGCCGTCGCTTTTGCCCACGGGGCCGCCTCCCAGGCCGCTGCCGCGCCTGCCGAAGTCTTTGCCCTGCCCGGTAACGTTCTTTTCGCGTCCGATTGGTCTTTTGTTCATAATATCAACTCCCGTTGTCGCCTTGATGAAGGCAAGATTTGAAACCGCTTTTCGGTCCTGTCGTCCGTTTTGTATATTTTACCACATTTTCGGTTTTGTGTCAATATCGGCAAAAGCGAAACACAAGGATATTGCAACTCGTTTAATTTTGTGATATAATATAGAAAGAAAAACAGCAGCAAAGGGGAACAAATAATGAAAAAAGCGCTTAAAATAATCTGCATAGTGCTTGCCGCGATACTGCTTATCGTCGGCGGCTACTTCGCCTACGTTCTTATCTCGTTCCACCGCATCGGCAACGCGGAGCTGAAAGCCGAAAACGCCGTCGACGCCAAAATGGAGGCCGGAAGGGACTACACGATAACCTCCTACAATATCGGCTTCGGCGCGTATGAATCCGATTACGGCTTCTTTATGGACGGCGGCAAGGAATCCTGGGCGTGGTCGAAGGAACGCCTGGACGCCAACCTCAAAAACATCGCTTCGCTGCTTGCGGGCAGAAGATCCGATCTTTACATAGTGCAGGAAGTGGATATCGATTCCACCCGCAGCTATCATTTAGACGAGCGCAAATACCTTACCGACGCGCTCACCGGAAAAACCTATACCTTCGCGCAGAACTACGATTCCCCGTTCCTGTTTTACCCGATATTCCAGCCGCACGGCGCTTCCAGATCCGGGTTAATGACTTTTTCGGCGTTCGAGATCAAAAAAGCCGACCGCGTGGAGCTGCCTATCGAGACCGGGCTTACCAAGCTGCTCGACCTCGACCGCTGCTATTCCAAAAACCGCATAACAGTAGAGGGCGGGAAGGAGCTGGTGCTTTATAACTTCCACCTTTCGGCTTATACTTCCGACGGCAAGATAGCAACGGAACAGTTAAAGCTCCTGCTGGACGATATGCAGGCGGAATACAAAAACGGCGCTTACTGCATCGCCGGCGGCGATTTCAACAAGGACATACTCGGCGATTCGTCCGTTTATTTCGGCATTTCCGACACCAAATACACCTGGGCGCAGCCGATACCGGAAGGGACCTTCGACGGCTTCGACCTCACGCTTGTCGCCCCGCTCGACAAAAGCGATCCCGTTCCCACCTGCCGCAACGCCGATTCGGCGTATCACCCCGGGCAGTACGTGCTTACGATAGACGGATTCATAGTCTCCGCCAACGTAACGGTCTCCAAAAGCAGCGTTATAAACACCCTGTTCGCCTATTCCGACCACAACCCGGTGGAAATGGTGTTCAGTCTTAACAAATAATCCAAAGGCAAACAAAACGAAAAATACCGGAAGAGGTCCGCGCTTCGGGCCCCGTCCGGTATTTTTTTAGCGTCAGCTTATCACTTCGTAGACAAGCGGCTCCGGTTCCGGCTTTTCTTTGCCGAAAACCACCGCTTTGCGGCAGAATTCAAGCGCGCTTTCCTCCGCGTTTTCGCGGTTGGTGTAAAGCGTCATTATAACGTCGCCGCGCTTTATCCTGTCGCCGGTCTTGCGCTCGAGTATTATCCCTGCGGCGTGGTCGATAACGTCTTCCTTGGAGGCGCGCCCCGCGCCCAGTACCACCGAAGCGTCGCCGATAAGCTCCGCGTCCATCGAGTGTATATATCCTTCGTATTCGCTTGTGAACGGGATCGCGTATGCGGTCTTCGGGAACAGGGAAGTGTCGTCGATATACGAGACGTCGCCGCCCTGCGCCGCTATCCATTCGCGCATTTTGGCGTACGCCGCGCCGGACGAGATCGCTTCGCGCACACGCTTTTCCGCTTCTTCGGGCGATATCCCGGCAAACAGCGCGACCATATGCGAAGCCAGCACGCGGCAGACCTGCAGAAGGTCGCATTCCTTCGCGGTGCGCAGCACCTCCGCCGCCTCCGCGACTTCCAGCGAATTGCCCACGGCTCTGCCAAGCGGAACGTCCATATTCGTGATCACGGCGTTTACGTTCCTGCCGCAGCTTTTGCCGATATCGACCATCGACCGCGCAAGCACGCGCGCCTGCTCGGGCGTTTTCATAAAAGCGCCGCTGCCGACTTTTACGTCGAGCACGATGTTTTTCGACCCCGCGGCGAGCTTTTTGCTCATAATGCTGGAGGTGATAAGCGGTATCGCGTCGACCGTGGCGGTAACGTCCCGCAGGGCGTAAAGCTTTTTGTCCGCCGGGGTAAGGTTGCCGGTCTGTCCGATAACGGCAAGCCCCACGCGCTCCGCCTGCGCCAGGAATTCATCGGGCGAAAGGGAAGTGCGGAACCCCGGTATCGATTCCAGCTTGTCCACCGTGCCGCCGGTATGCCCAAGTCCTCTGCCGGACATTTTTGCGACTTTTCCGCCGAGCGACGCGACTATCGGCGCGACGATAAGCGTTGTTTTGTCGCCCACGCCGCCGGTGGAATGTTTGTCCGCCGTAAGGTCCCCGAACCGCGAAAGGTCCATCCTGTCGCCGGAATCCGCCATACATTCGGTAAGCTTCACCGTTTCGCGCCCGGTCATCCCGCGGAAGAACACCGCCATACACAGCGCCGCCGCCTGATAATCCGGTATCTCGCCTTTGGTGAACCCTTCGACAAAGAACGCTATTTCTTCGTCCGAAAGCTCAAACCCTTCGCGCTTTTTGTGAATGATATCGTACATCCTCATGCCGGATACCCCGTTATCTCATACCCTTGTCGTAAGGAATACCTTCCGCCTTCGGCGCGCGCGAACGCTTGGAGGTGAACGCAAGCACCAGAAGCACCGCCGCGTAGGGGATGATGTTGTAGAAATACATCGGGAGCCCGAGATTCTTAAGGAACGTGTAATCGGAGCTGTTTGAAATAACGCTTAGGCATTTAAGGAATCCGAACAGCAGCGAGCCGAGCGCTATCCCGACCGGCTTCCAGTTGCCGAATATCATAATTGCCAGCGCGAGGAAGCCCATACCGGCAACGTTGCCGGATGCGGTGCCGTTCGCGGTGGTGGCGATGAACGTATAGCCGCCGAACCCCGCCAGCGCGCCGGACATCGTGGTGCCTATATAGCGCATCCGCTTTACGTTTATGCCCACGCTCGCCGCTGCCTGAGGATGCTCGCCGCAGGCGCGCAGTCTCAATCCGGTCTTGGTCTTATATATCCATATCGAAAGGATTATGAACAGCGCAATCGCAATGAACGTCGAAATATACGCTTTGTCGAAGAATATTCGCCCCACGGGGCCCATATCCTCGTTTATAAGCGCGTACTGTATGCCCTTCGGACGGCCTTCGCTGTTGCGAGCGGCGGTCATTTCCAGCGAATCCTTGTGGAACAGCACCTTGGTAAAGAACAGCGCGATCGCCGGAGCGAGCAGGTTCAAAGCCGTGCCGCCGATCGTCTGGTCGGCTTTAAGGTTTATCGCCGAGAACGAAAGCAGCAGCGAGAACAGCGCGCCTGATACCGTCGCCACCAACAGCGCGAGCAGGAACGTGAGCTGGCTGTGATCGACGAAGAACGGATCGTTGCGGAGCACCGAAGCCGTCAACGCGCCGGTAAACGATCCGAAGATCATAATACCGTCGAGCGCTATGTTGATAATGCCGCTTCGTTCGGCGAACATACCGGCAAGCGCCACGATAAGCAAAGGTATGGTAAATACAAACGTGTTTTGAAGCAGGAATACCATTATTCGTCGCCTCCTTCTGTTTCGTCGCCCGCGGTTTCGGCTTCGTCCGCCGCCGGCGCTTCGTCCTGCGCCGGAGCTTCCGCACCGTTCGCTTCGCCGTCGTCCGCTTTAAGCATCACGGGGGCGGATACGGCGCGCATCTTTTCCTCCGAAAGCTGCTTTTTCTTGCGGGAGAGCAGGTCTTTAATAAGCTTCGCGGCGCCGGAGAAATAGATTATCACGGCGGTGATAAGGTTCGGCACCTGATCGTTGAAGCTCGTATAAGCGCCGAGATTGGAGCCGCCCATGACCAGATATTTAAGGAATACCGACGAGAAGATGACGCCTATCGGGTTGTTGCTCGCGAGCAGCGCGGCGGGTATTCCGTTGAACCCGTCGGCGGGCATCGTCTGGTAAGCCTCCCAAAGGAAGTCGGTGGTCCCGTTCAGGCACCACAGCGCGGCGCCGAAGGCGGAAAGCCCGCCCGCTATCGCCATCGAAAGCACGATGTTGCGCTTTTCGTTCATTCCCGCGTATTTCGCGGCGTTCTTGTTGAAGCCGCAGGCGCGCAGCTCAAAACCGAACGTCGTTTTGTTAAGCATTATATAAATGATTATCGCGACGGCCGACGCGATGAATATGCTTATATCCATCGAGGAGGTCCCGAGCATATGCCCCGCGCCGGGCGTGGCGACTCCGTTCGACGAAGTCTTGCTCAGGAAGTTCATCTTCGTTTCGGCGTAGTTGATGTATCTCGATTCCTTGAACACCCAAGAAACGATGTTCCCCGCGATCCAGTTCGTCATAATACAAACTATGACCTCGTTCACGTTGAACTTCGCCTTGAAGAACCCGGGTATCGCGCCCCAGATAACGCCCATCGCGGTGCCCGTGATCAGCGCGAGTATCCAGACTATCCACGCGGGTACTACGCTTGTCGGGATCGACAGCGCGACGAGCATCGTGCCCATTGCGCCCATAAGATACTGCCCGGGAGCGCCGATATTGAACAGACCGGTCTTGAACGCCAGCGCGACGGAAACGCCCGTCATAATAAGCGGCGTCGCCTGGAACAGCATATCGCCGATCTCTTTTATAACGAGTTCGGGGCTTCCGGCGGAGAAGGGACCTATCAGCACCGTGTAGATCCCGGTGAACGCCTTCGAAACGGGGATGTTTTCGTTGAACGCGGCGAGCAGCACCAGCACGAGGAAGCCGAACAGTATGCCGCCGAGTATGCAGATGAGCGAGGCGATAACGGATTTTACGCCGTCTTTACGGAAGAATCCGGTTTTTTGTTTCGCCGTGTTATTCATTTTCCGCGCCTCCTTCATCCGCATTCGCTTCGTCGCGCTTTGCGCCGGACATATAAAGCCCCAGCTCCTGAACGGTGGTCTTCTTCGGGTCGAGCTCGCCGGTTATCTCGCCTTCGTACATGACCAATATCCTGTCCGAAAGGTTCATAACTTCCTCGAGCTCCAAAGATACGAGCAGCACCGCGCAGCCCGCGTCCCGCGAGGCGACTATTTGTTCGTGTATATATTCTATCGCGCCGACGTCGAGCCCGCGAGTGGGCTGAACGGCGATAAGCAGTTCGTGCTTCCTGTCCAGCTCCCGCGCGATTATCGCTTTCTGCTGGTTGCCGCCGGACATACTTCTTGCCGTGGTTATAGGCCCTTGACCGGAGCGGACGTCGTATTTTTCGATAAGCGTTTCCGCGTAATCGCGCACCTTGTCGAATTTAATGAACCCGTGATTCTGGAATTCCGGCTCGAAATACCTCTGAAGCACCAGATTCTGTTCCAGAGTATAGTCGAGCACGAGCCCGTGCTTGTGCCGGTCCTCCGGTATATGGCTCACGCCGTGGGTGTTTTTGTAACGTATCGAGGAGCGCGTAACGTTCATACCTTTAAGCAGGACCAGACTCCCGGGCTCCGGCTTTTCGAGCCCGGTTATCGCGTGGATGAATTCGCTCTGCCCGTTGCCGTCTATCCCGGCGATGCAGACTATCTCGCCCGCGCGGACTTGCAGCGAAACGTTCTTTACCGCAAGCTTTTTGTGGATGCGGCTCTTTACCGAAAGGTTCCTTATTTCAAGCACCGTTTCCGTAGGCCGCGCCTCGGTCTTGTCCACCGCGAACTTAACGTCTCTGCCGACCATCATGCTGGAAAGCTCTTCCTTCGTGGTGTCGGCGATGTTTACGGTGCCGATGCATTTGCCCTTGCGAAGCACCGTGCACCTGTCGGCGAGCTCCATTATCTCGTTCAGCTTGTGGGATATGAACAGTATCGATTTTCCCTCGGCTGCGAGCCCGCGGATTATCTGCATAAGTTCGGTTATCTCCTGCGGGGTAAGCACCGCCGTCGGCTCGTCGAATATAAGGATATCGTTGTCGCGGTAGAGCATTTTAAGTATCTCGGTGCGCTGCTGCATACCGACCGTGATATCCTCGATCAGCGCGTCCGGGTCGACGTTCAGACCGTAGGTATGCGAAAGCTCCGTGATGCGCTTGCGCGCCTCTTTTTTCTGCAGGAAGCCGAGCTTGTTCGGCTCGGTGCCGAGTATTATGTTGTCGAGGACGGTAAAGACCTCCACCAGCTTGAAGTGCTGGTGCACCATCCCTATACCCAGGGCGTTCGCGTCGTTCGGGTCGTTTATCGTAACTTTTTTGCCGTCTTTGTATATTTCGCCCTGCTCCGGCTGATAAAGCCCGAAAAGCACCGACATAAGCGTGGACTTTCCGGCGCCGTTTTCGCCTAACAGCGCGTGTATTTCGCCTTTTTTAAGCTGCAGCGTTATATTGTCGTTTGCGATTATGCCGGGGAACACCTTGGTGATGTTCCGCATCTCTATCGCATACGGCGCGTTGTCGTTAAGAATTTGTTCTGCCATAATTCTTCAGCGCTTTCTTATTACTTCTTTGATTGGAAAAACGTCCGCGTGTTCAAATAAAAGGGCTGCTGCAACCCTTGCAGCAGCCCATTGCGGTAAAATTATTTCTCGAAGTCGACAGTAAGTTTGGTCCAGCCGGCGGTAACGTCGTCGGGAACTACGTCGGTGGGTTTGATCTCGCCGCTCTTTATCTTTGCGAACAGAGCTTTGTAATCGTCGAGTTTGAAGTTCTTGAGAGACCAGGTGGCTTCGGGAAGCCCGGTAGCGTCGTCGGCAGCGCCGAGGTTCTGAGCAACGTTCTTAAGTTCGGCGTCCCATTTGTCGGCATAGAACTGGCCGAGGACCTTCTGAACCGAAACGGAAAGTCCCTTCATAGCGGAAGTGATGACCTTTTCGGATTCATAGGACTGGTCGACGTCAACGCCGATGACCTTTGCTTCCGGATACTTGTCGGCAGCGGAAAGGACGGAGTTGAACATAGTGCCGCCGCAGGCGAACACTACTTCGGTGCCCTTGTCGTACCAGCCGGAGATCTGAGTCTGCAGTTCGGCGGAAGCGCTGAAGGTGGAGCCGTAAAGGAAGCTGTACTTAACGGTAACGTCAACGTTCTTTTCCTTGGCGGCAGCTTCGGCGCCCTGAAGGAAGCCGTAGCCGTAACGGTTGACAGCGGGGTTGGTTCCGCCGCCGCCGCCGGTGAAGCCCAGTTTGGTGTAGCCTTCCATAACGGCTGCGTAGCCGGCGAGATAGCCGGATTCCTGTTCCTTGTAAACGATGGCGGTCACGTTGTCGAGACTGAGAGCCCAACCGTCAACGAACACGAACTTAACGTCGGTGTGCTTTTTGGCGACGGTTTCCATAGCGGTTGCCTGAAGGAAGCCGGGGGCGACGATTATCTTCGCGCCGTTGGTGATCGCCTGTTCCATCGCGTTGATGCGGTCGTCGTCGCTGGCGTTGGAGCCGTTGGCGGGCTGATAGTACTTGTAGGTCTTGCCGTTAGCGGTAGCATAACGGACAACGCCTTCCCAGGTGCCCTGGTTGAAGCTCTTGTCAAGAAGCTGTCCAACGTCGGTAACCATTGCGATCTCGGCTTTGCCGTCTTCGCCGGCGCCGTCTTTGGTGAGATCGACTTCGTCTGTCTTCTTGCCGGTGCAGGCGGCGAACGCCACGAGGACCATAAGAACGACGAGTACGAGACTTGTGATGCGTTTCATGTGTGATTTTCCTCCGTTTTTTTGTTGTCGTAAGACAAATCTGTCATTAATTGACAAGCATAATATAACACATCCGTACGACAAAAGCAAGTGTATTATGTCAACGGACGCTATTTTTCTTTACCGTTTGTTCAGCGCATATATTCGGCGGTGAAAGACTGCGGCAACAGCTCGCCCAGCGTGGTGCGCCGGAACTCGCGCGCGTTTTTCAAAATAAGCACCGGCATATCGCTCCCGCAGAACTCCGAAAGCGCCTGCCTGCACACTCCGCAGGGCGGGAACGCCGCGTCGGGTTCGTTTTCGCCGCTGCAAACGGCAAGCATCCTGAATTCGCGCGCGCCCTCGCTCACGGCTTTGAACAGCGCCGTGCGTTCCGCGCATACCGTGGGCGTCAGCGAAGCGTTTTCGATGTTGCAGCCGGAATAGATCTTTCCGTCCGCCGTCAAAAGCGCCGCGCCCACTTTGAATTTGGAATATGGGGCGTAGGCGCGCTCATGCGATGCGAGCGCGGCGGCGCACAAGGCGGTTTCCTCGGCTGTCGGGGCGGCGATCTCCCGCAGGAAGCTGCTTCCGTCGCCGCGGTAGGATATACCCAGATATTCCGCCGCGGTCGCCGCTATGTCGCAGAATCCGGCGCGCGTGCCGAGATTTACCGGCGCTATGCCCTTGCCGTAAACCAGCAGGGGAGTGTATTCGCGCGTGTGGTCGGTGTGGGAATCCCCGGGGTCGCAGCCGTGGTCGGCGGTGATGAACAGTATATCCCCGTCCCGCATTTTTTCGGTGAACTTCGGGAGCCAGGCGTCGAATTCGGCAAAGGCGCGGGCGTATCCGTTTATATCCTGCCTGTGCCCGTAAAGCATATCGAAATCGACGAGGTTGATAAAGCAAAGCCCCTCGAAATCCCTGTCAAGCGCTTCGAGAGATATTTTAAGCCCTTCGGTGTTGCCGTGGGTATAGACCTTTTCGGTAACTCCGCAGCCGGCGAAGATATCGTTTATCTTGCCCACCGCGTAAACCGTTTTTCCGGCTTCCTTCAGCGTGTCGAGCAGGGTTTTCTTCGGCGGTTCAAGCGAAAAATCGTGCCGGTTCGCCGTTCTGGTGAAATTGCCGGGCGTGCCTACGAACGGCCGCGCGATCACCCTCCCCACGGCGTGCTTCCCGCAAAGGATCTTACGCGCCGTGCGGCAGTATCCGTAAAGCTCTTCCAAGGGAACGTATTCCTCGTGCGCGGCGATCTGGAACACGCTGTCCGCGGAGGTGTATACTATAAGCTTTCCGGTCTTTATATGCTCCTCGCCGTAGTCTTTTATAACTTCCGTGCCGGAATATGGCATATTGCAGAGTATTTCCCGTCCGGTCTGTTTTACGAACTCGTCGATTATTTCCTTTGGGAACCCCTGCGGATAAGTCGGCATCGGGGCGGGGGAGACCACGCCGGATATCTCCCAGTGTCCTATGGTTGTGTCCTTGCCCATCGACCTTTCGGCAAGACGGCACACGGCGGCAAGCGGCTTATCCTCGCGCGGGAGGAAATCCTGCCCGTCGATGTTGCCCATGCCCATTTTCTTCATCGAATCAAATCGGAATTCCGGCGATGCGGAAATGCGTTTCAGGGTGTGGCAGTCGAAGTCGCCGAACAGCGGCGCGTCCGGCATCTCGCCCGCGCCGAGCGAATCCAGAACGATTATAAAAACACGCTTTTTCATTTCGCGTTGCCCTCCGCTTTCACCGCGGTGCGCAGCGCCAGCTCCATCATCGCGGTAAAGGAGTTCTGCCTTTCCTCCGCCGTCGTTTCCTCTCCGGTTATAAGGTGGTCGGAAACGGTGCAGATCGCAAGCGCGTTCTTTCCGCAGCGCGCGGCGTTAAGGTAAAGCGCGGCGGCTTCCATTTCCACCGCCATAATGCCCATTTTGCCCCAGACGTGCGCCGGGAGCTCCTCCGCGGTAAGCCCGTCCGTATCGTTGTAGAAGGTGTCCGACGAAAGCAGGTTCCCGACGTGGTAACGCACGCCCATCTCGTCCGCCGCCTCGGTGCAGTTTTTAAGCAGGGAATAACTGCAGATCGCCGAAATGTCCCCCGGCAGCCGGAACTGGCGCGCGTAGCTTGAATTGGTCGAAGCGCCCATACCGATAACTATGTCGCGCACGCGGATCTTCTCGCTCATCGCTCCGGCGGAGCCGACGCGCAGTATGTTCTCCACGCCGAAGAAATTGAAAAGCTCGTAGGAATAAATGCCTATCGACGGCATTCCCATACCGCTTGCCATAACGCTTACTCGCGTGCCGTTGTAGGTGCCGGTATATCCCTGCACGCCGCGCACGTTGTTCACGAGCACGGGTGAATCCAGAAAGTTTTCCGCTATGTATTTCGCGCGCAGCGGATCGCCGGGCATAAGCACCGTCTTCGCAAAATCCTCCGGCGCTGCGTTTATGTGGGGAGTCGGATAATTCGCCATAATCTGTTCCTTCCTTATAAAAACTTATTTGTTCAGCTCTTTTGCGATCTTTACGATCCTGCTGGTGCCCAGCCGCGAAGCGCCCAGATTGATAAAGTCTTCCGCGTCCTCTATTGACGAGATCCCGCCCGCGGCTTTTATCTTTATATGCGGAGCGCAGTATTTCTTCATAAGCGCCACGTCCTCTTTCGTCGCGCCGCCCTTCGAAAATCCCGTGGAGGTCTTTATGTATTCGGCTCTCGAATCCGAGACCGCTTTGCACATGGCGATCTTTTCCTCCTCGGTAAGCAGGCAGGTCTCTATTATCACCTTAAGCAGTCTGCCCGCGCAGGCGTCCTTCACCGCGTTTATCTCCGCCGTGACGTCGGCGTAGCGGCGCTCCTTGACCATTCCTATATTTATCACCATATCTATCTCGTCCGCGCCGTCGGCAACGGCAAGAGCGGTTTCAAAGCATTTTACCGGCGTGGGATCGTAGCCGTTCGGAAACCCGATAACGGTGCAGATCTTAAGCTTGCTTCCGACGTATTCCTTCGCGCGGCGCACGTAGCACGCCGGGATGCACACCGACGCGGTGCCGAACCTTATCCCGTCGTCGCAAAGCGCCTTTATTTCCTCAAAAGTAGCCCCCTGCGCCAGCAGGGTGTGGTCGCATCTGGAAAGTATCTCTTTAAGCTCCATTTTACATTCTCCCTTCGCTTTTAAGCTTGTCTTCTATCAGCGCGCGGTAGCATTTATAGCACATTCCCTCGTATCTGTCGTTCCCGCCCAGGCATACCTGCTCGCCGTCGGTAATTATCTGTCCGTCGTCGTCAAAGCGGGCGTTCACCGTCGCCTTGCGTCCGCAGCGGCAAATGGATTTAATTTCCGTAATGCTGTCGGCTATCTCGAAAAGCCGCTTGCTCCCGGGGAACATAAGCGTCTGAAAATCCGCCCTCAGCCCGAAGCACAGCACCGGAACGTCACGCCTGTCGGCAAGGTCCTTAAGCTGCTCCACCTGCTTTCCGGTAAGGAACTGGCATTCGTCGCAGATTATAACGTCGGTATACTTGCCGCCGTTCCCGCGCTTTACGTATTCCGCGTATATGTCCGTATCGTCGGGCAGCGCTTCCGCTTCGGCAAAAAGCCCTATGCGGGATTTTATAACGGTATGCACGACTCCGTTTTCGTCCACCATGTCGTCGCGCAGGTCGGTGGCGGGCTTCACCAGCCACACGGTCTGCCCCTTTTCCTCGTAGTTGAACTTTGTCATAAGCGCCTGCGCGGTTTTGGAACTGCCCATCGCTCCGAATTTGAAATAAAGCTTAGCCATAAAAAACCTCTGTCAGTTTTACGTTTTGATTTCAAGCTCGACTTTAAAATATCCCCGGCTTATCGAATCGGGCGTCTGCCGCCCGTCGCGGACGGTTATCTCGCTCCCGTCGTCAAGCACAAAGGTCATTTCCGAATCACTGCTGAACTTGTATCCGATGTCGGGCAGCCCGCCCCACGCGAGCAGGCCGTTTTCGTCGATATTCCGGCGTATTTTCGCCACCGTTTCCGCATCCACCTCCTTTTCGCTCCTGTATACCGTCGGTCCGTCGTACTTCGATTCCCTGCGGTTCACCGCCGTCCCGTCCGGGGAAACGGTAAGCTCCGCTTTGGTATATCCGCCGTCGCCGCGCGTTTCTGAAAAGCGTATCGCGGCGATCCTTTCCGCTTTCGGGATCGCGATCCTTTCGCCCTTCAGCGCGTCGCCGAAAACCTTTGCTATATCCGTCGCCGCCTCGGTGGTAAGCACCGCGCCCTGATTGTCGGCAACGTATATCTTCTCGCCGGAGGCGTATTTGACGTTTATCGCCCCGCCGAAGTTTTCCGGCAGCCCGTGCGTGAACGAGCTGTATCCGTTGTTCTTTGCGAATTCGTGCTTTTCCGCTATCTCCGCGAGGGCGGGGAAGACGCTGCCCTTTATCCACGCCCACGAAGCCCTTCTTTCGGCGCTTTCACGGGGCCATTCGGATTCTTGAAGCATAATGAACGTACCCTCGCCGTCCGGGGCCGCGAACGCCGAAATATATCCTATCGGTCCGCCGTCGCTGCCCACGGCGTCGCCATGCAGCGCGCTGAATACTTCGAAATACACGATATCGCGGGAGGTTATTACGTGCGGCGCGCTTTTGTCCAGCGTGGTGGTGTTTCCGCCGCAGACGCAGGGCTCCGGCTTGTGCAGATAGACGATATCCGGGTTTTCCGCAGGTTCATTCTTTTTCTTTCTGTGCCAATGCATATGCTGCTCCTTCCGGCGCTTCGCGCGTGAACGTATTTTTACGATTTGAGTATAACACGGAAAAAGAATAAAATCAACGGTTGGCGAAAAAAATATGCGTTTGCGTTTGCGCGGCTATTGCAAGGCGGCTTAAAATATGCTATAATACGTTTGAAAAAAGCAGCGCGATGATCCAAACGTTTCGAAAAGGAGAAAAACAATGGCGAAATACTGTTCGAACTGCGGCGCGCAGTTAAACGGCGGCGCGTCGTTCTGCCCCGCCTGCGGGGCTCCCGCGGAGCCGGTCCCGGAAGCGGCGCCCGCGCAGGATAATACCCGCGTTACGCTCTGCCCGGACGGAAAATACCGCTGGGAGTACGCGATGAGTCTTTTCAAAAACCCCACCGTGTTCTTTCTCGTGTGGAAGATATTTTTCTTTATCGTGCTCGGGATATTCGCTTTCGTGATGATACTCGACGCCTTTGAGGGCAACAACGTGCTCGGATCTCTTAAAGCGTTCGGGATCGCCCTCGGGGTGATGACGGCGCTCGTCGCTTTGGGGTATCTGCTATACGCCGCGATAATGGGCGGAAAATACATAGTGCGGTTCGAGATGGACGAAAACGGAGTGAACCACAAGCAGATCGAAGCCCAGGCGAAGAAGGCGCGCAAGATCGGCGCCGCGGCGGCGATGGGCGGATTGGCTTCCGGGCGCTTCAGCGGCGTCGGAGCCGGGATCGCCGCCTCCCGTACCGAAATGTATTCCGATTTCTCCCGGACGCGCAAGGTAAAGGGCTGTCCGCGCAGGGGGATCATAAAAGTCAACGGCCGGCTCGACCACAATATGGTGTTCGCCCGCCCGGAGGATTTCGAATTCGTAAAGCAGTACATAATCTCTCACTGCCCGAACCTTAAAAGCCATAACTGAAAATACTGCGCGGCGCGGCTGTCCGCGCCGGTTTCCGCACACGCATCCGCGAAGCAGACGCCTTCGCGGATCTTTTTTGCGTATTTCCGGCGAAAAAGAAAGAAAAAACGCAAAATAAGCAAAATAACGAAAAAATATCTTGAATAATCCAGCCGGATAGTATATAATATATTGATATTATCGATTTAATACGTTCGCGCGCCTGCCGTATGGCACCGGGCGTTTCAAGGAGCGCAGTATGGAACAGGAGAAAAGATTTACAAAAGCCACGTGGAGGATAATGGAACAGCTTCTCGAAGTGGACAATATAGAGGACGCTCTTTCCGGGAGTCTGGAGATCATCGTTTCGGAGCTCGGAAGCGTGGCGGGCGCCATATGGCTGCTCGATCCGAAAACCGAACGGCTCAGCCCGGTGTTCCATATCGGGCCGGCGGATATATCCGACATCACCGTAGAAAACGGAGTCGGGATCGAAGGCGTGGTCACAAAGACCGGAAAATCGGTCATGATCGCCGACGCGGCGCACGATACGCGCTTTGAAAGCACGGTTTTCGACGACAGCGGGCTTGCGACCAAAACCATGATCTGCGTTCCGCTGAACAATCTGCACGAGGTCATCGGCTGCGTTCAGCTTATAAACAAGACCGACGGCGGTTCATACTGCGACGAGGAGCTTAAGTTATGCGAGCGAATGGCTTCGCTCGCCGCGATAACCATCGACGAAAAGGGGCTTTCCGTAGACCTCGGCGAAAAAAAGGAAGTGCTCGCCGTTCTTAAAGACGTTATAAAGGAATATCCCTCCGGCGACGGCGTTTCCAGAGTTCTGAAGGGGATAAATCTTGAAATATACAAAAACGAATTCATAGTGGTGCTCGGCGAATCCGGCTGCGGCAAGTCCACGATGATGAACATCGTCGGCGGGATGGATTTCCTCACCGAAGGCACGCTGCTCGTCGAGGGAAAGGATTTTTCGCATCCCACGGACGACGAGCTTACGAAATACCGCCGCGATTACGTCGGGTTCATTTTTCAGTCCTATAACCTTATGCCCAACCTCACCGCGCTCGAAAACGTCCGGTTCATCGCCGAGATAGTCGACGATCCCATGCCTTCCGAGGAGGCGATCGAAAAAGTCGGCTTGAAGGACAAGGCGGACAATTACCCCGGGCAGATGTCCGGCGGTCAGCAGCAGCGCGTTTCCATCGCCCGCGCGATAGTAAAGAACCCCAAGCTGATACTCGCCGACGAACCCACGGCGGCGCTCGACTATACCACCAGCATCGAAGTCCTCGGCGTGATCGAGGATATCGTCAAAAAGCAGGGCTCCACCGTTATGATGGTAACTCACAACCCGGAGATCGCAAAGATGGCGGACAGGGTAGTCAAGGTCCGCGGCGGAAAGATCGCTTCCATAAAGAAGAATATGCATCCGCTGCACGCTTCCGAGCTCGTTTGGTGACCGCGGTATGAAGAAGACGCAGATAAAAGACACGCTCCGCAACATAAAAAAGCAGAAGGTGTCGTATCTTTCTATAATCGTCATAGCGCTGTTGGGCGTGACTACCTTCCTCGGTATCGATTTCAGTTCGAACTCGATGCTTGTCAACGGTTCGGATTACTATAATTCCGTTAATTTCCGCGATATCGAGACGGCTTCGACGATGCTGCTTTCCCGGCACGACCTGGAAGATATAATGAACATCGAAGGCGTGACCGACGCGGAGGGGTTGTGCTTCGTCGAGGCGAAGGCGTTCCGCGGCGCCGAAAGGTATTCCGTCGACGTCGTTTCGATTACCGAACGGATAAACAAGATCGAGCTCGTTTCCGGCGAAATGCCGCGGACCGAGACCGAATGCGCCGTCGAAAAACTGCTCGCGGATAAATCCGGCTGGTCGGTCGGCGATAAGATAGATATCGTCGGCGGCGACGGAAACAACGCTCCGTACATAAAGAACCGCACTTTTACCGTGACCGCGATAGTGAACCATCCGGACAACGTGGCTAGCATACTTCCCACCGATCCGTATATTATCGTTCCGCTATCCGCGTTCGATACCGAAGCGCTCGGCGGCTGCTTTATGAAAGCCGTCGTGACGATAGATAAACCCGAAAACGTATTCCGCTATTCCGACGATTACAAAAAAGCGTCCGAAGCGGTCGTCGAACGCATAAAGGAACTGGCGGCCTCCTGCTGCTCCCGCCGCGAGGACGAGATAATCGATTCCCACGCGCCTGAGCTCGCCGACGCGGAGCAAAAGCTCGCCGACGCGAAGAAAAAGCTCGAGTACGCCGAAAGGGAGCTCGCCGACGGCAGAGAAAAGCTGGTAAGCGGGTTCGCTCAGCTCGAGGACGCGAAAGCGCAGGTCCGGGATGCGATCATCGAAAAAACCGAAAAGGCGTTCGGAAGCGCGGTTACCGAAATATTCCGGTTTTCCGGAAAGAAAACCGCGGATATCGACGACGCGGACTGCACGGCGATGTATCTGGATATCACGGATAATTTCCGGCTCGACCTCGACCGCACTTTTTCCGACGTCGCGCGGGAACTGCTCGGTTCCGACGCGTTCAAGCGGTTTGTCGCGGATTCGCTGGAAAAGGCGAATGAAAAAACCGGTATTCCCATAGACCGGGCAAAGGCGGAAACCGCCGTCGGAGTGCTTGCGGAAAACGTCGTGGAACAGATAAAAATACGCGAAGCCGATCTTGTAAAGCTCGCGGACGCCTGCCGCGAATGGGACGAAGGTCATATAAAATACCTCGACGGCTGCGAGGAATACCGTAACGGCAGCGAACAGTACGAAAAGGGCGCGGCGGATTACGCCGCCGCCTGCGAAAAACTCGATATCAAGGGCAAATGCAAATGGCCGGTGCTCGGCGCGGACGGCAACCCCGGGTACGTGCAGATAAAGACGGGCAGCGCCAATCTCGGCAGTCTCAAAAACTCGTTCTCGCTCATGTTCATCATCGTCGGCTCGCTGGTCATAATCGCCACCGTCGGCAAGATGATCGACGAACAGCGCAAGCTCGTCGGCACCACGAAGGCGCTCGGCTTCTTCAACCGCGAGGTGTTCGCCAAATACGCGGTGTTCGGCGTTTCGGCCACGCTTATCGGGACTGTGCTCGGCATACTGCTGGCGAGGTTCTTCGTCGCGACGTTCGTCATAGGCGCGGCGGCGAGGTTCTACGTTTTCGATATGTATAAGGCGCACCTCAACGTCGGTCTCACCGCAGCGGTCGTCGCCGTGGGAGCCGTGATGGCGCTCGCCTCGGTGTATTTCGCCTGCTCGAAGCTGCTCCATTCCACCGCGATAAACCTGCTTCAGACAAAAGTCCCGGGCAGGAAGGGCTACGGCGGCGGCAAAAAGAAGCTTTCGCTCTATTCCCGCCTTATAATCCTCAATATGCGCACCGACCTCAAACGAGTTATCGTCACGATAGTAAGCGTCGCGGGGTGCTGCGCGCTGGTCATAATCGGATTCACGTTAAGAAGCGCTCTCGTAAAAGCGCCGGAGATACAGTACGGCGAAATAGTAAAATACGACGTCACAGTTAAATGCTCGCCGGCATCCGCCGCGGAGGAACACGAAAAGTACGTTTCCGCTTTCGAGTCCGCCGGCGCGGAATACCTTAAAGTATATACCTCCAACATAACTTATAACTTCAAAGGCATTCAGCTCGGCGAGCTTATCTGCGGCGATATCGCGGAAATAAACCGTTACTACAAACTGGCGGACTGGGAGACGGGGAAGGACCTCTATCCCACCAACGAAGGCATACTTATACAGCGCCGTCTCGCGGAGATATACGATCTGGAGATCGGCAGCACCTTCGAGATCGCCGTCGGAGGCACCGAGACCGGAACGGTTCGCGTCGGCGGGATATACGAAAACTATATGGGGCGCGTTATGGTCATGAGCCCGGCGTATTACAAGTCCGTGTTCGGCGCGGAATGCCGGGATAACGCTTATCTCGTAAAGCTTTGCGGCGGCGACGGCGAAAAGCTCGATCTCGCCCTGCGCGATATAAACGGCTACGACGGGATCGCGCGCTCCGACAGCGAGAAGTATATTATCGAATCCTCGCTTTCGATGATAGACAGCACCCTGCTGCTGTTCATATTTATGGCGGGCGTTATGGCGGGCATAGTCCTTATGAACCTAACGAATATGTATATAATGCAGAAGAAGCGCGAGCTCATCATTATGCGTGTGAACGGATTCACTGTCAGGGAAGTGATCGGCTACGTCTCGCGCGAGACGGTGCTTACCACGGCGCTCGGGATAATTTTCGGCGTCGGCGTCGGCTCGCTCGTGTCCTACGTGATCGTCCGTTCGCTGGAGCAGGAATTCCTGCGTTTTGTGCGCGCGGTCGACCCGTTCGCCTGGCTTATGGGCGCCGTGCTCACCATGGTGTTCACGCTTGCGGTCAATATCGTCGCTCTGCGTAAAGTAAAAAGCTTAAAGCTCACCGATATCGCGTAATCGCGTATAAGCGGTAAAGCAAAAAATAAAAATAACATATACAGGAGGCAAACAAATGCTTAACATCAACAAAACAGTGGAAAACGGGAAAGCCGTTATCCGTCCCGAAGGCCGGCTCGACACAGTCACCGCTCCGGAGCTGGAATCCGTTATCAAAGAAACTCTTCCCGGATTAAAGGAACTTACCCTGGATTTCGAAGGGCTCGACTATATCTCTTCCGCCGGGCTCCGCGTGCTGCTTTCCGCCCAGAAAGCCATGAACGCTCAGGGCGAAATGAAGCTCTGCAACGTGAACGAGACCGTTATGGAGATCTTTGTGGTGACCGGATTCAGCGATATACTTACCATCGAATGATCCTCCGCGCGGCGCGGCGGGCGCTTAACGCTTTTATAAGGAGAAACGGCAATGAACGACAACAACGAAAAGACCGTTGAGATCGCGCTTACGGGCAGGATCGATTCCACCAACGCCCAGCAGGTCGAAAACGATATATCCGCGGCGCTTTCCGGCACCGCGGCGCGGCGTCTCGTGCTCGACGCCGACAAGCTGGATTATATCTCCAGCGCGGGGCTGCGCATTATTCTGAGGCTCAAAAAGACCTATCCCGAGCTTAAGATCGTCAACGTGAACTCCGATATATACGAGGTCCTTGAAATGACCGGCTTCACCGAAATGATGGAGGTCGTAAAGGCGTACCGCAGAGTATCGGTGGAGGACTGCGAGGTCATCGGAGAGGGGTTCAACGGCAAGGTCTACCGGATAGACCGGGACAACGTGGTGAAGACCTATAAGAACGCCGACGCGCTTGCCGAAATAAAGCACGAACGCGAAGTCGCCCGGCTCGCGCTGGTGCTCGGCATCCCCACCGCGATATCATACGACGTGGTCAGGGTAGGCGACAGCTACGGTTCGGTGTTCGAACTGCTCAACGCAAGATCGTTTGCGAAGATACTTGCGGAAGAGCCCGAAAAAATGGATTTCTGCGTGGACGAATGTGTGAAGCTGCTTAAAAAACTGCACTCCACGGAGGTCCCGGAGGGCAAGCTCCCCTCCGCCAAGGAGAACCGCCGCCGCGCGATAGAGAATATTAAGGATTCGCTGCCGGACGGGTTGGGCGTCAAGCTCATGCGTATGTTCGAAGAGATCCCCGAAACCAACCGTATGATCCACGGCGACTGCCACACCAAAAACATCGTCCTCGCCGGAGACGAAACGCTGCTCATAGATATGGACACGCTTTCGGTGGGGCACCCGATATTCGAGCTTATGCCGATGTATAACGCATACGTCGGGTATTCGGAATACGATCCGCAGATCGTTCGGGATTTTCAGGGCTTCGACAGCGGCGTCGCAAAGGAATACTGGGAAAAATGCCTTGCCGCCTATCTCGGAAATCCGGGCGAAAGGGCGGTGGAAGAAGTCGGCGAAAAGGTGCGCGTGCTCTCCTACGCCGTGCTTATCGACTGGCGGACCCGCCATCCCGGCGGCGCCGATACCGCGGAAACGATCGCGCTTTGGAAGACCCGCCTTATCGAGCTTTTAAGACGGACCGATTCGCTGCTTTTCGACCCGTGCTCCGAAGCGCACGCGCAGGATAACGAACTTACCGTCGAAGCTACTGTCGAAAACCTGCAGAAGGTGATCGATTTTGTCAACGAACGGCTCGAGCTGACAAGCTGCCCGGCGAAAGCGCAGATGCAGATGGATCTCGCGGTGGAAGAAGTGTTTGTAAACATCGCGAACTACGCCTATAATCCCGAAAGGGGCACCGCCACCGTCCGCACGGAAGTATCCGACGATCCCGTTACCGTGGCGATCACGTTCATCGACAGGGGCGTCCCCTACGATCCGCTCAAGAAGGACGATCCCGACGTCACTCTCTCCGCCGATGAGCGCAAGATCGGCGGTCTCGGCATATTCCTTACCAAAAAAGTGATGGACGAAGTCAGCTACGAATACAGGAACGGTCAAAACATTTTAAGAATAAAAAAGAACATCTGAGGTAGACGGAATGATAAAACGAGTTTTCAGGCAAATGCTTGTCACGCAGATACTGTCCTCTATGACCGTTATGATCTGTATGCTTATCGACAGCATCATGATCGGTCGCTTCCTCGGCGTCGACTCTATGACGGCATACGGTCTCGCAACGCCGGTCCTGCTGGTATTCGCGGCGTTCGGCAGTATGCTTTCCGCCGGCATTCAGGTCAAACTGGGCAAAACGATGGGCAGCGGCGATATGGAAGGCACCAACGGCTGCTACACCGTTTCGTTCTTCCTCGCGGCGGCGGTATCCGTCGTCGGCCTCGCCGCGGTGCTCATTTTCACGAACCCGATCTGCACTCTGCTCGGCGCGGGCTCTCCCACGCCGGACAACAAAATATTCGCGCTCACTCGCGACTACATAAGGGGCTTCATAATCGGCGCTCCGGCGTTTATGTTCGCGCAGATAATGGTGCCGTTCATGCAGATATCCGGCAGCCGCGTGCGGTTGATCGTGGCGGTCGCCGCGATGACTGTCGGCGACGTGCTGTTCGACATATTCAACGTGAACAACCTGCTGTTCTTCGACGGAAGCACGTTCGGTATGGGGCTCGCCTCGAGTCTGAGCTACTACATAGCGTTCGTCATCGGCATCGCCTACTTCTTCAAAAAGAAGTGTATGTTCAAATTCCGCGTAAAGCTGATAAACGCGAAAAAATGCTTCGAGCTGCTTAAATACGGCGTTCCCACCGTTATCAACCAGATCAGCACCGTCCTTCTGGTCTTCGTGCTGAACAAAGTCCTGCTCGACGTCGGGGGCGACGGAGCCGTCGCCGCCTATTCGGTCATCTCCACCATCGGCAACATCTGCTATTGCGTCGGAGCCGGTATAGCGTCCGTCGCGCTTATGTTGTCCTCGATATTCTACAGCGACGAGGACCGGACGGAGCTGCGCTCTCTTGTGAAGACGATGACGTTCTACGCGCTGGTGCTCGACGCCGCGCTCATCGTTTTCGCGCTGTTGTTCGCGCCGTACCTCGCGCTGCTGTTCCTTGCGGACGAATCCGCCGTTAATATGGCGGCGAATGGCTTGCGCCTCTTCTCGCTTTCGCTGCTGTCCTGCTCGCTGAACACGGTGTTCAAGAACTATTACCAGGGCGTCAACAAGGCGGGATTCACGCAGGCGATCTCCGTAATGCAGAACTTCGCGTTCACCGCGCTGTTCGCGTTTGTGCTCAGCCGCTTCCTCGGCATCACCGGGGTATGGATCAGCTTCCTCTGCGGCGAAACGCTCACGCTGCTCATAATAGCCGCCGTCGTGTGGATCAAGTATAAAAAGATCTCCTTCTCGCCGGACGCGTTTATGCTCCTGCCGCGTGATTTCGGCGCAAGGGAAGGGGATTACATCGAAATGTCGTTCGATACGCCGGAAGGCCCCGTTGACGTTTCCAATAAGGCGGGGGAATTCTGCCGCGCTCACGGCGAAAGCAACCGCAACAGCAATCTCATTTCGCTCTGCATCGAGGAAATGTCCAATAATATAGTGCAGCACGGCTTTACCAAGGACGCCAAGAAGCACAGCGTGGATATCCGCCTCCTGTTCAAGAACGGGAAAAAGCTTATTCGTATCCGCGACAACTGCGTTAACTTCGACCCGATAAATTATATCGAGCTTCACAAGACCGACGATCCGACCTCACACATCGGCATCCGTATGGTCATGAAGATGGTAAAGAACGCGAACTACGTAAACTCTCTCGGGCTGAACAACCTCACGCTCGAACTGTAAAACGGCGCGGACGCCGCCAAAATAGAACGAACCGTGAAGAAACGCTCTTCACGGTTCGTTCTTTTATGACGCCCGGTTCAGCGGGCTTTTTTGTTTTCATACATACGCTCGTCCGCGGCGGCAAAAAGCGCGTGCAGTGAATCGGCGCCGTCGACGGTCCCGTCCAGCAGCATATCGACGGTTATGCCGATCACCGATACGACCGATTTTTGAATGTTCTGGCTTGTGAACCTGATAAACGAATGGTCTGTGGAGAAGAAGAAAAGCGTGTAGACCAGCATTATCGCCGCCGAGGAGAGTGCCGCCGAATCCGAACAGCGCGGAGCAAAGTACCAGTCCGGCGATAAGTATCATATTCGGGTTCGGTATGTCGCAGAAATATACCAGCAATATAAGCGCCGCCATTATCAGCACGCTGCATATGATCTTAAAAGGAAGACTTATCTGGAACTGCAATAAGGTTTTTTGCCGTTGTTTTCATGTTTATGTGAATTCTTATCTTTCGTGATTACAAATAAGGCGTTATTCCTTGCGCTTTTTAACGCCCGCTATAAGCTTGTCCTTGCCGTCCTCGCGGAGCATCGCCGCGCGCAGGGCGACGTTATGCGGTTTGCCGTTAAGCATAAGGCGGTATTCGAGGTCGTAAACCTTGTCGCGCTTTATCGCCTCGAGCACCTTTTCCTTGCTGAAGCTGGAAACGAATTTTTCCAGGTCCTCGGGATAGATGACCTTTTCGGCGTCCTTTATCGCCTGATCGAAGAAGCTTTCGCCTTCCCGTGAGGTATTAAGATTGTTGAAGTCCTCCGCCATATCGCAGGCAAAATAACTGTCGGTCTCGGGATTAATGACGTACAGAGCGATACAGCTGTCGGAAAGCGCCATTATACGCGCCATCATGTCGCGCTCTTTAATAATTTCGTCGGTCCGCTCTTTGTTTTTCATCTGCGCGTCGATAATGCTCACGCCCAGGATTATGTGGCGGTCGTCCATCCGGGTGATCTTCATATTGGCGTACATCGGCGTGCCGCTGTCCATAAGCCGGTAGGTCGCGGTATAAGCGCCCTGTTCGTCGAGCTCGCGGATAATGTTTTCCTTGGTGAACGATTCAAAGAACGGCGCGCGGTCCTCCTCGTATATGCGGTAGGACACCTGCCTGCATTCTTCAAAGAAATCCTCGCCGTGGCGTTCCATCGCCATTTCGTCGCCGCCCACGGGGGAGCTGTATTCTATGAATTTGTCGGTCTTAAGGTCAATATAATAAATGTTGTAATAGTCGGAAGCCAGCGCTCTCGCGATTTTTTCATAGGTCGCGCCCTCGTCGGCGGCGGTTATGGAAAGCACCGCTATCGCCACGGCGATGTTGCCGTTGACCGGGTTCACGCTTATCCTCCGCGCGAACGAATGGACGACCGAACCGTCCGGCATCGTCTCGTCGTAATAGGCGCGCTGCCCGAGCTCGCAGCAGTTCTTCACTATGTTGTACATAAACGCCGCATCGTATTCCGTGAACGTCGTGCCCTCATAGGAAAGGTCGAGCCCGATAAAGCGCCTTATGAATTCGCGGTAGGATTTGTTGCTGCGAATAAAGCGCGTCTTGTTGCCGTTTATTTCTATAACGCCCATCGGCAGGGTATCGAAGGTGTTGCGAAGACTGCTCGCGTCGTCCCCCGCGATGACCGAAAGGTCATAAAGATTTATGCCGCCGACGATCTTGTAGTATTCGTCCTCCAGCGGGTTTTCATAGCCGATCTGTATGCCTTTTCTGTAGCGTTCTTTTATCTCGTCAAAAGGTATCGGCTTGCAGTAATAATACCCCTGCAGCTTTGAACAGCCGATCTCACGCAGGAAGCGCATCTGCCGTTCGGTCTCCACGCCCTCGCAAACGGTGTCCAGACCGAGCGAAGCCGCCATTTTCATAAGCTCGGAAAGTATTATCCTGCCGTTTTCGGTGCCCTCGTCGAGCCGGCGCATAAACGCCATATCGAATTTAAGCAGGTCGAATTCAATGCTTTGCAGCACATCCAGCGATGAATAGGCGTTGCCGAAATCGTCCATCCATACCTTGAACCCGAGTTTGCGGAAACGCCCTATCTGTTCCTTTATGAACTCGAAATCCTCGCCGATTATGCTTTCGGTGATCTCTATGGAGATCATATTGCGCCCGAGACCGGAGCCGTCTACGCGCTTGCGTATCTCTTCGACGATATCGCACGAGTCGAAATCCGAGCGCGAAAGGTTTATCGAATGCGGCACGACTTTAAGTCCGCTTTCCTGCTGCTGCTTTATTTTGTCCAGCACTTGCTCCAGAACGTAAAGGTCCAGCTTGTATATAAGCTTGGATTCCTCCAGGACGGGGATGAAATCCGCCGGGGAAAGCATGCCTTTTTCGGGATCGATCCAGCGCGAAAGCGCCTCCTCGTCGCAGACCTTGCCGTTAACGCCGCGCACTATGGGCTGATAATATACCACTATATTTTCGTCTCGCAGCGCTTTTTCAAAATGCTCCAGGATATACTGCTTGTGCAGGATCTTGTCCCTGTGCTCGTTGCGGAAATAGCAAAACGTCGATTCCGCGGTCCCGCGCAGCGAATCGCATGCGAGCTTCGCTCTGTCGCACGCGACGCTTATCGGGACGGAAACGTCCTCTTCGTCGCGATAAACGCCCACTCGCAGCACCGGAACGTCCTCGCGCAGGTTCTTCAGCTTTCCGAACAGCTCCGAAAGCTTTTCCTCGATATCGTCCTCGAACGAGATCGCGGCGAAGTGGTCCTGCCCGATGTGGCAGCAGTAGTCGTTCCCGAATATGCTTGCAATCAGCTTGCCGAAATCGTGCAGGAGCTTGTCGCCTTCGGCGAATCCGTGCTTGTGGTTGAAGTATTTAAGACCGCATAGGTCAAGATAAAGCAAAGCCGGGCTTTCGCCGTCCGTAATGGCGCCGTCGCGAAACGCCTCCGCTATTTCAAAGAAATAGGTCATGCTCGGCAGCGCGGTAAGGTAATCGTAACGGCTGGCTTTAAGAATGCTTTCCTCGTGCAGGGCGTTGTTCAGGATGTGGTTCAGATATGATTCGTGCATCTTATCATCATTGGAATAAGCGCCCTCGTCGACGTACCAGACGTAGGCGAGCCGCACTCCGTCCTCCGTAACGACGTGCCTGCCGTAGGCGTGGATTATGCCGTAATCCGAAGCATAGCCCTTTCGCTTCGAACGGTAGATGACTTCGTAATTGCCGCCCTCGGTGGCAAACCGCAGCGCCGCTTCCTCAACCCGCGCGACATCGTCCGGATGAGTGGCGATATACATTTCGTGGTCCATATCGTAATAAGCCTTCGCGCGGTCCTCGTAACCGAACAGGTCCAAAAACCCCTGTGAAAGCGCAACGGTCACCACGCGTTTGCGAAAAAACTGATAAACGGCAAACGGAACGACCATCCCTTCGAATATTTCCTGCTGTTCTTCGCTGAAAGCGTACTTTTTCATAACGACAGTCCTTCTTGCGTTTGTTTCCCGGCGAAGCGTTTCCGGGGCAGGCGGGTATTCGCGAAAACGATAAAAACACCCATAGCATTTTATCACAATTCTAATTCTATCAAAAATCTTTCTCAAAATCAATATTTTTTGTTATATTTATTAAAACATTCGATGTTTTTTTATAAAAAAATTCAATTTTTATTTCAAAACGCATTGAATATTGACTGCCGGCGTGTTATAATGTAAAAGGAAAATATTAGATATCGGCAGAAGAAAGAAAAAGATATGTATTATTCCAGTTTCGGGTTGCTGTCTTTTATAATAACTTTAATAATCAATCACGCCGTTTTCAAGGCGAAAAAGGACGCGGGCAAGGTTTCCGCCAAGCTCAGGTACAAGCGCTTCCTTGCCTGTATAATGGTCTATTTCATTTCGGATATGCTTTGGGGCGTGCTGTATGAGAATAAACTCATCCCGCTGGTCTACGCCGACACCGCGATCTACTTCTTCGTTATGGTGCTTTCGGTGTTCCTCTGGACGGAATACGTTGTCGATTATTTAAGCAGAAAGAACGTCATGACTTCAATATTGAAGTGGGCGGGGCGGATCATGGTCTTCGCCGAGCTGTCGTTCCTCGCGGTGAATATCTTCGTGCCCATCGTTTTCCGGTTCGATGAAAACGGCGTTTACTACCCGGGCGACGCGCGGTATATCACGCTCGCGGCGCAGATCGCGCTTTATCTGGCGACGGCGGTCAGCACTCTTCACGTCGCGCTGCGCTCGGAAGGGAAAGAACGGCTCCATAACCGCACCATCGGCTTTTCGGGTATAATAATGACGGCGTTCATACTTCTGCAGACGCTGTTTCCGCTGCTGCCGTTCTACGCCATCGGCTGCCTGCTCGCCACCTGCCTTATCCATACGTTTATCACCGAGGACGAGAAGAAAGCGCGCGACAGCGAGCTCGGCAGCGCCAAGCAAAAGGCGTATACCGATTCGCTCACCGGCGTAAAGAACGCGCACGCCTATTCCGAGGCGAGGGACGCCGTGGACAAGCTCATCGCCGCGGGCGGAGTTAAAGAATTCGCCGTCGCGGTGTTCGATTTGAACGGTCTTAAAAAGGTAAACGACACCAAAGGGCACGAAGCCGGCGACAAATACATAAAAGACGGCAGCCGTATCATATGCGGGCATTTCAAGCACAGCCCGGTGTTCCGCATCGGCGGCGACGAGTTCGTCGCTTTCCTGGAGGGCGAGGATTACAAGGAGCGCCGCGCGCTTATGGAATCCTTCGACAGGCAGGCGGAAGCCAATCTTAAAGAAGGTCTTATCGTCGTTGCCGGCGGCATAAGCGAATATATCCACGGTCAGGACCACAACTGCGAGAAGATATTCGAACGCGCCGACCGCAATATGTACGAACGCAAGCGCAGATTAAAGGAAATGGTTTAGTATGAAAAAATCGGTCTGCATCGCGCTGTCGGTCCTGCTTTCGGCGTTCTGCGCCGCCTGCTCCGCGCCGCCCGCGCAGTCTGCGTCAAGCGCTGCGGAACCGCCGCAAGCCGTTTCGGATGGATCCGGCTCCGCCGTATCCGCTGCCGCCGCTTCGTCCTGGGAGATCTCCACGACGGAGAGCGAAGAGGAGGAAACTTCGATGCAAAGCGAATATACCGAGCCCGCAAAAAACGCAAAACTGCTTTATATGGGGCAGGGCAGCGTTCGCATGATCACGCCGGAGGAAAAGGTAATATATATCGATCCCTACGCCGGCGACGGCTACGGGCCCGCGGCGGACCTTATTCTTGTTACGCACGGCCACTACGACCACAATCAGCTCGATAAGGTCGCGAACCGCGATCCCGGCTGCCGCGTGATAACCTGGGCGGAAGCGCTTTCGGGCGGGAAACACCAAACTTTCGTGCTCGGGTTCGTTACCGTTGAAGCGGTGGAGGCGGGCAACAACCCCAACCACAGTATAGATTCCTGCGTCGGATACGTTCTCACGCTTTCGGACGGCGTTACCGTCTATCTTTCCGGCGATACCAGCAGGACCGCGCAGATGGAAACGCTTGCGCAAAGGGGGATCGACTACGCTTTCTTCTGCTGCGACGGCGTTTATAATATGAACGTCGAAGAGGCCTCCGAATGCGCGCGCCTTGTCGCCGCAAAACACAGTATCCCTTACCACACGCTGGGTAAAGACGGCGCGTTTTTCGATCCGGAGCTTGCAAACCGCTTCGACGCGCCTGGCCGCCTTATAATCGGCGAAGGGGAAGAGATCGAACTCGCCGCGGATAAGAACGAGTGATCGTTAAAACAACGGCGTCGGGATGTAAAAATGCGATTTGTTGCCAAAACTCCTATCGAAAAGGGCTGGTCGGGCGATAAAAAGTTCTGCGCCGTTTCGCCCGACGGAAGCAAATACTTCCTGCGTACAGCGCCTGCCGAAAAGGCGGAACGCGCGCGCGGAGCGTTTGAATACCAAAAACGAGTAATCGAGTTGGGCGTGCCGATGTGCGCGCCGATCGAGATAGGCGAAACGCCGGAAGGCGGCGTTTACACCGTTCAAAGCTGGATCGAAGGTACTGCTGCAGATGAAGCAGTGCGCGATCTGCCGTTTGAAGAGCAGTATTCTTTCGGCGTCGAATCGGGGAAGATACTCAAACTGATCCATTCTATCCCCGCGCCTCCTGACGCGCCGGATTGGGAACCGCGCTTCAACGCCAAAATGGATTATAAAATCAAGAAATACACAGAATGCCCTATAAAAGTCGACGGAGCCGGGTGCTTTATCGATTATATAAATCAAAACCGCGCGCTTCTTAAAAACAGACCGCAATGCTTCCAGCACGGCGATTATCACATCGGGAATATGATGATCGAAAACGGCAAGCTTGTGATCATCGACTTCGACCGATATGATTTCGGCGATCCGTGGGAGGAATTCAACCGCATCGTTTGGTGCGCGCAGGTTTCGCCCCGTTTTGCAACTGGTATGGCGGACGGGTATTTCGACGGCGATGTCCCTATGGAGTTCTGGCGGCTTCTGGCGCTTTACGTCAGCAGCAACACGCTTTCCTCTATCCCTTGGGCGATCCCGTTCGGCGAAAGCGAGATTCAAAAATTCGTTGAGCAAACAAAAGAAATCATGGGTTGGTACGACAATATGCGCGCCGTCGTCCCCTCTTGGTACGGGAAATGACAGCGCGTTCTCAAAAGACGTATTCGCAAACGGAACTCAAAGAACCGTTGAAAACGCCTGATAAAAATAAAAATAAAATTACCTCTTGACAAAACAATCAAAATGCGGTAAAATAGCCAAGCGCAGTCGAAAAGCGCATTCGCGGGTATGGCGGAATTGGCAGACGCGCTAGATTCAGGTTCTAATACGCGAGTTACCGGATCGGGTCGTCGGTCAATCCCCCAAAATCCCAGTAAAATCAAGGGTTTTCGAGCATTTCCACTTGATTTGAAATCTTCTAAAAAAACGCTCAAAAACGTCGATGTCTACCAAATGTCTACCAAATTTCCGAAAATAGATTTGGAAGATGCGGTTGACGTCTACCATATGCGCTCGTGGCGGAATTGGCAGACGCGCCAGATTCAGGTTCTGGTCGGGGCAACTCGGTGGAGGTTCAAGTCCTCTCGGGCGCACCAGCGAAAACCCTTGATTTATCAGGGGTTTTCGCCATTTTTATGCCCTTTTGACACTCGCATTTTTTCTACAATAACGTCTATGAAAAGCGGTAGACAATCGGTAGACCGTATAAGAGCCGCCGCTTTTTGAAGTCTAACGCGCGTTTTCGGTCTATCGCCCTATTTTATGTAACGGACGGAAAAATCCGTCCTTGTTTCGCTGTCGTCGGTATCCGTTTTCAGTCTTTGTCGTCAAGACCGTCGAGTTCCTCTTTCGTGAGCGGCTCATCGGTCTCTTTTTTCGTCCCGAGGGTGAGGCGTTCGGCGATCTTGTCGGCGGATTTCAGCTTGGCGCCGTATTCCAGGTGCCCATAAATATTCGCTGTCGTACCGAAATCGCTGTGCCCTAACCAATCCTGAATCTCTTTCAGACTTACGCCGTTGGCAAGCAGCAAGCTTGCACAGGAGTGACGAAGGTCATGGAAGCGGATATGTTTCAGTCCGTGCTTTTTCAGTACGAGCTGAAGGTGTTCGGTGACAAAGTTCGGCTTCAAAAGTTTTCCCATATCATCCACACAGATGTACTCCAGATAATCCTGGCAATACGCCTTCCGACACTTCTTCCGGTTCCGTTCCTGTTGTTCTTTCGTCTCAAGAAGCAGTTCTTTGATCTCCGGGATCAGCGGCAGCGTTCGCATACTTGTTTTGTTCTTTGTCAGATCCTTTTGCACCAGTTTATATTCGCCGTCGATCGTGCCTTGACATACCGTGTGGCGGATACAAAGCGTGTTCTCGTTGAAATCGATCGCGCTCCATTTGAGACCAAGCACCTCGCTCCGGCGAAGACCGTAATACGCCGCAAGGATCACCGGCACCTCTATCAGGTCGCCCTTCACGCACTCAAACAGCTCGTTCAGTTCTTCCTGATTG
>JAFSNK010000007.1 GCA_017447445.1 Clostridia bacterium | reverse complement strand
TTACAACCCCTGGGAGGGAGATACCGTTCAGGTGGCGGAATGCCTTATCAGAAACGAAGACGGCTATATTCCGGTATTCGGCGAAGAATTTGAAGTGAAGGAACTGGAATTTGAGGAACTGTACAGTGAAATAACCGAAGTTCCTCTTTCCGGAAGCACATATTATTACGTATTCGTCGCCAACGACATCTTTGGCAATACGTATTATTCGGATATGGCGACTCTCGAAATGGAATACAACTACGACGAGTTGCTCGATCATCCGCTTCCGGACGGCGTCTTCGCGGCAAAGGTGACGAAGATCGAGCCGTACAGATAATACAAGGGCGAATATAATTCGAGGGGCTGTCGCATAGCATTAACAAACCGTGAACAGCCTGTTCAGTATCAACAAAAAATCAGTCTCGTTTTTAATGTGCGAGACTGATTTTTTGTTACATTTGTATAGAGCCAAGCGCAAAAATCATAACTTGCGACAGCCCCTTGTAAAGACCTCAAAGGTCACTCAATGATGCCCGTTCCGGAGCCATTAGTAGTCCTCGTTCCAAAGCTCTGCATAGTAAAGAATATTGTTGTGTTCGGGCTCGGTTGGATCAGAATCATAGGTGCAGATCCAGTTCGGCCCCACGCCTTCCCAGGTATAACGATACACGTGATACCCTGTCCAGCGCCGGAACCATGACCGATATCCCGTATCGTACCATTCCCCTTTGAACGCCAGTCCGATGGTGTTTTTGGTGGTAAGCTCTTTACCGTTGATTTCCAGGAAAAGTCCTGCGGAGCGAAGGTCATATTCGATGCTCTTTCCGTGAAGGCGTTTCAAATATTCGGAGATTTGGCTGTCGCTGTACCCCCAGCTAGTGTTGGTATCTGTGCGGAGCACTCCCTTATAATATCCCTGCAGAGTAGGAGAATACGTTTTCGGGTTATCATAATAACCCAGATCAAGGGATGGGTCTCGACCCAGCTCACGGCTCTCAATTGCCGTAACAGCGGCGTTGAACTTATCGGTGAGCGCCTGATAGCTTTCCTGATTGGCGGGAATGTTGTAATATAGGGCGAGCAGGTTATACGCACGCTTGAGAAGGGTCTCGCAGTTTGCGTAATAGCCGGCGCGCAGAAAATAGCTCTGGCTGTGGAAGTTGAAGTACATATCCCAGTAGCTGTCATAAGCGTAGAAGGGGCTGGATGCCTCGACCTTTGCCGCCTCCGCCGCTACCTCCTTGTACTTTGCTTCCAGCTCGTCCATGGTGCCGGTGAACTTTTTGAAGGCGCTGTTTCCGGCTTTTTCCTGTGCTTCGCAGTAGGCAATGAGTTGTTTGGTATACTCCGATGCTTCCTCGTCGGTAAATTCCCTGGTTTCGTAGGCGGATGTACTTGTAATTACGTAGGGGAAAACGCCCTGTTTTTCCAGTTCGTCCCGAGCGATCTTCAACTTGGCCTCAATAAGGCTGCAGTCGGTATCCAGAACGCCCATTGCAGTCTCAAAGGGGACCAGACGGTTTTGGTAGGTCTGCTTGATGTTGGCATCCAGCTTCTCGCTCATTGCGCTTATCATCTTCTGGGTAGCCTCGATTTCCTTTTTCAGATCGGCGTTGGTGACCTCAGCGGGACCGGCGTCGAGAACACCCACCAGTTTGAGAAAGCTAACAGCCCCGGAGAAAGCGTTGCCCCATTTGCCGGAGACGGCGGAAGAAATCGTGGTGTACAGGCTTTTTCCGTACTTGATGGCGTTTGAAAAAGCGTTCTTTTCCGACTCGGTGATGGAAATATCTCCGAACTCAAAGACGACGCTGTCCGCCCTGCCCATTTCCTCGGGAACGTACTGGCGGGCATAGGTGAAGGCGGGAGCGGGGCTGCCGTTTTCATCGAGAAGCGCTCCTTCTTTCAGTTCGAACACGCCCGCTACGGCATAGTCTTCGTCGGTCATACCGTTTGCGGGAAAACGGATCTTGACCTCGGCGTGGCTGTCGTCTGTGACGTTTACGCTGTCCACTTTGCCGCCCGTGTAGTCCATTTCAAGCGTAAAGCTGTCGGGACCGAAACCGGAAGCAAGGCTGCCGCTTACGGTGTAAAGGTTCAGGGTGATGATCAAGTCGCTACCGTCAGCTTCAATGTAGTCGAAGATCGTGTTAACGGCGGCGTGGGTGAGGGAAACCATCATATCGGCATCGCCTACCCGCAAATTTCCGCTGAGGTCTGCCAAATTGCCGGCGGCCTTCACGGTGACAAAAACGGTATCATCCTGCACCGTCACATCCGTAACAGCGCCATTGCCGTCAAAGCTCACGTCTGCGGCAGTAATGCCGGCTGTTTCCATACCCAATACCTTTACCGGGAAGGTGGCGGAATCGCTGTTTTCCTTCACACCGCTCAGATCGACCCCTATAACAGCAGGCTGAACGTTGATATAGACGGACTGGTCGGGAACATCCTGCTTGAAAGCGGTTTTGGGCAGCTTGATCTCACCGGCGGTGTAGACGCTGGAGATTTCGGGCTGCAGCACGGGACTGCCGGTCAGCGACAGAGTCAGCTTGCCGCCGTCTGCTTTGACGGAACTGACAGTCATATTCTTGAAAGAGCCTCCCAGTACAACGTCAGCCGTACCGACGGTATCGGCGAACTTGCCGGAAGCCAGCGAGAGCGTCAGATCCAGACTGTCGATCGCGGAACTGACCTGATCCACGTCAGACGTAAGAAAACCTGTTTCAATCGTCGGCTCCTCGTTTTTCCGGCTGCACGCCGCAAGAGCGGGCACGAGCATCAGCACCGCAAGCATGAGTGCGAGGATTTGCTTCATTTTTTTCATATATGGTACTCCTTTTAAAAAAACTATGAAAATGCGGATTTGCTTACTTCACCAGAACGGCAAAATGCGGTTTTTCGGGCAGGTATTTGATCTTCACCGTATCGCCCACCCGGGTGCGCCCTGGCGCGTGATCCAGCTTGGCTTCCATCGTCTGCCCGTCGGGAGATGTGTAGGTGACGTAGTAAGTTTCATGAAAGTCGGTGCCGCCTTCGCTGGATGGAGACGTTTCTTCCTCGATCCGCGACACGACCGCATCGACTTCCACGCCGTTTTTACGGATCTTGTTGTTGCGGATAAAGGAATATACCGCCACTCCGATGATCAGTGCAGCGACCGCGCCGAAAATAAAGTATTTTTCCATTTGAATCTTCCTCCTGTATAATTCATAGGCGCACCGCCGCTTCAAAGCGACGATCATCATATTATTTATACATTATAATCCGCTCTGTCCAACAGATGTCCAGCAAAAACGGGCGATTTCAAAAACTTTTTTGAGAAACCCGCGCGAAAAAGCGGCGAGAGAGATCCCGCCGCTGTGCGTTATGTAGTTTCTTTTGTGAGTGGCACGCCTGCCTCGATCATCAGCCAGACGCCGAGACGGAAGCCGTAGGAGAACGCTTCAACTTCGGCAAGGGAGTGCATTTCGTTCATCGCTTCGTCGTACTTTTCGAGCGTTTCCAGTTGTTTGTCGGTCAGCGTTTCGCTGAGCTCGTCCCGGTTCCTGCCCATCAGTGAGAGCAAGTGCTTATACCGCCTGTTCTCGGTCAGTATCGCCTCGTGCGGATTTACGTTGCCGTACCACAGATTTTCCAGCAAGGTCATACGCAGATCACCTCCCGCAGTACGATTTCCTCGGCGCGGTTTCGGATGTTGTTCATGCGTCCGACCCAGTAGAGCTGATCGCGGCGTTTCATCTCCTCGTCCACGCCCTCGTCCTTCGCCATTTGTTTCACCAGCTGAAAGAGCATTTCCTCCGCCTGCTCGTCCACCTCGCGCAGATAGGATTTCAGATTTCCGTTCATCCGCATCACGCTTAAGACGGTGGGCTTGTTTTCTTTCAGGTACCGGTAGTGCCTCTGCCCCCAGATCCCGACTTGTCCGATCCAACTGTCCTTCATTTTGAAACCTCCATAACCTTGATTTTCTTCGTCGGAGCGTCGATGATCTTGATCAGCAGTTCGTTTACGACCTCAACGTATCCGTCTTCGTCAATGACTTGCTTGCGGTATTCGTTGATCCCTTTGACCAGCGCCCGCCATTCAAAGTCGTCCAGTATAATGTGCCTCTTGGGCTGTTTTATGAATTTCACAGCGTCCCCGCCTCCTTTCACCCACATTGTAGCGCAGAGCGGCGGAAAAGACGAATGTGCGGAATGTATTTATAAATAGAAAAACACCGGGACTACATTACTGTAATCTCGGTATTTCTCTTGCCCTGCGAATGCTCGGTTGTCCTTGTTTCAGTAACTGTCCTTAAGAACACTCTGCATTCTGCGCGGGTCTTTTTTATGCTTCATTCACTACCAACCCGTTCGAGTCCCCCTCGCAATACAAAAAACCGCCTCTTGCGAGGCGGCTTATGGCGTGCCTTGGGGGACTCGAACCCTCGACCTACTGCTTAGAAGGCAGTTGCTCTATCCTGCTGAGCTAAAGGCACATCGTCGGCGCGAAAAAGGCCGGAGACCGGCCGATTTGCCCTTTTGATTTGTTTGGAGCGGGTGACGGGAATCGGACCCGCACGGCCAGCTTGGAAGGCTGGAATTCTGCCATTGAACTACACCCGCGTTTTTAAGGCGATGTACGAAAATACACGCCTTATATAAACTCAGGCTAAGCCGTTGAGAAGCTTGGTGTACTGGCTCTTCTTGCGAGCGGCGGTGTTCTTGTGGATAATGCCCTTCGCAACTGCTCTGTCTACCATGCCGACTGCCTGGATGTAAGTCTTTTCAGCGAGTTCCTTGTTGCCCTCTGCGACCGCCGCCTGATACTTCTTAATGGAAGTCTTCATAGCGGACTTGAACATTTTGTTCTGGAGCGTCTTGACTTCGGTGACCTTAACGCGCTTCTTTGCCGATTTGATATTAGGCACAGCTTCATACCTCCCTTTTTAGTTTGGAACCATTACAATATAACATACTTTGCGGCATTTTGCAAGTGAAAATGTGAAAAAAATTATATTTTTTTTGCTTCCGGCAAAAATAAACGTATAAAATGCTTTGGAGTAATGCAAAATGTTGGAAAAATACACCGATCTGGCGCTTGAATCGCACGAACTGCACGCCGAACGCGGCGAAGACGACGGGATAATAATGCGCGAATACAGCGTTTCCGGGCGGCGCGTCACCCGGGCGACCGTGCTTCCCGGCGAAGGCGAAAAGCGCGCGGGCAAGCCGGCGGGGCGGTATATAACCGTCGAAAGCGGCAAATTCTGGCTGGCGGACGGCGCGGAATTCGAAAACGCGGCGGAGGCGATCTCCGCGGAGCTGAAAAAGCTGCTGCCGCAGGGAAGCGGCTGCGTCCTCGCGGCGGGGCTGGGCAACCGGGATATCACCGCCGATTCTATCGGACCGCGCTGTGTGGAAAAACTGCTGGTGACCCGCCACCTGCGCGAAATGGCGCCGGAGCTGTACGCCGGAGCGGGTTTTTCCGAACTCGCCGCCGTAGCGCCGGGGGTCCTGGGGCAGACCGGCATCGAAAGCGCCGCGATAGTGGAGGGCGTATGCCGAATGATAAAGCCGAAATGCGTTATAGTTATAGATTCGCTCGCTTCGCGGCGGCTGGAACGGCTGTGTACCACCGTGCAGCTCTCCGACAGCGGCATAAGCCCCGGTTCCGGCGTTTTCAACCGCCGCGCGGAGCTTAATTCCCGCACTCTCGGCGCTCCCGTCGTCTCCGTCGGCGTCCCCACGGTGGTGGACGCAGCCACGCTCGCGCTCGACCTTTTCGACGCCGCCGGCGCAAGCATCCCGCGGGAAGCCGCGGAAAAGCTCGCAAACGGCGGGGGAGGGAGTCTGTTCGTTACGCCGAAGGATTCGGATATATCCGCCCGCGAGACCGCGCGTTTGATCGCTTATTCGATAAATTCCGCCGTTCACGGGATAAAAATATCCGAAATGAGCGATTATATGCGCTGAACCGGAATATTATCCCGCCGCGTTTCATATACATCTTGTAAGGATGTGATGAAATTGAGAAGACGTTTGACCTATACTCAGCGGCAGAAAATAAAAAAGCGCGCGGTGCTTGCCGTCGCGCTGGCCGCGGTCTGCGGCGCGTTCGCCGCGGTCCCCTATATCGCCTCCGCGCTGCCGGAGTTCAAGGCGGCGAAGGACGGCGCTGCGGCGGAAGAGTTCGATTTCCCTCTGGGCGGAGTCGCGGCGTTTGCCGTTTCCCGGGCGGAAACCCCGCCGGGGGCGCCCGCCGCCCCCTACGAAGAGAGCGCGGCGCCGACGGAGGAAAGCGACTATCCTGCTCCGGCGCCTCAGCGCCGCGAAACCGACCTCCCGGTGTATTCGCAGAACCTCTGTTGGTATTCCCGCGATGAAAGCCCGGGGCTGTTCGTAATTAACCGCACCGATTACACCGTTACGCCGGAAAAATATCTTGCGGAGCCGTTCCCGTTCCACGGCGCGATAACCGATAAACCGCTGGTTCTTATCGTACATACCCACGGCAGCGAAAGCTATCTGCCCGGCGGCTGCGATTTCTATGCGGACGGCGAGACCTTCCGCGCTCCGGACGACCCCGCGCAGACGGTGGTGCATATCGGCGACGTGCTTTGCGAACGGCTGAACGAATTGGGCATCCCGACGCTTCACGACCGCACGATGTACGATACCGAGAACTTCAACAAAGCGTATACTTTCTCCGGCGAGGCGGTCAAAGCGGCGCTTAAAGAGCACCCTTCGATCAAATTCGTGATCGACCTTCACCGCGATTCGATATTCAATTCCGACGGCGAGAACGTAAAGCCGCTTACCGAGATAAACGGCGAGGAATGCGCGCAGATAATGCTTGTCGTCGGCACAGACGGCGGCGGGAATTACCACCCGGACTGGCGCACGAATATGACGGTAGCGGCGCATCTGCAGCAAACCGTAAACGATTTTTACCCCACGCTCGCGCGGCCGATGAACATACGCACGGCGGCGTTCAATCAAGCGCTCTGCCGCGGCAGTCTGCTGCTTGAATGCGGCTCCTGCGGGAACACCGTTACGGAGGCGGAAAGAGCAGTAAAACTCTTCGCGGAAGCGTACGCTTATATGATAAAAGAGGAATACGAGAGATAAACGACCGCAAAAAAACGCCCCGGCGTGCCGAAAACGCGCCGGAGCGTATTTATATGCGGTTTTATTTATTCATAAGCCCCTTTACGTACTCGTTTATCTCCGCTTCGGATTTGTTTGCGGAAAAAAGCTCTTCTCCGGTCCGGTAGGCGATACCGTATCTGTCGCCGTTCTTGCCGCCCTGAAGCGAGCAGTAATATTCTCCGTTGCCGATGCATTCGAAACCGTAGGGGGTGGAAAAACGGTATTTCCGCGACACGCCGGAAAAATCGGGCTTCACGCAGAAAAGCGTCTCGCGCGGCATATAAGGTTCGCCGCCGCCGTAGGTGGTGAACCAGAACTCGCCCGTCGTGCGGTCGTGGTCGAGGTTCTGTATGCCGAACACGGTGTTCCCGGTGGGGACGTGGTATTCGGTAATGTATTTGCCGTCGAGAGTGAATTCCAGGATTATCTGGTTGGAGTATTTTTCGCCGGTATACAGCGCGCAGGCGACAAACATCCTTTCGTCCCCGGTAAACGGGTCCGGCGCTATCGCCACGCCGTCTATCGCCTGGAATCCGCGCGTGTCCTCCGGAGTGCAGGTTATGCTCTTGTAGTAGTCGCAGATATCCAGATTTATCTTTTCGATAAGCCGTAGGTCGTCCGCGTCGAAAACGTATATTTTGAAAGCCGTCCAGTCCTCCCACGCGTGCCCGGGCAGAGCGTTGCCCAAAAAGCTGGCGTAGATCCTGCCGTCGTGATAATCCAGACCGCCCAGATGCCCGCCGTGCACCTCCGTCTGCGCGCGCATGGTGCTGTTCATCGTGGTTTTAACTATGCTGTCGGTAAACGACCAGTACATAAATCCGCCGCCGGAGGTGAACCCCTGCATATGCTGATTCTGTTTAAGACATTCAAGATATTCCATATTCCCGCTCCTTTTTGTTCTTATGATCAATTATACCACCCGCGCGCGCGTTTTGCAATAAACAAAACCGAAATACATATTGATTCCTGTAAAAAAAGGTGATATAATTCAAGCAGATAAACAAAAACAGAGGCGTTTTATGGAAGCGATAAAAGAACTGTTCGGCAATATCACGAATATGACCTGGCAGATGGCGGTCATGTGGATCATCGGCGGACTGCTGATCTATCTTGCGATAAAGAAGGATATGGAGCCCTCGCTGCTCCTGCCCATCGGCTTCGGCGCGATATTGGTCAATCTGCCGTTTTCCGGCGCGGTGGACCAGATGGTGCGCGGAGCGTTGAGCGAAGGCCCGCTTTCCTCGCTGTATAAAGCCGGCATCGCGAACGAGCTGTTCCCGCTTATCCTGTTCATCGGCATCGGCGCGATGATCGATTTCGGGCCGCTGCTCTCCAACCCCAAGCTTATGGTCTTCGGCGCGGCGGCGCAGTTTGGCATCTTCTTCACGCTCTGCACGGCTTCTATGTTCTTCGCGGATAACGACGCGGCTTCCATCGCCGTTATAGGCGCGGCGGACGGCCCCACTTCAATAGTTGTGGCGCAGGCGCTCAATTCCAAATACATCGGCGCGATAATGGTCGCGGCATATTCCTATATGGCGCTGGTGCCGATAATCCAACCGCCGGTGATAAAGCTGCTCACCACCAAAAAAGAACGCCTTATCCGTATGCCCTACGTCCAGCGCGAGGTATCCAAAACGACGCGCATCCTGTTCCCGATCTACATCACGGTCATCGCCGGGCTCGTCGCCCCGCAGTCGGTCGCGCTCGTCGGGTTCCTTATGTTCGGCAACCTCATACGCGAATGCGGCGTGCTTGATTCGCTTTCCGAAACGGCGCAGAAGGTGCTTGCGAACCTTATAACCATCTTCCTCGGCATAACCATCGCTTCGCAGATGCAGGCGGAGCGCTTCCTGCAGCCCGAAACGCTTATAATACTCGGGCTCGGGCTCGTCGCCTTTATATTCGACACGGCGGGCGGCGTCCTTTTCGCGAAGTTCCTTAACCTGTTCCTCAAAAACAAGATCAACCCAATGCTCGGCGCGGCGGGGATAAGCGCGTTCCCCATGTCCGGGCGCGTGGTGCACAAAATGGCGCTCAAGGAGGACCCGCAGAACTTCCTGCTTATGCAGGCGACAGGCGTGAACGTCTCCGGCCAGATCGCCAGCGTTATCGCGGGCGGGCTTATACTCAATTTCTTCTCCTGATCTTCTTTTCCCGAATAAAGAAAATCAAGCAAAAACATAAAAAGGGTGAAATGCTATGGAATTCAACGCAATGAGGTTTGTCGAAAACCTTAAATACATGGGAATGGGAATGCTGGGCATTTTCGCGGTCATCGGAGTGATAATCGTCGCCACCGTGATATTCAATAAGGTGACGGAGAAAAAACAGAAACAGTAAACTGTTTCGGCGTGCGTTCGCACGGGGAGTAAAAATGCGTATAATAAAAAACAAAACTTTTCCGCAGGAAAGAGCGCTTTACGCGGCGGACGGCTTAAAACTGCAAAACTGCCGATTCGAGGGTGAAGAGGACGGCGAATCCGCGCTTAAAGAAGCGAAGAATATCGAGCTTGCGGATTGCTTTATGGATCTTCGCTACCCGCTGTGGCACGATAAAGGCGTTTTGCTGGAGCGCTGTGAAATGACAGATAAGTGCCGCGCTCCGCTGTGGTATTCGCGCGATATAACCGCGCGCGATTGCGTGCTGCGCGGTGTAAAAGCGCTTCGCGAATGCCGCGCGGCGGATATCTCCGGCTGCGAGATCGATTCGCCGGAGTTCGGCTGGCGCACGCACGGCGTAAGTATGGAAAACTGCCGCGTAAACGGCGAGTATCTGTTTTTCACGGCGTCGGATATCCGTCTGAAGGACGTGGAGCTCAAAGGGAAGTATTCCTTCCAGTACGTCGAAAACGCGCTTGTCGAAAACTGCGTGCTCGATACGAAGGACGCCTTCTGGCATACGAAGAACGTCACGGTGAAAAACTCCGCGGTAAAGGGCGAATACCTCGCCTGGTATTCCGAAGGGCTCACTCTGGAAAACTGCTTCATATCCGGCACTCAGCCGCTTTGCTACTGCAAAGGGCTTAAACTTATCAACTGCAGGACCGAGAACTGCGACCTTTCGTTTGAATATTCCGAAGTCGAAGCGGATATCGCGGGCGATATCGTTTCGGTAAAGAACCCGCGCTCCGGCAGAATCGCCGCGGACGGTTACGGCGAAATAGTCTTTACGGAAGACAGCGTTTATCCCTGCGATTGCGAAATCGTCACCAAATAAAGCCCACGCCTCCCGGAGCCGCGCGCTTCGGGGGCGTTTTGTGATATTAAGCGCAATATATTGTTAAAGTCCGAAAAAATTATGCAAAATGTTGTCCGAAAATTCGCGCAAAGACTTGAAAATAATATTTAATATGTTATAATTCTGTTGACAATATATAAAGAGAGGTCAGTTATGAAGAAATTCAGATCCGCCGTTATCGGCTGCGGGAACATATTCCCGATGCACGCCGTTAGTATTACCAGATGTCCCAACGCGGAGCTTGTCGCCGTTTGCGACGTAAAGAAAGACCGCGCCGATAAAAAGGCGGCGGAATTCGGAGTAAAAGCATATTACGATTACAAGGAGATGCTCGATAAAGAGGATATCGACGTCGTCCATATCTGCCTGCCGCACTATCTTCACCCGATAGTCGCCATTGAATGCTGCAAGCGCGGCAAACACGTGCTCACCGAAAAGCCGATGTCCATCGAGCTTGCCGACGCGCGCAGGATGATCGACACCGCAAAGGAATGCGGCGTCACGCTCGCCTGCATATTCCAGAACCGCTACAACGCGGGCACGATGCTTGTTAAAAAGCTGCTCGAAAACGGCACCCTCGGCGAGATCAAGTCCGCAAAATGCTTCGTTACCTGGGACAGGTCGGACGCGTACTACGGCGCAAGCGACTGGAAGGGCACCTGGGATAAAGAAGGCGGCGGCGTTATTATCGACCAGGCGATCCACACGCTCGACGCGATGCGCTATCTGGTGAACCGCCCCGTCGAATCGGTCGACGCGACGATAGCCAACCGCGGCCACGCGAAGATCGACGTGGAGGATACCGCGGAAGGCGTTATCCGCTTCGACAACGGCGTGCTCGCCAACTTCCACGCGATAAACTACTACGGCTATGACGCCGACGTTTATATAGAGCTTTACTGCGAAAAGGGTATCGCCAAGCTCACTTCCGACGTGGGCGATATAAAGCTGTTCGACGGCAGGACCTTCCACGCCGACAGACCGAACGAAAACTTCGGCTACGGCAACGTGAAATCATACTGGGGCGTCAACCACTGCAAGCAGATCAACAATTTCTACGAATGCCTTAAGACCGGGGAAGAGATGTTCATCCCCGTCGAAAGCGCCTATGAAACTATGGAAATGGTCTGCGCCATCTACGAAAGCGGCAAGAAAAAAGAGCGCGTTTTCCTTCACAAATAAACAAAAAAGGTTCGGGGAGGCATTTCACTACCTCCCCGAAGTTTGTAAAAATGCTTGATATACTTCAAACCGAAAAACACTTTGTGCTCGCGCATCTTAAAGAAGGCGACGTCTGCGCCGATTTCACCATGGGAAACGGCTACGATACGCTGTTTTTGTCCCGCACGGTGGGCGAAAGCGGCAGAGTTTACGCCTTCGATATACAGCTCGCGGCGGTGGAAAGCACGCGCAGGCGCCTTGCCGCGGAAAACGCGCCGCAAAACTACACGCTTATAAACGATTCGCACCACCGGCTCGCGGAATATATCAAAGAGCCGATAAAAGCCGGTATGTTCAATCTCGGCTGGCTCCCCGGGGGCGACAAAAGCCGCACCACCAAGCGCGAAACGACTCTTGCCGCGCTGCGCGGCGCGATAAGCATACTCGCCCCGGACGGTATAATACTCGCCGCCGTTTATCCCGGCCACGCGGAGGGCGAGAGCGAGGGCGAGCTTATCGGCGAATACCTGCAAACGCTCGACCGGCACAAATACTGCTGCGCCAAGTTCCGCATAATCAATTCGCCCGCCAGCTCGTATTTTTATATAATCGAAAGTAAGTAAAAGGGGAAAGAAAATGCTTCTGTACGTCATACGCCACGGCGACCCGTGCTACGATCCCGATTCGCTCACTCCGCTGGGCAAACGCCAGGCGGAGGCGCTGGGCAGGCGCCTTGCGCAAAGCGGGATAGACGAGGTCTATTCCTCGCCGCTGATCCGCGCACAGCAAACTGCGCAGCCGCTTTGCGAAATGCTTCACAAAAAACCGGAGATACTGGAATGGACGAGCGAGGCGCTCGCCTGGCAGGAGTTCACCTTCCACGATCCGCGTTATAACGGCGGGCTGAACTGGGCGTTCCACGCGCAGACGGATAAATTCAAAACGCCGGAGAATATCGCGCTCGGAGATAAATGGTACGAGGCGGAGCCGTTCTGCCAAACCGACTGTAAAAACGGATGGGAGCGCATCGGCAGGGAATCCGACGCGTTTCTGGAAAAGTTGGGGTATAAGCGCGAAGGGCTGCGCTACCGGATAATCGCTCCCAACAAAAAGCACGTCGCCGTGTTCTGCCACCAGGGGTTCGGCACCACCTGGCTCGCGCACCTGCTCGGCGTGCATCCGCTGGTGTTCTGGTCCACCTTCGACATAAACCATTCTTCGGTTACCATAATCCGTTTTGCGAACAACGCGGACGGTTATTGCGCGCCGATGTGCATAGCGCTTTCAGATACCTCTCATCTCTACGCGGACCGCCTTCCGCTTAAATTCTGCAACGAGTATAACATATAAAGCCAAAGGCGGGGGAGGTTTACATAATTATGTTGCTATACGTTATTCGCCACGCCGCGCCGACCTACGATCCGGACGAGCTCACTCCGCTTGGGAAACGCCAGGCGGAGGCGCTTGCGCACCGGCTCTGCGTCCACGGGATCGACGAGATCTACACTTCGCCGCTTATGCGCGCCCGGCAGACGGCGCAGCCGCTTTGCGAAATGCTGCACAAGACCGCGCAGGTGCTCGACTGGACCAGCGAACAGCACGCCTTCGACCAGTTGAGCGTCCCGAACCCGGAGCACGAGGGCTGGCGCAAATGGGCAATCTACGCGCCGCGCACCGAGTTCCGCACGGCGGAAAACCTTGCACTGGGCGAGGAATGGTACAAAGCGCCTCAGCTTGCCGGAACTCAGGCGAAAGAATGCTGGGAGCGCATCGGCAGGGAATCGGACGCGTTTCTGGAAAAACAGGGTTTTAAGCACGAAGGGCTGCTTTATCGCGTGATAGAGCCGAACGACAAGCGAATAGCCGTCTTCTGCCACCACGGCTTCGGCACGACCTGGCTCGCATATCTGCTCGGCATATCGCCCATTCTGTTCTGGACCGCGTTCGACATAGCGCATTCCTCGGTAACAGTTATCCGCTTCGTGCCGGAGCAAAACGGCTGCTGCCTGCCCGGATGTCTTATGATGTCCGACCTTTCGCATATCTACGGAGCGCGCCTGCCGCTGAATTACAGCGGGGTGATGGACATATAAACAAAAAACGGTTTGCACGCGCAAGCCGCTTTCTTTGTTTTTTTGTCGGTTATTTAACTCCTACGGCGCAGACCCAAAGCCCGTTTTCGTGGGTGTATTCGCGCACGTCGCCGAACCCGGCTTCGCGCAGCATCGCGCCAAGCTGTTCCGCGGTGTAAAGCTTCATTCCGAGCGCCTCGGCGTATTCGGTGATCACCGGGCGGGAATAATCGCGGTCCTCGTTGCAGATAAGGAATTCGCCCTCTTCGCGCAGGATCCTGTGCACCCCGGCGAAGCACTTCACCGGGTCGCGCCAGTAATAAACCGTTTCGAACGCGGTCACAAGGTCGAACGATCCTTCCGGGAAGGGGAGCGATTCCGCGCCCGCCTTAACCAGCTTCAACCTGCCGGACGCGACGTATTCTTCGTTCAGCTCCGCCGTCTTTTGCAGACTTGCTTCCGAAACGTCGGCTCCGCAGAGCGAAGCCCCGGTCTCCAGCGCGAACCCGCGCAGAGTCATCCCGCCGCCGCAGCCGATATCCAAAATCGCCTCCGCTTTTTCCGGCGAAGCGAAAGAAAGCCCCCAGCGAGTAAGCCCGTAGTGGCTTTGGTTCATACGTTCCAGCACGGCGAAGCCGTATTCGTCCTTTTGCGGATTGCCCGCGTTCAAAGTAGTTCTGTCAAGCATAAAAATACCTCTTCGCAGATATTTTAATATAACTTTTGCGCTTTGTCAATAGCAAAGAAAAAAGGTTTTACTTGACAAAATCCCAAAACGAATGTAAAATAAAACGTAAGAATAAATATCGAAAGGGAAAAAACGATGAAAAGAATTACCGCAGCGCTTTTAGTTTTATTTGCGATGCTCACGGCGCTGTTCTCCGGCGTGTTCGCCTCCGCGGAGGACGTTGTGACTGCGAATATAACAGATTTCGACGGTATCGGCGACGACGAAGACGGCGACGGACTTGTTTATATTTACGAGGGAAGGTCCGACGGCACGCGTATAATCGATTCCGAAAAGTACAACGTGCGCTATATGTATGTCCTCGTGTTCGACAACGCCGGGCACTGTGTGCAGATTGGCAACAACCTTGTGTTCCATTCGGTCGATAAGTCATATCAGAACTTCGTGGTGATACCTCAGGGCGGGTTTATGCTCGCGTTCTATTATAACACGGATTTCCCCACGAATATAAAGCTTTACGAATACTACAAAACGCTTTCGGACCTACTTAAGGACAAGCCGGAAGACACCATTTACAACCGTACTCTGCTTATCGAATCCAACTTCACCGGAAGCCACGACGATTCCGTTGCGGAGCTTCACTACGGCACCTACGGCGACGTGCTCGGCGACTGCACGGCTACCGACCCGGAAAGCGACGAGGAACCTGCCGGCCCCGGCGACGAATCGGGCGACGGATCGGGCGAACCAGGCGAGGACGTCCCGCCTCCGCAGAATATCCCCGCCGGCGGTACCGCCGCCAAGATCACCGTTTTCGGCGATAAATGCTCCTACGTCAACGGCGAAGTCGCGGTCGTGCTTAACGCCTCCGGCGAAGATACCGAAATGCTCTCCGAGGATTACAATCTGCGCTATATGCACGTTATGGCGTTCGACGCGGACGGAAACTGCACGCAAGTCGGCAACAATCTTGTGCCCGCGTCCGAGGGCGAAGGGTTTCAGCACGGAGTAACGGTCCCGGGTGGGGGATTTATGCTCGCGTTTTTCTATAATACCGATAACCCCGCCAATTCCGCGCTCTACGGGCTTTATTCGCAGGCCACGGACGGCGCGGCGATATTCAATGCCACAGTTGCGCCCGTGCGTCCGCTTAAAGCCGAGCTTGCCGGCTTTACCGGAGAAGGCGAAGAGGCGATCCCGCATTACGTGGTCGTTTATCCCGTCGCGGAAGGCGCGGATCCTTTGGAAGACTCCAAGGAAGCGGATGCCTCCTCCGAAGACGGAGCCGTGGTTTCCGAAACCGAAAGCCAAACGGTAAGCGAATCCGAAAGCGGGCGGGAAAGCGCCGCGGAAAGCCAAACCGAAAGCGCGCCGGAAGCTTCCGGGCCCGCCGCTTCGGCGGATGAAAGCGCCGCCGCAAGCGCGCCGGAGAGCGCGCCGGAAAAAGGCGGCTCCGGCGGTAATACCGGGCTTATAATCGGTATAGCCGCCGCGGCGGCAGCCGTTATCGCCGCCGCAGCGATATTCGTTGTAAAAAAGAAAAAGAAATAACCTGAAAAAGCAACGCGAAAAATGCGGCAGCGCCGCGAAAAAATAAAAGAAAACGCCCCCGCGGCGTTTTCTTTTTCGCTTTATTCGGTTCCCGTTCGCATTGCGCCGGGACCGGGTTCAGTCGGTCTCCCGCCACACCTTTTTCCAGTAAGCAAGCGTGCGGAGTATGCCGTCGTCGGCTTCTTTGCCGTAGGAGGGGAAACGGTATCCCGGCGCGCTTTCGATTGTCACTATTCCGCCGAACCCGAAATCACGGATCGCTTTTGCGACCTGCGCGATATCCGCCGCGCCGTCTTCCAGAAACAGGTGCGTATCGTCGACCCCGTCGTTGTTGTGCAGATGTATTTCCCAAACCGGAAAAGTCTTCGACTTGAAAGCGGCAAGGAACGTGGCGGCGTCCGGCTTGTCGGCAGTCTCGCCTTCAAAACCGGAATGGCGAAACAGCGTGGCGCCGTTTTGTCTTTTCCCGCGCAGACGGATAAATAAATGCCCTATGTCGATAAGATGCCCGAACCGCGCGTTGTTCTCGTACCGCGCAAGCTGTTCGAGCTCTGCTTCCGTCAATCCGTAATCCTCAAGCCCTATGCGGCAGTCCGGCACTTCGTCAAGCGCAAAATCGACGTATTTCGCAATATCGCCTCTCACGCTGTCCGGCACGTCGAAGGTAAGGTTTTCCACAAGCCCGTGCTTTTGCTGCCAATTGCCGAATCCGCGTATACCTTCGCGGAATTCCGCCTCCGCTTCCGGGTCCGCAGAGCTGGGAAGGGTATAATGAAGCGTCAATACCAGACCGGACCGCCTTATGTGCTTTGCGGTCTCGTCCCCGGCGTTCTTCAAAGTGTCCAGAATACAGTGCCCGCTAAAACTTATGCTTTCAAAACCCTTGCCGGAAAAGAAATCTATATTCTCTATGACCGACCTGTGCGGATAGTGCCACGCGGCAAATCCGGTCTTCATTTCACTGCCCATTATGGCTTCGCCTCCTGTAAAGCCCCTTAACGGCTCAATACAGCTTCGCTCCGGCGGGGATACGGGGATCGACTTGAAGCAGATGCGGTTTTTCCGCTTCCTGCGCCGCCTTGCAGGCCTCCTGAGAGGGGCAGGTGAAGCAGGCGCATTCGATATCCGCGGGCTTCTCTTCCGCTTTTTCCGCCTTCTTCGGCTGATCTATGGGTTTCATCGTCGGGAGCATTTGGAAGGTCTTTATGTATGTTGTCATGCAGTCCCTTTCGCTATCTTTTCAAGCGTTTCTCAAGGGGCGGTTTTTCATAACGTCCCATAAGGCGTTATAGTCTTTGTTTTCTATGTGTCACAAATTGTAGTAAGTCATTCATTGTCGGCAATACGGGACATCAAATTGTATTAGAATAGTTTACAATTTCATTTTCCGGGGAAAAGCTTCCTTCCTCATAAGCCCCCACATTTTATCGATATAAGAAAGGGTATAATACTTCTCATAGTAATGAAAATAAAACGCACCCTTCATCGTCAGTGAAAGAATCCCGTTTTCTTCCGTGATAAAGCCCATTAACTTTGCTATCCAAATTTCAAAGCCATACACTTTATTCAGCTTGACTCCGAAGAACCTCTCGAAATCGTCAATCGAAACTCTTGTGCTGTAAGCCGTCCAGAAAAGATAATAGACCATTCGCTGTCTTTTAACAAACCTGTCGGTCAATGACGTAGCAAGCGTGTTGCTGTTTATGCGCCGGCAGTAATCCTCAACAGAAAACGTATTGATCTTGAACTGATCGCGCAAAAGCGTCGTTGCCGAACAGCCGAAGCCCAAAAAGCTTTCTCTTGTCATTGAGGAATACTTCGCGTCCTCATCAGATGAAAAAGTCCAAATGGAACTTCTGCAATACCCTTTTTCATTCAGGTATCCGGTTATCGAATCCATAAGCGCGCGCTTTTTCTTTTTAGGCATTTCGGTAACCGGGCTCTCGGTGAAAGAAAAGTCGATAAACGGATATATCGAAACGTGATTCGCGCCGATTTCAAAAGCCTTGTTGATATCGTATTTCAGGTCGTCAAACGTCTGCCCGGGAAGCGCGAAAATAAAATCCATCGAAACCGTCTCAAACGGTACTTCCGAAAGCGATTGCCGCAAGGACTCGGGATCGATGCTTTTTCTGCCGAGTACGTCTATGTATTTTCCGAGGAATGACTGTATCCCGATGCTGATTCTGTCTACCCCGGCGTCTTTCAGTTTTTTAAGGATAGGAGGACGGACGTTATCCGGATGAAGTTCAACACCGATACCTTCGGTAACGATAAAGTGATCGTTTATCGCACCGATGATCTCATCTAATCGGTCTGCCGCAAGCGCGGGAGTCCCCCCTCCGAAATATAGACTTGTGACCTTCTTCTTTTCCTTATACTGACCGCCGACCATGTGTATTTCCTTAATCAGCGCATCCGTATATCTGTTCAGTTTTTCTTTATTGAATATCTCTTTACAATATGGACAAAAACTGCAAATGGATTTGCAAAAAGGAATGTGGACGTACAGCCCGAGATTTTCACAGTCGGAAAAATCCAGCGTCTCGTCGTACTGATCGGTAAAAGTGAACGTGCTTAAACTTCTTGTCAGCCACATTCGCGTCAAATTCGTTATAATACTCATACGTATCTCAAATATGTTTTCAACATTTCGAAAATAACTTTCAGATTTCCTTTGAACAACAGAGTATATTCCGCCACAAAGAAGTATCCGCACTCGTCACAAAGACCGGGTACGTCTATACACCGTCCGCATATTGAGATCTTACCGTTCTCTATCACCAGGCATTGATAACAAGGAGTAGGGAAAGTATTATTTATAAGATAAGGAAATGCACTCTTCAGATTAAATACAGGCGCTTTCTCCTTCATCATCTGCTTTATCACTTCACAGCATTCGGCTTTTTCTTCTTTTGAGAGCGCGAGCTCGCGCGTGTCGGGGTAGGGCGTATGGAAATTGAATGAAACGGCACGCACGTTCTTCGTATCTCTCGCGGTCAGACAAACTTCACGGATCGCGTCTTTATTGATTTGGTTGATTGCCATGTAGAAGCAGATATTATCGGAAGTCGCGTTCCGGATATTTTCCATTACTTTGTCGTAAGTATCTCCTCTAACCGCGTTATGACGTTCGCGGTCTCCGTCGAGGCTCAGCAGAATAAGATCGGCCTCGGGAAGATCAATCGGGAATGTGCCGTTAGTCACAACGTTGACAATAAGAAAACCCATTTTCTTTGCTTCAATGACGAGATCCCTCAGAGTTTTTTCTCCGTCTCTCCAAAGAAATGTTTCTCCCCCGCAGAAGAACAGAATCCTGACGCCAATATCAAAAAGCGTCTGCATCTCTTTCCTGATCTGAAAATACGGATGAATTACCGCAGTTATGTTGTTAACAGAACAATGCTTGCATTTCAGATTGCATTTGTCCGTCACTATGACGGTTCCGAGTATCGGCTCTTTTTTTCTGAATAATACGGTCTTAACTCCGAACCGAAACAGCGGCCAAAAAGTTGATAATTTCATAGATCAAATGCGTTTATGCGAAATTCAGCAGAAAATCAATACAGCTTCGCTCCTGCCGGGATATGCGGATCTACCTGCAGCAGGTGCAGTTTTTCCTCGTCGCCCTCTTTATGGACGGCGGAAAGCAGCATTCCGCAGGACTCGATACCCATCATCGCGCGCGGCGGCAAGTTGACTATCGCGACGCACGTCTTGCCGATAAGCTGTTCCGGCTCGTAGAACGCATGTATGCCCGAAAGGATCGTGCGCGGCGTGCCCGTGCCGTCGTCGAGCGTGAACTTCAACAGCTTTTTGCTCTTCGGCACCGCTTCGCATTCAAGCACCTTCACGGCGCGGAAATCGGATTTTGAAAACGTTTCAAAATCGACGTAATCCGCGAACAACGGCTCTATCTGAACGTTAGAAAAATCGGGTTTTTCCGCTGATATGATCGGCGCGCCTTCGATCGCGGGCGCGGCTGCCTGAGCCGCCTTGCAGGCCTCCTGAGAGGGGCAGGTGAAGCAGGAGCATTCGATATCCGCGGGCTTCTCTTCCGCTTTTTCCGCCTTCTTCGGCTGATCTATGGGTTTCATCGTCGGGAGGATTTGGATGGTCTTTATATATGTTGTCATATAGTCCCTTTTGCTTTCTTTTCAGGCATTTCTCAAGGGTCGGTTTCACATAGCGTCCCTTAAGATTTTATAAGTTGTGTTTGCGTTGTATCATTAATTGTTGTAAGTCCTTCATTTCTGTCAATACGAGACATCAGTATTTTCGCTGAAATGAAGCGCTTATAATACGCTACCTTATTATAACGCAAAAGTGCGATAAAGTCAATATCTAAGCGGGTTTAAGCGAGTACCAAGATGTTATAAAATGTAACTTTTTCAAAAATAAAAACTGCACCAAGACGATTCTTGTCCTGGTGCAGCGATTGATTTGGCACTTATCTGAATATTGATTCGAGTCCTTCAAATTCGCTCTTTTTAAGTTCTTTGGTCGCATCGGCGTAAATGTTCATCGTTGTTAATATCAAAAATCCTCACTTGTTTTGTTCCCACGATTGGAGAAGTTCGGATTTAGCGGATTTATCGATGAGTTTGTAGTAGATGTGGATCTCGCGCGGCTGTTTGCTGTACTTGCCCGGGCATTCGTCGACCGTGACGAATTCGATGAGTTCCATACACATCTCACGGGTAAGCTCCGGCACGTCCATATACGCCTTCAGCCGCTTGATGAATTCGTCCACGTCGGCGGCATCCTTGCCCGCTTCGCTCAGCTTGCGCTCGATCTCCGTCACCGTCGCTTTGAGGGTGACTTTTTCGTCCTGATACTTTT
>JAFSNK010000006.1 GCA_017447445.1 Clostridia bacterium | reverse complement strand
CTGAAGATAGAACGGGGAAATATGCACCCAATCCGCAACATCCTGCGCACTGATGTCGTCAGTCAGATGCTCTTCCATATAATCGATTGCCGTACTAATGCAGGTTAACCACTCCATAAACCTGTCCTCCTTCCGTTGATGGTATATATCATTGTATCATTTCACGCGAAAACTGTCCTGTCATTTATTGTTCAAATCTGTCATATGTTAGTATAGCATAAAAACATTAGTTCTTTAATCATTCACCACGCAAAAAACCTCCTTTGCCGTGGTAGACAAAAGAGGTTTCTTTTATGGTGCCGGTGGCGGGGGTCGAACCCGCACGCCATCGCTGGCAAAGGATTTTGAGTCCTCCTCGTCTGCCAATTCCAACACACCGGCGCGTAAAATGGATTATAACACATCCTCGCGCGTTTTGCAACAGTTTTTTTCGCGGCGCCGGACCGGTTTTCCGCCGTCCGCATATGAAAAGGATGTTTATATTGACGTTTATATTATAATTAAAAATCGCGGAAAATCAAGAGCATATTTCCGAAAGCGCGAAAAAAGCACGCCGCTAAGCGTGCTTTTTTGCGTTTGCGCCGCGTTCCTTACGAAACGCCGGAGTACTTCTGCTTTGTGCTGTCGATCTGCTGCTGCGGCGCGGACTGGGAGGGGTACCAGCCCTTCTGCGCCATTTTGTCGTAAAGCTCGTGCTGGATGCAGAGGCATTCGTTGAGCGCCGTCTTGAAGGTGTTGTTGACGTTGGGCGTGGAGGATTCTATCGCGCCGTGCATCATAAGGTCGCATACGCTTTTGACCGAGGTGAGGATGTTGTCCATTATTACTTTATCCTGCATATCCGCACCTCCTTAAAGCAGGCCGTAGAACCTGTCGAAGGTCTGTTTCTGGCGGCGGGCGATATCCGCGACGAAATTCTGCAGTTCGGTATCGCTTAACTGTGTGCGGAAATCGTCGCAGACGGTTTTGATCTGGTTGGTGTGGCCGAGCGCGTCCTCGACGTAGAGCAGTTCTTTGGGTGACATTTTATTACCTCCGTTTTGTTGTTCTGCTTTTATTTTTGACTTGCCGGACGCAGATTTATTCATTCGATCCTTGAAAATCCGCGCGCAAAGTGATATTATACAGTTATAAACACGGGGAGGTTACGGAATATGGCGGGCGCGGCGACACTGGAACAGCTTTTATATGAAGAGATACGGCAGCTTCGGCAGGAGGGGCGCGATATAGACGAAAACGAATGGCGGGAGCGAATAGCGTCCTGCGGCGGCGACAAATCAAAGCTGCTGAGCGTGTATTCGGAAACGGCTTCCCTGCCTGTGCGCGGGGATTTCGGGTATTATGAACCGACGGAGCCGGAGGAGATCCGGCGCGAAAGCGGGATGCCCGCGGACGAGCCGTTCGAACCCTGCGGCGCGGAATATTTCCGCGGGGCGTGGCTGGGCAGGTGCATCGGCTGCGCGTTGGGGCAGCCGGTGGAGGGCTGGAGCTCGCCGGACATAGTGAAATGGTATGAAGACGCGGGCAAATACCCGATAAAGTACTTCGTCCCCACCGTATCGGGCGGAAAACGCAACGAGCGCCTGACGACCGACGAAAAAATAGACGGTATGCCGTTCGACGACGACACGCGCTTTACCGTGATAAACTACCTTCTTATGAAGGAGAAGGGCTTTGATTTCGACACCTGGGACGTGGCGCAGCACTGGACTTATAAGCTGGCGTTCCGGCACGTGTTCACCGCCGAATCGCAGGGGTACCTTAACTTTATAAATCAGGACGAATGCGGGCACTGGAGCAAGCCGGAGAACGCCTGCGAGGTGATGAAGCGCAACGGCGTGAGCACCTATCTGAACCCCTACCGCGAATGGATAGGCGCGCAGATCCGCGCGGACGCTTTCGGTTATATCGCCGCCGGCAGACCGAAGCTCGCCGCAAAGCTCGCCTGGCGCGACGCGGCTTTTACGCACGTTAAAAACGGCGTATACGGCGAAATGTTCTTCGCCGCGTTCATCGCCGCCGCGTTCAGATACAAGGACCTGCAAAAGTGCTTCGACACCGCGCTTTCCGCCGTGCCGAAGAAGAGCCGGTTTTACGAAACGGCGCTGCACGCGCGGGAGCTTGCCGTATCGGATATCAGCCGCGAAAAACTGCGCGACGTTTTGTTTGAGGAAGGCAAAAAATACAGTTGGGTGCACACGCTGAACAACGCGGCATACTGTATCGCGGCGATGTTCCGCTATCCCGCCGACTTCCGCGAAGCCGTGGTTTTCGCCGTGGAGTGCGGCATGGACGCCGACTGCAACGGCGCCACCGTGGGCTCCTGCATGGGCGCATTACTGGGCGACGGCGCGATACCCGACGACCTGAAAGGCGCAATGAAGAACCGGTTCAGCGTGCAGGTCTCGCCCTACGACGACTACCCGATAGACAGATTCGCCGACGAGTGCAAAGAGCTTTGCGACAAGCTGGGGAAAGAAGAATAGAAAATCAAAAAAACAACGGACGCTCCGTGCGAAGCGTCCGTTTTTTCGTCTGTAAGACCGAAAAGCTTTATTTAAGAAGTTTTTGCATATAGAACTCTTTGCGGTAGCCGCCGTCTTTGAGCCGGAAGGCGTACGGGCGCTCCGAGACTACGCGGAAGCCGAATTTTTCGTAGAGCCGGCGGGCTCGGTCGTTGCCCTCGACGAATTCAAGCTCGATCAGTCCGGATCCCTTTTCATTCGCCGCGGCGATAAGCTCCGCGAAGAACGCCGAGCCGATCCCCAGCCCCCAGTATTCGCGCAATACGGACACGCCCGCGACGGAACGGTGCGCGAGCTTTTTGGAGGTATAGAACCTTATTTCGCAGTTGCCGACGATCCTGCCGTCCACCGTGCAGCAAAGCGCGAGCTTGTTCGGCGAGGAGACGGCGTCTTCGATCCAGGCTTCCTCCTGCCCGACGGTGCAGGACTCCCATTCCTCCGGATAGCGGACGATGAATTCGGTCTCGCCGCTGATTTTTTTCATAAGCTCCAGCACTTCCGGCGCGTCCTCGCGGCGGTAGCCGCGCAAGACCGCGTTCCTGCCGTCTTTAAGCTTTATCGTTTTTTCGGTGAACAGCATTTTTTACTCCTTTGCTCTTTGCGCCTTTCGGGCTTTTGCGGCGGTCTTTGACCGCGTTGGCGGAGGGGCGTCCGGTATCCGGCTTTACAAGGCATTCGGGGCCGAAGCCGATAAGGTCTTCCCTGCCCGCTTTTTTAAGCGCCTCGCGCACAAGGGGGGCGTTCTGCGGCCTGCCGTACTGCAAAAGCGCGCGCTGAAGCTGTTTTTCGCGGTATTCCCGCGCGACGTAGACCGGCTTGCCGCTGAACGGGTCGATCCCGGTATAAAACATACACGTCGAAGCGGTGCCGGGCGTGGGATAGAAATCCTGCACCTGCTCCGGGTTGAGGTGATTCTTTTTTAAGTAGACCGCCAGCTCGACCGCCGATGCGAGCGTGCTTCCGGGGTGCGAGGAGATAAGATACGGCACGATGTACTGTTCCTTCCCCGCCTGTTTCGTTAGCTGCTCGAAGCGCGCCTTGAACCTGTCGTATTCCTCGATGGGCGGCTTGCCCATTAAGGCGAGCACGTTGTTGCAGCAATGCTCCGGCGCGACTTTAAGGTGCCCGCTGACGTGGTCGGAAACGAGTTTTTTGAAGAACTTTTCGCTTTTATCGGCGAGTATGTAATCGTACCGCAGCCCGGAACGGATGAAAACTTTTTTAACGCCAGGGACGGCTTCTATCGCCTTCAAAAGCTCTATATATTCGCCGTGGTCGACGCGCATATTCGGGCATACGCTTGGCGTGAGGCAGTTTTTGCCCTTGCAGACGCCGAATTTTTCCGCCTTTTGGCAATAGTTCCCGCGGAAGTTGGCGCTGGGGCCGCCCACGTCGTGGATATAGCCCTTGAAATCCGGCATGGCGGCGATCTTTTTCGCCTCCTCCACGCAGGAAGTGATCGAACGGGAGGTAACGGTGCGCCCCTGGTGGAAGGCGATGGAGCAGAACGAACAGCCGCCGAAGCAGCCGCGGTTGTGCGCGATGGAGAACTTTACCTCCTCGATGGCGGGCACGCCGCCGAACTTTTCGTAATACGGATGATAAGTGCGCTCGAACGGGAGCGAATAAACGGAATCGAGCTCCTTGCGCGTGAGCGGCGGCATGGGCGGGTTCTGCACGAGCACGCGCTCGCCGTAGCCCTCGGTCACCGCCTTGCCGTAGATATGGTCCTGATTGTCCGACTGCACCTTAAAAGCGTGCGCGAAGGCGGGTTTGCTTGTCTTTATGTCGTCGTATTCCCCGCAGGAGACGGAATCGAACTTCGGCGCGAACCCGCGCGATTCCATAAAGCAGGTGCCGCGCACGTCGCGGATCTTTTTTATCGGAACGCCCTTATCCAGCAGGAATGCGACGCGCCTTAAAATGTTCTCCCCCATCCCGTAGGTCAGCAGGTCGGCGCGGCTGTCGACCAGCACGCTGCGGCGCACGCTGTCCGTCCAGTAGTCGTAGTGCGCGAACCGGCGGGTGGACGCCTCCAGACCGCCCAGGATTATCGGCACGTCGCCGAACGCCTCGCGCAGGCGGTTGCAATAGACTATCACCGCCCGGTCCGGGCGGAAGCCGGTCTTGCCTCCGGGGGAATAATAATCCTCGCCCCGGCGCTTTTTGGCGGCGGTGTAGTGCGCCACCATCGAATCGATGTTGCCGGAGTTTACAAGAAACGCGAGCCGCGGCCTGCCGAAACGCATAAAATCCGCCGTGCTTTTGTAATCCGGCTGCGGTATGACCGCAACGGAATAGCCCTCCGCCTGAAGCACGCGCCCGATTATGGCGGTGCCGAACGACGGATGGTCGACGTAGGCGTCGCCCGTGACTATAACGAAATCCGGCGTGCCGCCGAATTCTTCTTTTGTGATAGGCAGAAATCCCATATCGCGCCTCCCCGGTTTTTCACCATTTTACCACTTTTCGTATAAAAAGTAAAGAATATTATAATATTTCGGTTGACAAGGGGAAACTAAAATGGTAAGATGTAGAAAACAAAACAAAAAGGAGACGCAAAGAATGGAACTTAAAGGCAGCAAGACCGAACAGAACCTTATGACAGCTTTCGCCGGGGAATCCCAGGCGAGGAACAAGTATACCTATTACGCCAGCGTTGCGAAGAAAGAGGGCTATACCGTTATAGCCGATATTTTCGAGGAGACCGCGGGCAACGAAAAGGAACACGCGAAGATATGGTTCAAGCTCCTGCACGACGGCGGAGTACCCACCACCAAAGAAAACCTGCTTGACGCCGCGAACGGCGAAAATTACGAATGGACCGACATGTACGCCGGGTTCGCCGCCACCGCGAAGGAAGAGGGGTTCGACAGGATAGCATACCTCTTTGAAGCCGTGGGCAAAATCGAAAAGGACCACGAGCAGAGATACCGCGAACTGCTTGAAAAGCTGAACAAGGACGAGATCTTCATTTCCGAAGACGTAACCGTGTGGATCTGCTCCAACTGCGGCCACGTGCACGTCGGACCTAAGGCGCCGGAGCTCTGCCCCGTCTGCCAGCATCCGAAGGCTTATTTCCAGAAGAAAGTCAATAAGTTTTAAGCTGCAAAAAGAAACGGCCGCCTCCGGTGAGGCGGTCATTTCTTTTTTTAGTCTAAAAATCCGTTCGACTATGAACGAAACCACTTTACGCTCCATATGAGCTCCGACATATCGTCGGTCTCGAGTATAAGCGAAAGATAACACTTGTTTTCATTGTCAACAGTGAAACTGATATCTACATACGCCTGCAAATTCAATCCGTAATATGTGCCGCCGGATTGCAAAACGTACGAATAATCCGTTATCCTGCTGTTCAGCTCGGCTTTGGGTATTTGTATTGCAGGCATGCGCCCGCTTAACTGATCCGATAAATGGTCCCAATCCATCGAGTCCGTATCGCCTGTGATATACAAGATAAAGAAATCACGGCTTGCGATCTGCAGCGCAGTCTCATCGTGTATGCCCGGGTTATCAAGAAAAACCAAATCGGCATTGTTCAAAGGCTCGTTTCGTTCGGAAATGATAATTTGCTTCCAGCGCTCGGCATTGCCGTCGTAATAAACCGCATTCAGCCGTTGGCAATTTTCAAAAGCGCCGCTGCCGATGCTTGCGGTCCACGCGGGAACGGTAAACTCGGTTAAAAACGTGCAGTTTGCGAACGCTCCCTCTTCTATTTGCTTTACGTTGCCGCCGCCGGTGATATTATACAGTCTTTCACAGTTGTTGAAAGCGTTTTTCGGTATAACGGTTAATCCTTTGCCCAGAGTCAGTTTTCCTAAGTTGTTGCATGATTCGAAAACCGATTCGCCCATAAAAACGATGCTGTCCGGAATTACCGCTTCGCCCAGGCTGAATATTCTTTCGAACGCGAACGCATGTATTTCTCTTACGTTTTTGCCGATTGTAAGATTATTTATATATCCGCTGTTCCGGAACGCCGATTCACCAATAACGGTTACGCCGTCGCCGATAAGCACGGTGATAAGTCTGCTGCAATTATAGAAAGCCTTTGCGCCGATACGCTGTACGCTGTCGGGTATCACTACGCTTTCGATGCTGCCGCAATCGGCAAACGCGTTATCGCTTATACCTGTTACAGGCAACCCGTTATGCTCCGAAGGGATTATCAGATCTGTATCGCCGCATTCGCCGATACCGGAAACATAATACGCCCCTCCGCCGGTCTGAATATATTCAAGCCCCTCGCTCGTAACAACAGGCGGCCTTTTTTCGGGATGTATTCTCTCGTCAAGTCCCATAAGCGCATTACCCATGAATTCGCCTACGTTTCCAATCATTTCGTTTACAAAGGGCTCCAGAACTCCGGCGTCCCAAAGCATTCGAAGCGTTGCGTCGTCGGTCTGATAAAGCAACTCGTGGCAATGATATATCTGTCCGTTGTAATATAGCGTGCAGGCTTTTTTGAAGGTTTTTATTACAGCTTGCTCGTCGTCTCCGAACAGAACGTCTATTTCCTCGTCGGTAAAACTATAAGACGCTTTATAGTATAAATAATCTTTTTGATCAAAGCTTTTGAAGAATTTTATAGCTTTATTGTTGCTTTCGCGGAACGCCTCTTTATCGACGTTGTATTTTTTCAGAATACGGTATAAATGCGGGCACTTTGCGAACTCACGGGTATAAAGATTCATTCCGCATTCGGAATAATACTCATCCAGTTGTTCCTGTGTAATAAGCCCGGCGAGCACATCGGTTTTATCCGTTGACAGAATTAATTTCCGATCCTGCGGATAGAAAAACCTAAGAAACTTTGATCTGTAATACTCGAAAACAACGTTTTTACTATCTTCGTAACCCGTTTCTGCATTCAACCAAGAATAATCCTCCGACTTTAATACTTCCTGCATATAGGCTTCTTCATCTTCGATTGGCGGGTAATCCGGGCGTAATCCCATGCTTTCCATAAATGCATTAAGCTTGCTTACGTCGCATTTATGCAAAGAGACGATGCGTGTGCGCATATACAAGCCGTACTGATCGCCGAGATACGATTCGGACAAAAGCGTGCCGTCCTGCATCACGTCTATCCATAGTTTTTCTCCCTGATTGTATGAAACATCTGTTCCGAACCGCACGACCGGTTCGGAGGGATAATCACCGTGCGGCGCGGCGGAAAACGTATAGTCGAAATAATACGTTTTTGAGCCGTCCGCTCCTGACTCGCCGTCTTTATAAATGATTTCAAAAAGCTCTTTTATCTGCGAGCCTTGGATACTGCGTTCTTTTCTGCCGTATTTGACGGTTATTTCAGACGGAGTGCCGTTATACCCTCCCGAAACACTGTCGTACCAATAAACCATCGACGAATCGGTTTCTATAAAATACAGCGCGAAGAAGTAAGCGGTAACCTCGCCGTCCAGCTTTTTGCCGGAATACTCTTTTATGATTTCTCCGTCCTTATACGTATTCCTTATAACGGTGCCGTCGGTGGCGATATTGTACCAGACTCTTTCGTAATCGTCGTCCGTATAAGTTCCGAAAGCTTTCTGCGGGTCTTTGAACGTTGTGTGGTCGATCAGCACGATTCTTCTCAAATCGTCCGGCGCTTTGTTGTCCGCGGAAAAATCAAGCGACAGTATTTTATCCTCGAAAATTCCGTACTGCGCGGGATTTCGCACATAATCGCCGCCATACAAATAACTGGAGACCGGATTCTGTAAGGCAAGAGTGTGATTCCCGCGGAAAAGCACGACTTTTTTACCGGAGCCGATCCCCGGGCCGCGTGTGCAGACCGGATCGCAATACATATCCTCGAACCGGTATATCTCGGTGGTCCCGGCATGTTCTCCGGTCGTGATATTCATCTTGTAATACACAATGCCGTTATCAAGCTCCTCGGTAAGCGCTTCTCCGGACGGGACAGAATCGACGCGCACGCCGAGTTTATAGGCTTTGTATTCATCTTCGGAAAAAACGTCCGCGCTTATTTCGTCGGAGTCGGAAGATTCTTCGGGTTGGCTTCCGCCGCGTTCGGTGGCGAAGCAGGCGGCGAGCACCGCGGAGGCGACGAGTATCAGCGCGATTATCCACACCGCGGGTTTTTTAAAGCCGAACACGCGGCGGACGCGGTGTTTTACATTCGATTCGCCGAACGCGACCGGGCAGGCGGCGATACGGCGGGTATGAACGCCCAGCTCCAGCAGCGCGGAGGCGTACGCCTTGCGCTCGTCCTCGGGCATACCGGCGAAAACGCGCTCGTCGCAGGCGTATTCTATGTCCCTGCATACAAGGATGAACGAGACCCATACGAGCGGATTATACCAGTGCAGCGCCAGCACGCAGTACCAGAGGAGTTTGAACCAGTGGTCCCCGCGGGAGATATGCGCGCGCTCGTGCGAGAGCACAAACGATTCGGTGCGCCCGTCGAGCCCGAACGGAAGATAGGCCGTCGGGCGGAAGAGCCCCAGCACGAACGGGCAGCGGATCTTATCGCTCAATCGCACGCCCTCTTGGTATTTGACCGAATCGGTAAGCCTGCGGCGCAGCAGAACGTAATTGATCATCGCGTAGACGAGCATCGCGGCAATGCCTGCCGCCCAGACTATGGAAAGATAATATTCGGCTCCGTGCGCCGCTTCGGCGGGTTGTACCGCTTCGGCGGGCTGCGCCGGTCCGGCGGGAGGTGTTTGAGCCGGAGCGGGGTCCGGCAGCGCGGGAGTCTGCGGATTCGGCGGAGTTTGCGGAACATACTCGGGAGTCTGCGGCGTCGACGGAACGTATTCGGGAGTCTGCGCGGTATGCTCCGGCGTATTTGCGTTTTCAGGCGGCAAAGGGGTCTGTTCCGCAGCGGGCGCGGGATCCGTTTCAGCTCCGGCAAACGCCGCGGATACGTTGGCGGCCTTTTCCGGCACGAGCCCGAACGGGCTTTGTATGCTGAACGGGAGCACGAGCCGCAGCGCTACGACGCCCCAAAGCAGGCAAAAGACCCATTTGGGCGCGTTTTTGCGCATAACGAACCGCAGCAGCGCCACCGCGGCGATAAGAAAGCTCGCGGCGACGGATACGTTCAGGATCCTTAAAAACAGTTCCGTCATTTATTATCCCCTCCCCGTTCGATCATCTTTTTTATCTCGTCGATATCCTTTTCGCTTAAATTGCCGATCTTGGCAAACGCGTTTACGAACGCGGGCAGCGAACCTTCGAAACGGTTGACAAACAGCTCGTTCATATCCGAACGCTGTATTTCGTCCTTGCTTAAAAGCGAGGTTACGACGGAATTTTCGTTTTTAACGACTCCGCGTTCGGAAAGCCGCTTTATAACCGTGTAGGTGGTGGTGCGCGACCAGCCGAGCCGTTCTTTGCACAGCGCGGCAAGCTTTGTGCTATTGATCGGCTCCGATTCCCAAAGTATAAGGCAGAAGCGGTATTCGCTTTCGAAAACTTTCGGTGTCTGTTCCATAATCGTCAATCTTTCCTTATTCGGCTTTTGTGCTGTTTTTCCACTCGGCCCAGATTCGTCTAACTCATTAGACCAATAGCAGTCTAACACATTAGACGCCGTTTGTCAAGGGGTTTTTGAAAAGATTCTTTTTAAAAACAATTTTCCGGGGCAAATTTGCAAATCTTATTGCAAAAAGCGGATAAATATGTTAAACTATGCCGCGTGGAGGGACGAAATGAAGAGATTATTCAACGTTTCCGTTAACTACATAAAGAATAACAAGCACTGCCTGCTGCTTCTCTATTGGGTGTTCCATACGGTATGGTATGAGATAATACGGCTGATCTACGTCGACCGCGAGGTGCTGCTTATAGAATGCTCCTGGGATGCGAGCATTCCTTTTATAGAATGGTTCGCGTTCCCCTATTGCCTGTGGTTCCCCTATATCGCCGCGGTGCTTCTGCTGGGGCTTTTCAGCTGCAGGCGCGAATTTGTGCGCAGTATGGCGCTTATCACGGCGTGTATGTTTATCCCCATGGTGTTCTGCACGCTCGTGCCGAACGGGCTGCCGCTTTCCATCCGCCCGGATTTCGAAACGCTCGGGCGGGACAACTGGGGAGTCTGGCTCACCAAGTTCATCTACAACACCGATTCGCCGCCGAGGAGCGTTATGCCCTCTATGCACTGCGCCGTTTCGCTTTCGCTGTTCTATTGCCTGCTTCGCAGCGAAAAGCTAAAAGGCAAGCCGTGGCCGAAGGTCGCCGGAGGGGTGCTGAGTCTGCTTATAATACTCGCCACCGTGTTTATAAAGCAGCATTCCATCCTGGACCTCATCGCCGGGCTTTCGCTTTCGCTTATCATCTGCCCGCTTATAACGCTGGCGGAATATCTTATAGACAAAAAGAAAGCGAAAAACGCGGAAGCCGCAAACTGAACTAAAACGAAAACGCCGCCGGAGCCGAAACTCCGGCGGCGCTGTTTTTTTGCGCATCCGCGAATTATTTGATGCAGACCTCGTGCCCGGTGCGGGCGGATTCATAAATCGCGTCGAGTATCTTCATAAGCGTAACGCCGTCCTCCGCGGGGGAAACGCATTCGCATTCGCCGAGACAGCAGGAGACGAAATGGGATATCTCGCGGTTGAACAGACCGTTGAAATCGAGCGCAGAATTGCCGAACGGCTTTATGTCGACGAACATTCCGTTCATATCCGAGAAGAACTCGATCTGCGGGTCGATCCTTACGCCGGACTTTGTGCCGAACAGCTCGATATCGCCGCGGTCCTGCTTTAAGTTAAGATTGAAGCTGGCTTCGACGGAAAGAGTCAATCCGTTGTCGAAGCGGACCATCGCGGCGGCAAAATCCTCTACGTTATACTTGAACTTGAACCCCTTTGTGGTGGAAACCCAGCTCTGACCGCCGCCCGCGCGGTGATCGCCCAGATTGTTGTAGGTTACGCCGTACGCGGCGACCGGCTTCGGTCCCCCGGCGAGGTACCGCACAAGGTCGATGACGTGCACGCCGAGGTCGATAAGCGGCCCGCCGCCGGAATACTCCTTATCGCCGAACCAGCCGCCGGGGCAGCCGGAGCGGCGCAGATAGGTCGCCTTGGCGTAATAGATATCGCCCATGGTGCCGCCGTCGACGAACTTTTTGATTATGGCGGCGTCGTTGCCGAAGCGGCGTACAAAGCCGAGCATAAGCAGGTTGCCGGTCTCTTTGGAAACGTCCAGCATCTCCTGCGCCTCGGCGGTGTTTAACGCCATCGGCTTTTCGCAAATGACCTTGCATCCGGCGCGAAGTGCGGCGACGGTGGCGCCCTTGTGCGAGGAGTTCCAGGTGCAGACCGAAACGGCGTCGAGCTTTTCCTTCGCCAGCATCTCGTTATAATCGGTGTAATATGCCGGCACGCCGTATTTAGCGGCGTAGTTTTTTACCTTTTCTTCGTCGAGGTCGCACACCGCGACCACTTCGCATTTATCCGGCAGCGCCTTGTAGCCGCCGATGTGGACGTTGGATATACCGCCCGTGCCGATAATGCCTATTCTGAGTTTTTCCATTTTTTTGCTCCTTATACGTTAATATTTTTATTCGTCGTTTTTGTTTTTTCCGTTTCCGCCGTAAAGCTCCTTGCGGCTGCGCAGCATGTGGACCGCCCAGACGACGGCAAGCGCGATTGTCGCCAAAGCGGAATACGCCGTATACGCCAGCGCCAAGCCGAAACCGTCTGTCCATGGCAGCGGGCCTTCGCGCCCGGCGGCGTCCGTCTTGCTTTGCATTATCAGCGGCGCCAGAATGAACGCGACGAACGCAAGCAGTATAAGCGCGGAGACGGCGATGAGTACCGCCGTGCGCTTCGGCTTGATAGTTTTCGACGAGACGGCGAAAAACGCGTAGACAAGCGTGAGTACCGCGCCGAAAACCGGAACGAAAAACACGCAGGTCCCGAAAAGATACCGCATATAGCCGCCGGATCCCGTTGCCGCGCCGGCGCGCACCGCCGGAAAGACGAACAGAAACAGCGCCGCGGCGGCGGTGAGTATTATAAGCGCCGTCTTCTGCCATTTTTTCATTTCCCGGTTTAGCATACCGTGTTTCCTCGCTTACATATAAAGTTTGAGCGTGTCTTCTATCCAGTAATCGTATTCGGCGTTTTTGTCGAGCTCGAGCGTTTTGAAGCGTTTGTAAAGCTCCACGCCGTCGGTCGGATCGTGCCAGATATCCGCGAAAACATAATCAAACCCCGCTTTGGGCGCGATGTTAAGCGCGTAATCGAACGCGTCGGCGCAAACGATATTTATTTTTTCCGTGCAGGGGAGTTTCGGAAGTATCAAAGAACCGAATAGTTTTATAACGTTTTCGTCCCTTTCGACGACGGTCACGCTTTCGACTTCCGGCTTGCGCGCGCACATAAAGGCGAAGTAGCCGAGCCCCAGCCCGTAGGTTAGCACCCTGCCGCGCGCTTTTTTGATCGGGACGAGCTGGGTGATTATCTCGTTGGGCAGCAGAGTCATCCATTCCCTGCCGTTCTGCAGCACTCCCGGGAAGCGGTAGACGCAATCGAAGAACCCGATCTGCGGTATCACGCGACCGTCCGGCATAGATAAGGGATCGCCGCAGACGAAGGCGGTGAACGGCTGTATGGTGAAGTTTTTAAGCTCCCATTCGCCCGCCTTTGCGCTTTCGCCCACGCGGATTAGCTTGTAGAATTCGTCCCGCAGAAAATCGCGCTCGTCGCAATAGCGGACCATATTCGGGAAGTAGTTTTCCCATATCTCCCTGTCCCGGGGGAAGGAGGTGTCCAGCCCTATCGCGGCGGCAAGCAGATGCGCGAAGGAATCGCGCACCGAAAGGCCGTGCTCACGCGTGAGGACGCGCACCATTTCGGAATTGATAAAATCCGGGCGCTCGTTAAGAAGGATCGCGAGCCGTTCGAACAGAAGCCGGTTCGCCTCTTTTATTTCGCCGATCGTCATTCCGGCTTCCTTAGGGTATCCTTTATCCCGTCGTAGATCGCCTGCGCGAAATCCTTGTAGGTATTGTCCTTCGGGTGGAGCCCGTCGGTGAACACCTCCGGATGCGAAAGCGACCAGGTCCACATATCGACGGTGGGCAGATTATATTCCTCCGCGATCTGTTTTAACAGCGGAAGCGAATATTTTTCGATATTCGCCGCCCAGGGAACGGCGTTCCAGTTGTCCGCGCCGACCTTGAACAGACTTGCCGGAAGTATTATGTATATCTGCGGATTCGTCTCTAGCGCGAGATACGCGTCAAGCATTTCTTTTGTGGTGTCGACGAACACCTGCTCGCGGTTCGTGCCGACCCAGTTCTTTTCCGCCTGGCCCGGGTTGCCGTCGTTGGTGCCGAGCGCGAACAGCACTATATCCGGCTTTATATCCAGCGAGCGTTTGTAGGTGCTGTGCCCGATGTAGCTGTAGGTATCGGTGCGGCAGATTGAATATCCGCTTAAACCGAGGTTGTAAACGAAGTAATCCAGCCCCATCATTTCCTGTATGAACGCGGGATAGGTGAGGTTCTGCGGGTCGGTGGAGTTTATCCCCTGCGTAATGGAATCGCCCACGCAGGCGACTCGCAGCACTTTTTTGTTCCCGGTGGATCTGCCGTCCTTTATCTCGCCGTCGCCGTTTATAAGCATATCGCAGAACTCCTTTACCCCGAAATGCGCGCCGTTTGCGCTGCCGGAGGCGAACACCACCTTCGTCCCCTTTATTTCGGTGACGTATTCGCCGTTTTCATACTGGCGGTAGAAATAATCCTCGCACAGCTCCCTGCCGTTTATCAGCCCGACGTATATTTCCGCCTCCTGCTCTTTTACACGCTCGGTCTCGCAGACGATATCGAGCGTTACGCCCCAGTTTTCTTTAATAAAATCGCGCAGCTCGCGCGCGGCGTAAAGATATTTGGCGGGGACGTTCGAATCGCGGTAGATTATTAAAAATTCGGAAATATCTTTTCCGTTTACCGTTATCTTTTCGGGCTTGGAGGGGGCGGAGGATTCCGGCTCCGGCTCCGGAGCCGATACGGTCCCGTTATTGCCCCCGCAGGCGGCAAACGCGAAAAGCGCTGCCAGCGCGAGCGCCAGACACAAAAGCTTTTTCATTTATCTCATCTCCTTTGAAACAGATACTTGCGGAACAATTATATAAAAATCGTGCCGTTTTGTCAATCTGTTACGCGAATTTTGCTTGTATTTCCGCCGCCGATGTGATATAATCCGATAAAAGGACGGTGAATCGCGTGGAAGAACAGACCTCCGTGTTTCAAAGCGAAATAAGCAAGCCCCTGCCGGAACGGCTCCGCCCGAAGACTATCGACGAGATAGTCGGGCAAACGCATTTGTTGGGCGAAGGCAGGATACTGCGCCGCATAATAGAGCAGGACGCCGTTTCGTCGATGATATTCTGGGGGCCTCCCGGCGTGGGAAAGACCACCATCGCGGGAGTTATCGCCAACCAGACGAAGGCGAAATTCATTAATTTTTCCGCCGTTACCAGCGGGATAAAAGAAATACGCGCCGTGATGCAGCAGGCGGACGAAAACCGGCTGTACGGCGAAAAAACCATATTGTTCGTGGACGAGATACACCGCTTCAACAAGGCGCAGCAGGACGCTTTTCTGCCGTTTGTCGAAAAAGGGAGTATTATACTTATCGGCGCGACGACGGAGAACCCCTCTTTCGAGGTGAACGGCGCTTTGCTTTCGCGCTGCCGCGTTTTCGTGCTGAAGGCGCTGGAGGAAAGCGACATATTCACGCTTCTAAAACGCGCGCTCGCAAGCCCGGAAGGGTTCGGATATATGCAGGTGACGATCGACGACGACGTACTGCATATGATCGCCGCTTTTGCGAACGGCGACGCGCGCACCGCGCTTTCCACTCTGGAAATGGCGGTGCTGAACGGCGGTTACGAAAACGGGAGGGTTACCGTTACCAAAGAGACGGTGGAGCAGTGTACCTCCAAAAAATCTCTGCTTTACGACAAGAACGGCGAGGAGCATTACAACCTTATTTCGGCGCTGCACAAGTCGATGCGCAATTCCGACGCGGACGCCGCCGTATATTGGCTGGCGCGGATGCTGGAGGCGGGTGAGGATCCGCTTTACGTGGCGCGGCGGGTAACCCGGTTCGCGAGCGAGGATATAGGGCTTGCCGACCCGCGCGCGCTGGAAATAGCCGTGGCGGCGTACCAGGCGTGCCATTACATAGGGATGCCGGAATGCTGCGTGCATCTTACCGAGGCGGTGGTCTATATGTCGCTCGCGCCGAAATCGAACGCGCTCGACGTCGCGTATATGAGAGCCGCGAAGGACGCGAACGAGATGCTTGCGGAGCCGGTGCCGCTGCACATACGCAACGGCGTTACCTCGCTTATGCGGGATATCGGCTACGGCAAGGGGTACCAGTACGCGCACGATACGGAGGACAAATTAACGGATATGCGCTGCCTGCCCGATTCGCTTCTGGGCAAGGAATATTACACCCCGACGAATCAGGGACTGGAGCCGCGGTTCGCCGAACGGCTGGCGCAGATAAAACAATGGAAAAAAGAACACGAAAAGAATAATTCCGGAGGACGAACGAAATGAAAAAAGCGATTATGTTTTTACTTGCCGCGGTGATGTTCGCGGCGGCGTTTGCCGCCTGCTCCGGCGGCGAAGTGCCGGGCCCCGAAAAACAGAGCGCGGCTGATACGGGCACAAGCGAAAAAAGCACCGAAAGCGCGGCTGATACGGGTGTGAGCGAAGAAAGCTCCAAAAGCGCGGCGAATACGGGAAGAATCGCGGATATAAAGCAGGCGAAGGAGTTCACCGACCTTACGCACGGGCTGGACGAGGAGATAGAATTCCGTCTGCCGGAGGGGCATCAGGGCAACATCTTCGAGGACTGCGGAGTGAACTGCTTGGTGGTGGCGGAGTGCTTCGACGCGGACGTAGTCGCCTACCACGAATACGACAAAGAGGGCGAGGTCACGCAGAAGACCGTCGGCGCCTATACCTTTGATTTCCAGTCGTTCGACTATATGGGATTAAAGGACTGGCACATCTACGTTATACGGATGGCGAACACCGAAAGCAGGAACCAGTTCGAGCACCGCTATTACAAGATCGTTTATAACGTTTACGGCGAGGGGTACCCCGATTCGCAGATCGAAAAGTTTATGCAAACGATAAATCTGCCGCTGGAGAACGGCAAGAAATAAACCGCGCGCCGCGGAGGACACGCCCGACCGGAGGAAAAAAACGGGATAAAGGAGAAAAATATGCAGGATTTTTTTGTAAAAGTCTCGCTTGACTACGGATACGCGCGCGAGCATATCGAAGAGCTGGGCGAATGCTTTAAGCTTATACAGCGCGAGCTGCCGGAAAACCTTAACGCCGAGCTTTTAAGGATCCGCTTCACGTTCGGCAGTTACAAAATGACCGCCGAAACGCGCGGCGAATGCATAGAAGCGGCGGAAGCCGCCTGGCGCGCGGTGAACGGCGGCGACGAACCGAAGATACGCATTATTGCCGTCCCCTATGCGGCGGACGACGAAAAATGCAAGCTGACGACCGATATTTTCAACAGCTATTTCGGCGTGGAGGAGTATAACAGACTGATCGCGGAATTATACGCGGAGATCCCCATACTTGCCGAAAACGGCTCGCTTTCCGCTTTGCGGATGCGGAATTACCTGTTCGCCGTCGATCCCGGCAACGGGTTCTCCACGGTGCTGAGCTGCTTCGGCTCGTTCCTGCGCCGTATGGGCGTTTACGGCGACGAGACCGAAAAACGCTCGCAGTACGCGGAGCTTGTCGCCGCGAACGAGGACGGCGGCGGCAGATTCTCGGTCGACGACCTTATTTCCAAGTTCGCGGACGATTATCTGGACGACTGCAACGTGGTCGGGATAGATATAAGCTATTTCATGGACGGCGAAAAATACGACGACCTGCGCAATTTCCTGCACCGGCTGTATAAGTTCCGCGACAAGGCGGTGTTCGTATTCCGCGTGCCGTTTCTGGAAAAGAAGGCGCTGGATAAGATCGCCGCCATACTCGACGACGTTATGACGACGCGCGTTATACAGATACCGCCGATGCACGAAAGCGCGCTGGCGGAGCATTTTTGGGACGCTACGCGCCGCTTGGGCGTGAATCCCGACAATACGGTGCTCGAACCCTTCTTTATGAGGGTGATAAAAGAAAAAAGCGACGGGCGCTTTTACGGATTCAAGACGGTGGAAAAGATAGCGAACGAAATGGTTCTGGCGAAAGCCGCGCGGGACGCCGAGCGCAAGGCGCTGGGCGAAGAGCCGGTTACCGGCATTCTGACCGCAGACGACGTGCCCGGGGAATACACGCGGACGAAAGAATCGAAGAACGGATACGACGAGCTGAGCGAGCTGATAGGCATGGAACAGATCGCCGGTCGCGTGCGCGAGATAGCAGCGCAGGTAAAGCTGGCGCTGAAAAACGAACAGCTGGACAAGCCCTGTATACATATGCGCTTTCTAGGGCACCCCGGCACCGGAAAAACCACAGTCGCGCGGATAATCGGCAGGATATTCCGCGAGGAAGGCATTCTGCGCAAGGGCGCGTTTCTGGAATACAGCGCAAGGCAGCTTTGCGCCGAATACGTGGGGCAGACCGCCGTGCGCACCGCCTCGATCTGCCGCGACGCCTACGGTTCGGTGCTGTTTATCGACGAGGCGTACGCCCTTTACGAAAACGACTTCCAGAGCAACGATTACGGCAAAGAGGCGCTGACGACGCTTATTTCCGAAATGGAGAACCACCGCGACGATATGCTGGTGATAATGGCGGGGTATACCGAGGATATGGAAACGCTTATGCGCGGCAACGCCGGGCTTCGCAGCAGGATGCCCTACGTTATAAACTTCCCGAACTATACGAAATCCCAGCTTTTCGAGATATTCATGCTTATGGTCCGCCGACATTTCTCCTATACGGAGCAGTTCGAGCAGGAAGCGAGGAATTACTTCGACGCGCTTTCGGACGAATATATCGCCTCCAAGGAGTTTGCTAACGCGCGCTTCGTGCGGAACCTTTACGAGCGCACCTGGTCCAAGGGCGCGCTGCGCGCGGCGCTGAACGGCAGCGAAAGTTTTGTGCTTACGAAAGAGGACCTGCTCGCCGCCAAAGCGGAAAAGGAATTCAGCGAAAAGTTATCGCAGGAAAAGGCGCGCATAGGGTTCTGACTGCCGCCGGAAGTTGTTCCGAAGAAAACAAAAAACACGCGATACGGTTTCCCGTACCGCGTGTTTCGTTTTTGCCTTATCAGCCCACGCGCCTGCCGCAGACAAAACGCGCGTTCCAGTAGTTGGATATCTTCTGCAGCTTGGTGGGAGTCGTTTCGTTGTTGCAGGCGATGAACTGATCGTCGCCGACGTAAATGCCCATAAAAGCGGGCGGGCCGTCAATCTCGTTGCGGAAAATAAGTATATCGCCGGGCTGCAGCTCGTTCCTGCCGACTTCCGTGCCGAAATTCATCATACCGCCGACAAGGCGCGGAGCTTTTACGCCGCACTGGCGGCAGACGTAATAGGTGAATCCCGAGTTGTCGAATTTATCCGGGCCTTCGCCGCCGTACTTGTATTCGGTGCCGATAAGCTTATAAGCGAGCTTTACTATTGCTTCCGCAGTGGTGGCGGGCTCTTCCTCGGAGCTTTCTTCCGGTTCCGAAGATTCGTCCTCCGAAGATTCTTCCTCGCTTGTCGTTTCGGGCTCGGAGGATCCCTCCGGTTCGCTTATATCGAACGACTGCTCGTCCGGGGCCGAGGATTCGCGCCCGGGGACCGACTCTGCGGGAGCGCTTGCGGCGGAAGACGCGTCCTGCGAAGACGTATCGGTTTTCTTTTTGTCCTTGGTCACGACCACTATCGACGTAACTATCGCCGAAAGGACTATGACCATAAGCAAAGCGTATATTTTCTTCATTTATGCACCTCCGTAAAGGGGATATCCCCCCGTTACGCTATATTATAACGCAAACGCGGGCGAAAATCAACCGTAATTACAAATAAATCGTAATATCTTGACATAGCGTTCCGGGTGTGGTAGAATTAGGCAAACGAATAATGTAAGACCGCGGCTTTTAAGGTTGTTCAACGAATAATATATGCCTTTACGGTAAAGACGGTTCGAATCCGTCACAACTGCCATTGCTGTGTTTGCCCGCTTTCTGCGCGGGTATAAGTCAGAATACCGGCGCGGTCTTTGCGAACATTCTTGGGTTTGAAGAGTGCAGCAGATTTGCGATAATCGGTTGCGCTCTTTTATTTTTTCCGGAGGGGATTTTTTATGCGGATACCGCGCGTTATGATCGCCGGGACGGGCAGCGGAAGCGGCAAAACGACAGCCGTCTGCGCCCTGCTCGCGCTGTTGAAAAGAAACGGATACTCGGTGCGCTCCTGCAAATGCGGGCCGGACTATATAGATCCCGGCTTCCACCGGAGGGCGATTTCGGTCCCCTGCGTGAATCTGGACCCGTTCTTCTGCGGCGGGGAGCTGCTGCGCGCCCTGCTTTGTGAAAACGCGGGCGGCGACATAACCGTGCTCGAAGGCGTGATGGGATATTACGACGGCACCGGCGAGACCGGGACGGAGAACAGCAGTTACACCGTCGCGCAGGCGACCGAAACCCCCGTCCTTCTCGTCGCCGACGGAAAGGGAGCTTTTACTTCCCTGCTGGCGGTCATAGAGGGGTTTTTGAACTTCGTGCCGCAAAGCCGGATCGCCGGAGTCATATTCAACCGCACGGGAGAAGCGACGTACGCGCGGCTTAAAAAGCTTGTCGGCGAAAGGTTCGGCGAAAAGGTCATCTGCGCGGGATATATCCCGGTACTGCCGGAGGAATGCGTTTTCGGTTCGCGGCATCTGGGGCTTGTTACCGCGGAGGAGACGGAGGGTTTCCGCGAAAAGATAAACAAGCTCGCCGATATCGCCGGAAGCACGCTCGACTTGGGCGCGATAACGCGCGCCGCAAATTCCGCGCCGGAGCTGTTCCCCGCCGCGCGGGAATACCCGCGCCTGCCGGAAATAACGCTTGCCGTCGCAAGGGACAACGCGTTCTGCTTTTATTATTCCGAAACGCTCGCGCTGTTCGAAAAGCTCGGCGCGAAGATAAAATACTTCTCCCCTCTCGCGAACGAGGAGGTCCCGCCGGATGCGGACGGGCTTATGATCGGCGGCGGATACCCCGAACTGCACGCCGAGGAGCTTGAAAAGGCGGCACGATCCGCGCGCAGCGTGCGCGAAGCGGCGGCTTCCGGCATGCCGACGATAGCCGAATGCGGCGGGTTCATGTACCTGTGCGAAACGATAGACGGCAAAAAGACCTGCGGCGTTCTGCCGGGCGGCAGCGCGAACACGGGCAGGCTTTCGCGGTTCGGGTATATAACGCTTACGACCAAACGAAAAAGTTTGTTCGGAGAAGCGGGGACGGCGCTTAAAGCCCACGAGTTCCATTATTACGACAGCGAGTTCCCCGGGAACGACTGCACGGCGGAAAAAACGAACGGCAAACAATACGGATGCGCGTACTGCGGCGACACGCTGTACGCCGGATACCCGCATTTATATCTCGCGGCAAGCGAAAACGCCGCGATCGGGTTTTATAAAAAATGCCTTGAATACAGGGAGAAAAAGAAATGACGTTTACCGAACCCGGCGCTATCGAAAAGCGCAGTATGGAAATTATAGAAAGCGAGCTCGACGCGCCTGTATCCGAAGAAATAAAGGACGTGGTGCTGCGCGTTATACACTGCACCGCGGATTTCGATTACGCGCGCAGTCTGGCTTTTTCCGCGAACGCGGTGAAAAACGCGCGGCAGGCGCTTGCAGCCGGAAACTGCACTGTCGTTACCGACACGCGGATGGCTTATTCCGGCATAAACAAAGCCGCCGCCGCAAAGCTCGGCTGCGCGATACGCTGTTTTATGAGCGACGAGGACGTTGCCGCCGAAGCGAAGGAGCGCGGCTGTACGCGGGCGCAGGTATCTATGGAGCGCGCGGCGAAAATCGAAGGCAGCGTTATTTTCGCGGTGGGCAACGCGCCGACGGCGCTGCTTGCGCTTGCGGAAATGGCGCGTGAAGGCAGGATAAAACCGGCGCTTATAATCGGCGTGCCCGTCGGATTCGTGAACGTGGTGGAATCGAAAGAAGAGATAACGGCTTGCGGCGCTGAATATATAGTTGCGCGCGGGCGGAAGGGCGGTTCCAACGTCGCCGCGGCGATAGTGAACGCTTTGATGTACGGTATAACGCGATGATGGAAAGTTTAGTTACAAAGGACGGAAAAAAGCTGCGGCGCGGCTATACAAGCGGCTCCTGCGCGGCGGCGGCGGCGAAAGCCGCGGCGATAATGCTTCTGTGCGGCGGCGAGCTGGAAAAAGTGCGCCTGCTCACCCCGTCCGGCGTCCGGCTGGAGCTTGACGTGCTGGATATTACCCGCAAAGAAAACTTCGTTTCCTGCGGGATAAAAAAAGACAGCGGCGACGACCCGGATGTTACCGACGGAATGGTGTTTTACGCCGGAGTCGAAACGAACGGAACGCGCGGGATAACGGTCGAAGGCGGCGAGGGGATCGGCAGAGTTACCAAGCCCGGACTCGACAGGCCCGTGGGCGAGGCGGCGATAAATTCGGTCCCGCTGCGGATGATAACCGAGGCGGCAGCCGAGGTGTGCGCCGACGCCGGATACGAAGGCGGCCTGCGAATAATTATTTCCGCGCCGGGCGGCGAAGAGATAGCGAAAAAGACCTTTAACCCGCGTTTGGGGATAGAGGGCGGCATTTCGATACTCGGTACTACCGGGATAATAGAGCCGATGAGCGACGACGCCGTGGCGGAGACCGCCCGCGCGGAGCTTTCGGTGCGCCGCGCGGAGGGCAAAACCGTCTGCCTGCTCGTCCCCGGCAATTTCGGCGCGGATTTTATTAAAGAATCGCTTTCCGTAGACCCGGCGTGCGCCGTTACAGTTTCGAACTATTTGGGCGAAGCGCTTTATTCCGCGCGGGATCTGGGGTTTTCCGGCGCTCTCGCGGTGAGCCACATAGGCAAAGCCGTGAAGCTTGCCGTGGGGATGTTCAACACCCATTCGCGCTGGGGCGACTGCCGCAGGGAGATATTCGCGGCGCACGCCGCGGCGGCGGGAGCCGGAAGGGACGCCGTGAACGCGATTATGCAAAGCGCCGTTACCGACGATATGCTGGACATTTTGCAGAAAGCGGGCGTGCGCGAAGCGGCGATGCAAAGCATTATGAACGCGATAGGCGAACAGCTTGCCCGCCGCGGGAGCGAAAGTTTCCGCGCGGAGCTTATAACCTTTTCGAAGACCTACGGCGTGCTGGGCGCCACTCCGGGCGCTTATGAGCTGCTGGAAGCGATAAAACGCGAATCGGAGGGCTGAACGATGGTGCACATAGTCGGCGCCGGGTGCGGCGCGCCCGACCTTATAACCCTGCGCGGCAGGAATTTTCTGGAGACCGCGGACGTGATAATCTACGCCGGATCGCTGGTGAACAAAGAGCTTTTGCAATACGCGAAAAAGGGCGCACGGATATTCGACAGCGCGAAGATGACTTTGGAGGAGACGACCGCCGTTATAGCGGAAGCGGAAGCGAACGGCGAAACGACGGTGCGCCTGCACAGCGGAGACAGTTCGCTTTACGGCGCGATCGGCGAACAGATACGCGAACTGAACAAGCTCGGCATAGAATACGATATCACCCCGGGCGTGAGCTCGTTCTGCGGCGCGGCGGCGGCTTTGAAGACCGAATACACTCTGCCCGGCGTTTCGCAGACGGTGATAATATCCCGCGCCGCGGGGAACGCCCCGGTGCCCGAAAAAGAAAGCGTGGCGTCGCTTGCCGCGCACCGCGCGACGATGGTTTTGTTTTTGTCCGCGTCGCTTGCGGAGCAGGTCGAAAACGACCTGATACGGGGCGGATACCCGCCGGATACCCCCGCCGCGATAGTATACAAAGCGACTTGGGAGGACGAAAAAATACTGCGCTGCACTTTGGGTACGCTTGCGCGGACGGCAAAGGAAAACGGCATAACCAAAACGGCGCTGATAACCGTGGGCGATTTTCTGGAAAGCGAATTCACCCGTTCGCATCTTTACGACGGCGCGTTTTCCACGGAATACAGAAAGGCGAAAAAATGAAGATCGCGTTTATAACCTATTCCGACAAGGGCGCTCTGCTGGCGCAAAAGTTTAGATCTCTGCTCGAAGGCGACGAGACCGCGCTGTATTCCTCGCCCCGGTTCGCGGAAAAATACGGGTTTGCGCCCTATCGCGGCACGAAAGAAGAGACGGAAACGCTGTTTCGCCAAAACGGCGCTCTGGTGTTTATCTGCGCCTGCGGGATAGCGGTGCGCTGTATCGCGCCCTGCGTAAGATCGAAAGAGACCGACCCCGCCGTAATCGTGATAAACGACGGCGGCGATTACGTTATACCGATCCTTTCGGGGCATATCGGCGGCGCGAACCGGCTGGCGCAAAAACTCGCTTCGCTAACCGGCGCTTTGCCGGTGGTAACTACCGCGACGGACGGCGCGGGGCTTTTCTCCTGCGATTCCTGGGCGGCGGAGCACGGCTGCGCCATATCGTCGCTTGAGGCGGCGAAAGCCGTTTCGGCAAGGATACTTACCGAAAAAGTACCGGTCTGCGCCGAAAGCGAGCTGCCGCAAAAGCTGCCCGCCGGGCTTGTCCGCGGCGAAAGCGGGGATCTGGGCATATACATCGGTATAAAAAAAGCCCGGCCGTTCGGGATAACGCTGCGGCTTGTCCCGCGCGCCGTAACGCTGGGGATAGGATGCAGAAAAGGCGTTTCCGCGGAAGCGGTAAAAACCGCCGTTTTATACGCGCTGGACAGCGCCGGGATAGATATCGCCTCCGTGTGCGGGATCGCCACCGCGGACCTTAAAAAGGACGAAGCGGGGCTGAACGAGTTTGCAGAAGAGCTTAACGTCCCGATCATGTTTTACACCGCCGGGGAACTGGCTTCCCTGCCCGACGAATGGGGGTTTGCCGAATCGGAGTTCGTGAAAAAGACTGTCGGCGTCGGCAACGTATGCGAGCGCGCGGCGGTGTTTGGCGGCGGAAAGCTTGTTATAAGAAAGACCGCGGCGAACGGAGTTACCGTCGCGGCGGCGTATAAAGAACGGAGCGTGGAGTTTTGAACAGACTGTACGTTGTGGGGATCGGCGCGGGCGGTTACGAAGGATTGACCGTCGGCGCGGCGAAGCGGCTGGAGGAATGCGGCGTAATAGTGGGATATACCGTCTATTGCGATTTGATAAAGCCGTATTTCCCGAATAAAGAATACATTTCCACCGCGATGACGTGCGAGACCGACCGCTGCCGGATCGCGCTTTCGCTTGCCGCGGAGGGCAAAAAAGTCGCGCTGATCTGCTCCGGCGACGCGGGCGTTTACGGTATGGCTTCCCCTGCTTTGGAGCTTGCGCCGGAATACGGCGTGGAGGCGGTTTGCGTGCCGGGAGTTACGGCGGCGTGCTCCGGCGCGGCGCTGCTCGGCTCGCCGATAACCTGCGATTTCTGCGTTATAAGTCTTTCGGACCTGCTGACTCCGGCGGAAACCGTTGAAAAACGCGTCCGCGCCGCCGCGGAATGCGGGATCTGCACGGTGATATACAACCCGGCGAGCAAAAAACGCGCCGGGCATCTGAAACGCGCCTGCGGGATATTTTCGGAACACCGCCCGCCGGAAACGGTGTGCGGAGTCGTGAGGAACGTCGGGAGAGAAGGCGAGAGTTTTGAAATAATGACTCTGCGCGAGCTTGCGGAATACCCGGCGGATATGTTCACCACCGTGTTCATCGGCAACGAAGACACGCGTGTGATAAACGGAAAAATGGTTACGTTGCGGGGTTATAAACGATGAAAGAAAAGATCTGCCTTTTTGCCGGCACCACCGAGGGGCGAAAGCTTGCCGAAGCGCTTGCCGGGGAATACGCGCTTACCGTTTGCGTGGCTACCGAATACGGCGAGGTGCTTCTGGACGGAACGGAAGGCATTGAAGTGCGCACCGGACGGATGGACGAACCGGAAATGGAGCGCTTTTTCGGTTCGAACGGCTTTGCGCGGATAATCGACGCCACGCATCCGTTCGCCGCTGAAGTTACCAAAAACATACGCGCCGCCGCGAACGCCGCAGGCGTTCCCTGCCTGCGGATCCTGCGCGAAAGCGACGCGAAGAGCAAAAACGCGCTTTACTTCGGTTCGGTAAGCGAGGCGGCAGAATATCTTAAGGACCTGCCCGGAAACGTGCTTGCGACGACGGGCTCGAAAGAGATCGGCGCTTATTCCCCGATCGGCAGGGAGCGCCTGTGGGCGCGCGTACTGCCCGCGGAGGCCTCGATCTCCGCCTGCCTGGAGGCGGGCGTTCCGGTTTCGCACATAATCGCGGCGCAGGGGCCTTTTACAAAGGAATTCAACGCGGCGCTTATAAAAATGACGAACGCGAGATTCATTGTTACCAAGGATTCCGGCAAAGCCGGAGGGTTTGAAGAAAAGCTCGCCGCGGCGGAAGAGACCGGGGCGCGGGCGATTGTTATAGGCAGACCTGCGGAGCCGGAAGGCGTAACGGTATCCGCAGCGCTCGGCATACTTCTGGGCGGCGAGCACGCGCAAAAAGCGGAGATATTCGTTATAGGCACGGGGCCCGCCGGGAAAGAAACGCTTACTTCGGAAGCGCGCGAGGCGGCGGAAGAGTGCGACGCGGTCTTCGGCGCGAAAGCCGTGGCGGGAGCTTTCGGCACGGCGAAGCCGAAATATTATGAATACTCGCCCGAAAAGATAAAAGAAATACTCGGTTCGCATCCGGAAATAAGAAAAGCCGCGGTGCTTATGCGCGGCGACACCGGGTTTTACAGCGGCGCGAAGCGGCTCGCGGAGGAGCTGGAGGGCTGCAAAACGACCTTTATCCCCGGCGTTTCGTCGGTTTCGGCGTTCGCCGCGAAGCTCGGCGTTAGCTGGGACGACGCGCGCCTTATAAGTCTGCACGGCAGGAACGCGAACGTCGTGTACGCCGTAAAGACGAACAAAAAGGTGTTTGCGCTTTTAGGAGGCGAAAACACCGCCGCCTCCGTTTGCCGCCGTCTGTGCGAAGCCGGGCTGGGCGGAGCAAGCGTCGCGATAGGAGAAAGGATCGGCTTCCCGGAAGAAAAGATCACGCGCGGGACCGCCGCGGAGCTTTGCGATAACGCGCCGGACGCGCTTTCGCTGCTGTATATTTACAATCCGGGCGCGAAAAGCAGCTATTGCTCCGGCATGCCGGACGGTGCGTTCGTACGCGACGACGTTCCGATGACCAAATCGGAGATACGCGCCGTTACGCTTTCGAAGCTCGCGCCGGAAAAGGATTCGGTGATATGGGATATCGGCGCGGGGACCGGGTCGGTATCGGTCGAATGCGCGCTGAACGCCCCGGAAGGGACCGTTTACGCGGTGGAAAAGGACGAAGCCGCCTGCGAACTGATAGAGAAAAACTGCAAAAAATTCGGCGCGGAGAATTTGGAGATCATACGCGGCGAGGCGCCGTATAGTTTACATAATCTTCCGAAGCCGGATATCGCCTTCATCGGCGGCAGCTCGGGCGGCGCGGAAGCGATCGTATCCACGGTGCTCGGCAAGAACGGGCGGGCGCGTATAGTGCTGAATTGCGTTACGCTGGAGACGCTTTCCGAAGCGGTTGGCTTCCGCGAAAAATTCGGGTTCGACGAATTCGAAGCCGTTGCGATAAACGCCGCGCGCTCGCACAAAGCGGGAAGATACAACCTTATGGCGGCGAACAATCCTGTTTACATAATTACTATGCAAAGGGGCGGCGGCGATGTATAAGCTGTTGTTTTGGCAGACCGCGGCGATGCTGGCGGGGTTTCTGATCGACTGCATAGCCGGCGACCCGGCGTGGCTCCCCCACCCCGTTATGGCTATAGGAAAGCTTATATCCTTTTTGGATAAGAAGCTGCGGCGCGGGGAGGCGAAGCGCGACCTGCGGCGCGGGGTTTTAACGGTTTTTGCAGTCTGCCTTGTTTCCGCCGCCGTTCCCGCCGCGCTGCTATACGGCGCGTGGGCGGTTTCGGAATACCTTTACTTCGCGCTTTCGGCAATAATGTGCTGGCAGCTTATCGCTCCGCGCCAGCTTGCGCGCGAAAGCGGCAGGGTAATGCGGCGTTTGCAGGCGGGCGACCTGCCCGGCGCGCGGAAAGCGGTTTCCAACATAGTGGGGCGCGATACCGACGTGCTGGACGAAAAAGGCGTTTGCCGCGCAGCGGTGGAAACGGTGGCGGAGAACGCCTCGGACGGAGTCGCCGCGCCGGTATTTTATATCCTCTTTTTCGGCGCGGTCGGCGGGTTTTTATACAAAGCAGTGAACACAATGGATTCTATGCTGGGGTATAAAAACGAAAAATACCTTTATTTCGGGCGCGCCGCCGCGAAGGCCGACGACGTTTTCAACTTCATCCCATCCCGCCTGTGTGCGTGGCTTATGATACTCGCCTGCCCTCTCGTCCGGCTGAACGCGAAGAACGCGCTGCGGATATTCCGGCGCGACAGGTTCAATCACGCAAGCCCGAATTCCGCACAGACCGAATCGGTGTGCGCGGGCGCGCTGGGCGTGCGGCTCGCGGGAGACGCGGTCTACGGCGGAAAGGTGTGCGAAAAGAAATATATCGGCGACGCGGACCGCGAGATACGGTTCGAAGACATAAAACGCGTGAACCGGCTGATGTACGCCGCGACGGGAGCGCTGCTGCTGCTTTTCGTCTGTCTGCGCGTCGCCGCGATGGCGGTCGTATATTACGTTTGAACAGGTTTTGCAAAAGAAAAAACAGGCGACTTGCCTGTTTTTCTTTTGGGTTTTTATCTGCGGTAACCGTATTTTTGATAATAATCGTTCTTATCGTAGTACATCGCCAGGTCGGCGCGCTTGAATACCTGCTTGTAGGTGATATCCTCGCCGGGAATGAATTCCGAAAAGCCCTTCGAGATCGAAAGCGGGACGCCGATCTTGCCGGCAAGCTCTTTATTGGAGTTTTCGATCTCCTCATCGAGCTTGCGGAACAGCGCCTCCATCTCTTCCTCCGCCGCATTCTCCAGCACCGCCACGAATTCGTCGCCGCCGATGCGGAACACGGTGCTTTCGCCGAACGCTTTTTTTATGCAGTCCGCCGCCGCGCCGATGATCATATCGCCTATGTCGTGGCCGTAATCGTCGTTCGCCGTTTTAAGTCCGTTTATATCGAACACCGCGACCGAGAAGCGCAGATCCGGATTTTCGATGACCTCGTCGATACTGTGGATGAAATCGAAGTAAGCGGAACGGTTTCCGATGCCGGTCATAACGTCGGTATATGCTTTATTATGTATGAATTCGATATAGCGTTTAAGGTTGACCTGTATCGTCCTTACGTCGCGCGAGAGCTTTTCTATCCCCTCCGATTCGGCGCCGGAAGGAGGAAGCTCGTCCTTCACTCCGTCAAGCAGCCCGGCGTCCGGGTCTATGACCGAATAGCCGTGCTCCGCGCTGATCTCGTCCAGCAGCGAACCGACGTCCGCGGCGATGGAAGCGGTGTCCTCGTTCAGTCTGCGGAACCTGCGCCTTAACCGGCCGGTAACGAGCAGGACTATGACGCTGCCCACAAGCAGCGCGAACACTCCGCAGATAAGGATTGAAACGGTGTTTCCGGTGATCTGGTTTTCGTACCAGTCCGCGTCGAAATCGACGCCGACTATCCCGCCTATCCTGCCGTCGGAAGTCATGACCGGGCAAAAGGCGGTGTAGTATTTGCCCCATTTGTCGCCGACGGAGACCTTGTCCACCGCGGCGGTGCCTTCGTCCGCGGCGCCGAGCGCCTCGGTATAGGTGATCTCCTCGCCGAATTCGGCGGGCTCTTCCGGGTCCGGATCGGCGATGAACACGAATTTCCCCGCCGAGTTCCGGCGGACGATATAGATATATTCAAAGTCGAGATACTCGTTGAAAACGCCCAACTTTTCGATTATTTCCCTGTGCTTTTCGCTGCCGTCGTCCTCCTCGGTCAGCGCGGCGAGCTCGTCGCCGTCAAGCATGGCGGCGGCTGTTTTGGCAACGCCGAGCATACGCTCGTCGATGATCGCCCTTATGGAAGAACGCGAACGTTGAACGAGAAAAACGCCGAGCAGGATATTCGCAGCTAACAGCAGAACGGTTATAAGAACGACGGCTTTTGCGGAAAACCCGAACTTTTTGACTTTCATCCGCGCCCTCCTTTCGTTTTTTATGCGCCGCGTGCGGTGCGGCAAAATATATTTCGATTATTATACCATATACGTCAGGATAAATCAACAATTATTTTTCTTTTTCCGCGGCGATCCTTGCCGTTTCACCCGCGGTGAACTCCACCAGCGGTTTTATATCGCGCAGCGCCCTTTTGCTTTTGCGGTTCACCTTCGGGTTGCCCCAGCCGCAGAACAGGATATGCGGCCCGACCACGCTGCCGCACGGCGCGTTTCCGGAAAGTATGTACGCTGCCGCGAGCGAGGACCTTTCCACGGAGTTGAACGGCATTATTTTTGCGAGAATATAGAACTTCCCGAACAGATGCGAGGCGATCCCGGTTATCGCTATCCCGGGATGGCTCATAAAAACATGTATATTCGTGCCGCGGTATTTGTTTGCAAGGTATTCCGAATACCGCGCGAGGCAGAGCTTGGAGCGCGCGTAGGAGCCCTTTTCGTCGTAGAACCTGCCGAAATCGACGCGCGCGAACTTGTGTATAAGCGAGATCGTGTTTATATAAACCACGTCGTGACCGCAGTTTTCCAGCTTCGGAAGCACCTTTTCGCCCACGCGGAACGTGCCGACGTAGTTCGTGCCCATAACCAGCTCCAGACCGTCCGCCGTCTTTTCCCCGGGGCGGTGGAACACGCCCGCGTTGTTTATAAAAGCGTCCACGTCCGGCAGGTCTCCGGCAAACGCGTCTATCGAGGCGAAATCCGCCACGTCAAGCGGCATAACTCGGATATCCGCTTCCGGATAGTCGGCGACCAGCTTTTCCCGCGCGGAGGCCGCCTTTTCCGGGTTCCTGCACGCCAGAACGACCGAGGCGCCGAGGTAAACCAGCGTTTCCGCGGTCTTGAACCCTATCCCGCCGTTCGCTCCGGTTATAAGCACGGTTTTCCCGTCCAGACGGCGGCAGTGTTTATTCAGATATTTAACTGTCTTTTTTGAAAGCATAAACGCGTCCTTTAATAGGTTTTTCGGGTATGCGGTCGATTAATTATAAATATACGCGGCGCAAATGTCAAGTTTTTGCGCCTTAAAAGCCGAAAATCGGTTTATCCGCTTGCATTTTGCGGCGGCGTGATATATAATTCATTTATCTTCTTTTATTAAGGAACGGAGAAAAAGGGTTTGAAGCGGACAGAAAGCGTTTCGCAGTATGACAAAATGACAAAAACGCCGATCCCGCGGCTTGTTCTTAAGCTTGCGGTCCCGGCGATCATTTCAATGCTCGTTACGAATATATACAATCTCGTCGACACCGCGTTCGTCGGCAGGTTCGGCAACAGCGCGAGCGGCGCCGTGGGCATAGTGTTCGGATTTATGGCGATAATCCAGGCGTTCGGCTTTATGTTCGGGCAGGGCGCGGGCAGCATACTCTCCCGCGCGCTGGGCGGGCAGGACGTTAAAAAAGCTTCTCTTAACGCCACCGCCGGGGTCCTGGCGTCGTTTGCCTGCGGGCTTATAATATCTGTCGTCGGCTTTATCTGGCTGGACGATATCGTGGTCCTGCTCGGCAGTACCGAAACCATAGCGCCCTACGCGAAAACTTATATTTCCTATATCCTCGTCGCCGCCCCGTTCATGAGCTCCTCGCTCACGATGAACAACATACTGCGCTACGAGGGCAAGGCGGCGCTCGGTATGATCGGGCTTATGTCCGGCGCGGTGCTTAATATGATCGGCGACCCGATCCTTATGTTCGGGCTGGATATGGAGATCGCGGGGGCGGGGCTTTCCACCGCGATAAGCCAGCTTGTTAGCTGGGGAATACTGCTTTCGATGTTCCTTTCCGGCAGGACCGAATCGAAGATCAGCTTCCGTTTGGCAGCCGAGATCCGCCCGGCGCTGCTCGGCAACATAATGGCGACTGGCTTCCCGAGTATGCTTCGCCAGGGGCTCAACAGCTTAACCACCGTGCTGCTCAACTCGCGGTGCGCGATCCACGGCGACGCCGCCGTCGCGGCGATGAGCATTGTCTCGCGAATAATCTTCTTCGCCTTCTCGATCGCGCTCGGGATCGGGCAGGGGTTCCAGCCGGTGTCCGCCTTCAATTACGGCGCAAGGAAGTTCAACCGCGTGCGCAAGGGCTATTTCTTCACCGTGCTCGCGGCGGAGTGTATCATCATCGTCGGCTGTACCGGGCTCGTGGCGTTCGCGCCGCAGCTCGTTTCGCTGTTCCGCGACGACGATACGGTCATAGAGATCGGCGCACGCGCGCTGTGTCTGCAGGCGCTGGCAAACCTGGTGCTGCCGTTCTGTATGGCGACTGAAATGCTCTTCCAGAGCACCGGGAAACGCTTCGGCGCCTCGTTTATGTCGTCGCTACGCAGCGGACTGCTGTTCATCCCCGCGCTGCTGCTGCTTTCGCATTTCCGCGGTCTGTCGGGCATCCAGGAGGCGCAGCCGGTCGCGCTGCTGCTCTCGCTCCCGCTTACCGTCCCGTTCGTGCTGTGGTTCCTAAAGAAAACGCCGAAAGAGGACTTCCCGGAATCGGAACAAAAACCGGAACAGACGTAAAAAACAGTTGCTGTTGAAAAAAAACAAACAAAGTGAAACCGTGCCTGCTGGCACGGTGAAATCTTCGGGCTACGCCCTCAGGTGAAATCGAACGCTTCGCGTTCGGTGAAATCAAATCCGTCCTTGACTCCCCCAAAAACCTCGACAAACTCGGTTTTCGGGGACCGCGTCATCACCCGCACGAAGTGCGGATTTCATCACGAAGTGATTTCACATTGCGCAGCAATATTTCACCCGTCCGCAAGGACGGATTTAGTTGAAAAAAGCACTTGCTCACGCAAGTGCCTTTTTCTGTGGTTATCGCCCGAAATCGCAAAACGAATTGAATGGGTAAAAAAGCGTGTTTTTTAGGTCATCTGTAATGATCATATGTATTAGTGACCTTAAACGCTTGAAATCACAAAAAGGCATTTCCCGCAGCAAACCTGAATATCTCACGCCTTGTTGAATTTCTCCTTCGGTTGCCTGCAGCGCGGGCATTTCCAGTCGTCCGGCAGGTCTTCAAAGGCGACGCCGTCGTGCTCGGCGGGATCGTAAACGTAGCCGCAGATCGAGCAGACGTATTTGCCGCTGACTTTCGCCTCGGAGAAATCGACCTCGGCAAGCACAGTGGGAACGGGATGATCGAGGTCCATTACGCACTTTGATTCGAGGTTTTCATATCCTTGCGGCGTGTGCGTTCCGCAGTAGACGGTCGGATTGTTTTTCACAAATGCGCGGACACGGTCAAGCGTTTCGCGGGCGGCGGCGAGGTCTTCATAAACCACCGACAGCTTGTTTTCATACAGCGCCTCGTCGACGTAGGTAATATCGCCGTGGAGCATATAGTAAAGCCCGTCGTTTTCCGCGATCACGATACTATTGCCGTTGGTATGTCCTTTGGCTTTGATATAGTAAACGCCGTCCGCGATCTTCCGGCTTGCCGGAAAATTGTGATACGCGCCGTCGGTGAAGCTGACGGGGACGATATTGTCAAGCCCCTGCAGCTCTGCGGCGGAGGTTTCGTCGGCGTTCACGTAGATCTTCGCATTCGGGAAGGAACGCAGTTCTCCGGAATGGTCGCCGTGCTTGTGAGTAAGAAGGATCTTCGTCACCTGCTCCGGCTTGTATCCCAGAGCGTCAAACGCCTCCATATAGCTGCAGATATCCTTTCCGGTAAAAAGCGGGGTCGTATCATCCGGTACTTCTTCAGGTGTTCCCGCAGGAAGACCGGTATCGACAAGAATCACTTCATTTCCGGTGTCGATCAGGTAATTCTGTAAACTGCCACGATAGCGGATAGAAGGATCAAACTTGTCCGCACCTTCCTCACCGCCGAAAACAAAGGGCTGAGTATAAAACCCGTCTTTTCTGAATTTGACTGCTTTGATGATCATAATTTTTTCCTCCGTATACTCTTGATTATCGTCAATCCGCAACGTCTACATCCGGTACGATCAGAACGTCGTACTCCGGATAAAGAGTTTTCACTTCTCCGTACAGCGTTTCAAGCGCTTCCTTGCGGTCAACGTCAAAGCTGACGACAACGTCGAAGCGAACGGTCTTCTTCTCGGTATCGGCGTAGAATCCGTGCATCTGGAGCGCCCAGTCGTGCGCCATGACTGTCTTCTGCACCGCGTTGCGCATCTGCGCCGCCTCGTCGTCGGAAGTATTGAACGAATAAACGCCGATGCCCGTTAGGATGACTCCGGTTTTATGGAAGACGTCAGTCTGTATCTTTCTCGTAATCCTGTCCACGTCGTCAACGCTGAGGTTATCCGGCAGTTCGATGTGTACCGAGCCGTAGTTCTTGTTCGGACCGTAGTTGAAAAGTGTCACGTCGTAAGCGCCGAGTACCGCGTCTTGTGCGCAGATGATCTCTTTCAGTTCCTTCGTCGTCTCCGCGTCCTCGCGTTTGCCGATGATGTCGTTCAGCGTTTCGATCATCATTTCTATACCGGCTTTGATGATAAAGCCCGCGATGATCACGCCGACGTACGCTTCAAGAGACACGCCCCAGATCAGGTAAACGATCGCCGAGGCGAGAACAGACGCCGACAGGATCGCGTCGAACAGCGCGTCCGAGCCGGACGCGACCAGCGCGCCGGAATTGACTTTCTTTCCCTGCTTTTTAACGTACATTCCGAGGATCAGTTTCACAACGATCGCAACGGATATGATAATGATCGAGACGGTGCTGTAGTCCGCCGCTTCGGGATGAATGATTTTCTTTATTGATTCCACGAGTGACGTAATACCGGCATAAAGGACGAGCGCGGCGACAATCATGGAGCTGAGGTATTCAATCCTGCCGTAACCAAGCGGATGCTTTTTGTCCGGCTGTTTTGCGCCGAGCTTCGCGCCGATAATCGTCACGACGGACGAGAGCGCGTCGGACAGGTTATTTACCGCGTCAAGAATGACGGCAATCGAGTTCGATACCAGCCCGACGAATGCCTTGAAGCCGACGAGCAGAATGTTGGTAACGATACCGACAATACTTGTCTTTACTATTGCTTTTTCTCTGTTTGCCGCAAGGACGGCGACGTCATTGTTTTGATCGTTCATATTATTTCACCCGAGCAGTTCCTCGACGGCTTTGCGCACGTCCTTCATATCGGCCGTCGGCTCGAAGCGAGCGACGACCTTTCCTTCGCGGTCAATGAGAAACTTCGTGAAGTTCCAACCGATATAGGTCTTGTCGCCGAACTTCTTGTTGTTCATTTTCGCAAACTTGTTTAACGCCGCGTTTTTCAGTCCCTTTCCGAAGCCCTCAAACGGCTTTTCGGACGCAAGGAACGCGAATAGCGGGTCGGCGTTCTCGCCGTTGACGTCGATTTTTTTGAACTGCGGAAACTCGGTCCCGAATTTGATCGTGCAAAAATCGTGGATCTCGTCGTCGCTGCCGGGCGCCTGCCCCGCGAACTGATTGGACGGGAAATCGAGGATCTCGAAGCCCTTGTCCCGCAGGTCCTTATACATCGCCTCCAGCGGGTCGTAATGCGGCGTGAATCCGCAGCCCGTCGCCGTGTTGACGATGAGCAATACCTTTCCGCGAAACTCCGAAAGGCAGACGTCGTTTCCTTTTCTGTCCTTTACCGTGAAATCATAAACCGTTTTCATCTTCGATTAACCTCTGTTTTTATTCTTTTCTTCATCAATCAGTTTGTATAAGATCCCGTAAAGCGCGGTCGCCTCGTCCGGCGTCAGATGAAACTCCTTTGCCATACATTCCGGCACGCGGAGCGCTTTATCCTGCAATTTCTTGCCTGTCTCCGTCAGCGTAATAACAAGATTCCGCTCGTCGCCTTTGTCTTTCGTTTTTTCGATATATCCTTTGTCCTGCAGCTTTTTTAAGAGCGGCGTCACCGTGTTGGATTTCAGGCACAGCGCCTCGCAGAGGAGCTTTTCGTTCGCCTGCCCGTGCTCCCAAAGCACCATCATCACGATATACTGCGTGTAGGTCAGGTCGAGCTCGTCGAGGAACGGCTTGTATTTGCGCGTTATCATATTCGATACGGCATAGAGCGGAAAACAGATCTGGTTTTTCAGCCGGAGCGATTCATATTTATTGCTCATTCCGTCTGCACCTCCCACATAATTATATCGCATGCGATATAACTTGTCAAGGGGATCCCGTATTTTTTGTTTCACAAATTCCTTTTCGATGCTGAAATCATTACTTATGGAACCGATATCATCGTTTTGGACAGCAAACATTACAAAAAATGATACGTTAAATAAACCTGAATTCCATTTTTCGATCATTAGGTTCGCTTCAGCTAAAGGTATATTAAATCTTGAAGAAACAAGTTCGTTGTCAGAAAAATCGAATTTGCGCAAGTAAAGCATAACGGTTGTGTTCCTTTTTGCATTATTGATTACATAAAAATATTTCTTTTGATATTTATAAGATATTTGTTTTTTCTTTCATCGTCTTTATGGTTGAAATGAGCATTCGTCTGATCGCACCGCAATCGTTTTGTATCGGCTTGTACGTCTGCTCGTCCATATATCCGGTTTCAAACAACAATTCAAGCCAGTACTCGGTTTCATATGCTTCTTTCAGCGATATTTCAAACTTCGAAATAAAGTCTTTTGATCCTTGCGCATACTGCGCTTCGTGGATATTTGCACCAACCGACGTACCGCTTCGAAGCAGTTGGTTTGTCAACACGGATTCGCGGTGTTTCGCTTTGATTGCTCTGCAAAGAAGTACACTTTGTTTTGCAAAATCTTTGGATTTATCGCGCAGAACGCTGTCGCACATTGTAATCACCTCGGTTAAAGAATAACACAAGATTTGCAGTTTTCAAGTTATATTGCCGTCTTTGACGGCAGTTATATTGTCCCTGCGGGACAGTTATATTCGCCTTTTAACTGCGCGAAGCGCAATATCACTCGGCGTAAGCCGAATATCACTGCGAAGCAATATAACTCGCCGCAGGCGAATATAACTGAAAGAAACCGCTTTTGTCCGGTAGACAAAAGCGGTTTCTTTCATGGCGGAAGCGGTGGGATTCCTCGCCTGCGACAAGGGGTCCTCAAAAATCGTAAGATTTTTGGGGTTCACGGTGGGCGAGCCTTTCCGCGGCTCTTGACCGTCCCCCGGACGGTCAATTCACTACCGCTCCCCTTCGAATCCCTCCGTTGCTCCCGGGTAAAAATATCGGGACGGCGCTTGCCGTCCCGGTATTTTTGGCAGGGGCAGTAGGACTTGAACCCACGACCAACGGTTTTGGAGACCGCGACTCTACCAACTGAGCTATACCCCTAAGAGTACGGAAAGGCTATTGTCTTTCCGCAGCATAAATGCAACAGACATTGAACAGTAAATATTCAATGTCCGTGCAATGGTGCACCTTCAGGGATTCGAACCCGGGACCCACTGATTAAGAGTCAGTTGCTCTACCAACTGAGCTAAAGGTGCATATTAGATTTTGAAAAAATTGGTGGGCCTTCAGGGACTCGAACCCCGGACCGACCGGTTATGAGCCGGTTGCTCTAACCAACTGAGCTAAAGGCCCGGATTGGATACACACTCCTAAAATTAGGAGTGTGTAAGCCAAAACAATATTGTGTCAGCATCGACCTATCTTCCCGGGCCGTCTCCAGCCGAGTATTGTGGGCACAGACGAGCTTAACTGCCGTGTTCGGAATGGGAACGGGTGGACCCTCGCTGTTAAAGACACTGACTTCACG